>NZ_JBVJYH010000027.1:0-7335 GCF_055600785.1 Streptomyces sp. NPDC038200
CCGGCGCCGCCCGCGGAGTCTCCGCCACCCTCGACGCCGGCACCGCCTACGGCCGCATCCACAACACCCTCAAGAACACCGACGACGACACCGCCTCCCTGCACCTCCACGCCACCACCGCCTACGGCAACATCACCGCCCGCAGCCTCTGAGGAGACGGGCTCGTCGGGGCGGTGTTCCGCGGCGGCAGGACGCGGGCCGCCCGTGACGCCGCCGGGGTCTCCTTCCTCCGTTCGGAGGTCTTTGCGTGGCGCGCACGGGTGGCGTCGGGTGCGGGGGTGGGAGAGGCGGGGACGCTCGGAGCCACGGGCTTCGGGACTGACGGTGAGAGGGCGATGATCGTAACGGTGGTGTCGATGCCGGAGGCGGCCAGCGCGCGGACGGACGTCACGGAGGCACGCCGCCGGCTCGAGGCCGCCCGGTTTCTCCTCGTCGATGTCGAACTGACGCCGCAGGACGCGCAGGAGACCGAGCCGGTGGCCCGGCTTCTCGGGCTGGGGGCCGAGGAGCTGGACTGGTTCGGCCGGGCGGACGAGCCCGTCCGGGGCGACTTTCTGGGCAGCCTTCTCGGTCTGGTCGTGCCGGTGGTCCACGACGAGCGGATCGTCCACGTCCACGCGGTGGCGAGCGACCGCTTCCTGGTCACCGCGCACCGGGGCCCGGCGGTCATGACGGCGCCCGTCATGGGACACCTGCGGCGGGAGAAGCCCCACGACTGCGTGGCCGTTCTCTTTCTCGTGCTCCAGGAGGCCCTGACGACCTTTCGGCGGGCCGCGGTCGCGGCGCTGCTGGAGGTGGAGGAGCTGGAGGACGACATGTTCCAGCAGCGGCGACCCGAGCAGGTGTACCGGCTGGCGCAGCTGCGTCGCCGCTCGGCCCTGCTGCACCATTCGCTGCTGCCCTACGTCCAGGTGGTGGAGGAGGTCATCAACCGCAGGCTGATGAGCCGTGACTTCCCGCAGGAGCGGCAACGGCTCGCCCGGGAGTTCCAGCACGCGGCCCGTACGGTCCTCACGATCATCGAGACTCTCCAGGACGCCGCCCGCCGGGCGTTCGCCAGCTACTCGTCCCTGGTCGCGGGTGAGCAGAACGGGGTGATCAACCGGCTGGCCATCGTGTCGGTGATCTTCTTGCCGTTGTCGTTCCTGACCGGGTTCTTCGGTATGAACTTCACTTTCCTGACGGACAAGTTGGAGACCAGGGACGAATTCTGGCTGGTCGCCGTGGGGCTGCAGGTGATCGTCCTGCTCGGTTCCCTCTATGTGCTGCACCGCACCCGGATCTGGCGCCGGCTGCGGGACGAGGACTAGCCGGCCGGATGTCACGCCGGTGGGCCCAGGCGGCGGGTCGTCGCCCACAGCAGCAGGGCGGCGGCGCTGAAGGCCGCTCCCAGGGCGGAGACCCCCGTCCACCCCGTCGCCGCGTAGGCCAGTGAGGAGCCGAGGGCGCCGAGGGCGCTGCCGGCCGAGTAGAAGACCATGTAGCCGCCGATGGTCCTGCTGCCCGCATCGGGGTGTGCGGCGTAGATGAGGGCCTGGTTGGTGACGTGCACGGCCTGGACGGCGAAGTCCAGCAGGACGGCTCCGGCGGCCAGTGCCCACAGTGACTGCCGGGTGAAGGCCAGGGGGAGCCACGACACCGTGAGCAAGACCAGCGCGGTGCCCGTGGTCCGCTGCGCCAGTCCGCGGTCGTTCCATCGGCCGGCGGCGCCGGCGGCCGCGGCGCCGGCCGCTCCGGCGAGCCCGAACGCGCCGATCGCGGTGTGCGTCAGGGACCAGGGCGGGCTGCTGAGGGGCTGGACGACGCTGCTCCACAGGGTGCTGAAGGCCGCGAAGACCAGCAGTGCCAGAGCGCCGCGGATCCGGAGCAGGGGGTGGCGGGCGAACAGGAGGAGGGTCGATGCCAGCAGACGCCGGTAGGGCAGGGCGGCCGTCGGCGGCCGGTGGGCCGGCAGGGCGCGGCGCAGGAGCATGGCCAGGGTCGCGGTCACCAGGGCCGACAGGAGGTAGACGGCGCGCCATCCGGCCAGGTCGGCGATGGTGCCCGCCACCGTGCGGGCCAGCAGGATGCCGGTGACGACTCCGCTGGTGACGCCTCCGACGACGCGTCCGCGAAAGGCCGGGGCGCTGAGATGGGCCGCCGCGGCCACCATGGTCTGGGTGACGACGGCGAGTGCTCCGACCGCCGCGAGGGCGGCGAGCAGTGCCGTGGTTCCGGGTGCCAGCGCGACGGCGAGCAGCGCGGCGGCGAGCAGGCCGAGCTGGAGCGTGATCAGTCTGCGCCGGTCGACGAGGTCACCGAGCGGGACGAGCAGGAACAGTCCCGCGGCGTAGCCGAGCTGGGTGACGGTGACGATGGCGCCGAGGAGGCCGGAGCCGAGCGAGAACTGCTTGCCGAGGGTGACCAGCAGGGGTTGGGCGAAGTAGACGTTGGCCACCGCGCTGCCGCAGGCGAGGGCGAACAGCAGGGTCAGGCGCGCGGGCGGCGGTGCGGGCGGTGCGGGTGCGCTGTTCACGGCCTTCCGGTCGCCGGCCGTCGAGCGGTCGCTCGGCATACGGTGCCCCCTCCATGGTGGTTGCAACTTGCTACCTGTTGGACCCTAGGGCGGCGGGGTAGCATGTTGCAACCAGGTGGGTGTGTGGAGGAGGAGAGTGGGATGGTCGCCCGTACGCGGTTCGACGCCGATCCGTGTCCCGTTGCCCGGTCGATCGACGCCATCGGCGACTGGTGGTCGCTGCTGATCGTGCGCGACGCGTTCGACGGCAGTCGCCGCTTCGGCCAGTTCCAGCGGAGCCTGGGCATCGCCAAGAACATCCTCGCCAGCCGGCTGCGCGCGCTGGAGGAAGCGGGCGTGATGAGGACCGCGCCCGCCTCCGACGGCAGTCCCTACCAGGAATACGTGCTCACGGAGAAGGGCCGCGCGCTCTTCCCCGTCGTCGTCGCGCTGCGCCAGTGGGGCGAGAGGCACTGCTTCGAGCCCGGGGAGGCGCACTCGCGGCTTCTCGACCGCCGGGACGGACGCCCGCTGAGCCCGCTGGAGATCCGCTCCGGCGACGGGCGCCCCGTCGGCCCGGACGAGACGGTCGTCGAGAAGCTCGGCACGAACTGATCCCTCGCGAACAGCGCGGTCGGACCCGGCTGTTCGGCCGAGGGGGAAAGCGGGGCGTCCCGGCAGGCGCCCTGTGCGTCACACGGCGTGTGACGCACCGCGGGAAACGTGTGACCGCACCGCGAGGAAGGGGCCGGAGCCCGTCTCCGCGGAGCCGGGCGGCGGTTTCGTGTGTGCGTCACAGGCCGGCGAGGAGGTCGTCGAGCGGGGGCGGTGTCCGTGCGGGGTCGAGGGCCTCGGTCAGGAGGCGGCCGTAGCGGATCTTGCGGCCCTTCTTGGTGCCGAGGAAGCGCCGCAGCTGGTGCCGGCGGGGACGGCCGTGGTGTGCGGGCTGGCGCTGGAAGGTGTGCCAGGCGCGGAGGTCGCCTTCGGCCCGGATGATCTCCTCGACCGCCGGGATGCCCAGGGCGCGGATGAGTTCGTCCTCCAGGTCGGTGACGCAGACGAAGAAGGAGGCGCGGTGCGGCGCCCGGGCGTGTTGGAGGCTGCGGGCGTAGAAGCGTTGTTCGCCTTCGTCGCACAGTCCTGCCAGGCGCAGGCCGAGGCCGGGCGGGCCGAGGAGGCCGGCGTAGCGGCCGATGCTCATGGCTCCGCCTATCGGCATGACGCACACTCCCTCCGCGGCGAGGTCGCGGCCTCGTCGCGCGGCCAGTGCCTCGACGGCTGCGAGGTCGCTCGGGCCTTCCAGCAGCACCGCCGTCCGCACGTGCAGGCGTGTGGCCAGGTCCTTCGCCGGGCTGCCGGGACCGCCGCCCGCCCAGGTGGTGACTGCCTCTCGAAATGCCCCCATGTCCGCCATGGAGGTGAGTGTGCGCCATGACCGGCGGCATGGCGAGGGCCGGGGAAGGGGCGAGGGCAGCCAGGTCCGGGCCGTGGCCGAGCGGGGCCCACGAAGCGCGCCGGGGGGCGGCGGCCGTACGCCTCGCCGGGGCGAGTTCCGTTGCACCCGTCGCCGGAACGCGATGGGGGGGGCGGAAAGAGACGGCCGGGGGCGTGTCAGACCCGGAAGAGGCACGGTGCGCTCCGATATTTTGAAAGCATGGCGAGACCCGGCTTCCCATATCCCCACCGCTTTCCCTGTGGATTCCTGAAGGGCGGGTCAGGGCGCCGGGTGCGCCGGAGGGCTGTCACTCTTCTGGTGTTCACCATGCTTTTCACGGGCGCTTCGACAATGCCGGCTGCCGCCGCATCGGCCGTGCCCGGCTGCCGTGTCGGAGCATATCTCACGGACCTGTACGGACTGGATGTTTCACCGCGGACCATCAATGCGGATTTCTGGCTGTGGAGTGTGTGCCCGAGCGAGGGCCTCGACGCCACCCGGCGCCTGGAATTCACCAACGCCACACAGGTCACCCAGAGCGACCGGTCCGTGGAGAAGGTCGGCAGCGAATACTGGTCCCAGGTGAAGGTGTCCGGGACATTCCGGCAGGACTTCAATCTGAGCGAGTATCCGTTCGACAAGCAGGACGTGCGGATCAAGGTGGAGGATTCCGAGCTCAACGCCTCGCAGTTCACCTACGCGCCCGATGCCGCGAACTCCGGGTACGACCACGCCATCAGCCTGGAGGGGTTCAAGATCAGGGGTTTCGGCGTGCGGGTGGCGAAGCACACCTACCGGACCTCCTTCGGGGATCCGCGGATCACCCACGGGCAGAGCCGGTACAGCCAGTTCGTCATCGGGGTCAGACTGGAGCGGGTGGACGTGGCCGGCTTCATCAGGCAGGCGTGGCCCGCGTACGTCGCGTTTCTCAGCTCTTTGATCTCGTACTGGATCTGGTCGAGCGATTTCGTCACCGTACTGGGATCACGGTACGGGATCCTCGGCGCGTCCCTCTTCAGCGTGGTCGTCAGCATGCGCTCCGTGAGCCTGACCGGGACGCTCTTCGGCGTGACCCTGGTCGATCAGATCCATCTCGCCACTCTGCTCTACACGCTGGTCGGCGTGGGCTGCACGACCTACATCCTGTGGCGGTGGGCCGAAACCGAGAAGAGGGCCTCGGTGCGGCGGACGAACACATTCGTGGCCCTGTCCACAACGGCCGCGTACCTGATCGCGAACGCCGTCAGCATCGGTTTCGCGATCACATGAGATCCACGTCGCCCCGATCACGGTGTCACCGGCACACACTCTGTACGGGTGACATGCCCCGTGTCGCTCCGGTGGCGGAGTGGTGATTTACGACAGTTTGGTCCGGCAGGGAATTCCTATCTGCTAATCCACCGCACGAGAGGGCTGCTGTGAAAAGGGTTGGTATCTGCGCAACTCTGTCTTTTGCCGCTGCCGTGGCACTGACGGGCGCAACAGCGGGCCAGGCTTCCGCGGAACTCCGCTACGATCCCGCACCCCCCACTCCGCTCACTATCATCATTAATAATGGCGGGTTTGTCGGTGATATCACCAATAACGGGGACGGAAACAGCAACAACGTCCAGGTCGGCAACGGTCAGGGCGGCACGCAGGGCGGCACGGGCAACACCCAGGGCGGTACCGGCAACACGCAGAGCGCCGCGCAGGGCGGTACCCGCAACGTCCAGGGCGGTGCGCAGGGCGGCACGGGCAACACCCAGGGCGGCACCCAGATCGGCGGGACCAACAACGCGCAGGGCGGCACGCAGAGCGGGACCAACAATGTCCAGGGCGGCGCCCAGACCGGTACGCGCAACACCCTGGGCGGCACCCAGGGCGGCACCAACAACGTCCAGGGCGCGACCCAGGGCGCCGGGAACAACAACACCCAGGGCGCGACGCAGGGCGGCACCAACAACACCCAAGGGGCCACGCAGGGCGCCGCGCGGGACACCGCGGCCGTCATCGGCGAGGAGACGGAGAAGCTCATCGCCGGCTCGTTCGAGATGGTCGCCGCGGCGATGAAGCCGTGAGACCGCTGCCGTGACGGGCCAGGCCCCCGGGCCGGTGAGCGGGGCGTACGGCGTCCGGCACCGCGGCCCGGGGGCCTTGTCGTGCCGTGGGCCGGCCGTGCCGTGGGCCGGACCGGCCCGCGGCCGCCCTCGTCCGCCGGTACCGGCTCGGCCCGGTCAGGCGGTCGCGCGGCGACAATGCGCGGCATGTCGCTTCAGGGAACGGATGCCTACCGGGACGACGACGCACTGCCTGTGCTGGTCCGGCGGGCCGTCTCGGCGGCGCGCGCGCACGGTTTCGCGTTCTCCTGCAGACCCGAACAGGGGCGTCTGCTCCAGGTGTTGGCCGCGGGAGCGCCCCACAGAATCGCCGAGACCGGAACAGGCTGCGGTGTCGGCCTTGCCTGGCTGGCGTCGGGCGCGTCTCCGGACACCCGGCTGATCAGCGTCGAACGTGATCCGGAACGAGCCCGCATCGCCGCGGAGGTCTTCCGTGGCGGTGCCCGTGTCGAGGTTCTCCACGGCGACTGGCAGCGCATCGAGGAGTGCGGCCCCTACGACCTGCTGGTCCTCGACGGCGGCGGCCAGGCCAAGGGCGACGGCGCCGCGGACCCCGCCCGCCTGCTCGCCGCCGGCGGCACGGTGGTGATCGACGACTTCACCCCGGCCACCACCTGGCCACCCCGTTTCAACGGCGCACCTGACCGGCCCCGGCTGCACTGGCTCGAACACCCCGAACTCCGCGCCACCGAACTCCGCCTCGCGGCAGACCTCAGCGTGATCGTCGGCACGCGTCTCCCGGGCAGCTGAGACCGGCCACGCCCGCCATCCGCGACGACGCTCCCTGAGAGCCTCGCGCCGGCCCGGGGGGGCGGGCCGGTGGGGGCCGGTGCGGGACTCCGCCGTCCGGCTCAGCCGACGTACCGACGGATACGTCAGCCGGTCGGTCCTCCGACCGGGGGACACACGGCAGCGGTCAAAGCGGCTGAAATGAAATTACGCAAGTTCATCCGACAGGAACTGCATCCACCCAGAAATTGGAAAAAGAGGTTTTCTCATGTTCATCAACTCTCGACGTCACATAGCCGCCCGCATCGCCGGTATTTCCTGCATCGCTGCTCTGACCGCCGGAGGCCTCGGTGTGGCGAGCGCAGAGGCCGCGCCGATGAAGCATCACGCCGCGCATGCGTCCAGCCAGCATCACCAGCAGCGTCACCAGGACAACATGTCCAACAAGGGCAACATGCCCAAGGGCGGCAACACCCAGGGAGGTACGCAGGGCAACGGCAACGGCAACACCCAGGGCGGCACCCAGGGCGGCGGCAACGGCAACACCCAAGGTGGCACCCAGGGCGGCGGCAACGGCA
>NZ_JBVJYH010000027.1:7433-104706 GCF_055600785.1 Streptomyces sp. NPDC038200
CAACACCCAGGGCGGCACCCAGGGCGGCGGCAACGGCAACACCCAGGGCGGCACCCAGGGCGGCGGCAACGGCAACACCCAGGGCGGCACCCAGGGCGGCGGCAACGGCAACACCCAGGGCGGCACCCAGGGCTGAGGGGTGAAAGGAAAGGCGGCACCTCGCGGAGGACAACCTCTGCGAGATGCCGTCTTTTCGTGTGTTCACGGTTGCCGTGGGCCGTAGCGGCCGGGTCTTCTGCGACCGGGGTTCAGGTTCTGTGGGGGCGGGCCTCGGCGAGGGCGGCGGCGATCGCGCCGAGGAGTTCGACGACGGGTCCGTCCTCGCGGATCGCGGCGCGGGCCGGGGTGTCGCCGGTGCGTTCGGCGGCCAGTTCGCGCAGTCGCCGGGCGTGGAGTTCTTCGAGGTGCAGGGACATCTCTTCCAGGGCTCCGGTGAGGGCGTCGGTGTGGTGGGTCGTCTCCTCGGCGAACGTGCCGGCGAGTGCCGGTGCCGCGTGGTGGGTGTAGGTGGCGAGCGCGGGGATGCGGGGGGTGCGGGGAGTGCGGTGTGCGGTCAGGGCGGCGGTCAGCGGGACGAGTGTGTCCAGGGCGTCGAGGACGGCGGCCGCTTCGTCGAGCGTCGCCGGGTCGTGGCCGGGCTCGCGGCGAGCGTGCCGCAGAGTGTCCTGGGCCTGGGTGAGCGCTTGTTCCGCCGCGCCGCGGGCGCGGGCCGTCTCCGGTCGCGGGGCGGGACGGGTGAGGGAACGCAAGGCGGTGTCGAGGTAGGCGGCGGTGGTTCTGCGGGCATGGGTCGTGTGCGCGGCGAGGCGGGGGTGTTCCCAGCTGGGCCACAGCAGGCGGCTGCCGAGCAGGGCCGCGGTCGTGCCCAGGAGGGTCATGGCGATGCGGACGGCCGCGTCCAGCCAGTCGCCGGGGTGGGACACGTCGCCGATCAGCAGCACCAGGGGGGTGCCGAAGACGACCCAGAAGGCGTAGTTCACCGGCCGCAGGGTGAATCCGGCCGTGATGAGCACGAACAGGATCAGGCACAGGGCGGCCGGCTGGTGCACGGCGGCGATCAGCAGGGCGGCACACGTGCCGCCGACGACGTTGCCGACGACCCGCTGGGCGACGCGTTCGCGGGTGACGGCGTACTGGGGGCGCAGTACACGCAGGACGGCCAGGGTGGCCCACTCGCCGTGCGGGAGCGCGGTGGCCTGGGCGAGGGCGAAGACCGCGCCGCTGACGGTGGTGGCGCGCAGGGCATGGCGGAAGGTGGCCGAGGTGAGGGTCGTGGCATCGCGCAGGCGGGCCCGGTGGAAGGGTGCCGGCGCGGTGGCGGGCGTGGGCAGCCGGGTCGCCGCCAGGGCGGCGAGGGCGCAGGCGTCCTTCTGGGCGCTGGTGACGGTGGCGGTGATACGGGTCAGCAGGCGGCGCTGCCGGCCGGCGCGTGCCAGGTCGGCGTAGGCGTGCGTGGCGGAGGCGGAGGCGGTGGCGGAGGGCGTTGCGGAGGCGGTGGCGGTCTGGGCTCGCATGCGGTCGCAGGCGGCCTCCAGCAGAGCGAGCGGGGGGTCCGAGCTCGAGGTGGGTGGGTGCGGTGACGCCGGCGGGCGTAGCGCGGGGGGTGGGCGCGGCGGCGCCGGCGGGTCGATGGTGCCGGTGGGTTCAGGGACGCCGGTGGGTTCGGGGACGCCGGTGGTCGCAATGCGTCCGATGCCGCCGGCGGGTGGGGGGTCTCCGGTGGGTCCGGGGCGGCGGGTGGGTGCGGGGCGGCGGGTGAGGGTGTCGGCGAGGTGGGTGAGCCGTTGCCCGGCGTGGCCGGTGGCCGCGGTGCAGGGCGTGCGGACGGCGGCGGGGGGCGGGCCGGTCGCGGCCAGGGCGGTGGTGAGGTCGGCCAGGGCGGCGGCGTGGTGGACGAGCGGGTCGGTCAGGTCGGCGAGGTGTTCGCTGCCTCCTGGGCCGCGCAGTTGGCGTGTGGCCTCCTCCGCCCCGCGCAGCGCGCCGGCTACGGGCAGGAGGACGGCGTCGGCCGGGCAGGCGGCGAGGGCGCCCAGGTTCCGGCCGATGAGGCGGTAGGGCTGTGCGAGCGCGCCGAGCACGTCCCGCAGCCGGGCGTGCGGAGTCAGCACGGCGGTGGCGGCGGCGTACCACAGGCCGCCGAGCAGGACCAGCACGGTCGCCTGGGTCGTCCCCGTCGCGCCGGTGCCGGCCGCGGCGACGAGCAGCGCGGTGGCCGGCATCGTGCCGAGCCGTTCCAGCGCCGGGTGGATGCTCGATCCCATCGAGGCGAGGAAGACCAGGACGGCGAGCAGGACCAGCGTGAGGGGGTACAGCGCGGCCGTCCACGCGCCGGCCCCGAACGCGGCGGCGTTGACCACGGCGGCGACCAGCAGGCCGCGGGTACGAGGCCGGCGGGCACCGCCCTTGTTGGTGAACGCCGCCACGTAGGCGCCCATCGCCGCCCACGCCCCCGCCGCCGCGTCACCCGCGGCGATGCCGGCCAGCAGCGGCGCGCTGATCGCGATCCCGTTGCCCAGCCCGGCCATGGCGGCCGGCCGGCTCCCCGGTGCGGGGGTGAACAGCCCGGGGCCACGCCTGCCCGCGGTGCGCCGGGTCACGAGCGCCCAAGGCGGCCCCCAGGCGCCGCCCGGTACGGCACGTCCCCTCTCATCGTGGCCTCCCAATTCCCGTGGCCGGGCCGGGGCCGGAGCGGGAACGCCGGGACCGCGTCCGGGGCGTCGTGCGTGCGCGAGGGGGTGATGCGCTGCGTCGGGGGGCGTGGTGGCCGGGCCGGAACGAGTCCCGCCGTCCACCGCGTGCCCGGCAAGGGTCCGGCCCGCCTGCCGGAACGACGGACTGACTCCCGGTCCTCATACCGTCATCGTCCTCCACGCCGGACCGGCGGGCCTGCCCGCGCCGTCCCGGGCAGCGCGGCATGGGCCCACCCCGGCGGCGGGATGGGGCTCGTCGCAGCCGGCGGTGCCGGGCGGCGGTCCTTGTCCCGGCCCATCCACGAAGCCGCTCCCCCCGCCCCCGTCATGCCGTCATGCCGCCTACGGCGGATCCCCCCGACCGGTCCCCCAGTCGCCCGATCCACCGGGCCGGGGGCCGCGCACAGACTGTGAGCAGTTTCCCCGACGGGCTCCCCCGAAGCCCTTCGCACGGCACCGCAGAAGGGGCAGAAATCATGACGGCTCAGTACGCTCCCGCGCACCGCCGGGACGGTTTCACGATTCAGCAGATAGCCGACCGTTTCGAGGTCTACGACCCCAGCGGAGAGTTCTTCGGGGAGTACCTGGTCCGGGACGCGGCGGAAAAGCAGGTCGCCGTTCTCGTGCAGCGCGCCGAGCGCTCCTGCCGCAACGCCCGGTAGCCACCCGTCTCGGGCCGGCAAGGGCCCCGCGGGGCGGCTACGGGCTCATTCAGCCGGTGTCCCGCCGGGCCCGGGCCCTCGTCCAACTGGCGTGCAGGTAGGCGACATGCACGTCCGGTTGTGGGTCCCTCGCCTCCCGACTGCCCCACACCTCGCTGAGGGTCTGCTCTCGGTCGACGAGGAGGCCGACGATCACCGGTCCGGCCCGAGGTGACCTGGTCCGCCGTCCGGACGAAGCCGGCATCCCGCAGAGACTGTCCTCTGCGGGATGCCGGCTTCTTCAGTGATCAGCCCTGTGTACCGCCCTGCGTGTTCCCGTTCCCACCACCCTGCGTACCGCCCTGGGTGTTCCCGTTCCCACCACCCTGCGTACCGCCCTGCGTGTTGCCGTTGCCACCACCCTGCGTACCGCCCTGGGTGTTCCCATTGCCACCACCCTGCGTACCGCCCTGGGTGTTCCCGTTCCCACCACCCTGCGTACCGCCCTGGGTGTTCCCATTGCCACCACCCTGCGTACCGCCCTGGGTGTTCCCGTTGCCACCACCCTGCGTACCGCCCTGGGTGTTCCCGTTCCCACCACCCTGGGTGCCGCCCTGGGTGTTGCCGCCCTTCGGCATGTTCTTCGACGAGTTCGAGTTGTTGTCCTTGTAGGAGTTGCCGCCCTTCGAGTTGTCGTGCCGCGAGTTGTTGTGTTCCGAGTCGTCGTGGCTGCGTGAGCTGTTGTGGTGGTGATGGCTGGTCGCGTACGCGGCCGTGTGGTGCTTCATCATGGGCGCTGCGTCGGCGCCGGCCACCCCGATGGTTCCGGCGGCCAGTGCGGCGATGCAGGAAATACCGGCGATGCGGGCGATGTGACGTCGGGCGTTGAGCATGAGGAATCCTCGGATTTCTGAGTGGTGAGGGGGATGCGGTTCCCGCTGGGGGAACCTTGCGTAATTCATTTCAGCCGCTGCGGCCGCTGCTGTACGTCCCCCGGTCGGAGGAGCGGCAGGCTGAGGGGCGGGTCGGCTCGTCGGCCGGTGAGCGGGAGGGGGCGCGGGTCTTTCGCCGCCGTGGCGGTGTGCCTCGCCTGGCAGGCCGCGGGCCGCCCCGGGCGCGGCCTGCGGCATAAAATGGTCGTCCCGACGGGGCAGTGGCTGACGACCGCCGCCACAGCGAAGTCCGGGCTGCCGCCGGCTTCTTTCGGCCGCGGGCGGGGGGCCGGTCGGCCGTGGTCCGCTGCCGTGAGGCGCGGCGACAGCCGGTAAGGGATGACATGACACGTCCGGACGCATTCCCGACCGTTCGCGAGGGCTGCCGTGCCGATCGTGGGGGCGGGGGTGACATGCCGGCCCTGCATCTGCGGCGGGCGTTCCGGTGGCAGGCGGTGCTGCGTATCGCGATCGTCATCGCGTTCACGGCGGACCTGGCGGTGTTCCCGCCGTCCGAGCGGCTGCAGCTGTCGGTGGCCCTGGCCGCCGCGTACACGCTGTGGACCCTGGGGACGCTGGGGGCGGCCTGGAGGTCGTACCGGTCGTTCCCGAGCTGGGTCTATCCGCTGGTCGACCTGGCTCTGCTGACCGCGTTGATGGCGGTTTCCGGCAACTTCTCCGACCCGGACTGGAGTTCGCCGATATCGGCTGACATTTTTCTTTTCATCCCCGTCCTCGCATCATTTCAGATGCGGCCTGCCCTTACCGCGGCATCCGGGGTTCTGGCCGCGGCGAGCTATGCCATCGGCACGGGTCTCGGGCATCGGCAGCAGCCGTACTGGCATTTCGTGTCCGTGCATACCCTGTTCATTCTGGTGGTCTGTGCGGGGTGTGTCCTGCTGTCGGACGTCCAGCAGCGCAGAGTGAGGTCGATAAGGGAGCTGGCCGAGCATCGTCTGTGGCTGCTGGACCGCATCATGGCGGCGGAGGAGAGGGAGCAGCGGAAAATCGCGGAGGTGCTGCACGACGGAGCCCTGCAGAATGTTCTGGCGGCCCGGCATTTCATTGACGAGGCGGTATCCGGTCCTGAGATGACCGATTCCCTGCACCGCGCCGATGAGGCCCTCACGGCGGCGAGCAGGCAGCTTCGCTCGTCGGTGCGGACCCTGCATCCCGAGGTCCTGGTCTCGGGAGGTCTGGTGTCCGCTTTGGAGCATCTGACCCAGCAGGCGGCGGAGCGGGGAAAGTTTCGTGCGGAGGTCCACTCCGGCATCGCCTCCGCGGGTTCCGCCGATCGGCCGCTCTACTGGCTGGCCCGGGAAATCCTGGAGAACGTCGTGAAGCATGCGCAGGCGAAGAATGTCACCGTGACCCTGCAGGAGTGCGATCCGGGGGGTGTGCGGCTCTCGATTTCCGACGACGGTATCGGGATTTCGCGTGACGCCATGGCCAGGAGTCTGTCGTCGGGGCATATCGGGATCGCCTCGCACCGGGCACGGATCGAGGGCATGGGCGGTGTTTTCACCGTGCGGAACAACGCGTCGGGCGGTACGACGGTGGATGCCGTCGTACCGCTGCGGTGAGCGCCGTTGTGTTCGCGCGCGGCGCTCCGGTTTCCGCAGGACGGCGGGCCGGCCTGGTGCGCGCGGGGGCTGGGGGCCGGCCAGGCTCACTCGACGGGCCGGGCGCGGCGGGCCGGGCGCTGGCCGGGGGGCAACGGCTCACCTACGCTTGACGGAGCCCTCGTGAACCTGTCGGCGGCCATAACGCAGCAACGCAGGCAACGTGCAGACGAAAGGTCGGGATTGCCGTGGCGACGCCGAGTCCTGCCCGTATCAGAGTGGTAATTGCCGACGATCACCCTTTGTTCCGGGAGGGTATCTCACGTGCGCTGCAGCTCAGCGGGTTCATTGATGTGGTGGCCGAGGCGGAAAACGGGCGGGATGCGCTGGAGGTCATCCGGCGGGAAGTGCCGGAAGTGGCCGTGCTGGACTTGCGCATGCCCGAACTCGACGGAATCGCGGTGCTCCATGCGCTGGTCCGGGACCAGGTACGGACGCGTGTTCTTCTGCTCTCCGCTTTCACCGACAGTTCTTCCGTCTACCGTGCCCTGGAGGAGGGGGCCGCGGGTTTTCTGACGAAAGACAGCAAACGCTCGGCGGTCGTGGAAGCGGTGCGGGCGATCTCCCGGGGACAGACGGTCGTGCCGCCCGAGGTCACCGGGGGGCTGGCCGAGGAAATCCGGATGCGGCGGTCCCAGAACGCTCCGTCCCTCAGCGAGCGGGAACGCCAGGTGCTGGACGGCATGGCCCGGGGGCTGAGCATTCCGCAGATCGCCCAGGAGTTGTTTCTCGGCACGAGCACGGTGAAGACACACGCTCAGCGTCTTTACGAGAAGCTGAAGGTGTCGGACCGGGCC
Source organism: Streptomyces sp. NPDC038200 (assembly GCF_055600785.1). Lineage (NCBI taxonomy): Bacteria > Bacillati > Actinomycetota > Actinomycetes > Kitasatosporales > Streptomycetaceae > Streptomyces > Streptomyces sp. NPDC038200. Next base: position 14,116 of record NZ_JBVJYH010000027.1, read on the forward strand.
GCGGCGGTCGCGGAGGCCATGCGGCGCGGCCTGCTGGAGTGACCGGCCCCGCCCTTCTTTTCCGTCCAGCCCTTTCTTCCGACTCCGCTCTTTCTTCCGGTTCCGCCCTTTCTTCCGGTCCTCGTGCATGCTGTGGTGCATGGCCACGATCCATCGCCGCCCCGACACACTGGCCGTCGGGGTGCTTCTGGCGACAGCCGGTGGGTTTCTGGACGCGTACACGTTCGTCCGGCACAACGTATTCGCCAACCTGCAATCGGGCAACGTGCTGCTGCTCTGCGTGGAGGCCACCGCCCGGCACTGGCACCGGGCGGTGTTGCTGCTGATCCCGATCGCGGCCTTCAGCGTGGGGGTCCTCCTGGTGGAGGTGCTCGGCCTGCCCCGGCCGGCGCGGCTGCTGCGCCGGCCGCTGCGGCTGGTGCTGACGCTGCAGATCGCGGCCCTGGCCATGGTCGCGGCGCTGCCCGCCGACGCGCCGGAGCAGGTGACCACGGTGACGGTGTCGTTCGTGGCCGCGCTGCAGTTCTCCACTTTCACCACGCTGCGTGACGCCCCCTACACGACGCTGGCGGAGAGCGGGAACCTGCGCAAGGCCCTGGTCGCCGCGCACCAGTGGATGACGGCCGGGCAACCGGCGGCGGCGCGGCGCGCGGGACGGTACGCCCTGGTGGTCGGGGCGTTCGTGGCGGGCGCGGTGATCGGCGCGGTCCTGACCCGTCTGGTCGGGGCCCCGGCGGTCGGTGCGGCAGCCGGTCTGCTCGCCGCCGTGCTCGTGCTGCTGATCCGTGAGACGCGGCGGTTGCAGCGGCGCGGGCCGGGGACGTGAGCCGTCCGCGTCCCTCGCCTCCGCGTCTCTCGCCTCCGCGTCTCTCGCCTCCGCACCGCATGCCCTCCCCCACCCGCCCCGGTGCGGATGGGGTCAGCTCGCTGCGGCCCGGCCGGGCCTGCGTGCCGCGCGTTCGTCGTGCACGAAGAGGGCCAGGCCGGCCGTGAGGACGGCGCACGCGGCCCAGACCGCGTGGACACCCCATTCGAAGGTCAGCCAGCCGCCGCCGAACGCCCCGGCGAGGAAGGCGAGGACGACACAGGCGAACTGCCACGACCGGCGCCGGGCGTCCCGGTCGCCGGCGACCACCGCCTGATAGGCGTTCTGCATGGCCGAGCGGAGGTTCCCGGTGGTCATCGTGCTGTTGTAGACGCTGTCGACGAGGGTGCGGAAGGTCGACATCTGCACGGACGCCATGAAGGCGACCAGGACGGTGACGAGCGCGTCGGGGGCACCGGCGGGGATCAGTCCGACCACCGCCAGCACGGCGCATTCCAGCGCCATGGCCACACACGCCGGCCGGCGCAGCACCGCCGCCACCCGGGGCCGGCGCAGGGTTTCGGCGACCAGGACCCCGGCCAGGAAGGCGAGAACCGGTGGGAGGTGGCCCAGCGCCTCCCACCAGTGTTGCCGGGCGGCCGCCACTCCCAGCAGGACGACATTGCCGCTCTGGGCGCTGGCGAAGACGCCCCCGCGGCTGATGAAGGTGTAGGCGTCCAGGCCGCCGCCGACCAGCGCCAGCAGCATGCCCAGCCGCACCGACCGGTCCGTGGCCGGCCCGGCCGCCGCACCCACCGCCCCCGTCCCCGGCCCCACCGCCCCCGCCCCTGGCCCCACCTCCGCCGACCCCGCCGGTCCTGGCTCCGGTCCGGCCGGACCCGTTCCCGCACCCGCCGGACCGGGGGCGGGTGCGGGCCGGTGTTCCGCACCGCTGCCGTACTGCGGCGTGGCGTCCGACATGCCCGTGCACCTTTCGCGTTCGGCGGCCCCGCGGTGCCGTGCCGCCCGGCGGCCCCCGGCCGTGCTCGTCCCCGACCCGCCCCCGGCCGTGCTCGTCCCCGACCCGGCCCCGGCCGTGCTCGTCCCCGACCCGGCCCCGGCGGTGCTCGTCGCCGGCCCGGCCCGCTCGTCTTCTCCTGCCGGGGCGCGGCAGTTCACCGGCGGGCGGGGCCGGCGTTCCTCACCGGTCCGGGGTGTGCGCAGGGGTTCTCCGATCATCCCTCACCCCCGGGGCGGGTGCAGCGTCGTCCGGCGCCGCCTGCCGCTGCCGCCCGGCGGACGACAGGGCCGTCATCCACCCGTTCCCGCGGGCGGGGGACCCCGCGCGGCAGGCCGCGCTCCTAGCGTCGTGACGGCAACGTTCCGAGCCCGACCAGCGGTGAAGCGGGAGTGTCATGCGAAACGAACGAAACGACCAGCACCGGCGTGTCATCGTCGGTGTCGACGACCTGAGGGGAGGCGTGGTGACGCTGCGGTGCGCAGCCGAGGAGGCCCGCCGGCGTCGTGCCGTCCTCGTCGCCGTCACGGTGTGGAGTCCCTTCGGGGGCGACGTCGCCGAGCGCGCCTATCCCTGTCCCGAACTGGACGCGTCCCAGAAGGCATCGGCTCGGCACATGCTCGATGCCGCCTGCGAGCGCGCCGGCCTGCCGGGCGGCCTGCCGGTGGAGCACCGGGTGGAAAGAGGCCTTCTGGGACCGGTCCTGGCGAACCTGGCCCACGGCCCGCAGGACCTGCTGGTGGTCAACCTGCGCTATCGGCGGGCGTTCGCCTGGCTGCGTGTCCCGGCCGACCGGTCCTGCCTGCGCAAGGCGGCGGCGCCCGTGCTCGTCGTCCCGCCCGACTGGGCCTGCGGTGCCGGTGCGCCCGCGCCGGTGTTCCCGTAGCGCCCGGCCCGCCCCCGGTGCCGCGGAGCGTCTCCGGGGGCGGGCCGCGGGCGGGCCAGGCGGATGCGACCGTTCCGCGGCGGGAGGAGCATGGGAGGAACAGTGCCTGACATTCCGCCTCACCCCTGTCTCAGACGGGTGCTCGACCGGGGGCACGGCCATGACAGACCACAGGGACGCCCACGGAACCCTGCACCGTGACACCGCGCTCGCCGTCACCTTGCAGGACGTGATCGAGGAACTGGGGGCGAACACGGGCCTGGCCTATCTGCTGTCGGACGACGGCCGGACCCTGCGCAGTGTGGTCATCGGCGGCGCGCAGCCGGCGATCTTCACCATGCCGGAGCGGCTGGACGTCGACGCCCCTTACGCCACGGCGGCCGCGTTCCGGACGGGGGACATGGCCGTGGCCGGTTTTCCCACGCCCGCCTGTCTCGACCTGAGGCTCGCCAGCCGCATTCCTTTCCCGTATTCGGTGGTGGCCCTGCCCCTCGACCTCGCGAGCGGCCGGATCGGCGTTCTCACGTTCGTCTGGGTTCCGCCGCGCACCCGTTTCCTGCACACCCGGGAGGTGGCCTGGCTGAAGGACAGGGCCGAAGCCCTCGGCCGGGCCCTGCAGTCCATGGCCGGCAGGGCGGTCGACATGCGCCCGGGTATCAAGCCGGCCCTGCTGCCGCTGTACCGGCGCACGCCACGGCCGGTGGGCAGTGCCAACACCGGATGGGGCCTGCCGGACTTTCCCGGGTCCACGGAGGTCAGTTTCATGTACCAGGTGCACCAGCTGGCCGCCGAGCTGAACGAGGCCGCGAGCGTCGGTGACGTCATGGCCGTGACCCGGGCCCGGATCATGACACCGTTCGGTGCCAGCGCCTTCCTCGTCAGCACCCTGCGGGACGGCAGGCTGTGGGTGGCCGGGCACAGCGGATACCCCACCGTCGCCCTCAGGCTGCTGCACGGCGCGGCGGCCGGCCCGCAGCGCCCCGACGCCGACGCGCTGCTGACCCGTACCCCGCTGTTCTTCGAGGACCGCCACGGCCTTGTGCGGTCCTATCCCAGCGCCGTCGACGACGGCCTGGAGGCGAGCGTCCACCTGCCCATCGTCCTCAGCAGCCGGCTGGTGGGGGTCTGCACGCTCGGTTTCGGCCGGCCGCGGAGCTTCAGTTCCGAGGAGCGGGCGGTGGCCATGATGATGATGGATCTCCTCGGCCCCGCCCTGGAGCGGGCGAGCCTGGGTGAGAGCGCGCGCTCGCTGGCCGAGAGCCTGCAGAAGAAGCTGCTGCCCCGTGACCTGGTCGAGGTGCCGGGCATGATCACCACCGCCCGCTACGTGCCCGCTCCCTCCACCGCGGGACTGGGCGGGGACTGGTACGACATGGTGCCCCTGCCCGGCGGCCGGATCGCGTTGGTCGTCGGCGACGTCGAAGGCCACAGCATCGAAAGCTCCGTGGTCATGGGGCAGCTGCGCAGCGCCGTCCGCGCCTACGCCACCGAGGGCCACTCCCCCGGCGTCGTCATGGCGCGCGCCAACCGCCTGCTGTGCGAACTGGACACCGATCTCATGGCCACCTGCTGTCTGATCAGCTTCGACGCGGCGACCGGGCTCGCCGAGACCGCGCTCGCCGGCCATCCCCCGCCCCTGCTGCGTGCCGCGGACGGCACCGTCATCACTTTGCAGCTGCCCGCCAACGTTCCCCTGGGCGTGGACGCCGGCGCCCTGTACACCGTCACGGACATCGCTCTGGCCCGCGACACGCTGCTCATGCTCTACACCGACGGCCTGACCGAGTCGCGTCAGCTCGACACCGCCCTGTGGGCGCGCACCCTGCTGGCGCCCCCGTCCGTCTCCCTGGAAAGACTCGCCGACCACCTCATCGAGCGGGCGTGCGCGCAGGGCGTGCACCGGGACGACGTCGCCCTGCTCCTCGCCCGTTACGAAGGGCCGCAGGCCGGCCCCCACCGCCGTATCACGCGCATGAGTTTTCACCGGCACGATCTGCACGCGGTCAAGGCCGCCCGCCAGTTCGTCAGCGACAGTCTTCACCAGTGGGGACTGGACGAGATGATCGACAGCTTCCAGCTGGTCACCTCCGAGATGGTCACCAACGCTCTCATCCATGCGGACAGCGACGTCGATCTGCGCCTGCGCGAATATCCCGACCACCTCCGTCTCGAAGTACGCGACGCCGATCCCACCCCTCCCGTGCCGGCGCCGATCACCCTGACCGAGGAGTCGAACGAGTACGCCGAACACGGTCGGGGGCTCGTCATCGTCGACGCCCTGTGCTCCGAATGGGGCAACTCCCCCAGCGGCCGCGGAAAGACCGTCTGGGTCGACGTGTACAACAACGCCTGATCCGGGAGGGGGCGGCCAGGGGGGCCGGGGGCAGGTCAGCCGATGGTGACGACGCGTGCCCAGGGCGGTGGGGTGTCCGGGACGTAGTCGGGGTCGTTCTCGTCCGCGGCAGGGGCGGGGCGGGGGAAGAGACCGACGACCGTGCGGCAGGGCGGGGGCGCGGAGGGCCAGGGCGTCTGGCCGTCCGTGAGGGCGACGATCACGTCCGGGCGGGGCCGGGAGTTCAGCGCCCGGGTGAAGCCCGAGCGCAGGTCCGTTCCTCCGCCGCCGATCAGTTCGATGTTCTCGGCGCGGCAGAGCGGGAGGGCGACCCCGGCCGCCGCGTCGCAGGAGATGACGGAGATCAGCTCGCGCCGTCCGCCCACCGCCCGCGAGATCGCCGCCACCTCCAGCAGTGCGCTGCCCAGTTCGGCGTCGCTCACCGAGCCGGAGGTGTCGATCACGACGCAGACCCGGGGCGGGGTGCGGCGCAGGCTCGGCAGCAGCACTCCGGGAAGGGCGGCCGAACGCCGGGAGGGGCGGCGGTAGGTGTGGTCCTCGCCCGTGCCCGGCGCGGCCGCCGCGGAGCGCAGTGCCGCTCCCAGCAGCTGCCGCCACGGCTGTGGCGGGTGGAACGCCTCGTCCGCCCAGCGGCGCCAGCCCTCGGGTGCGTCGCCCGGCCGGCCTGTGATGGCCTCGGCGACGCGGAAGCGGACCGCGTCGCGCTGCTGTCTGCTCAGCCCGTGTGCGCCGGCCGGACCCCGCTCCCAGGGCCGGGGCTGTCCGTCGGCACCGCTGCCGCAGTCCAGCCAGGCCAGGTCCGCGGCCGGCCCGGTCATCGACGCCGTGCGCAGGTACTCCTCCATCAGCAGCCCGTCGGGCAGCCGCAGCAGGGAGGGGTGCACGGCCGCGGCGGGGCGGGGCAGACCGTCGCCGTAGATGTCGTCGTTGATCTCGAAGTCGGCGGCGATGTTCCGCCGCAGCCGCTCGCCCGGCCCGTGCTCGCCGGTGTCGCGGGCGTACCGCTCGCTCCGCCCGTGGTGGTCCCGGAGCAGGTGGGAGACCTCGTGGACCCAGACGCCGGCGAGTTCCTCCACCGCGGTCCGTGCCACGAAGCCGGGACAGACGTAGCAGCGCCAGTGCGCGTCCACCGCCATCGTGGGCACCGAGGGGTCCTCCACCACGTGCAGTGCGAAGAGCGCGCTGGCCAGGTAGGGGCGCACCTTCACCGCGTGCAGCCGGGCGGCCAGCAGCTTGTCGGTGTCCAGCGGCGGTCCGGGCCGGTGCCGGGGCCCGCCGGAGCCGGCCGGCGGCCCCGGCACGGTGGCCCGCACCGGGCGTGGGCGCGGGGGCGGGGGCATCGGGTGCGGCAGCGGGCGCGGGCGCCGGGCGGCCTCGGTCATCGGCGTGCCTTCCTTGCCCGCCCGGCGTCGGCCGCTGTGGCGCGTTGCACGGACTGGTCCGCCTGGCGGGCCAGAGCGATCACCTTGGCCAGCCGCTCCACGCTCCGCGGTACCTCCCAGTCCTCGCGCCGCAGTGCGGCGAGCGCGGCGGCCGGGCCGACCAGCAGGTCCGGGGGGCCGGTTTCCAGGGCCCGGGCCAGTACCTCCCAGCCCGCCTCCCAGCGCTGCCGGGAGGGGTGTGCGCCGACGGCGGCCACCACCGCCTCCAGCGCGGCCTGGCGCAGGTCGCCCCGCGCGGGCAGTTCGGCGCGGGAGGGCTCGGCCAGCAGCGTCTGCGGGTCCGGCAGATCCAACCGGTCCAGATGGGCGAGCAGTTCCAGGCCGGGCCCGTCCCCCACCGCGCCGCGCACCAGCAGTGCCAGCACCTCCCGGGAGACGTCTGCCGCCGTGCCGAAGGCCAGCAGGGTCAGGGCCGCCTGCCAGCTGCGGGGTGAGGGCCAGGCGCCGCCGCGCCGTGTCTCGGTGTTCGGCAGCCGGTGGATCAGCGTCGGGCGGGCTTCGAGGAAGCCGCAGATCACGCGCCGGGCGTGGGCCACCGCCTGCGGCAGCCGCTCCGGCACGAGCCGGGGCAGCTCGGCCCGGGGCCAGATGCCGCCCAGGCCGCGCACCACCACCTCCCGGTCGTGCACCCAGTACAGGTGCACGAACCGGTTGGCCAGGGGCGGGCTCAGTTCCCAGCCGTCCGCCGCCGACGCGCGGGGGTTGGCGGCGGCCACGATCCGTACGCCCGGCGGCAGTTGCAGCGCACCGACCTTCCGCTCCAGGACGACCCTGAGCAGTGCGGCCTGGACGGCCGGGGTGGCGGTGGACAGTTCGTCCAGGAAGAGCAGCCCCCGCCCGGCGTGCAGGAGGTCCACGGCCCACTGGGGCGGCGCCATCGGCACGCCCTGCACCGCGGGGTCCTCGCCCACGATGGGCAGCCCGGAGAAGTCGGAGGGTTCGTGGACGCTGGCGATGACGGTCGTCAGCGGCAGGTCGAGGGAGGCGGCGAGCTGGGTCAGGGCGGCGGTCTTGCCGATGCCCGGCTCGCCCCACAGCAGTACGGGCAGGTCGGCGGCGACGGCCACGGTGAGTGCTTCGAGCTGTTCGTCGGGGCGGGGCTCGGTGGTGGTCGTGCGCAGGAGGGCCAGGAGGTCGTCGGCGAGCGCGAGCTGGGCGCCGGCCGGCGCGGGAGCCACGGGGGCGGGCCGGCCGGTGGCCGCAACGGAAGCGGAGGCCGGAACGGAAGCGGAGGCGGTGGCGGGGGCGGGGGCGGGGGGCCCGTCGGTGGAAGCGGGGGCGGGCTGGTCGGGGGCGGGCAGGAGGGTGCTGGAGGTCATGGGCATCACCTGGGAAGGGGGTGGGGCGGACAGGACGGAAGGGCCCGTGCCGCGGGCCGTACGGCGCGGCGGGCGGGCTCGGGCCGGGTGCGGGCCGGGCGGGAAGGTCAGCGGGGCTGGCCGGTGCGGGGCCGGGCCCGGCTGCTTTGTTTGTGGCGCATCGCGGCAGGGACCCGGCGGTCGAGCCGGGGGCGGTGGCCCGCCTGCGTGCGCCCGGGGGTGGGGGCGCCGGGGTTCGCACCGCCACCGGCGGCGGGGTGTACGGGGACCAGGCCGGCGCGGAAGAGTCCGTGGTCGATGCGGCGGGCCGCGGCCGACTGCAGTGCCTCTCGCAGCGGTCCCTCCCGCAGGAGTGCCGCGGGGCCGAGCAGTCCTTCGACCACGGCCAGCGCCCCGGCGGTGTCGCCGTGGCGGAGCCGTTCGCGGACCGCGGGCAGTGCCTGCGGGGTGCGGTGGGCCTCGTCGATCGCCCGCAGACAGGGCAGTGCCGGTCCGCCGAGCGCCACCAGCAGTTCCTCGCGGCGCAGTTCGGCCGGGTCGTGGTCGATCGCGGTCAGTGTTCCCTCCCGCAGGGCGATGCGGTGGATCTCGCCCCGGCACGGCACCCGGTGCGGGTCGCCGGGCGGGCAAGCCGGCCGGCCGGTGTCCGCTGCGGTGGTGAACCCGGCCAGCGCCGCGGCGACGAGGGGATGCAGCCGATCGGCCGTGACCAGGCGGGCTGCGAGCAGTTCCAGATCCGGTGGGATCCGGGCCGCCGCCTCGGGCAGTACCGCGAGCGCGGCGACCTCCTGCGGCGGCAGTGTCTGCGGCAGGGCTCTGAGTGTGGGGGCGTGGCTGTCGTCGGGGGCGACGAGTTCGAGTACGGCGCGACGGCGCGCGCCGAGCCGCACGGTGAACGCCCCGCGGGAGCGTCCCTCGGCGCGCAGCAGCAGCTCCGCCTCAAGAGCCCAGTTCTCCACCGCCCACGAGGCATCCTGGGCGGTGGCCGGATCCGCGTCTCCGGCAAGGGCCTGGGCGGCACGGCTGCGCGCGGGGGGTGGCGCGGGCGGTGTGGGCCGGGCCGGGCACCGCCGGGCCAGTTCGCCGCTGCGCTGCCCGTCCCACAGATGCCGGTGCAGGTCGAGGCGGAAACGCCGGTCGGGGTGCGGGTGCGGGTGGTGTGCGGCGGTGGTGTCGCCGGGCCCCTGCCACAGGGCCAGGGACATCCGCTGACCGGCGTCGGCCCAGGGCGGCGGTGTGCGCACCACCAGTTGCAGCGTTCTGCCGTCCGGCGAGGGGTAGCGCGCCAGGCAGAGGGTCAGGCCCGGTCTGAGCCGCCCGTGCGGGGCGATCCGGGGCATGTGCCAGCGCAGCAGGTCCGGCGCCAGCCGGCGCAGGTCGCCGCGCAGGCGGCTGAGGGCTTCGGTGCCGTGGTCGGTGCGCACGGCGCGCAGATCGAAGTCGATGTCGATCCGGGCGGCGGCGCAGGCGCCCGCCCAGTCACCGGCCGCACGCCGTGCGGTCGCGGTTTCGATCAGGGACGGTGGTACGGCGTACTCGCGTACGCGCTGCCACATCGACAGGTGGGGCGGAATCGGGTCCGTGGGGTGAGGTGCCATCAGCACTCACCTTGCGCGGACGATTCCCCCCATCCGTGTGAGGAGAAGGTCTTCATCTCCGGCATGGTAATCACGGCGCCGGTGATCTGTCGCCTGTTTAACGATCACCGGTCCGCTGCCGCCGGGAGGCGGCCCCTGTTCGCTCCCGCGCCGCTTCGTGCCCCGCGTACCGTCGCCGTCGTGGGGGGGTTCCCTCCGGGGTGAGGTCGTCGTGTCCGACGGTGTGTGCCTCTGCCTCGAAGCCGGTCGCAGGCCGCGCTGGTGTGGCGCTCGCCGGCGTGGTCGCGCAGGTCGTCGGCTGTCAGCCGGCCGGCGTTGAGCGGCGCCGCCCCTGCCGCCCGTGGGACGGGGCGGGGCGGCGCCGGGCGCGGGGTGCGCGGACTTATCCGGGGAACGGCTTGCTGGCTTCGTCGTCGGCCTTGATGCACGCGTCGAGCCGCTTCTGCAGGGCGGCCGCGTCGGCGAGCGCCTTCCTGGCCGCCGCGGTCTCCCCCAGCTGCTTCAGCTTGGCGGCCTTGGACTTGAGGTCGGCGATCTGCTGGCGCATCTGGTGCTGGTTGCACGTGATGGTTGCCTTGGTCGTCACCGCGCCGGCCGGGGTGGCGGCGTGGGCGGGCACCGAGGTGAGGAAGAAGCCGCCGGCGACGGCCGCGGTGACGGCCAGGGCGGAAAAGCGCTTGGTCATGGGTTGTTTCCCCCGTATAGGGCGTGCAATGGGTCGAGTTGATCTTACTCAGCCCTGTGCAGCGGCCGGTGACCGGCCCCGGCCGTGGGGGTGTCGCCGGCGGTGGTGGGGGGGTCAGGCGGTGCGGCGGGTGCAGATCATGCGGTCGGCCAGGAACTCCGGTTCGCCCGGGGCGGCGAAGTGCATCTCGATGAGGTGCTTGCCGGGTTCGGCGAAGTGGATGCGGGTGCGGATGGCGATGTGTTTGCCGATGTAGTCGTCGCCGAGCACGCCGGGGTCGGTGAACTGCCCCGACATCCAGATGTCGTCGTCGCCGCCGCTGCCGGGTGCGCCCTTGAACTGCATCTGGGCGCTGGTGACGTTGTCGACGGTGACCCATTCGTAGCGGTCGTTCATGGTGGCGTAGCCGAGGGTGCCGCGGCGGAAGTAGGGCTGGCCCAGGAGCAGGCCGCTGTCCTCCACGGTCATGAACCGGCCGCCGGTCTCGGTCAGCCAGCGGATGTGGCAGGTCAGCTGGGAGTGGATGGGGTTGTCGGGGGTGCCGCCGAGGAAGTAGGTGAACTTCTCGACGTCGTACTCGCCCACGAGCTGGTCCAGCCGGCGGTGTCCCTTGCCGGGGATCCCGTTGCGGATCGCCGGGGGCAGGTCCTGCAGGGCCGCGTCGTCGAGGGCGGCGTGGTCGTCGGTCATGGCCGGTGCCTCCAATCTGCCAAGCGGGGTGTCTAGTTCGGGCCGAGGAAGAAGCCGCCGGTGGCCTCGATGGCGTGGCCGGTGATCCAGCGCGCGTCGTCGGAGGCGAGGAACGCCACGATGTCGGCGATGTCGGCGGGCTGTCCGATGCGGCCCAGCGCGGTGGTGGCGGCCACGCCGGCGGCCGCCTCGGGGCTGTCGCGCAGCCAGGCGTTCATGTCGGTGTCGGTGACGCCGGGCTGGACGGTGTTGACGGTGATGCCGCGCGGTCCCAGCTGCTGGGCCAGGGACCGTCCCAGCTGGTCGATGGCGCCCTTGGTCATCTGGTAGAGGGTCTGGGGGATGGCCAGGCGGGTGACGCCGGAGGACATGTTGATGATGCGGCCGCCGTCGCGCAGCAGGGGCAGGGCGCGCTGGGTGAGGAAGAACGGGGCGCGGACGTTGACGGTGAAGGCGTGGTCGAACTCTTCGGGGGTGGTGGTCTCGAACGGGCCGGTGAACACGCCGGCGTTGTTGACCAGGATGTCCAGGCCGTGTCCGGCGAGGTGGTCCTGGAGGGCCGTGAAGAGGGTGTCGAGCGCGCCGTCCTCCTCCAGGCGGGCGCCGAGGGCGAAGGCCTGGCCGCCGGCCTGCTGGATCTCGGTGACGGTCTGTTTGGCGCCGGTCTCGTTGCCCGCGTAGTGGACGGCGATGCGGGCCCCGTCGCGGGCGAGCCGCAGGGCCACTGCCCGGCCCAGTCCGCGGGAGGCTCCGGTGACCAGAGCGGTCTTGCCGGACAGATCTGGCATGGCTTGCTCCTTGGCTAGGTTCGTAGGCGAGCCGGTTGGAGGGGCGGGTGTCCGGGTGCGGAGCGGGCCGGTCTCAGACGGCCTTGAGCAGACCGCCGTCGATGACGAATTCCGAACCGTTGACGTTGTCGATGCGGCGGGAGGCCAGCAGCGTGACCAGGGTGGCGATCTCGGCCGGTGTGGTGGGGGTGCCGGTGGACAGGCCCAGCATGGCCGGGACCCCTTCCAGCAGCGCCGCGCGGCTGATGCCCTGCTGCTTGGCGAGTTCGTCGGCGATGCCGCCGTCGCCCGTCCAGGCGTCGGTCATGACGGGGCCGGCGGAGACGGTGTTGACGCGTACGCCCGCGGGGCCGAACTCCTCGGCGAGGGACTTGGCGAAGGAGAGCAGGGCGGCCTTGGCGGCGGAGTAGTCGATGACCACCGGCAGCGGCAGCCGGCCGTTGGTGCTGCCGATGTTGATCACCGATCCGCGGCGTTCGATGATGCTCGGCAGCATCGCCCGGGTGGCGCGGACGGCGATGAACAAGTTGGTGTCGAAGCCCTTGGCCCAGCCCGCGTCGTCGACGGCCAGGAATCCCCCGGTGCGCATGTCGGGGGCGCCGACGTTGTTGACCAGTACGTCGATCCGGCCGGTGGCCTCGAGCGCGAAGTCGGCGAGCCGGCGGGCGGCGTCGGGCACCGACAGGTCCACCGCCAGGGTGTGGGCGGTGATCTCCTTCAGTTCGGCGCTGAGGGTGCGGGCCGCGCCGACCACGCGGACGCCCTCGGCGGCCAGCGCGCGGGCGATTTCCAGGCCGATGCCGCGGCCGGCTCCGGTGACCACGGCCGTCTTTCCGGAAAGTTGCAGGTCCATCGTCGTTGTGCTCCTTAAGGCCCGGCCCGCCCGCGCAGCGCATGTGCGGGTGCGTCAGGAGGTGTGGGTGTAGTCGTAGGAGGCGTCGTCGTCGGTGTCGGGGTCGAAGACGGTGCGTACGCCGCCGGCGGCGTGGATGTTGACCATCCGCACCGGCGCGGTGCCGGCGTTGGTGAAGGTGTGCGGGGTGCCGGCCGGGACCACGGCGATCTCGTCCGGGGTGATCTCGTGCCAGGTGCCGGCGGCTTCCAGGCGGACGCGTCCGCTGACGACGACGAAGATCTCTTCGTAGGGGTGCTGGTGCCGGCGCGGTCCGGGCATGCCGGGGGCGAGGTGGACGATGAACGCCGAGGAGGCGAGCCCGCCGTTGTGTTCGCCGTCGAAGATGTGGGCGGCGATTTCCCCGCCGATGCGTACCACCGGAAGGCTTTCTTTCTTCACGATCCGCACGGGAACCTCGATTCCTCGCCTGCAGCACCGGAAACGGCTGTGCGCACCGCCCCGGGCCGGGTGCGGGCCGCGGCCGGGGGCGGGGTGATCAGAACGTAGCGCGGCTGCCGGGCGGTGCAGGGTTTCGGTGGCGGGGGCGGTGAGCAATTCGTTAAGTCCCCGGCCGCGCCTGCGGGGATAACCGTTGGTTATAGCGGAAGTCATTGGACGGGTTCCGTCGGGCGGCGGTTAACTGCTGAGGCTGGCCTTGCGGCGCGATTCTCACGCGCGCCCGCCCGCCTTATCTCACGCGCGCCCGCCCGCCAATTCACCGATGGGAGATTCCCCTTGACTACTCAATCCGGCCCCGGTGCGCTCGATGGTCCGTCACGGGGGCCGGGCCACCGTCGTGGTCTCGCGCTCGCCGTCCTGGCCGGGGCGCTCGGGCTCGATCTCAGCGCGCTCGGCGTCCTCAACGCCGCGCTGCCCAAGATCGGTACCGATTTCGACCTGAGCAGTTCCACCCTGCAGTGGACGATGACCTCCTACGCGGTCACCTTCGCGGGGTTCCTGCTCTTCGGCGGCCGGGCCGCCGATGTCCTGGGGCGCCGGCGGGTGTTCACGGTGGGCGTGGTGCTGTTCACCGTGGCCGCGCTCGGCGGTGCGCTCGCGCCCAGTGCCGCGGTCCTCATCGTGGCCCGGGCCCTGCAGGGCATCGGGGCGGCGCTGGTGGGACCGGCCACCCTGGCGCTGCTGGCCGAGGTCTTTCCCGAAGGCCCCGAGCGCAACCGGGCGATGGCCGTCTACGGCTCGGTGGGCGCGGCCAGCTTCAGCGGCGGTGTGGTGTTGGGCGGTGTGCTCACCTCCGCCTTCGGCTGGCGGGCCGTGATGGTCTTCTCCGTCGTCTTCGGTGTCGTGGTCCTGTCGGGGGTGAAGGCGGCGCTGCCCGACGGCGCGCGCCGGCCGCAGCCGCTGGACGCGCCCGGCGCGGTGCTGGTGACGGCCGGGCTCGTGCTGGCCGTCCTGGGGGTCAGCCGTGGCGGCGACGCCGGCTGGAGCGATGCCGGCACCCTGGCGGCGCTCGTGCTGGCCGTCGTGCTGCTGGCCGGGTTCGTGGGGTGGGAGCGGCGCAGTGCCGACCCGCTGCTGCCGCTGTCGCTGTTCAGGTCGGTCCCGGTGCGCATCAGTTCGCTGGCGGCGGTGGTGCACTACACCGCCGCGGTCGGCATGCTCTTCTTCGCCCCGCTGTACATGCAGGACGTGCTGGGCTATTCGCCGCTGGAGTCCGGTGTGGCGGTCGTGCCGCAGTCGATCATCCTGTTCTTCGTCTCCAACCTGCTGACCGGGCGTCTGCTGAGCAGCTACGGCCCGCGGGTGCCGCTGACGATCGGTCTGTTCTTCATCGGTGCGGCGCTGGTGGCGTGGATGTTCACGCCCGCCGACGGCAACTACTGGCTGCATCTGCTGCCCGGCCTGCTGCTGACCGGGATCGGGCAGGGGCTGACCTTCCCCGCCATGACGGTGGGCTCGCTGATGGGGGTGAGCGCCGAGCGGCACGGTGTGGCCGGTGCGGTCAACGTCACCTCGCAGCAGATCGGTTCCAGCGTGGGTGTGGCCGCCCTGGTCGTGGTCGCCTCCGCCGCCACCGGGTCCTCCGCCGTCTCCGACGTCCTGCACGGCTACCACGTCGCCTACCTCGTCGGTGCGCTGGTGTGCCTGGTGGGTGTGGTCGTGGTGGCCGGGGCGCGGCGGGGCTGGAGCGCGGGGGCGGGGCCGGCCGCCCCGAGCGCGGCCTCGGCGCCGGAAGGCGCCTCGGTGACTCCCTGACGGCCGGATGCGGTACCGGCGGTGCCGGTCGAGGCGTGCCGTTGAAATACCGTTGAAGTGCCGTCGAAGTGCCGTGTGGTCGGCCGCGGGCCGTTGTCGCCCGCGGCCGGCCGCCGTTTTCCGGCCCGGCCGCCGTGTGCGGCCCGTCGGCCGGGGGATGGCGGCGGCGGCCGGAGCCGCCGGGAAAGTGCCTGCGCAGTTCGTTAGGACGGCCTTGTCGCGGCCCCGCGGGGCCGCTGAGCATGGCCGCGGTCCCCGCTCACGAATGAGGTGCTCGAATGGTTGTCACCGTCGGCGAGGAGACACCTCCCGCCCACCGCACCGGCACACCCAAGGCGCAGGCACCCTGGTGGCGCCGTCTGTGGCTGCCCGCGCTGGCCGCCTACTGCCTGGCCTTCGCCGTCTACGGCGCCTACCGCTACGTCACCATGGATCCCGACCTGTCGCGGGTGCCGCCCCGCGACGACGTCCCCCTGCACTACCCCTTGCTCACCGCCCATGTGCTCACCGGTGCCGTCGCCATCTGTCTGGCCTGGCTGCAGGTGTGGCCGTGGCTGCGCGAGAACCATCCGCGGGCGCACCGCCGCACGGGCCGTGTGTACTACTTCGCCGGGGTGATCCCCTCGGGGGTGATGGCCTTTCCCGTCGCGGTGCTCACCCCGGCCGGGCAGGGCATCCGCGCCGCTCTGCTGGCGATGGCCACGTTGTGGGCGGCCACCACCGTCCTCGGCCTGCGTGCCGCCCTCGCCCATCGCTACGACGACCACCGTCGCTGGATGCTGCGCAACGTCGCCATGACCACCACCATCGTCACCTCCCGGATCATCGGCGAACTCGGTGTGTGGGTCACCAACCATGTGCTCACCGGCACCTACGCCGGCAAGCAGCGCCTGGTGTTCGAGGAGATGAACGCCACCGGCCTGTGGTCGGCCATCGCCCTGCACCTGCTGTTCGTCGAGTGGTACCTGCTGCGCCCGCGCCGGCGCCGGCGCCCGGCCCGCCCGGCTCCCGCCGCCGCCTGACCCCCCGCCCCGGCCCGGGGGCGGGCGGTGCGGGCGGTGGGCGGGTGCGGGGGTCACGCCCGCAGGGCGCGGGCCAGTGCGGCCAGTCCGTCGGTGTAGATGCCGTGGAAGAGGTCCTCGGCGTCGCGGTCGCCGACGCCGGCCGGGGTGAACGTCCCGGACCACTGCACCCGGCAGGTGTCCGGGGCGCCGGGTGTCTCGTGCACGGTCAGGGTGGAGCGGTAGCCGGTGACCGGGAAGGGGGCCTGCTCGATGGAGTAGGTGTAGCTGCGGGCGGCGTGGTCGAAGGACTGCAGGCGTTCGACGATGGTGGAGCCGTCCTGGTCGGTCAGCCTGCGGGTGCGGCCGCCCTCGCCGAGTTCGCCGGCGGGGATGTAGGGCAGCCAGTCGGGCAGCGAGCCGAAGCCGCCGATCAGCGCCCAGACGGCGTCGGCGGGGCGGGGCAGGTCGATGAAGGCGGTGGTGGATGCCATGGCGGGTGTTCCTCGGGTCGGTCGGGTCAGACGGCGGGGGTGGGGGCGTCGGCGGCGATGAGGTGTTCTGCGCGCAGGGCGTCCCAGAAGGCGGCCGGTACGCGTTCGCCCAGCGCGGCGACGTCCTCGGCGATGCGGCTGGGCCGGGTGGCGCCGGGCACGACGGCCGCGCTCTGGGGGTGGGCCAGGGCGAACTGCAGGGCGGCCGCCTTGACGCTCACCGCGTGCCTGGCGGCCAGGGCCTTGATCCGCTCGACCCTGGCGACGACGTGGGCGGGGGCCTGCTGGTACTCGAAGTGCCGGCCGCCGGCGAGGATGCCGGAGCTGTAGGGGCCGCCGACGACCATGTCGACGTCCTGCGCGGCGGCGGCGGGCAGCAGGCGCTGCAGCGACCGTTCGTGGTCCAGGAGGGTGTAGCGGCCGGCGAGGAGGAACGCGTCCGGCTGCGGTTCGTCCAGCTCGAGGGTCAGCTCGATGGGCTCCACCCGGTTCACGCCCAGCCCCCAGGCCTTGATCACTCCTTCGTCCCGCAGGCGCTGCAGGACGCGGAAGGCGCCGGTGCGGGCGCTTTCGTAGACGGCGAGCCAGTCGTCGCCGTGGAAGTCCTGGGCCGTGTCGTGCACCCACACGATGTCGAGGCGGTCGGTCCTCAGGCGCCGCAGGCTGTCCTCGATGGAGCGCAGCGTCGCGTCGGCGGTGTAGGCGTCGATCATCTTGTTCGGGCGGCCGTGCGCGAACAGGCCTCCCTTCTCGCCCAGGTCGCGTGCGGCGGGGTCCTCCGCCTCGTCGAGGATGACGCGGCCGACCTTGGTGCTGAGCACGTAGTCCTCGCGCGGCCGGCCGGCCAGGACCTCGCCGAGACGGATCTCCGACAGGCCCGCGCCGTAGAAGGGGGCGGTGTCGAAGTAGCGGATGCCCGCGTCCCAGGCGGCCTCGACGGTGGCGGCGGCCTCCTCGTCGGGGATCGCGCGGAACATGTTGCCCAGGGGGGCGGTGCCGAAGCCCAGGCGGCCCGGCAGCAGGGTCTTGATACCCATGAGAAGAAAATCCTCCGGTGATACCTCTCGCGGAGTTCCGGTTGGTTCGTCCGGCTCCGCGGCTCTTGCTCCACCGAGGCTAGGATCGAGGTGTCAGACTGTCCAAGACTTACTTGGACAGAGTTGAGTCCCGGAGAGTCTTACGTGCTTGACCTGCGACAACTGCGTTATTTCGTGGCCGTGGCCGAGGAGGAACACGTCGGCCGGGCCGCCGAGCGCCTGCACATCTCCCAGTCGCCGCTGAGCCGGCAGATCGCCCAGCTGGAGAAGAACCTCGGCCTCGTGCTGTTCGAGCGCACCCAGCAGCGCATCCGGCTCACCTCCGACGGGCGGATCTTCCTCACCGAGGCCCGGGCCCTGCTGCGCCACGCCGGCCGTCTGGAGAACCTCGGCCGGCGCCTGGGCCGCGGCGAGGAGGGCGGTCTGTGCGTGGGCTACGTCGGCGACGCCATGCACACCGGCGTGCTGCCCCGTGCGCTGCGCACCCTGCACGACGAACGGCCCGGTATCCACGTCGCCCTGTACGACCTGCCCGCGGCCGAGCAGTTCGAGGGCCTGCGCCAGCGCAGCCTGGACATCGCGCTCGTCCCGCAGGCACCCGGGCAGGACGATGGGGACCTGCGCGGTGCGCTGCTGCTGGAGGATCCGCTGCTGCTGGCCCTGCCCTGCGGGCACCCCCTGGCCCGGCGGCAGCGGATCCGGCCCGGTGACCTGGAGGGGCAGGCGTGGATCGCGGTGGAGGACAGCCGGGCCCCGGACTGGCGCGACGCCTTCGTCGCCTCCTGTGCCGCGGCCGGGTTCACTCCCGACATCCGCCTGGAAGCGCCCGGGCCGCTCACCGCGCTCGGGCTGGTCGCCTCCGGCCTGGGCTGTGCGCTGGTGCAGCAGAGCATGACCCGTGCCACCACGCCCGGCGTCACCGTCCGCGCGCTGCCCTGGCTGACGTCCTCGGTACGGCTGTGGGCCGCCTGGCACGGCACCGACCTGCGGCCGGTCGTCGCGTCCTTCCGCGCGATCGTGCTCGCCGCCCGGGAGGCCGGCACCGGGACGGAGCCGGGCGCGGAGGCGGAGCCGGGGGCGGGCGCGGGGACGGGGGCGGAGCCGGGGGCGGGCGCGGGGAGCTGACGGGCCGGGCCGGCGGGTCTGCCGGGAGTACGGCGCGGAGGGGGCGGTGGGGTGGGGTGGCTGGTTCTCAGGGGTGGGCGGGGGTGGGGTGGCCGTCGTCTTTCCAGGTGCGTTCCAGGGCGACCAGCAGTGCTCCGGCCAGGCAGGCGATGCCTGCTGCCGCGTAGGCGGCGTGGTAGCCGGTGACCTGGCCGGCCGTGGTGGGGGCGGGGGTGGCCGCGGCCGAGACCACGACGAGAGCGACGACGCCGACGCTGCAGCCGATCTGCTGGGCCACGACGTTGACCGCGCCGGCCACGCCGTGGCGGTGGGCGGGGACGCCGGTCAGGGCCGCCGCGGTCATCGCGGGGAAGACCAGGCCGATGCCCAGGCCGATGACCGCCAGGCCGGGCAGCATCTGGGTGAGGTAGGCGCCCTTGAGCGGCATCCACGCCCAGCGGGCCATACCGAGCGCGATCAGCAGCAGGCCGGCCACCAGTACCGGCTGCTGGCCGAAGCGGGCCAGCAGGTGCCGGGTGAGCAGGTGGGAGGTGGCCAGTACCACGCAGGACATCGGCAGCACGGCCAGGCCGGAGGCCATCGGTGAGTAGCCGAGCACGTCCTGCAGGTACAGGGGGGCGAAGAACAGCAGGCCCACGGCGGCGGCGTACTGGAGGAACGCGGTCAGGGACGCCGCGCGGACCGAGGCGGCGCGGAACAGGGCGGGCGGCAGCAGGGGGTCGGCCGTGCGGTGCTGGCGGACGGCGAAGGCGGCGAGCACCGCCGCCGCGGCGGCCAGCAGGCCGAGTCCGGCCGGACCGGGCCGGCCCGGCTGCCCGGCCAGGCCCACTCCCGCCACGGTCAGGACCAGGCCGGCGCTGACGGCGACGGCTCCGGGGATGTCCACCGTGCCGGGCCGGGCGGTGTGTCCGGGCGGCAGCACGCGGCGGGCGGGCAGCCACAGCAGGCCGGCGAGCAGGACCTGCACGACGAACACCGCGCGCCAGCTCGGCCATTGCACCAGGGCGCCGCCCAGGACCAGGCCCGCGCTGGCGCTGGCCGCGCCGACCGCGCCGTAGACGCCCAGTGCCCGCTCGCGACGGCGGCCGGCGGGGAACACCTCGGTCAGCAGGGCCAGGGCGGCCGGGCCGGACAGGGCCGCGCCCGCTCCCTGGGCGGCGCGGGCGGCGATCAGGACCGCGGCGGTGGGGGCCGCGGACGCGGCCAGGGAGGCGGCGGCGAACACCGCGACGCCGGCGGTGAACAGCCGGCGCCGGCCCGCGACGTCGGCCAGGCGTCCGCTGACCAGGAGCAGGCCGGCGAACGTCACGGCGTAGGAGGTCATGGTCCATTGCAGGCCGACGCTGCCGAGGCGGAAGTGGGTGGCGATGGCGGGCAGTGCGGGGTTGACGATGTTCATTCCGCTGACGTCGAGTGCCAGGGCGCCGGCCAGGACGGCGAGTGCGCGGCGCTCGCCGCCCGCGGGCCGTGCCGTGCCGTCCGTCCGAGCGGTCATGTCCGCCGGCCCCTTTCCCTGGTCTCCTCGGTGCTCTGTGCCGGTGCCGCCGCCCCCTGCCCCCCTTTTTTTTCTCCGGCGTGGGCGTGGGGCGGAGGGGGCGCGGGGGGTGGTCAGGTCACGAGTAGGAGCCGAGGAATTCGCCGCCGTCGACGTCGACGACGGTGCCGGTCACCGCCGGGTTGGACATCAGGGCCAGGGCCATCGAGGCGATGTCCTCGGCCCGGCCCGGGTGGCGGACCAGCTGGCGGTTGATGGGGGTGACTCCGATGCCGCCGGGGCTGATGGTGTTGACCCGCAGCGGGCTCAGCTCCCAGGCGGCGTTGCGGCCCAGCGCGTCGATCGATCCGTGCAGCGCGCCCCAGAAGCCGCGGCCCTCGGAGGGGCGGGTGCTGCTGGAGCCGGACAGCAGGGTGACCGAGCCGCCCTCGGGCAGGCGGCCGGCGGCGGCCCGCAGCAGGTTGTAGCTGAGCCAGAACCGGCCGAAGGAGGCCTGGGCCTCGCCGAGTTCGGTGGTGGCGATGCCGTAGGCGGAGCTGACGTGCCCGGCGCCCGCGAAGACGGCGATGTGGTCGGGCTGGACCTGTTCCACCAGGTGCGTGGCCTGCTCGCCGTCCTCGCAGTCGGCGACGTGGACGGTGACCGTCTCGAGCTGGGCCTCGATGTCGGCCAGGCGTGCGGCCGACCGGCCGGCCAGTGTGACCTTGGCGCCGGCGGCCGACGCCAGCCGGGACGTCGCCACCCCCATCTTGCCGGTGCCGACGACCAGTACGCGGGCACCGGCCAGCGGCGCTGCCGTGTCAGGGGACATGGGTGTTCCTTCGACTGGGGGAAAGGGGCGGGTCGAGTCGTGCGCGAGGTGATGCCCGCGAAGCGATCATCTCCCATGAAAGCACGGCTTGTTGACTTGTCGTCGGATTCTTTCAGCCCGCCTGTGTCGCCGCCCGGAGCACGTGTGTGCGCCAGTCCTGGAGGAGGGTGTGTGCCCTGGCGGCGGTGTCCGCTTCCGCCCACAGGCGCATCACCGGCCGGTGGGGGTCGGGCAGGATGAGTGTCCAGCCGTGCGGGTGCAGGATGCGGATGCCGTCGGTGGTGTCCACCTGTGCCGCTCTGCGGGCCGCTTCCTGCGTCACCGCCCGCATCACCGCTCCCTTCGCCGTCCAGGCGGTGGGCACCTGCCGGTGCAGGACGTGGGTGCGCGGGAGCGCGGCCTCGTGCTTGCTCAGTTGCGTCCCGGAGCGCGCCAGCAGTCCCAGCAGCTGGGCCAGTGCGGCGAACGCGTCGGGGGTGGGGGCCAGGGGGGCGACGACGAAGGCGCCGGCGCCGTCGCCGGCCCCGTCGGCGTGTTCGCGCCGCACGGTGTCGGCGAGGTCGAAGGGGGCGGTGGCGCAGCGGATCACGGTGGCGTCGTGCCGGTCCGCGATGCGTTCGGCGGCGCGGGTGAGGGGGGCGGGCAGCACGATGCGGGTGCCGGGCCGTTCGGCCGTCAGCAGGGTGAGCCAGGTCAGCAGTGCGCGGTCGTCGCCGAGGGGCCGGCCGCGCTCGTCCACCAGCCACAGCCGTTCGGCCACCGCGTCGAAGCGGGCCCCGAGCGCGGCGCGGGCGTCGGCGACCGCCCGGCCCAGGCGGGTCAGTGCGCTGCGGCGGCGTTGGGGGGTGTCGGCGGCGGCGTGTTCGTCGAGGCCGGCGCCCAGGACGACGGCCTCCACGCCGAGCCGGCCCAGCAGGCCCGGCAGGAGCGGGCCGGCGCTGCCGTGGGCGGCGTCCAGGACCACCTTCAGCCCGGCGGAGGCGATGCCGCGCAGGTCCACCGCGCCGTGCAGGGCCTGGAGGTAGGTGTCGCTCAGGTGGGCGGGTGCGTGCCGGGTGCCCAGCCGGCCGGGCGGGGCGTGGCGGAACTCCCCGCGGGCGTGGACGCGTTCGAGGGCGCGTTGGGCGGCCGGGGAGAACGTGGTGCCGCCGGAGTCGAGGAAGAGCAGGTCGATGCTGTCGGGGGCGTCGGGTGTGGTGCGCACCATGATGCCGCCGTCGCTGTGGTGGGCGGTGTGCCGGCGGGCCAGGGGCAGGGGGACGTGGGCCAGGTCGCTGACGTGGACGGCGCCGGCCTGCAGGGCGCTGGCCAGGGCGGGTGTCAGCATGCGGGCGCCGGCGGAGTGGTCGCGGGCGAGGGTGACCTCGGCGCCTGGGGGCAGGGTGGTGGCGAACGCGGCGGCCAGGCGCAGGGCCCGTTCCGGGGTGATCTCGACGTTGAGCAGCCCCGACACCCCGTCGTGGCCGAACAGCCTGGCGGGGGCGGTGGTGGGGTGGATGAGGGAGCCGGTGACGACGGCGTGGTCCTCGACCGTCCTGAAGGGGTGGATGCGGGCCCCGGCGGCGATGTCGGCGCCCTCGCCGATGCGGCAGGAGGCGCCGATGACCGCGCCCTCGCCGATCCGGGCCCCGCGCAGCACCTGGGTGCCGGCGCCCACCACGCCCGCCTGCAGCGAGGTGCGGGGGCCGAGGTAGGCGTGGTCGTGGACGACCGTGTGTGCCAGGCGGGCGCCGGCGGCGACGACGGTGTGGGCGCCCAGGACGGTGTGCGGGCCGATCTCGGCGCCCGCCGCCACGGTGGCGCCGGCGCCGATGCACAGCGGGCCGTGGAGGCGGGCGTCGGGGTGCACGCCGGCGCTCGGGGCGATCCACACGCCGGGGGCGTGTTCGCTGCCGTCGATGTCGAGGGCGACCCGGCCCTGCAGGGCGTCGCTCTGGGCCCTGGTGTAGCTGTCGAGGGTGCCGACGTCCTCCCAGTAGCCGTCGGCGATGTGTCCGTAGACGGGTCTGCCCTCGGCCATGAGGCGGGGGAAGACGTCGTGGGACCAGTCCACCGGTTCGCCGGGGGTGATGTAGTGCAGCACCTCGGGTTCCATGACGTAGATGCCGGTGTTGACGGTGTCGGAGAACACCTGGCCCCAGGTGGGTTTTTCGAGGAACCGTTCGACGCGGCCGTCCCCGTCGAGGAGGGTGATCCCGAAGTCCAGCGGATGGCGGACGCGGGCCAGGCAGACGGTGACCATGGCCTTCTTGCGCCGGTGGAAGGAGATGAGGGCGCTCAGGTCGATGTCGGTCAGCGCGTCACCGGAGATGACGAGGAAGGCGTCGTCCTTGAGGTGGGCTTCGGCGTTCTTGACGCTGCCGGCGGTGCCCAGCGGCTGTTCCTCGTGCACGTAGGAGAGGTCCATGCCCAGCTCTTCGCCGGTGCCGAAGCGGTTCTCCACGAGCTGGGCGAGGAACTGCACCGTCACGACGGTCTGCTGGAGGTGGTGGCGCCCGAGCAGGCGCAGCACATGCTCCATGATGGGCCGGTTGGCGACGGGGAGCAGGGGTTTGGGCAGGCCGGAGGTGAGGGGGCGCAGCCGGGTTCCCTCGCCTCCGGCCATGACGACAGCCTTCACGGCAAGGGCTCCTTCCAGCGTCCCAGCGGGGCTCTGTCCAGCGTCACAGCGGAGCTCTGTCCAGCGTCATGGCGGGGCTCTTTCAGGAGGGCCGGTAGGTGATGTCGGCCAGTGCGAAGGCCTGGCCGGCTTCGATCGGGTCGAAGTACTCCCAGTACTCGCGGACCTTGCCCTGCGCGGTGAAGCGGAAGATGCCGATGTAGCTGTTGCGGTAGGTGCTGCCGTCGCGTTTGACCAGTTCGCCGTCGAACCGGCACACCACGCCGTCGCCGCCGGTGAAGATCTCCCGCACCGGGAAGCGCATGCTGCGGAACATGCCGGGCAGGGCGGCCCAGCGGGCGTGGATGGCGTCCTTGCCCTTGATGCGGGCGGGGAACATCTTCGTGCCGTAGGGGTAGATCTGTTCGGCGTCGTCGTCGAAGAGGCTGATCCAGGAGTCGATGTCGCCCTGCTCCAGGTGGGTCAGGAACGCCCGTACGGTGGCGATGTCGCCGCTGGTGTCGGGGTGGTCGGCGGTGTGGGCCATGGTGGTGTCGTCTTCTCCCGTGGCGGAGCGGTCGGCCCCCGCGGCGCGCGCCGGGGGGCGAGAGGGGGCGTGAAGCGGGGGTGGGGGTGTGGGTGGGGGGTCAGGCGAGCCTGGCGCGGAGGGACTTGGTCACGCGGTGCTCGGGCCCGAACACCTCCACCGCCAGGTCCAGCGGCCTCTTGCCGTCGTGGCCGACCAGGTCCAGGCGGGCCCCGGCCTCCAGTACGGCCAGGGAGCATTCCTCGTAGCCGTGCCACAGGGCGTCGTGCAGCGGGGTGTAGCCGTTGGTGGCGCCCTGGAAGTCGAGGTCGACGCCGGGCCAGGCGGCGATGATGCGGGTGGAGGCGGCGTGCCCGTTGTAGACGGCCTTGTGCAGCGGGACCGCGCCGAACGTCGGTTCGGTGGCGTTGACGTCCGCGCCGGCCTCCAGGAGCAGCCGCACGATGTCGGTGTGGCCGTCGCGGGCGGCGACCAGCAGCGGGGTGTGGGCGTCGTTGAATCCGTTGACCACGGGGAACCGCTCGTCGACGGTGGCGCCCTGGGCGAGCAGGGTGCGTACGCGGTCGGTGTCGCCGGTGGTGACGGCGGCCATCAGCTGCTGGGCCTCGGCGGCGGCCGCGTCGGCGGCCTTGCGGTCGCTGAGGTAGCGCTCGGCGCGCAGGAGGTCTTCCTTGCCGACGGCGTTGACGTTCAGCTCGTAGTCGAAGTGCTGCTGCAGGGAGAAGCCGTAGTGGGTGCTCAGGTTCAGCCCGGCGCCCTGGTCGACGAGGTACTTGGCCAGCTCCGGGTACTTGAACCACACCGCGTCCATCACCGGGGTGTGCCCGGTGGTCGCGGCGACGGCGTCGAGGAACGCCCCGGCCTCGACCAGGGCTCGGACCACGTCCAGGCTGCCGCCCTGGCAGGCCTTGTGCAGGGCGGTGGCGCCGGCGCCGCTGTCGGTGTTCCAGACGTCGGCGCCGGCGTCCAGCAGGAGGCGGACCAGGGCGGCGTCGCCGCGGCCGGCGGCGATCATCAGGGGGGTCAGGCCGCTGGCGGCGTCGCGGTGGTCGACGTGGGCGCCGTGGCCCAGCAGTTCGGCGGCCAGCTCGGTGTCGCCGGCCCACGCCGCGGCCACCAGCCGCTCCTCGCGGTCCTTGGTGAAGGCCGCGATCTCGCCGTTGGGGTCGAAGTAGGCCTTCCAGCGCACGATGTGGCCGCTGTCGTCGACGACGAGGGTGTGGGCGTCCTCGATCTCGAACTCCTCGCGGGTGCGGGTGTGTGCCGCCTTGGTGTAGACGATCGCGATCGCGGTGTCCGCTTCGGCACGCAGGTCCCGCAGCGCGTAGTCGAGGATCTCGGTCGTCTGGGCGCGGATCTCGAAGGCGCGCTGCACGGCGGCGACGCCGACGTGCCGGCCCAGGTAGGGGATGACCTTGTTCCACTGGTCCAGGGGGAGTTCGAACTCGATGTCGGGTGACAGTGCCGCGAGCGCCGCCGGCAGGTCACCTCGCTCCAGGTCGGTGAAGTACTTCTCGACGACCTGCCGCGTGCGCTGGGTGCTGCTCATGGGGGCGGCCCTTTCGCTGGGTGGTGGCCCGTGCCCGGTTCAGGGGCGGGGGCGGGGGCTTTTGACGTGCATGACGTGGGTGTCGATGGCGCGTTCCGCGAGGTCTTGCAGGGCGGTGGTGGCCTGCTTCGGCTCCTCCCTGCCCAGATGGGTGTGCAGGTGGGTGAGGGACTGCCAGATCTCGTGGAAGACCAGGAGGTTGGGGTCCTGCATGTCCTGGTGGACGTGGAAGGCCAGGCAGCCGTCCTCCTCTCGTGCGCGCTGCGCCAGCGCCAGCAGGATCTGTTCGGCCTGCGGGTAGCGGCCCGGCCGGACGGGGACGAGGCCCATCACCGCGACGGGATTGTCCATGCGCTCTTTTCCCTTTCCGGAATTCCTGCGGCCGGCTGCGCGCACGAGGCGGGGCACGGCCGCTTGCGGGGTGAACGGGGGCTGAAAAAAGGCACGGGAGGAAGAAACAGCGAGGGTTTCGGCGGCTTTCCGGGGCTTGGCGGGGCTTGCCCGCCTCTTTTCCCGGCCTCACCGCCCCGACTCTAGGGACGCGGCCCGGCACCGGGCACGGCATGGCACGGCACGGGCCGTCAGGTCGTTAAGTCGCCCGCCCCGGCCGGGGTGCAGGTGACGAAGTATCCCGGTCGAGGGCCCGTTTCCTTGTCCGCTCCCCGCGGCGGGGCCGAGGCTTCCAACTGGCCACCACCACATGTCGACGCCTGCCTGGGGCGGGCGCTCAGAGCGCGACACCGTTCCCTCGCGCCCTTCTTTTCGACGACGACCGATCTTTTCGACGACGACCGAGCAGGAGTGTGTTGACCGTGACCCAGGAGCAGACGAGCTTTCGCACCGTGCGGGACGCGACGCTGGATCTCTTACGGGATCTGGAACTGACCACCATCTTCAGCAATCCCAGTCACACCGAGATGAAGCTGTTCGACGACTGGCCCGCGGACTTCACCTTCGTGACCGGGCTGCAGGAGGCCACCGTCGTCGGCATGGCCGACGGCTACGCGCAGGCCACCGGCCGCCCCTCACTGGTGATGATCAACGGCGGGCCCGGGCTGGGCAACGCGATGGGGTCGGTCTACACCGCCGCCAGCGCCCACACCCCGATGGTCATCGTCGGCGGCCAGCAGGCCCGCAAGCTGCTGCTGGGCGAGCCGTTCCTCAACGCCACCGAGGCCCCCTCCCTGCCCCGGCCCTACATCAAGTGGTCCGCCGAGCCGGCGCGTCCGCAGGACGTCCCCGCCCTGCTGGAGAAGGCCTACCACATCGCCCGGCAGGAACCGGCCGGCCCGGTGTTCGTCGCCGTTCCCGAGGACGACTGGATCCGCCCCGCCTCCCCCACCCCGCTCAAGCCCCGCACCGTGCGCAGCGCCGTCGTGCCCGACCCGGCGGTCGTCCAGGAGATCGCCGCCGCCCTCAACGGCGCCCAGCGGCCCGCGCTGGTCGCCGGCCCCGGCGTGGAGAAGGGCGGCGCGCGCCGGGAGCTGGTACGGCTGGCGGAGAAGCTGAACGCCACCGTCTACGGCAGCCCCGTGTGGCCGCGCGGCAGCTTCCCCGAGACCCACCCCCTCTTCGGCGGCGTCCTGGCCCCGATGCCCGAGCTGATCAACCAGCGGCTGGCCGAACACGACGTGGTCGTCGTGCTGGGCAGCCCCGCCTTCACCCTGTTCACCACCGCCGACCTGTTCTCCACCAGCCCCGCCCCGCTCGACGAGAGCGACCAGCCCGCCCTGCCGGAGAACACCCGCGTCATCCACGTCACCGACGACCCCACCGCCGCGGCCTGGTCGATGGCCGGCACCGCCGTGATCTGCCCGCCGGCCAGGGCCGTCCGCGACCTCGTCCCGCTCGCCGAGGAGGGCCGGCGCAGCGCGTTCACCGTCGCCCGGCCCGAGGTGGCGGTGCCCGAGCCGTCCACGCCGCTCACCCAGGCCTACCTCTTCCACCTGCTGGCCCAGGAACTGCCCGAGGACGCCCAGCTGTTCGAGGAACTGCCCATCGCCCGGGCCGACTTCCACGAGCAGATCCCGCTGGGCCCCGACAACGGCTACTTCGCCACCGCCAGCGGCGCCCTCGGTTTCCCCTTCGCCGGCGGTGTCGGCTACGCCCTGGCCCGCCCCGACCAGCGGGTCGTCGTCGTCACCGGCGAGGGCTCGGCCCAGTACACGCTGCACGCGCTGTGGACGGCGGCCAAGTACAACCTGCCCGTCACCTTCGTCATCCCGAACAACTCCGGCTACCTGTCGCTGAAGTACTACCTCGACCAGGGCGCGCAGAACGCCTGGCAGGCCGGATGGGACCTCAGCGACGTCGACATGGCCCAGCTCGCGCGTGGCTTCGGCTGCCCCGCCGAACGCATCGAGACGCCGCAGCAGCTGCGTGACGCCCTCAAGGGCGCGCTCAGCGCCGACGGCCCCATGCTGCTGGACGTCGTCGTGGCCGATCCCGGACTGTTCCGCCTCTGACCCCCGCTTCTCCGTCACGCGAAAGGGGGACCGCGCCCGGCGGCCGGCGGGCGCCCCCGATGACAGGGGGCCGGCCGGTGCCGGATGCCGCACCACCGCACCGCCGCACCGCACAAAAAAAAGGGGGGCCGCCCCACGCCACAGCGCGTGGGGCGGCCCCCCGCTGTCATCCCCGCCAACCACCCTCCCCCTCATTCCCCACCCCCGCTCTTCCTCCCCCTCCCCCATCCCTCTTCGCGCTGCTTGCCTGCACGCCCGTCGGTCACCGGCCCGGAGCGGAACCGGGGGGGCAGCCGGGGCGAGGGCCGGTATGGGGAGCGGCCGAGGGTAGGGCGGGGGGCCGGTGTGCGGCCCGGGGGTGCGGCCGGTGTGCGACCGGGGGTGGGGCCGGTGTGCGACCGGGGGGTGTGGCCGGTGTGCGACCGGGGGTGGGGCCGGTGTGCGGTCAGTGCGCGGCCCGGTGGTGGGGCCGGTGTGCGACCGGGGGTGGGGCCGGTGTGCGGCGCGCGGCCGGCGGGGGCGTGGGGCGGGCCGGGGGGTGGGCCCGGGGGGTGGGGACCTCACGAAGTGGGCGCGCGGCTGCGTCCTCGCGCGGGTGCGGCACCGGCGTCTGTCATGTCTTCCTGCTATAGCTGGAGTTCCACGCCGACCCGGGGGCCCGTCATGGACGTCAGGACACGGACGATGCGGTACTTCGTCACCGTGGCCGAGGAGATGAGTTTCAGTCTCGCCGCGGTGCGCCTGGGTGTCTCCCAGCCGGCGATCAGCCGCCAGATCCGGCAGCTGGAGGACGACCTGGGCACCCTGCTGTTCCGGCGCGGCAGCCGCGACGTCCAGCTCACCGCCGCCGGCTCGGCGTTCCTGGAACCGGCCCGGCAGCTGCTGTCGGCCTGGGAGTCGGCCCAGCGCGCGGCCCGCACCGCCGCCGCGGCCGAGGCACTCGTCCTCCGGGTCGGCTACGACGTCACCGGCGCCGCTCTGCTCGCCGCCCGCGCCGAGAGCGCCTTCGCCGCCCGCTTCCCCGACGTCGTCGTCAAGCCCGAGCAGTTCGGCTGGGGCGGTGAGGTGGAGGCCCTGCACCAGGGACTCGTCGACGTCGCTTTCGTCTGGCTGCCGGCCGACACCACCGGGCTGGTCACCGAGGTCGTCGCCCACGAACCCCGGGTGGTCGGGGTGTGCGCCACCCACCGGCTGGCCGGCCGGGACCGGGTGCGGACGGCCGACCTGCGCGGCGAGGTCGTCCCGCGCGCCCGCCGCCTGCAGGTGGAGTGGGTCAACCGGTGGGCCGAGATCCCCCTGCCCCCCGACGGCGGGCCCCGGCCGGGCCCGGAGGCCGACAACGCCGAGGAACTCCTCGAATACGTCGCCGCCGGTCTCGGTATCTGCATCGTGCCCCGCGCCATGGCCGACTGCTTTCCCCGCCCCGACCTGACCTGGCTGCCGCTGGCCGACGCCGAGCCCCTGCGCATCGCCGTCGTCCGGCCCGCCGACAGCCGCAACACCCTGGCCGCGCACTTCGTCTCCGTGGTCAGCCAACTCGCCCCGCCCCAGCCCGCCTTCTGACCCCGCCGGGGCGGACGGGACACCCCCCGCCCCCTGACGGGACGACCCCCACCCCCTGGGGACGGTCCCCTTCTCCCCCTGACGGACGCTCCCCACCCCCTGGGACGCTCCCCACCCCTGACGGCGGGGCGGCCCTCTCCCCCTGGCGGGAGGGTCCCCTCTCCCTGGTGGGGCGGGCGGGCGTGGCGCGTTCTCATGCACACTCCCGGCGGCCGGCAAAGCCGGAAATCACGATGTCGCACCCGTTTTCGAGCAGGTCACGATGTCGTACGGCATATTCGACGTAGTACTCCGGCGCGCTGGCGCGCCCGAACTCCTTTTCGCCAGTATGAATCCGACGGCAGGAACAGCACGGACACAAAACAGTCCGGCTCCTGTCTCCTCGCCCCGGGAAATGTGCGAGAGGAGCGACGGAGCGGATCGATGCCGCACCAGATCTTGTCGGGTCGCAGCGATACGGAGGAACAATGCCCGCCCCCCATGCCGGACCAGATGCGATGGACCTGCCGAGCGTTCCACGGTTTTCGGAGTTCTGCCGGGACGTTTTCAGTTCGATGACACGCTCGGACCAGAGGCGTTGGGGTGAAGTATACGCGCGGGGGCTGCTCAGCGTACCCGGGCGGAAGTCCATCCGGCGTATCGCCGACCTCGCGCCGGGCACCGACTCCATCCAGTCTCTGCAGCAATTCGTGAACCAGAGTCCGTGGGAATGGAGTTCGGTGCGCCAGGCCCTGGCCCGGCGTATGGACCGCGTCCTGCGCCCGAAGGCGTGGGTGGTGCAGGAGGTCGCCTTTCCCAAGAACGGCGACGGATCGGTGGCCGTCGCCCGCCAGTACGCCTCCTCCGAGGGCAGGGTCCTCAACTGCCAGCGGGCGCTGGGGGTGTTCCTCGTCGGTGAGGACGGCATCAGCGCGGCCAACTGGCGGCTGGTGATACCGCCGAGCTGGAACCGGGAGGGGCACCGCCGGGCCAAGGCGCGGGTGCCGCAGCACGAGCGGTCCCGGCCGGACTGGCAGTATCTGCTGGACGCCCTGGACGAGATGGTCGACGTGTGGAACCTGCCGCCCGCGCCGGTGATCGTGCAGGTGGACAACGAGCGTGACGTCCAGCCGCTGCTGGGCGGGCTGGAGGAACGCAACCTGTCCTACCTGGTGCAGGTGCCGCCCTCCACGCCCGTCGCCGGCACCGGCGAGCCCCGCTCCACCGTGGGCCGGCTCGCCGCGCTCGCCGCCCGCCAGGGCCGTACGACGCTGTCGCTACGCGAGCACCCCCAGGGCCGGCCCACCCGGGCCCGCTATGTCACCACCACCGTCCCCGGGCACAGCGCGGTCGGTATCAGCCACGGCCGGATCCACCGCCGCTCACGCCGGGTGCTGGCCGAGTGGCCGGCCGGCTCGCTGCGGCCGGGCACGGTGTGGCTGACCGACCTGGTGGCCTTCGGCACCGCCGAACTCGCCGCGCTGCTGCGCACCACCCGCCGTCTCGACGGTGACCTGCCCGAGCTGACCGAGGGCGTGGGACTGCGGCACTTCGAGGGCCGCTCCTTTCGCGGCTGGCACCACCACGTCACCCTCGCCTCCGTCGCCCACGGATACCGGC
Organism: Streptomyces sp. NPDC038200; assembly: GCF_055600785.1. Classification (NCBI taxonomy): domain Bacteria; kingdom Bacillati; phylum Actinomycetota; class Actinomycetes; order Kitasatosporales; family Streptomycetaceae; genus Streptomyces; species Streptomyces sp. NPDC038200. The sequence goes on from NZ_JBVJYH010000027.1 coordinate 45,094, forward strand.
TCGCCCGCCGCCTGCACCACCGCCTGGGCGATCGCCTGCTGTCCGTCCCGGCATGACCGCTCACCCGGCGCACCGGGGCACCGCCTGAAAGACGCTCCGCCCGAGAGGCGACCTGTCCGAAAGGTGCCCTGTCCGAAAGCGTCTTCGTCGTGAAGACGTCTCGTTTCGATCGGAGAAACAGATGCTGTTCTACGTCCAGATGAAGTGGAAGCACGAGGGGCGGATCAGCCTCGACGAGCTGTGGGAGATCGAGGCCGAGGAGGCCGAACACGCCCAGGAGACCGTCGATTCCGGTTTCTGCGTGGGGATCTGGAAGGTCGCCGCGCAAAAGCGTGTCATCGCGATCATCGACTCCCCCGACGCCGAGGAACTGGACCGGACCGCCCTGGGCCGTCTCCCCATGCGTGAATACCTGGAATTCGAGGAGGTCTGGCCGCTGCGGGACTACGTCGGCTTCGCCGAGGACGTCGTCAAGCGGTACAAGGTCTGACCCGCGCATTCCCACACGGTCTGACCCGCGCATTCCCACACGGTCTGACCCGCGCATTCCCACACGGTCTGACCCGCGCATTCCCACACGGTCTGACCCGCGCATTCCCGCACGGTCTGACCCGCGCATTCCCGCACGCGCCCGAGAACGGCACGACTGTCCTGTCCTGCCTGTCCCTTTCTTTTTCTTCTCCCTGGAGCGGACAATGATTCATCAGCTGATCTTCGCCGCGCCCAAGCCGGGCATGTCCGAAGAGGAATTCCAGCGGTACTGGCTCGAGGTGCACGCCGTCCGGTACGCCAGCAAGATCCCGCAGATCAGGAAGTACATGATCGACACGCGGATCCCGTTCGGCAGCGAGGACGGTGAGCCGCTGTGGAGCGGCGTGGCCGAGATCTGGCTGGCCAACGAGGAGGAGCAGCTCGCCTCCCTGCAGACGGAGGAGTTCTTGCAGGGCGCCCGGCTGGACGAGCCGCGCTGGGCGGCGTTCTGGCGCACCGTCGTGCTGGACACCGACGCGCACGTGCTGCGCGAGCCGCCCGTGCACGAGGGCCGTGGCGCGGGTGTGAAGCTGCTGCGCCTGGTCAAGCGCCGCCAGGGCCTTGGTCTGGCCGAGTTCCGCGAGCGCAGTCTGGGCCGCTACGCCGAGCTGCTGCTCGAGGTGCCCGGGCTGCGCGGCCATGTGCAGGGCCACACCCGTGACGGCGCCTACGGCATCGGCGAGGCCGTGCTGGACGCCGCCCACCAGCTGTGGTTCGACAGCACCGACGCGCTCGCCGCGGCGTTGGACTCCCCCGAGTTCCTCGCCGCGGACAAGGAGCTGGCCACGCTGATCGAGCCGCGTTACGACCACCGGCTGGTCACCCGCGAGCACTGGGTCATCGGCCCGGACAGCCGCTGAGAGCGCCGCACACCCCAGGGACCGCCGTAAGCCCGCGGGCACGCACCCCAGGGACCCGTCGTGGCCCGCGGGTGTGCCCGGCCGCTGGTGCGGCTGGCGGGCGCGGCTGGCGGGCGCGGATGGGGGGCGCGGATGGGGGGGGTGGGGGTGGGGGGTGGGGCCTGCCCGGCGGGAGGGGGCGCCGGGCAGGCCGTGCGGTGGCGTGGCCTCGCCAGGGGGTCCGGGCGCGGATCCGGGCGCCCCTGAAAAGGGGTGGCCCCCCCGACGCAGCCGCCCCGACGCGGCCCCCGTCGGGGCGGCTGCGGGGGGGTGGGCTGTGGGGGCCGGTCCGGTCCTCGGGGCGGGTGGGCCGGGGTGCAGGAAAGACAGAGGGAGGGGACGCGTATGAGGAGAATCGCCGTCGAGGAGGTTGCGCCGGTGGTGGCCCGGGGCCGGTACCCGAGCAAGGCCGTGGTCGGTGAACTGGTGCCCGTCACGGCCACGGTGTGGCGTGAGGGGCACGAGGCGGTCGCCGCCACGATCGTCTGGCAGGGTCCGGGCGATGCGCGGGGGCGGCGGACGCCGATGACGCCGGCCGGTGCGGGCACGGACCGCTGGCAGGGGGTGATCGAGCCGGACGAGGAGGGGCTGTGGACGTTCAGGGTGGAGGGCTGGGGTGATCCCTGGGCCACCTGGTGCCGGCTGATCGAGGCGAAGGCGGGGGCGGGGCAGCACCCGGCCGAGCTGGCCGCCGATCTGGAGAGCGGGGCGCGGCTGCTGGAGCGGGCCGCGCGTCGCCCCGGGCATCCGCTGCGCCCGGAGCTGCGGGCGGCGGCCGGGCGGCTGCGTGATGCGGGGCTGGTGCTGGCTGAACGGCTGGAGCCGGCGCTGTCGCCGCCGGTGCGCCGGGCGATGCGGGAGCATCCGGTGCGCGAGTTCGTCACCCGCGGCCCCGAGCAGCGGATCCGGGTGGAGCGGCGGCGGGCGGCGTTCGGGTCCTGGTATGAGTTCTTCCCCCGTTCCACCGGCGGCCGGGACGCCGCGGGCGCGGCGGTGCACGGCACGTTCGCCACCGCCGCCGCCGAGCTGGAGCGGGTGGCGCGGATGGGTTTCGACGTCGTCTACCTGCCGCCGGTCCATCCCATCGGGCAGGTCAACCGCAAGGGACGCAACAACGCGGTCGTCGCGGCCGAGGGGGACGTCGGCTCGCCCTGGGCGATCGGGTCGGCGGCCGGCGGGCACGACGCCGTCCACCCCGAGCTGGGCACCCTCGCCGACTTCGACGCCTTCGTGGAGCGGGCCGGGCAGCTGGGTCTGGAGGTGGCGCTGGATCTGGCGCTGCAGTGCGCCCCCGACCACCCGTGGGTGCGTGAGCACCCGCAGTGGTTCACCACCCGCCCCGACGGCTCGATCGCGTATGCGGAGAACCCGCCCAAGCGGTACGAGGACATCTATCCCCTCAACTTCGACAACGACCGCGACGGGCTGTATGCGCAGGTCCTGCGGGTGGTGCGGCACTGGGTCGCGCACGGGGTGCGGATCTTCCGTGTCGACAACCCCCACACCAAGCCGCCCGGCTTGTGGCACTGGCTCATCGGCGAGGTGAAGCGGACGGCGCCCGACGTCCTCTTCCTCGCCGAGGCCTTCACCCGCCCGGCCCGTCTGTACGGGCTGGCCCGGCTCGGTTTCAGCCAGTCCTACACCTACTTCACCTGGCGCACGAGCAAGCAGGAGCTGACCGCGTTCGGGCGGGAGCTGGTCGCCCACGCCGACGAGGCCCGCCCGAACCTGTTCGTCAACACTCCCGACATCCTGCCCGCGCATCTGCAGCACGGCGGGCCCGCCGCGTTCGCGATCCGTGCCGCGCTCGCCGCGACACTGTCGCCGGCCTGGGGCGTGTACGCCGGTTTCGAGCTGTATGAGAACCAGGTGCTGCGCGAGGGCGGTGAGGAGTACCGGGACTCGGAGAAGTACCAGCTCTACGCCCGTGACTTCGCCGCCGCGCTGGCCCAGGGCCGCTCGCTGGAGCCGTGGATCAGCCGGCTCAACGCGGTGCGCCGTGCGCATCCGGCGCTGCAGCAGCTGCGCGACCTGCACTTCCACCCCACCGACAACGACGCGGTGATCGCCTACTCCAAACGGGACGCGGCCGGCGACGACACCGTGCTCGTCGTGGTCACCCTCGATCCGTATCAGACCCAGGAGGCGACCGTGAGCTGGGATCCCACCCTGCTCGGCCTGGCCGGCGACACCCCCTCGTTCACGGTGTCCGACGAGGTCGGCGGCGAGCAGTACACCTGGGGGCGGGCGGCGTACGTGAAACTGGACCCCCACCGGCAGGTCGCGCACATCGCCCAGGTGGTGCGCCCATGACCCCCGCCACCCCCGGCACACCCGCCACCCCCGGCACTGCCGCCACTCCCGGCACTGCCGCCACTGGTGCCACTGGCGCTTTCGTGCCGGGGCCGCGTCCGGCGCAGGCGTCCGGGCGGGCCCGGCCGGTCCAGGCCGATCCGCAGTGGTTCAAGCGGGCCGTCTTCTACGAGGTGCTCCTGCGGGCGTTCCAGGACTGCGACGGCAACGGCACCGGTGACCTGGCGGGGCTGACCGCACGCCTGGACTATCTGCAGTGGCTGGGGGTGGACTGCCTGTGGGTGCCCCCCTTCTACGCCTCGCCGCTGCGCGACGGCGGCTACGACATCAGCGACTTCCGCCAGGTGCTGCCGGAGTTCGGCACGGTCGCCGACTTCGTGACGTTCCTGGACGAGGCCCACCGGCGCGGCATCCGCGTCATGATCGACATGGTCCTCAACCACACCTCCGACGAGCACCCGTGGTTCGTGCAGTCCCGGAGCGATCCCACCGGCCCCTACGGCGACTTCTACATGTGGGCCGACGACGACAGCGGCTACCCGGACGCCCGGATCATCTTCGTCGACACCGAGTCCTCCAACTGGTCCTACGACACCGTGCGCGGCCAGTACTACTGGCACCGCTTCTTCCACCACCAGCCCGACCTCAACTACGACAACCCCCGAGTGCAGGAGGCCATGCTCGACGTCCTGCGGTTCTGGCTGGACCTGGGCGTGGACGGACTGCGCCTGGACGCGGTGCCCTACCTGTTCGCCGAGGAGGGCACCAACTGCGAGAACCTGCCGCGCACGCACGCCTTCCTCAAGCTGTGCCGCAAGGTCGTGGACGACGAGTACACCGACCGGGTGCTGCTGGCGGAGGCCAACCAGTGGCCCGCCGACGTGGTGGAGTACTTCGGGGACGCCTCCACCGGCGGCGACGAGTGCCACATGGCGTTCCACTTCCCGCTCATGCCGCGGATCTTCATGGCGCTGGGCCGCGAGTCGCGCTACCCCATCTCCGAGGTCCTCGCCCAGACCCCCGCCATCCCCGACGGCTGCCAGTGGGGCATCTTCCTGCGCAACCACGACGAACTGACCCTGGAGATGGTCAGCGACGAGGACCGCGCCTACATGTACGCCCAGTACGCCGGCGATCCGCGGATGCGCGCCAACGTCGGTATCCGCCGCCGGCTGGCGCCGCTGCTGGGAGGCGACCGGGCCCGGCTGGAACTCGTCAACGCCCTGCTGCTGTCCCTGCCCGGCTCCCCCGTGCTGTACTACGGCGACGAGATCGGCATGGGCGACAACATCTGGCTCGCCGACCGGGACGCGGTCCGCACGCCCATGCAGTGGAGCGCCGACCACAACGCCGGGTTCTCCGGCGCCGACCCCGGCCGCCTGTACCTGCCGGTGGTCATGGACAGGGTCTACGGCTATCAGTCGGTCAACGTCCAGGCGCAGCGCAGCGTGGCGGGCAGTCTGCTGCACTGGACGCGGGACATGCTGCACCTGCGTGCCCGTCACCCGGCTTTCGGGCTGGGTGATTTCACCGAGGTGGACAGCACCAACGTGCACGTCCTCGCCTTCGTGCGCGCCCACACCCCGCCCGGCGGGCAGGGTGAGGAGAGGGTGCTGTGCGTGTACAACCTCTGCGCCCGTCCGCAGTCGGTCCGGCTGGATCTGTCCGCGCACGCCGGGCGGGAGCTGGTGGAACTGACCGGCGGGGAGAGCTTCGGCCCGGTGACCGGGGAACCGGTGACACTGACCCTGCCCCGGCACGGCTGGTGCTGGCTGTCCCTCACCACCACGAGGACGGCGACGGCGACACCCGCGCCGGACACCGGCCCGGCCCGCACCCCCACGGCCCCACCGGACACCGACACCAACACCGACACCAACACCGGCACCGGCACCGGCACCGGCACGCACACGGCCGGGACGCACACGCCGACGGGGGAACCGGAGGTAGGCCCGGCGGAGCCGGGTGGGGAGCCGGGCGCGGGCCCGGCGGGGCCGGGTGGAAGGCCGGCGGGGCCGGGTGGAAGGCCGGCGGGGCCGGGTGGAAGGCCGGTCGAACCAGGTGGGGGGCCGGGTGGGGGGCCGGGCGGGCCGGGTGGGGTGGCCTCGTGAGGGGGCTGGCCGGGCAGCTCGCGCGGTGGCTGGTGGCCCAGCGCTGGTTCGCCGGGAAGAACCGTCCGCTCGCGGGGGTGGACATCCGCTCGCGGACCGAGATCGTGGACGAACGCGCCCACGGCGGCCCGCTCGGCCTGGTCCTCATCGTCACCGCGCGTTTCACCGACCACAGCCCCGCCCAGCACTACCAGCTGCTGCTGGGCGTACGCGCGGCGCTGCCCGCCTGGCTGGACACCCCGGTGGTGGCCCGGGCGGGCGCGGCCCTCTACTACGAGGCGAGCGCGGACGCGGAACTGATGACGGCCCTGCTCGCGCGCCTGGCCGCCGCACACACGCACGCGGGCATCACCTTCCGCCCCGACAACCCCCGCGCGCTCACACCGGCACAGCGGGCCGCGCTGACGGTACGCGCGCAGCGGGCGGAGCAGTCCAACACCTCCGTCGTCTTCGGCGACCGGTTCATCCTGAAGCTGTTCCGCCGCATCATGCCGGGCGTCAACCCCGACCTGGAGGTCCACCGCCGGCTCGCCGGCCACGCCGCCGCCCACCTCGCCCCCCTGGTCGGTGCCATCGAGGCCGACACCCCCGAGGGACCGGTGACCCTGGGCCTGCTGCAGGAGTTCGCCGCCGGCGCCGCCGACGGCTGGCAGCTGGCCACCACCACCGGCCCGGACGGCACCCTCCTGCTGAGCGAGGACCGGCTCACCCACCTGGGCGCCACCGTGCGCCGCGTCCACGACGCACTGGCCGACGCCTTCGGCACCACCCCCCTGAGCCAGGACGCCCTCACCGGCATCCGTGCCGGCATGCACACACGCCTGGCCGCCGCAGCCGACGAAGTACCCGCGCTCCGGCCCCTCCAGCCACGCCTGCACAGCGCCTTCACCCGGCTGACCGCCACCGTCCCGCCCGGCGAGACCCTCCAGCGCATCCACGCGGACCTGCACCTGGGACAGGTCCTGCACACCGGAACACACTGGCTCGTCATCGACTTCGAGGGCGAACCCTCCGCACCGATCACCGAACGCACCCGCCCGCGCCCCGCCCTGACGGACCTCGCCGGCATGCTGCGCTCCCTGGACTACGCCCAGGCGTACACCCACCTCACCCCCACCCCACCCCACCCCGCACACCCCTCGCACCCCGCGCACCCCGCGCAGCCCGCGCATGTGCATCCCGCGGGCTGGGCCGGGCGGGCGAAGACGGCGTTCCTCACCGGCTACGGCGAGATCGCACCCGCCCGCCGGGCCCTGCTGCGCGCCTACGAACTGGACAAGGCGGTCTACGAAGTGACCTACGAACACCGCAACCGGCCCGACTGGGCCGACGTCCCCCTCACCGCCCTGCGCACCCTGACCACCACCGACACCGGGACGGATGCAGGCACAGCCACAGGTACGCGGACCGGCACAGACGCGGGGACGGACACAGGTACGGAAACAGGCACAGGTGCGGGCACCGGCACAGGTGCGGGCACCGGCACAGATGCGGGCACCGGCACCGGCAGTGGCAGTGGCAGTGGCACCGGGGCGGGTGCCGGCGGGGTGCGGGGGTGGCGGGGGTGAGTACACCGGTGCTCGATGCCGCCGCCGTCCCGGCCCAGGAGGTCCACCGGCTGCTCAGCGGCCGGCACCCCGACCCGCACGCCCTGCTGGGCGCCCGCCCGGCGGGAGCGGACATGGTGGTACGCACGCTGCAGCCCGGCGCGGACAGCGTGGAGGTCCACACCGCCGCCGGGCAGCTCTTCCCCCTGCGCCAGGTGCACCCCGGCGGGCTGTTCGCCGCCCGGCTCCCGGTGCCCGTACAGCCCTACCGCCTGCGGGTGCGCCGCGCCGGCCGGGACCGGCTCCTGCAGGACGGCTACCGCTTCGCGCCCACCCTGGGCGAACTGGACGTGCACCTGATCGCCGAGGGCACCCACCGCCGGCTGTGGCAGGTACTGGGCGCCAACCGGCGCCGGCTCACCGCCGGCGCCGGCGAGCCCGTGGAGGGAGTCGCCTTCGCCGTGTGGGCACCGGCCGCCCAAGGCGTCCAGGTCCGCGGCGACTTCAACGACTGGGACGGGCGCGGCCATCCGCTGCGCCGGCTGGGCACCTCGGGAATCTGGGAGGTGTTCGTCCCGGGCGTGGCCGAGGGATCCCGCTACCGGTTCGCGGTCCGGGGCGCCGACGGGCACTGGCGGGAGAAGGCCGACCCGATGGCCCGCGCCGGCGAACGGGTGCCCGCCAACGCCTCCGTCGTCCACACCCCCGCCCACCGCTGGCACGACCACACCTGGTGCGAACGCCGCGCCGCCACCGACCGGCAGCAGCAGCCGATGAGCGTCTACGAGGTCCACCTGGGATCCTGGCTGCGCGGGAGCGACCACGGCTGGCTCGGCTACCGCCGCCTCGCCCACCACCTCGCCTCCTACACCAAACGGCTGGGCTTCACACACGTGCAGCTGATGCCCGTGGCCGAACACCCCTTCAGCGGCTCCTGGGGTTATCAGGTCACCTCCTACTACGCCCCCACCGCACGGTTCGGCACCCCCGACGACTTCCGCTACCTCGTCGACCACCTGCACCACCACGGCATCGGCGTGCTGATGGACATCGTCCCCGCCCACTTCCCCCGCGACGCCTGGGCACTGGCCCGCTTCGACGGCACCGCCCTGTACGAGCATCCCGACCCGCGCCGCGGCGAGCACCCCGACTGGGGCACCCTCATCTTCGACTACGGCCGGCCCGAGGTCCGCAACTTCCTGATCGCCAACGCGCTGTACTGGCTGGAGGAATTCCACGTGGACGGCTTCCGCGTCGACGCCGTCTCTTCCATGCTCTACCTGGACTACTCCCGCGGCGAGGGACAGTGGACGCCCAACGCGCACGGCGGCCGGGAGAACCTGGAGGCCATCGCCTTCCTGCGCGAACTCAACCGCACCGTCCACGAGGAGTACCCCCACGCCCTGGTCATCGCCGAGGAATCCACCGCGTTCGCCGGCGTCACCGACACCGCCGGCCTCGGCTTCGACCTGAAGTGGAACATGGGCTGGATGCACGACACCCTCACCTACCTGAGCACCGACCCCGCGCAGCGCTCCCGCACCGACGGACTCGGCTTCTCCTTCGTCTACGCCTTCCACGAACACTTCATGCTGCCGCTGTCCCACGACGAAGTCGTCCACGGCAAAGGCTCCCTGTGGCAGAAACTGCCCGGGACCCGGACCGAGAAAGCGGCCGGGCTGCGGGCACTGCTCGCCTACATGTGGGCCTACCCGGGCAAAAAACTGCTGTTCATGGGCGGCGAGTTCGGCCAGAACAGCGAATGGGACGCCGAACGGCAACTGCCCTGGCAACTCGCCGACACCCCGCCCCACACCCGGATACGCCTGCTCGTGACCCGCCTGAACACCCTCTACCGGCAGCTGCCCGCCCTGCACGCCGGCGACCTGCGCCCCCAGTCCTTCACCCGCCTCCCCCACGACACCGACGACGCGGCCCTGCAGATCTTCGCCCGCCACCACGAGGACCACACCCTGGTGTGCGTGGCGAACTTCTCCGCCACCGACCACCCTGCCGTACGCGTGGCCCTGCCCCGGCCCGGCCTCTGGCAGGTCCTGCTGGACACCGCCGCGCCCGCTTTCGGCGGCACCCGGCCGGCCCGTACCACCGTCACCGCCCAGCCCCACCCCTTCGAGCACCACCCCGCCTCAGCACAACTCGACATCCCCGCCTCCACCGTGCTCTGGCTACACACCCCCTAACCCCCACCCCCACACCCACCCCGCACCACTTGGGCCGCCCCGCACCACCACCGGCCCGCCTCGCCCCGCCCCCCTGCCCGGACCTGCCCTGCCCTGTCCTGTCCTGTGCCGGGCCGTTGTCCTCGATGGTTCCCGAAGGCCCGTTTCCCTCATTTCTCGTGCGGCAGACCCGCGGAATTCGAGGGAGACGGGCCTTCTCCGTGCACGGATCCACCGCCCCCGCTCTCCCTGCCCGGGGGGACTTAATTGAGTACGCAAGGCGGCGGAGCGATCCCTTGCCGCCCGGAACACACCGGCGGTTTCCTTGTCAGGACCGGCCAGGAAACACCCTTTCCCGGGACAGGGCGGAAGCCGGAAAAACGACACCCCCCTGCGTTTCCCCGGGCAGCCGGTACGGGCTTTCACCACCCCTAAGGAGAAGGAATGCCCAGGAAGATCCTGACGATTCTCTCGGAATACGGGTACTGGGGGGAGGAACTCCTCGGCCCGCTGGTCGCGTTCGACCGGAAGGGCTACGAGACCGTCTTCGCCACCCCCACCGGCAAGCGGCCCCAGGCACTGCCGCCGAGCCTGGACCCCGGCTACATCGACCCGCCGCTGGGCCGGTCGGTGACCACCCCCGAAGTCGCCGTGGCCGCCCGCGAACTCGACGAGTCCGACCGGCTCGCCAACCCCCTGGACCTCTCGGCGTGGATCCCCGAACGGCCCTACGACAGCGACCCCAACCCGCTGCGGCTGATGGAGGCCTACTACCGGGAACTGGCCACCCTGGACACCGACATCGAGCAGTACGACGCACTCGTCATCGTCGGCGGCAGCGGACCCATCGTGGACCTGGCCAACAACGGCCGGCTGCACGAACTCATCCTGGCCTTCGTACGGGCCGACAAGCCGGTCCTGGCCGAATGCTACGGAGTCGCCGCCCTCGCCTTCGCCCGGGACTGGGACGACCGCGCCAGCATCATCTGGGGCAAGCACGTCACCGGGCACTGCAAGGAATACGACTACAAGGACGGCACCGGCTTCATCGGCGTCGACTTCAACATGGGCCCGCCGCCGTACCCGCTGGAGTACATCCTGCGCGACGCCACCGGCCCCGACGGCCGCTTCCACGGCAACGTCGGCAAGGAAACCTCCGTGATCGTCGACTACCCCTTCATCACCGCCCGCTCCACACCCGACTCCTTCCTCGGCGGGGAAAAACTCGTCGAGGCCCTCGAATCCGGCCTGCGCCGCTTCGGCTGGTAACCCCCGCACACCCCCGCTCCGGCCCGCCCGGACCGGCACGAGTGGAAGGACCCCCCATCTCATGAGCGCGCGGCCGGCCAAGGAAGCGATCTTCGAACAGTTCCGAGCCGACAACATCACGCGGATGTTCGGCAACCCCGGAACCGTGGAACAGGGCTTCCTCGACGTCCTGGAACAACTCCCCGACTTCGAATACCTCCTGGCCCTGCACGAAGGCGTCGCGGTCGGCATCGCCGACGGCTACGCCCGCGCCAGCGCCGGCCCCGCGCTGGTCCAGCTCCACACCGGCGTCGGCCTGGGCAACGGCATCGGCATGCTCTACCAGGCAAAACGCGGACACTCACCCCTCGTCGTGATCGCCGGAGACGCCGGCGTCGCCTACGACGCCATGGACGCCCAGATGGCCGTCGACCTCGTCGAAATGGCCCGCCCCGTCACCAAATACGCCACCCGCGTCACCCACCCCGACTCCGTACTACGCGTCCTGCGCCGCGCGGTGAAAACCGCCATGACCCCACCCCGCGGCCCCGTCTTCGTCGCCCTGCCCATGGACATCCTCGACGCCGACACCAGCGAAGCGGCACGAGCCAGCACCCTGCCCACCCGACGCGTGGTACCCGTACCCGCCGAACTCGACGCCGCCGCCACCGCCCTCGCCCGAGCCGAACACCCCCTGATCCTCATGGGCGACGGCGTCGCCGTCTCCGGCGCCCAGGACGAACTCGTCCGCATCGCCGAACTCCTCCACGCCCCCGTCTGGGGACTGGACAACTCCGAACTCAACATGGACACCACCCACCCCCTCTACCGCGGACAACTGGGCCACATGTTCGGCGAGGTCAGCGCCGCCGCCGTCGCCGACGCCGACACCGTACTGATCATCGGCACCTACGTCTTCCCCGAAGTCTTCCCCTCACTGACCAACCCGTTCCGCCCCGACGCCACCCTCATCCACATCGACCTCGACGACTGGGAAATCGCCAAGAACTTCCCCGTCGACATCGCCCTCGTCGCCGACCCCGCACCCACCCTCGCCGCACTCGCCGACCGCCTCACCCCCCACACCCCCACCCCGCCCCCACCCCCCGCCCCCCACCGGCCGGCCCTCACCCCGAACAGCCCGATCATCGAACACTTCGCCGCCGAACTCGCCACCCAGACCCACCACAACCTCATCGTCTTCGACGAAGCCCTCACCGCCTCACCCGGCCTCGTCAGCCAACTCCCCCCCACCACACCCGGCAGCTACTTCCTCACCCGCGGCGGCTCCCTCGGCATCGGCATCCCCGGCGCCATCGGCGCCAAACTCGCCCGCCCCGACACCCACGTCGTCGGCTTCACCGGCGACGGCGGCAGCATGTACACCATCCAGGCCCTGTGGACCGCCGCCCACTACAACATCGCCGCGAAATTCGTCATCTGCAACAACCACCGCTACCAACTCCTCGACCACAACATCGAGCAGTACTGGCGCGAACGCAACATCCCCACCCACACCCACCCCCACGGCTTCGACCTCACCCAACCCGACATCGACTTCACCCAACTCGCCACCTCCCTCGGCGTCCCCGCCACCCGCGTCGACACACCCGAACAAATCAAAAACGCCATACACCACATGCTCACCCACCCCGGCCCCTACCTCATCGACCTCATCACCACCTAACCCACCCACCCACCACACGCGCCAACCACCAACCAGGGCCACGGCCACGGCCACGGCCACGGCCACGGCCACGGCTACGGCTACGGCTACGGCTACGGCCAGCACACACCACGCGCGCCACACACACCACGCGCCTCAGCCCACACCACAGAGCACCGGGCACACAGGCCCCGGCACCGGCACCGGGGCACAGGCGCAGAGCACAGAGCACAGAGCACAGGACGCAGGACGCAGGACGCAGGACGCAGAGCGCAGGACGCAGAGCACAGGACGCAGAGCACAGGACGCAGGACGCAGGACGCAGGACGCAGGACGCAGAGCGCAGGGCGCAGGGCGCAGGGCGCAGGGCGCAGGGCGCAGGCAGACCACACATACCGCACGCCCACAGCCCACAGCCCAAGCCCCAGCCCCAGCCCCAGCCCCAGCCCAAGCCCAAGCCCAAGCCCAAGCCCAAGCCCACAGCAAGATCACACACGCCGCGTGCCGCACACCACGGCCACAGCAAGGAGAGGGGGAAGCATCATGCCGGACATCACACCGCTCGACGGCGGCCGGCTCACCGGACGCACCATCGCCATCCTGATGGAAAGCGACTACGTCGAACCCGAACTCGACTACTACCGGCGCCGCTTCGCCGAAGAAGGCGCACACGTCCGCCTGCTGACCCGGCTATGGGGACAGGACCACATGGTCTTCACCGGCCACGAACACCAGATCCCCCTCACCGTGACCGGCGACCTCGAAACCGTCGACGACGACACCCTGCGCAGCCTCGACTGCCTCATCGTGCCCTCCGGCATGGTCGCCGACCGGCTCCGCTACGCCGAAAAACCCGGCGACCTCGCCCCCGCCGTCACCCTCCTCCAACGAGCCTTCGACGAACCCTCCGTACTCAAAGGCATCATCTGCCACGGCATGTGGCTCCTGGCCCCCATCCCCCACACCGTCACCGCACGCCCCGTCACCTGCCACCACAACCTCATCAGCGACGTCACCAACATGGGCGCCCACTACACCGACCAGGACGTCGTCGTCCACGGCGACCTCGTCACCGCCCGCAGCGCCGACCACTGCCACCTCTTCGCCAAAACCCTCATCGACCTCCTCGCCGCACGCGCCGCCCCCCGCGACCGACGCTGGTGGCGCACCACCACCCACCCCACCCCGAAGGGACACCGTGCCCACTGACCAGCCACACGGCCCCACCACCGGCTACCAGCCCGACTTCACCTTCTCCGACCTCATCGCCGGCTACGTCCACCACCACGACACCGCCACCCACACCCTGCACCTACGCACCAGCGACGGACGCCACATCCCCACCCACTACACCGGCGCCACCGCCGAACACCTACGCAACCTCGGCGAACCACCCCACGACGCCACCCACGAGATCGGCCAACTCCTCACCCCCGGCCGGCACCTCTTCGTCCGCGGCATCTTCTACCCCGGCCCCCACGGCTACACCATCGAAGCCAAACACCTCCTGTTCACCAACCACGAAAACGGCCGCCACACCTTCGAAGACCCCACCTGGTGGCCCAACCAACTCAACGAACTCGCCCGCTTCTACCGCACCGCCCAATTCGCCGACAACCCCACCCCCGACTTCACCGACTACCGCACCATCCTCCGCCTCGGCGGCGACAAAACCACCAACCACATCCAGGAAACCGACACCCTCTCCCGCCTCGTCTACGGCATGGCCACCGCCTACCTCCTCACCGGAAACGACGACTACCTCGACACCGCCACCCGCGGCACCGAATACCTCCGCGAACACATGCGCTTCGTCGACCGCGACAACGACGTCGTCTACTGGTACCACGGCATCGACATCCACAACGGAACCGAAACCAAACTCTTCACCAGCGAATTCGACGACGACTACCACGCCATCCCCGCCTACGAACAAATCTACGCCCTCACCGGCCCCACCCAGACCTACCGCATCACCGGCCAACCCCACATCCTCAACGACATCGAAGCCACCACCCGCCTCTTCCAACGCTACTTCCACGACCCCACCCACGGCGGCTACTACTCCCACATCGACCCCGTCACCCTCAGCCCCCACCACCCCTCACTCGGCCCCAACCAATCCCGCAAAAACTGGAACTCCATCGGCGACCACGCCCCCGCCTACCTCTTCAACCTCTACCTCGCCACCCACAACGAACAACACGCCCAAACCCTCAAAGAATGCTTCGACCTCATCGTCCGCCACTTCCCCGACCCCACCAGCCCCTTCGTCAACGAACGCTTCCACCAAAACTTCCAACCCGACCCCCACTGGGGCTGGCAACAAAACCGCGCCGTCATCGGACACAACCTCAAAATCGCCTGGAACCTCCTCCGCATGCACAACCTCCACCCCCACCCCACCTACCGACAACTCGCCGAAAAAATCGGCGACACCCTCCCCACCCACGCCAACGACCCCCAACGCCACGGCTGGTACGACGTCATCGAACGCACCCCCCACCCCCACGAACCCTTCCACCGCCTCACCTGGCACAACCGCAAAGCCTGGTGGCAACAAGAACAAGCCATCCTCGCCTACCAAACCCTCGCCCACCACACCCACAACCCCCACCACCTCCGCCACGCCCGCGAAACCGCCGCCTACTACAACGCCTACCACCTCGACCACGACGAAGGCGGCATCTACTTCAACACCCTCGCCGACGGCCACCCCTACCTCCACGGCACCGAACGCCTCAAAGCCAGCCACTCCATGAGCCTCTACCACACCGCCGAACTCGCCCTCCTCACCCACACCTACGACCGCCTCCTCCACCACCACGAACCCCTCCACCTCCACTACAAACCCCACCCCCAAGCCCCCCGCACCCTCCACATCACCCCCGACACCCTCCCCCCCAACACCGCCCAACTCACCCACGTCACCATCAACAACACCCCCCACCACAACTACAACCCCCACACCATGACCATCACCCTCCCCCACACCAACCACCCCCTCACCATCCAAGCCACCCTCACCCCCACCAAAAACAACAACTGACGGACGCTGGGCCGCTCCGCTCCATGTCCGTCCGCTGCTTTCTGTTCCCTTCTACTTCCCGACTCGATTGAGGACCGGTATGTCTAGGCGTTTCGTGGGAAGGTCCGAGGAACTGGCGTACCTGGCCGAGGCTTTGCGCAGCCCCTCGTGCGGACCCGTCATCGTCACCGGTGAAAGCGGCGCCGGTCGCAGCAGCTTCCTGCGTCAGGCCGCCCGCCTGGCCGACCCCGTACACGACGAAGTCACCGTGGTGGACCCCACCTGGGACGCACACCAGGCAGCCGCTCTCCTCGAACGGCTACGCATCCGCCGCCAACACCGCGGACCACGCCCGGTGCTGGCCCTCGACGACGCCCACCAAGCCGACCACGCCGTCATCCGTATGCTGCGCCAGGCCCACCAAGAGCTCGGCGCCGCCGTCATCGCCAGCCGCCGCGACGGCGCACCGGAGGGTGCCCTGGACTGTCTCCGCTATCAGCACGGCGCCCGCTTCATCACCCTGGCCCCTCTGACCGTCCAGGACGTGACAGCAGTTCTCACGCACCTCATGGGCGGCCCCGTCCACCCCGCCACCGCGAGCGCCATACACGCCGCCACCGCAGGAAATTGCCGCCTGCTGGCCGACTTGACCGAGCAGCAGGCGCTGCCTCACCTGATGACCCGCCACAAGGGTGTCTGGCAGCTGGACACCGTCGAGCCCGGCTCGCTCCAACTGAGCCGACGTGGGGAGCGCACCCTGACCCGCGCGCTCACCCATGCCTGGCAGAGCCTCGCCCTGGACCAGGCGTACCCCCTGAGCATCCTGGCCCTGGCCCAGCGCCCCACCGAACAAGCCGCCACCATCCACGCCTTCCTCACCCTGCTGAACGGCCGGCACACCCAGGGCCTCGCCTTCCTCGATCACCTCACCCTGCCCACAGCGCCCCCAACCCCCTCAGCCCCACACCCCCACCTCACCCTCATGCGGGCCCTCCTCCTCGCCCTCGGCCACGGCGACGTCCATCAAGCCCTCACCCTCCTGTCCACACAAAGCAGCACCCACCCCACGGCCGGCCCCCAACTGGACGCCTACCGAGCCTGGCTCCTGGCTCTGACCGGCCACATCACCGATGCCAAAGCCGTCCTCACCGAGCAGCCCCCCGCCTCCGACGATCCCGAGACCACACTCTTCACGCACGCCACTCACGCCCTCACCGCCCTCGCCGACAACCAGCCCACCCACGCCATACCCCACCTTCGCCGCGCCCTGATCACCGCCCACCAGCCCACCCACCCGCACCCCTGGCTCACAGCCCTGCTCACCGCAACACTCATCGACGCCTCCCTCCTCGCCGGACGTGTCAGCGAAGCGACCCTCCTCGCCGTCGACTTCCACGCCACCGCCCAAGGCAGCGCGTGGAACACGTCCGTCGCCCTCTCCACCCTCACCACCACCGTCAGCCAGCACACAGGCGGCGCCCTCACCGACACCACGAACAGCGAGATCTCAAACAACGCACCGCACACGCTCGAGCGCGAGTGACGGAACAGGTGCTACAGGAGCTGTTTCAGCGGGGGATGTCGCCGGCTCCGATGAGGCCGCAGGCCCGGTGGCAGACGCCACGGTGACGGGGAGGTTCCGCCGGGCCATCGTGTTCGTCGCCCCGTCGTACCGCGCACGAGGCCGGGTTTGGCCCGTCGCGTGTGAAACAGGCTGAATCCCAAGCGAACCACGAGCGGCTTCCCCCACTCGAAGCAGTGTTGGGGCACATGGTGTCTCTGTTCGCAATGTTCGGCCCGCCTGCGATCACTCTCCTCCTCTTCGCCCTCGGGGCATTCCCGTACGCGTTGTGGGTGACCCGGAGGAACCCCTCGCAGCCGGCCCGCTGGGCCGTGATCGGCAGCTCGGCTCCTCTTCAACCTACGGCGGAGGCCCTGAGCATCTCGCACCTTGTTCATCCTTGCGGATTCCGGGAAGGGCAGCAGGACGCAGACCATGCCAGGGGACAACACGAATGGGACGACGCGGTGGGGGCCGGCACCGGAACCGATGCGCGCAGCCGCCTGGCGAGGCGGATTGGCGGCCCGCCTCCGCAGCCGGTTGTGGGCGCCTTGAAAGGGAGCACGGCTCAACCGGACGGCGTCACCGAGGACCACACTCCGAACCACTGCTCGGTGCCGTACTCCTCGAACCGTTCCACCTCGGTGAACCCCAGCTTCGTCGCCAGGCGCATGGCCCGGTCGTTGGCGGTCTGGGTGCAGAGCACCACCGGCTCGCCGGGAAGCACGTCAGCAAACCAGTCGAGTGCCGCTGCGCATGCCTCTTCGGCGTACCCGCATCCCCACGCCTCCGGCAGGAACAGGTACCCGAGTTCGGCCTCTCCGGCACTCGGACGAAGGTGTCCCGGACGCTCCGCATCGCGCCGATCGAGCGTGATCATGCCGATCATCGCTCCGTCGAGATCGATCACAAAAAGGCCAGGGCGCCGCCCGGGCACCTCAGGCACCGCGCGCTCGAGCTCATCACGCGGTCGAGGGCCACCGATGTAGGTGCCCACCTCGGGCGACGCGAACAACTCGATGAACGCTGCACGGTCCCGGGCCTCGGACTCGCGGAGCACGAGCCGTTCGGTCATGATCGGGGCAGGCGGCCAGGCGTCGGATCCGAGTTCAGTCATGACGGGCAAACTATCGCCCGCCCGTCAGAGTGCTCCGAGAGAGGCCGGGGCAGGCGGGGATCAGGGCGTGCCGGCGCTGCCCACAGCCAGGACACTGCCCTCGCTGATGTAGCCGTCCGCGGCGCGCAACGGGTTCTGTTCACCGTCAGGTTCCAAGAAGGGCTCCCACTGCGGCCCCAGCCCCAGCCGCAGCGCCGTACGAGCAGCCTGCGACCAAGCCGGTCCGTAATAGCGCACCACATCAGATGACAGCGGTGCATAGTGCTCGATCAACACCGTGCGCTGACGCACCATGGTGAAGCCCGCACCCTCCAGCCACCGATGCAATTCACGGGACCTGAGCAAATGCCGCGCGCACGCCACATGCGCAGCAACCGCACGGTAGTAGTCCAAGAAGAGGTACGGATCTCCGGGCCGCACCATTACCAGACTCGGATCCCACTCCCTCACCGCAAGGACACCACCCGGCCGCAACACCCGCCGGAACTCCCCCAACGCCACGCTCAACTGACCGTCGTCGAGATACCGGACCGTGTCGGAGCACCAGACCGCATCGAAACTGTCGTCCTCGAACGGCAGGCACAAGACATCGCCCTGCCGCACCTGAACCCCGCACGACGGATAGGACTGCCCGATCCGCGCGGCAGCCACGGCGACCTGCCGCTCATCGACATCCATGCCCACGGTGAGCCCCAAGCGACCCACCAGCCGCGCGATCCACGGCAAGAACAGACCACTGCCGCAGCCGGCATCGAGCACCCGCCACCCGGGCAGAATCCCCACCTCGTGCAACGCCTGCCGATACTGCCCCGCACACATACGAAAATAAGCATCCTCAGCAGCCGGGCCACCCGCCAAACCCAAATCCGCACAAGAAATGCCCGAGCCGGGCCCGCTCACCTGCCCTCCTCATTCCAGACCACACGACAAACCCCACCGGACACCGCGAAGAACCTCACTCGAGCCGATCGATGGACAGATGGGCAGATGGGTAGACCAGTCCGTCCGGCGGGCAGAGTGGTGCACCTCTCAGATGTGCCTGCCCCCGGGTCGGCCCGCGGGCCGACCCGCAGGCCGATGACTCCGGCTGACGGGCGAGCCGGCAACGGCCCACACGCTCAACGGCCCTCGCCGGTGTCCAGCACCAGCCACACCGCCCCGTCACGGACCTCGACCGGATACGTCACCGCGTCCACCGTCACCGGCGCACCGAGCGCCTGCCCCGTCTTCAGACAGAACCGGCCCGCATGCACCGGGCACTCCACCTCTCCGTCCTCCGCCCAGCCCTCCGACAGCGAAGCCTGCGCGTGCGTACACGTGTCTCCAAGGGCATGGAACACACCGCCCTCAAGGAACACAGCGATCGCATCCCCCGTCCCGGTCACCTCCGCACCGACACGAGCTGCCTCTCCCTCGTCCAATTCCCCCACGTCACACACGCGCACAAGACGTGCCACTGTCCCCCACCCTCCTCACGACTCGAAGCCCACCTATGTCCGGGCCTCGGAACCTACGGAACCTGACTCCTTGCCCCGGCGATGCTGCCCGGCCGCGACCACCCACCACAACACACTCTTAACGCAATACAGCCCGCCCCACCTGCGGCCAGCCGGCATGCTCTCAACGGGGGATGAAGAAAGAACATGCCGGCCGACCGGGCGCACACGAGACAACACCGGCGCAGGCCCCACGCCATCCACGACACGTCACACACCACCGCGCCGCAGACCACCGCGGAAGGCCCCCACCGCGCGCCCCGCACACCCAAGTAAACCCACCCCCCATCACACCGTCCAATATCTCCCCCTATAACCAAAGCGCATGACCACCACCCCCACTCACACGTCGGAGATGCTGTGCACATCAGCGACTGCTGGGCGGTGCATGAGCGGTTCGTGCACCGTCTCAGCAGGTCCGAACCGCGTGAGTCGGCCCTGGCCCGCCTGCCCGGGCGGATCGCTCCGCTACAGCGCAAGGCTTCGAGACCAAGGTGGTCATGGCCAAGGCAATGTTCCGCCGCGTCATCACGGACACCATCCCATTCACTGGGTGACCGCGGATGCCGCCCCCACCGGTCCGGCGACAGCACCTCACTGTGCGAACTCAGGAGCCGCGAAGCGTCGAAGAACGGGGAAGTCCAGTCCGCGCGCTCATGCCAGCGCCGCCCCCGGCAGCGGAACCGATGGGCGGCGCTGGCCCGTGGGTACCTCCGCGGCGGCGTTGGACGCCGCCCGAGGCCAGGGCGGGCGTGGGTCAGCCGATGTGCCAAGTGAAGCTGCCGCCGTTGTTGGCGGCGACGACAAACATCACGATCATGAGAAGGATGTCGACCACTCCGAGTCCGATGTCCCACTTCGCCATCACGGAGCCGGTCTGACGCAGTGCCACGGCGCCGAAGATGATGGCCAGCGGCCCCAGGATGATCGGCAGGATGAAGAGGCCGACGATGCCGCAGACCAGTCCCGCGATCGCCAGGCCGCTCGTCCGGCTGGTCTTGTGGGCGCCTGTGCTGTAGGACGACATCGGTATCTCCTAAACTATCGCGATTGGCTTCTTTCTCTCTTTCGTTCCCTCCTGGTTACCCGTCACGGCTCGGTCATGCATGGAAGGAAAGCATGAACAAGTCGTGGCGCGGGCGAAGTTGACGCCCACCTGCCCAGTCGGCCCCCGTACCAGCTGGAGACGGCGAGGCTCGCCGACGCCGAGCCGATCTGTCGGCGGCAACCGGGGCAGCGATCACGAGCCTTGCCGGACAGGCCGGCGCCATCCAGTCGGCCTGCTGACCGCTTCGCCAGCAGCGGGATCACTGATGTGGCAGGTGGAGGCAGGACGCGGCGATGCGGACCGAGGCGTCGGTCGGGTGCCTGACGATCGAGTCCGGGACGGTCCGGCGCGGACGTCACCGGCGCCGTACCCGGGGGTCACGCGCATGAGTGGAGCTCGTGTCCGAACTTGGCCGACTCCGCCACGCTCGCCCCGCCTCCCCAGGCAGCGATCGGGGCCCGACGCGCGAGGTCGGCTCCGCTCAGCTCACCCCTCAGACGATCACCGCCTCGGCCGTCTCGCCGTCCAGCGGGCACGCGGCCGGGTCGGTCAGCTCGGTCAGCCGGGCACTGCCGGCACCAGACGGGTGTCGGCATCGATGAAGACCTGCGTGTTCACCGAAAGAAGGGAGTTACGCGAGGAGGCACCCACCTCAGGTGCGCGGGCCGGTACCAGGGTGCCGTCCACGATCCACAACCGGTCGGCACCCGACACAGGCCGGGGTGACGACTCGGCACGCGTGCCCTGCTCGACGCCCGGCCCCGGGGAAGGCCGCGCCGCCCTCGGCGCGGCTACCGGGACACAGCACGGGGTGCCGGACCGTCCGGTCGCCTCTCACCGATATGGGGACAGGGCGGTGGGTGATCTGTAGCGGTGATCTCCGCGTCCGTGACCTGCACAAGGGATCCCTCGGGGATGCTGCGCCACCTGACTGGGCGACACATATGGCGCCTCGTCAGGTTGCGGACCTGACGGGCTGTCGGTTGTCTCGTGAGTGGAACGAGGAGAGGCGCCGCGCAGACAGGCCGGTCACTGTTCCGTGGGAGGATTCGCATGCGTTACACACACATCGGTGCAGGCATCGGCCTGGCTCTCGGTGCTCTCGGACTGCAGATGCCGGCCGCTGCTGCCAGTGACGATTCGGATGTCCAGATCGACCCGTGGAACGCCTCCCCTGGTTCCACGGTCACGGTCAGCACGAGTGCCTGCGACCCTGCCGCGGACTACGGCAAGGGCTATTCGGAGGTGGCAGGAGAGTTCCACCTCTTCGAAGGCGACGAGGAGGGGGTGCTCACCGGCGAGTTCCAGATCCCGGAAGGCACCAGGCCGGGCAGCGACACGGTCACCCTGAAGTGTCCGCCACTGACCAAGGTCACGGAAACGTACCAGGTCACCGGGCCCCCTCCGAGCGGCTCGGTCGACGCGGGCTTCGGGCCGGCCGAAGGCACGGGTGTCGGGCTGGCCCTTGGCGGTGGGCTGCTCGTCACGGCCGCCGCCGGAGGTGCGGTCTGGAGGTACCGCCGCCCGAACGGCAACCAGAACGGCAACCAGACCTGACCATCCGCCTCGGCCCGGCCGGCCCTCCGCTCCGTCCTGTACCGACCCCTGAACGGAGTCGGTCCGATGGGGGCCGAGGCGGCCCGTCCACGCGAGGCGCCCACCACCCGCCGTGTGAAACAAAGGCTCGACCGCGATGGCAACCAGACTCCCCACCAGCGCTTTGCGAGATCGGTTCGCCCCGGCACCGCTCCTGCTGGCCTGCGCCATGACGGCCGGTGTGGCGCTGCTGATCTGCGGGGTGCGCGACGACAGGCCACCGCAACCATCGGCGGCGCGGGCACATTCGGCCTCCGCGGTTCCCTCCCGCCCCGCGGTCCGTCCGCTGCCCCCCGCGGATCCGGTCCGGCTCCGGATCGCCGCCATCGGCGTGGACGCCCCGATGATACGAGTGGGCCTCGACGCGACAGGCGCGCTACGGACCCCGCCGCGTGGCAAACCCGGCCACGCCGGCTGGTACGGCGACGGCACGGCTCCCGGTTCGGCAGGGACCGCCATCGCCACCGGGCATGTGGACACACCCACCGGCAACCCCGGTGTCTTCTACAACCTCGGTGCCCTGACCGAGGGCGCCACCATCGAGATCAGCCGGGCGGACCGGCGGACAGCGGTGTTCGCCGTCCGCGCCGTCGAGCTCTACGACAGGAACGATTTCCCCAGCAAGCAGGTCTACGGCAGTTCCGGCCGGCCCGAACTCCGGTTGATCACCTGCGGGGGCGGCTACACCCGGCGCACCGGTTACCTGAGCAACGTCGTGGTCTACGCGACGCTGACCGCGGTGACCTAGTCGGCCGAACGGGCGCCGGCCGCCGACGGCGGTCGGGCTGGTCGGCCGTGGCACCCTTCTCACCCGGAGGACACACCGGTCAGATGACGCGGCGGATCGCCGATTCGAAGCCTTCGACGTGTCCCGCGGCAAGGGCCTCGGCCTTCTCCGCGTCGCCGTCGATGATGGCGCGAAGCAGGGGCCCGTGCTCGTGCACGTGGCCCGCCAGACCCGGCAGGCGGTCGAGGAACAGGCACCAGATCCGGGTGGCCAGGTTGTCGTACCTGATCAAGGTGTCCTGAAGGTAAGGGTTCCGGGTCGCGGCGTAGATGGCACGGTGCACCGTCATGTCGAGCCGGATGAGGTCCGTGCCGCCGCCGGACGCCTGTGCGAGCTCCGCCAGCAACCGGTCGAGGCCGGCGCGGTCGTCCTGGCCGGCGCGCTGGGCCGCCATGCCCGCGGCCAGGGGCTCCAGCTGCTTGCGGACTTCGGAGATGTGTCCGAGGTCGGCGATCTGCACTTCGGTGGCGAAGGTTCCGCGGCGGGGGTAGGAGACGATGAGGCGCTCGTGTTCCAGCCGTTTGAGGGCCTCCCGGACCGGTGTGCGCCCGAAGCCGAGTTCGGCGGCGATCCGCTCGTCGTTGACGGGCTCCCCGGGGCGGATCCGGAGGGTCACCAGACGGTCCGAGATGAGGCGGTAGGCCTGATCGGCCAGCGTCCCATCGCCCTGACCAGTCACGGTCGACGCACTCACCCCGTGGCCCTCCCTTGACGCGACTCGATCCCTGCTCTTAGCGTAGCGCAGCAGCGCATTGATATATCAGTTGTCTTTCAGTCGCTCCCCAGGGAGTTCCCATGACTGTGCACGCGCCCGGGCGGCAGGGCGGCCGCCCCCCACACGTCAGCGCGAGGAAGGCCGCGGCCTCCGCGGTGTCCGCCGAGTCGCGCCGGCGCGGCCGGGTCCGGACCGGCCGCCTCCCGCTGTACCCCGCCGATCCGCAGCTCGTGGCCCAGGAGGCTGCTCAGTGACGCACCCGCGCGACACCTCGCCCGCCACGCCCGGAGACGTCCTGCCCGACCACCCCGACTTTCTGTGGCGCAACCCCGACCCCAAGCCGTCGTACGACGTGGTGATCGTCGGCGGTGGCGGACACGGCCTGGCCACCGCCTACTACCTCGCGAAGAACCACGGCATCACCGATGTGGCGGTCCTGGAGAAGGGCTGGCTCGCGGGCGGCAACATGGCCCGCAACACCACCATCATCCGCTCCAACTACCTCTGGGACGAGAGTTCCGGCATCTACGAGCACGCGCTGAAGCTGTGGGAGACCCTGGAGGAAGACCTCGACTATCCCATCCTGTTCAGCCAGCGCGGCGTACTGAACCTCGCCCACAGCCTGCAGGACATCCGCGACAGCAAGCGTCGTGTCTACGCCAACCAGCTCAACGGCATCGACGCCGAGTGGCTGGAGCCGGACGAGGTCGCCAAGGTCTGTCCCCTCGTCAACGTCTCGCCCGACGTGCGCCATCCGGTGCTCGGCGCCACCTACCAGCCGCGCGCCGGCATCGCCAAGCACGACTACGTGGCCTGGGGCTTCGCCCGCCGGGCCGACGACCACGGCATCGACCTCATCCAGGACTGCGAGGTCACCGGCCTCGACATCCGCAACGGCCGCGTGCGAGGCGTGCGCACCACGCGCGGCCCCATCGCCGCCGGAAAGGTCGCGCTCGCAGGTGCGGGGCACTCCTCCGTGCTGGCCTCCATGGCCGGCCTGAGGCTGCCGCTGCAGAGTCATCCGCTGCAGGCCCTGGTCTCGGAGCTCCTCGAACCGGTGCACCCGACGGTGGTGATGTCGAACGCCGTGCACGTGTACGTCTCCCAGGCCCACAAGGGTGAGCTGGTCATGGGCGCCGGAATCGACGGCTACAACGGCTACGGGCAGCGGGGCGCGTTCCACATCCTGGAGCGCCAGATGGCCGCCGCGCTGGAACTCTTCCCCGTCTTCGCGCGCGCCCACATGCTGCGCACCTGGGCCGGCATCGTGGATGTCACCCCGGACGCCTCACCCATCGTGGGACTCACCCCCGTCGAGGATCTCTACCTCAACTGCGGCTGGGGCACGGGCGGTTTCAAGGCGACACCGGGCGTCGGCTGGTGCTTCGCGCACACCATCGCCACCGGTGAACCGCACCCCTACAACGCGCCCTTCACCCTCTCCCGCTTCACCACCGGCGCCCTGGTCGACGAGCACGGCGCGGCCGCCGTCGCGCACTGAGGAGATCGACATGCAGCTCATCGCCTGCCCCTGGTGCGGCAAGCGCGAGGAAACGGAGTTCCACTACGGCGGTCAGGCACATGTCGCCTACCCCGAGGACCCCTACGCGCTCGATGACGAGCAGTGGGCCCAGTACGTCTTCTTCCGGGACAACCCCAAGGGGCCCTTCGCCGAGCGGTGGGTGCACGCGGCCGGCTGCCGGCGCTGGTTCAACGCCCTGCGTGACACCGTCACCCACGAGTTCCTCGCGGTCTACGACAGCCGTGCCGAGCAGCCCGCCGCCGCCCCGAGCACCGCATCCGCTCCGCAGCCGGGGAAGGACCAGGAGGCCGGCCGATGACCACCCCGTTCCGTGCGCGCGGCCACGGTCGTGTCGACCGCGAGACCACGCTCTCCTTCACCTTCGACGGCACCCCCTACACCGGTCACCCCGGTGACACCCTCGCCTCGGCCCTGCTGGCCAACGGCGTGCACCATGTGGCCGACAGCGTCACGTACGGACGGCCGCGCGGCGTCCTGGCCGCCGGAGCCGAAGAACCCAACGCGCTCGTGCAGATCGAGGCCCCCTTCCCCGAGCCCATGCTCACCGCCACCACCGTCGAGCTGTACGACGGCCTCGTCGCACGGGGGCTGTCCGGCCGGGGCCGGCTGAGTGGGCGGCCCGACTCGGCCCGTTACGACACCATGCACGCCCACTGCGACCTTCTGGTCGTCGGCGCGGGCCCCGCGGGACTGGCCACCACGCTGGCGGCGGCCCGGGCCGGAGCCCGCGTGATCCTCGTCGACGAGCTTCCGCAGCCCGGCGGATCGCTGCTCGGCAGTCAGGAACCGCTCGACGGCGCACCGGCCTCCGCATGGGTCGGCGATGTCGTCGCGGAACTCGACACCTGCGCCGACGTGCAGGTGCTGCGGCGCACCACCGCCTTCGGTCACTACGACGACGGACTCGTCCTGGCCCTGGAGAAGCGCACGGACCACCTCGGTGCCGCGGCGCCCGCCCACATCTCCCGGCAGCGGATCTGGCGTATCCGCGCCCGCCAGGTCGTCTACGCCACGGGGGCCTACGAGCGCCCGGTCGCCTTCGACGACAACGACCGCCCCGGCATCATGCTGGCCGGCTCCGCACGCACCTACCTCAATCGCTTCGGCGTCCTTCCCGGACGGCGGGGCGTCGTCCTCACCACGAACGACAGCGCCTACCCGGCCGCGTTCGAACTGGCCGACGCGGGTGTGCGGATCGCCGCGGTCGTCGACGTTCGCGAGGAGGTGCCGGCGCACTGGCGCGCGGCATGCGAGGAGCGCGGCATCGACCTGCGCGCCGGCCACGTCGTCACCGGCACCAGCGGCATAGGACGCGTCTCCCGTGCCCATGTCGCCGCCTTCGCCGGGGGGCGGCTCGGCGACCGGCAGGGCGTCGACTGTGATCTGTTGCTGGTCTCCGGCGGCTGGAACCCCGCGGTGGCCCTGTTCAGCCAGGCCGGCGGCGCTCTGCGCTACGACGCCGAGACCGGGGCCTTCGTCCCCGCGCAGGCCCTGGACAGTGTCCGTACGGCGGGATCGGCCGGCGGCACGTTCACCCTGTCCGGCTGTCTTGCCGACGGTGTGGACGCCGCCCGGCAGGCGCTGGCGGCCGTCGGCAGGACCGGCCGGGCGATCACCCTGCCGACCACCGCCCCGCTCCCGGACGGGGCGCCCGCCCGGGTCCTCTGGCGCGTCCCGAGCCCGCGGGACGGTCAGGACGGCGCCCACCAGTTCGTCGACCTTCAGCGCGACGCCCTCGTCTCCGACGTGCTGCGGGCGACCGGGGCGGGCCTGCGGTCGGTGGAGCACGTCAAGCGCTACACCACGATCGGCACCGCCCATGACCAGGGGCGTACCTCGGGCGTGCTGACCTCGGGCATCGTCGCCGAGGCGCTCGGGGTGGATGTCGCCGACCTCGGCACCACCCGCTTTCGTCCGCCTGTCGTGCCGGTCGCGTTCGCCGCACTCGCGGGCCGCAATCGCGGGGAACTGTTCGATCCGGTCCGGGTGACCGCGCTGCACCCCTGGCACGTCGAGCACGGCGCCCTGTTCGAGAACGTCGGCCAGTGGAAGCGCCCCTGGTACTACCCCGGGGCGGGCGAGACCATGGAGGACGCCGTGCTGCGGGAGTGCCGGGCCGCCCGTACCGGTGTCGCGTTGATGGACGGCTCGACACTCGGCAAGATCGACGTGCAGGGCCCGGACGCCGGCGTCCTGCTGGACCGGCTCTACACGAACGTGATGAGCACCCTCAAGGTGGGCCGGATCCGCTACGGCGTGCTGTGCGGCGTCGACGGCATGGCCATCGACGACGGCACCGTGATCCGGGTGGCCGAGCAGGAGTACCTGCTGACCACGACCACCGGCAACGCGGCCAAGGTCCTGGAATGGATGGAGGAGTGGCTGCAGACGGAGTGGCCCGACCTGCGGGTGCACCTCACCTCCGTCACGGAGCACTGGGTGACGATCCCCCTGGTCGGCCCCCGCTCGCGGGACGTGCTGGCCCTGGTGGCCCCGGGCCTGGACGTCGGCAACGACGCCTTTCCGTTCATGTCCTGGCGGGACGCCACGGTCGCCGGCGTGTCCGCGCGGGTGTGCCGCATCAGCTTCTCCGGTGAACTCGCCTACGAGATCAACGTGCCCGCCTGGTACGGCATCACCGTATGGGAGGCCCTCCTCGCGGCCGGCGACGCGTTCGGCATCACCCCGTACGGCACCGAGACGATGCACGTGCTGCGTGCCGAGAAGGCGTACCCGATCATCGGGCAGGACACCGACGGCACCGTCACCCCGCAGGACCTGGGCATGTCGTGGGTGGTGTCCGGGAAGAAGCGGGACTTCGTCGGCAAGCGGTCCTTCGCCCGCGCGGAGAACCAGCGCGGCGACCGCAAGCAGCTGGTGGGTCTGCTGCCGGCCGACGAGCGGGTTCTGCTGCCCGAAGGCGCCCAGATCATCGCCACCAGCAGCATTCCCGAGCCACCGGTGCCGATGCTGGGCCATGTCACCTCCAGCTACCGCAGTGCCGCCCTGCGGCGGACGTTCGCGCTGGCTCTGCTGCGCTCGGGAACCGAGCGCATCGGCGACACCCTCTACGTCCCGCTGGACGGCCGGACCGTTCCGGTGACCGTGACCGACCCCGTGCTCTTCGACAAGGAGGGAACTCGCCGTGACGGTTGAGACGCCCGCTCGCTTCAGCCCTCTGTCCGCGTGGCAGGACCGGCTGGCGCAGCTGCCGACCGGCGTGCGGGTGCGGGAACTGCCCTTCCTGTCCCAGCTCACCCTGCGGGTGGAACCCGGCAGCGCCGCGGCGCAGAGCGTCGAGGCGTGCCTGGACATCAGGCTGCCGGGGCCGTCGCGCACCGCGACGTCGGGCGACGTGGAGGTGCTGTGGACGGGCCCGGACGAATGGCTGCTGGTCGCTCCCGACGGGCGGCGGCAGGGCCTTGTCACGCAGGTGCGATCGGCAGTCGGCGACGGCTTCGCCACCGTCACCGACGTCTCGGCGCAGCGCACCACGCTGGCCCTGTCGGGGCCCCTGGTCCGCACGATCCTGGCCCAGGGCTGTGCCATCGATCTGGATCCGCGGGTGACGCCCGTCGGGTCCTGTCTGACCACGCTGCTCGCGCAGGCGCCGGTCACTCTCGTGGTCCGGGGCGAAGCGGCCTCCAGCGTCTGGCTGCTGGTCCGCTCGTCGTTCGCGTCCTATGTGGCGACCTGGCTCCTCGACGCCTGCACGGAATACCGAGGGAGCTGAACGGGCACTCGCGCCGGTCCCGGTCGAGGGACCGGTCGTCGCGAGCGGACGTCATCGGCGTCGTTCCCCGGTCCTGCCCCGGCGGACTCGCGAGCCGACGACTCCGTCAGGTCGCTGTGTGCGCCGAGGCACCGGGTTTCGTGTACGCCTGCCGTGGGGCGAGCACCCCGTGATCGGCTGTGCAGACGACGACGGCTGCCACCTCTTCGCCGCAGTCCCGGTGCCGTACCTCGAGCGGCGGTCCTTCCGGGTCGGCGGTGTAGTGGTCGCCCCACTGCTTGAGGGCGATCATCACGGGCCACAGATCCCATCCCTTGCGGGTGAGCCGGTACTCGTGTCGGGTGCGGTGGCCCGGTTCGCGGTACGGCACGGTGGTCAGGATCCCGGCGGCGACGAGTTTGCGCAGCCGGTCGGACAGCACCGCCTCCGACAGTCCCACGTGCCGGCGGAAGTCGTCGAAGCGGTGTACGCCGTTCATGGCGTCGCGCAACACCAGCAGCGACCACTTCTCACCGATCAGGTCGAGGGTGCGCTGAACCGTGCAGTTCTCGGTGCTGGTCTCCAGCCAGGTCATGACGCCATCCTAGGCTGGCTGCGGCATTGACAGCCAGAGGTGCGACTGGCTAGCTTCGCTTCACGAAGTCAGATGAGGAGGAAGAGGCCCATGACGAGGTCACGCACGTACGAGTGGCAGGATCCGGGCGTCTCCGCCGCCGCCGTCGGCCAGGACAGCGGGCTCGACTTCCTGCGCAACGTACTGAGTGGGCGTCTGCCCGCGGCGCCCATCGCCGCGACCCTCGGATTCACGCTGGACGAGGTCGAGTCCGGCCGCGCCGTCTTCGTGCTGGAACCGGGAGAAGAGCACTACAACCCCATCGGCAGCGTCCACGGCGGCGTCTACGCCACCCTCCTCGACTCGGCCGCGGGCTGCGCCGTGCAGTCCGTGCTTCCGGCAGCCATGGGATACACCTCGCTGGACCTGAACGTGAAGTTCCTGCGCCCGATCACCGTGGACACGGGCAAGGTCCGCGCCGTCGGCACCGTGCTCAATCACGGCCGCCGCACCGCCCTGGCCCAGGCCGAGCTGTTCGATTCGGAGGACCGTCTGCTCGCCCACGCCACCAGCAGCTGCATGCTCTTCCCCGTCTCTCCGCAGTAGGGGCAGGTGATGTTCGCCGTCTAGTCCGCCTCCGACGAACCGGCCCGCCGACTGGGCCTGGACTCCATGGAGTTCCAGGCCCGCAACTTCATCAGTGCCGACGAGCCGATGGTCACCCCGGGCGGGCGCAGGCGGAGACCGGGGCCTGCCTGCCCGCACCGGAGGGCTGGCTGGTAACGCCACGACACCGGCGCGTTCGCCTCCACCGGCACGGTCGTCGCCGGCAAGGCCACCCTGCGCGCCTCCCGGGCCCTCACCGACATGCTGCTCGACTTCACCTCCGCCCACCTGCGGATGCCGCGCGCCGACCGCCGGCTCGCGGAAGAGGCCGTCCTGCACCCGGCGGGCGCCCGCCGCTGAAGGAGTCGTACGCGGCCGGTCGCGCCGTCGGGGTCGAACTCGCCGCCGACGGCAACTTCGGCGGCACCCCACGCTCGGTCGCCCTCAACGCCCAGGGGCCACCCCGGCGACTGATCTCCCGGCCGCACCGTGTCGCCACCTCCGACATCGCGCACTCACACGCGGCACCACTCGTGTCATCAGCCAAGCATCTGCCAGGTGATTGTCGAATATTCGCCGCACATGCAGGATGGGGGATGAAAAATCATCCGGCGGAGGAGGCGGCTCAGTGGGGGACGGGACTCACGGCAGCACGGTCCGGGGTCGGTCGCGGCGCGTCGACGTGATCGCCGGGCGGTTCACCGTGTTCACGCCGAAGCGAGCGCCCGCCCCTCCCCCACACTCCGACCGTCACAACCGCTGGGCGTGTCGGCGCCGGCGCCGGATCGTACGAGAGCGCGGCGCGTGCGGTGACAGCGGTCGAGCCCTCGGAGTCGATGCGCGCCCAGCGACCGGCGAAGCTCACCCAGGCGATCGACGCGGTGGCCGAGGATCTGCCCTTCGCCGACGACGAGTTCGACGCGGCGATGACGCTGTTCAGCGTGCACCAGTGGTCCGACGTCCGGGCCGGCCTGCGTGAGATGCGGCGCGTGACCCGCGGGCCCGTCGTCATCCTGACCTGCGCCCCCGACCGGGTCCGGGACTTCTGGCTGTACCGGTACGCACCCGAGGTGCTGGACATCGAGGCCCGCCGCTACCCGTCCGTCGCGGAACTGGCCGCGGCGCTGGGCGGCACCACCACGGTCCAGACCGTGCCCGTCTCCCTGGACTGCACCGACGGCTTCAACGAGGCGTACTACGGCCGCCCCGAGATGCTGCTCGACCCGGCCGCCCGCCAGGCGTGTTCGGCCTGGAGTTTCGCGGACGACCGGGTCCGCGAGCGCTTCGACCGGACCTTGCGCCGCGACCTGGCATCCGGCGCGTGGGACGAGGAATACGGCCATCTGCGCGATCAGCCGACGTACGAAGGGTCGCTCGTGCTCGTGCGCGCGACTCCGTGAGCAGGGCAAGAGGAAGAAGAGGAACGGCGCGATGGCGGGTCCCGACAGGATGGACGAGCAGTTGCGAACCCTGGGCCTGGTGGAGGCCCAGGACATGGCGCAGGCCCTGTTCGCCGACGCCATGGCTCGCGATCTGGTAGCACCGGGCCACAGCGAGCGCGAGTCCGGCGACCGGATAAGGGAGCTGGCGCGGCAGGTGTTCATCGCGGCCACGCGCCGGCCCGGGCGGATCGTCCGCTCGGGCCCGCACACGGTGCTCCCGTACGACCAGGAGCCGTCGGACCGCGTCATCGGCGACGACGACATCGTGGTCGTGGAGTTCGGCCCTCTGCTCGGCGGATTCGAAACGGACTTCGCTCGCACCGTCGCCTTCGGCGACGACCCGGGCAAGCATCATCTTGTCGAGGACCTGTCGAAGGTGTTCGCCGCCGGCCGCGAGGCGTTCCGCGCGGACTCCGCCATCACCGGTGGACAATTGCACGCCGATGTCCAGGCGGTCGCCGCCAAGGCGGGCTGGACGCTGGCCGGATGGCATGTCGGACGCTTGGCCGGAACGGCGCAGACCGCGAACCCCGCGAGTTCGCAGGTGGGGTCGTTCCTCTGCCCGGACAACGACCAGCCTCTCCGCCGCACCGTCGAAGGAGGGTGGCGGGCCCACTGGATCCTGGAGATCAACCTGGCCGACGCACACCGGGGCTACGGCGGTTCCCACAAGGGGATGCTCGAACTGGCGTGACGCCGGTGACGGACGGTGGCACAGACCTCCCGGCTCGGAGTGCCGAGTCCGCTCACGATCTCTGCCTCCTGCGATCCCGTCTCCAGCCGACTCCTGACATGGTCCTGTGCTCCTTGGATCCGTCGCGGCCGCGGGCCGGGGCCCGCATCGCCTTCGTTCTGGCTCGGAGCCTGCGCCCACCCGGTTTCCCGACGGCCTCACCTCGCCTTCGGCGGACGAGCGGACGCCGGGATTCGTCGAACGCGGGCCGCGCACCCGTCTCGCGGTGAGCGACCGCCCGGCGGGGCCAACGTGCACGGGCGGACGGGCTGTTCTAGCGTCGAAGACAGGAGGGGCGATCCTGCCGAGCCGGCGAGCGCCCGGGACCCGGATCCACGGTCGTACACCGGCCGCGTCCCCTGCTCGGCCCGTTGAACCGCAGATCTCCACCCCGTAGAGCAGGTGCCTTTCATGCGTATGCCGGCCCGATTCCTTGGTGTCCTCACCGGTGCGGCCCTCGCCCTCGGCGGTGCGGCCCTCACCGCCCCCGCCGCCCAGGCGGACATCCCAGCCTGCACGAACTTGGTCCAGCAGGCGGGCGTCGACGTCTCGGACGCCGTGACGGCGGCGTGCACCCGAGGCGTGCACAACGACCTGCGCGGCTGCGTGACCGCCCTGACCGAGGTCGGCGTCCCGGGCGGCGCCGCGAACGGCGCCTGCCGCACGGCGGCCAGCCCTCCGTGACCTCCTGCCGAGGCCACGCTCGGCCCGACACGCTGTCCCCCCGGGCCGAACGGGGCCGGGCCAAGGGAAGAACTTCCGTACACGCGGGCGGAGTCTTCCTACGATGTCGCCATGACGATCTCCGCTCAGCAGCCGCTGATACGCGTCCTGTACGACGAGTCCCGCGATGACCTGCGAGATCCGGCCCGTCCGCGTCCCGTCCGCCTCTATCTGTGGGAGCCGGACCAGCCCTCGGCTCTCCCCGCTCCGCTGGTCGTCGTCTCGCACGGCACCGGAGGTTCGGGGAGCAACATGGAGTGGCTGACAGGGCCGCTGCACGAGGCGGGATTCCGCGTCGTGGCCTTCGACCACCACGGGAACAACTTCGTCGACGGCTACGAGCCGGAAGGCTTCCTGCACGTGTGGGAACGACCCCGGGACGTGTCCTTCGCCCTCGACGCGCTCGCACGTGAGCAGCCCCTCGGACCGGTTGGTGCGGCGGGATTCTCCCTGGGCGGTTACACGGCGGCGGCGCTTGCCGGTGCTCGTGTCGATCCGCAGATCCTTTGGGCGGTGCTGACGGGAGAGGTCCCGCTGCCGGAGATTCCCGAGTTTCCCGGTGCGCTGGAGGCACTGCGGGAGAAGTACCCGCTGGACGAGTCCTCGCGGCGTGCGCTGGACGCCGCCGGGGCAGATCTCTCGGATCCGCGCGTGCGGGCGGTCTTCCAAGTGGCTCCCGGAGTCGGCGGTCTCGTGACGCCGGAGAGCCTGGCGACCGTGCGGGTGCCCGTGGACATCCGCTGGGGCGGAGCGGACACGGTCAGCCCGTACGAGGTCGACACCCTGCCGTATCTGAAACACATCCCCACAGCGAGCGGCTGCTCGGCCGGCCCCGACGTCCGTCACGATGATTTCTTCAGGTTGCAGCCCGCGAACCCGGCTGTCCGCATCCGGGTGGGCAGGGAGGCGGCCGCCTTCTTCCAGCAGCACCTTCGCTGAACCCCCGCCGAGGTCCAAGGATGAGCGGGGGCGGAGCTCATGGTCCGGCGGCGTCGGCTCCCTGAGACCCGCGCGAGCGGAGTCGGACCCTGGCCACGCCGGCCTGCGACGACGGTGTGGCCGGTCACGCACGCAGCGTGTGCGCCCGCGGCGAGTCCTGGCCGGCTCGTGGTGCGGCGCCCTCGGTCGTACGGTGGAAGGAGCAGGGAGACGCGTCCTCGCATCACCGTCGCGGTGGTGTCCGTCTCGCCACAGGCCGCGCACCGCCCTGCGGACCGCTCCCGTGCGGTCGCCCCTGGGGGGCGGCTGCGGTGGTGTGGCCACCTCCCCGTACCCCTGTGACGAAGGGGAACTCACATGCACCTCAGGAACCATCGAGTCCGCCGCGTGTGTGCCGCGGCCTGTGCGGCCCCGCTGCTCGTGGTGGGCGGCGTGGTCACGACGGGCGCCGCCCCGGCGGCGGCCACCACGGCGCCGGTCTCCGTGGCCCGCGCCGTGCAGCAGTCCTCGCCGGGCGAGATCCTCTCCCTGGTCAACGCCGAGCGTGCCAAGGCCGGTTGCGAGCCGTTGAAGGAGGATCCGCGGCTCATGCAAGCTGCCCAGGCCCACGCCGACGACATGGCGGCGAACGGGCTCACCGGGCACCAGGGATCGGACGGGTCCAGTGCCCTGTCCCGGATGGAGAAGGCCGGTTACTCGCCCGAGGGGCCGTCCTCCGAGAACGTCTCCGGACCGGGCTTCGACTCCTCGAAGGCCCATGTCGACGGCTGGATGGCCAGCGACCGGGGTCACCGGGACGCCATCCTGAACTGTCAGTTCAAGGAGACCGGGATCGGCACGAAGGACCAGTACGCCGTCCAGTTGTTCGCGGTCAAGTCGCGGTAGAGGCACAGCTCTTGCGGTCTCCAGGAGAGACGGAATCCTCGCCGAGCTTCGTTCGGCACGCATCCCCCGCGGATGCGGCACCGCCCGGGCCGCATCCGCCTGACGATCCGGAAAGCAGGTGCGTCCCATGCGTATGTCGGCCCGAATCGCGGGTGTCCTCACCGTACTGTCCCTCGGGTTCGGGGGCGCGGCTCTCACGGCGCCCGCCGCCCACGCGGACATTCCGGCCTGCGTCCATCAGGTCGAGGGTGACATGCAGGGCGGGGAGGCCCCGGACTCCGTCAGGATGGCGTGCTACGTCGGCCTGACCGGGAACCATGAAGAGTGCGTGGCCGATCTGACCAAGGCCGGCGTCACGGACTCGACCGCGACGAGCGCCTGCCGGGCGGCTCCCCAGTAGGGGCCGCGCCTCGCGCGATGCCCCTGCCGACGCCTGCGCCGGGGCGGGCCCCCAACATCCCCTTGGGACGGTGCGTGTCCCGCGGGCCTGCCGCGGGCCCACGGGTGTCACCTGGAGCCGGTCACCAGTCGGTGGAGCGTGCCGGACAGTGCGTCCAGAGCGGGCCGGTATGCGTGTTCGGGTGGGGCCGCGAAGCCGACGAGCAGTCCTCCTGGGCGCTCTCGGGGGTCGAGGTGCAGTTCGGACAGACCGCGTAGGGCGAGTCCCTGCCGGGCGCAGAGGGAGAGGACCTCGTCTTCGCGTGGCCAGTCGACGGGGAGGGTCAGGAGGGTGTGCAGGCCGGCGGGGACGCCGTGGGCGGTCAGTCCCGTGACATCCGGCAGACGGGCCAGGAGCAGTTCCCTGCGTCGGCGGTAGCGCAGGCGGGTGGCGCGGATGTGGCGGTCGTACGCGTGCGTGGTGATCAGATCCGCCAGGACGAGCTGGGAGAGGCTCTCGGTGTACAGATCGGCTCGCTGCTTGGCGTCGACCACCGGCTTCACCAGCTGGGGCGGCAGGGCCATCCAGGCCAGCCGCAGAGCCGGGCCGAGGGTCTTGGAGGCGGTGCCGCAGTAGACGGTCCGGTCGGGGGCGATGCCCTGCAGAGCGCCGACGGGTTGGCGGTCGTAGCGGTACTCGCCGTCGTAGTCGTCCTCGACGATCAGACCGCCGGTGGTGCGTGTCCAGGCGCTGACGGCCTGCCGTCGGCCGGGGTGGAGGGGGACGCCTGTCGGGTACTGGTGCGAGGGGGTGAGCAGCACGGCGTCGACCTCGTGCGTCAGCGCGTCCACGCAGGCGCCGTGGGCATCGACGGGCAGGGGCGCGGTGACGAGTCCGGCTCGCTGGACGACGGCGCGGAAGACGTTGTGGCTCGGATCCTCGACGGCCACGGTCCCCGCGCCGTGCCGGACCAGCACGCCGCTGAGCAGACTCAGGCCCTGGTAGTAACCGGAGGTGATGACGATCCGGTCGGGGCTCGTGACCACACCGCGGGTGCGGCCCAGGTAGTCGGCGAGCGCGGTACGCAGTTCGATCCGGCCCTGCGGGTCTCCGGCGCCGAGCACCACGGACCGCGTGTCCGCGACCACCCGGCGTGTCGCCGCCAGCCAGGCCCGGGAGGGGAAGGCGCTGACATCGGGCAGCCCTGGGCGCAGGTCATGGTGAGGGCCCGCCGGCATCGGTGTGGCCGACGGGGAGGTCGCGGTCTCCGGGGGTACGTCCGCCACCGTGGTGCCCGATCCGGGCCGGGTGGTCAGGTAGCCCTCTTCGACCAGTTGGTCGTAGGCGGCGGTCACGGTGCCTCGGGACAGGCCGAGTTCGGTGGCCAGCCCCCTGGTGGAGGGCAACAGCGTCCCCGTGGCGAGGCGGCCCTGGCGGATCGCGTCGCGCAACGCCGACTCCAGAGCCGAACGCCGGCCTTTCGAGGCGTCCAGATCGATGTGCAGGTCGACGCGCGAACCGGACCAGGTTTTCCGCACGGAACTGGATCTTACTCCTGGTCCGGTGTCCTCCTAGCCTCCGTTCCAGTGATCGACAGACCTCGAACGACAGGACGTACCCCGATGATCGTGACAGCGCATCTCAGCGACACCCACATCGACAGTGGGCCGCGCAGCATCGAGCGCACCCGGGCCGTCATGCGCTACCTGGAAGACCTGCCGTACGACCTGGACGCGGTCCTGGTCACCGGAGACATCACCGATCACGGTCTGCCGGCCGAGTACGAACAGGCCCGTCGGCTCTTCGCCTCACGGCATCCGGTGCTGTTCTGCCCCGGCAACCACGACAGGCGTGACGTCTTCCGTACCCACCTTCTGGGGCAGGAGAGTTCGACGACTCCGGTCAACCAGGTGCATCGGCGCGCCGACGTGGTCATCGCGGTGTGCGACTCGTCGGTTCCCGGCAAGGACGAGGGGTTCCTCTCGGACGAGACTCTGGCATGGCTCGAGGACGTCCTGGCCCGGACTCCCGAGCCCACGCCCGTGCTGATCGGCTTCCACCACCCGCCGACGCGGCTGCACGTCCCGTTCATCGACGGCCTCCGCCAGTTCGGTGCCGAGCGGCTGGCAGCCCTCGTCGACCGGCATCCCAATGTCGCGGCATTCCTCTGCGGCCACGCCCACACGGCTGCGGCGACCGTCTTCGCCGGACGCCCGTTGCTGGTGGCGCCTGGCGTCGTCTCCGCCCTCCGCCTCCCCTGGGAGCATCGCGCGCACCCCCAGGACCATGTCCACCTGGACCACCCGCCCGCTCTCGCGTTCCATGTCCTGGACGAGGCGGGAAAGTTGACCACCCACTTCCGTCACGTCAGCCCAACCCTGTGACGCGTCGAAAGCAGCGGAACCGACCGAGGGGAGCCAGGAGGAGCTGTTCCTCCTGGGGCTCGGAGCCGGCGTGACGCGGAACCGCCCGCTTCGCTTCATGGCCGAACCGGCGAATCTGTCGTCCAGGGCCCTCCTGGCTGCGATGCGCTCCCTTCCTGTCAGGCTTGATCTGCGTGGTTCGGCTGCTCTGGCACCTCACTGCCGGGGGCGGCAGCTTGTTAATCTTCCCGATCATGCGAGCCCTCTTCCCAGGATCCTTCGACCCGGTCACTCAAGGGCACCAGGACGTACTCCGGCGCGCTGCCCTGCTGTTCGACGAGGTCGTCGTGTGCTTGATGTTCAATGCGAACAAGACCGGCCGCTTCCCCCTCACGGAACGGCTGGACCGGCTCCGCGCGGCAGCAACTGACCTGAGCAACGTCACGGTCGACTCCCACACAGGCGGCCTGCTGGCCGACTACTGCCGCCGAGCCGGAATCGACGTCGTCATCCGCGGAGTACGCAGCGTTTCCGACCTGGATTACGAAATGCCGATGGCCCGTATGAACCACGAACTGGCGGGAGTCGACACGTTCTTCATCGCTGCCGACCCTGCCCTGGCCCACATCTCCTCCACCCTCGTCACCGCGTTGAGCCAACAGGACCGTGTCCCGAATGACGATGTGAGCGAGCCTCTTCCAGCAGGTGGGGGCAGCAGCGAGGGTTCCTAAGTCGTCGGCTCCGGAGGTTCGTCGGGGGTTGACCGGGAGTCAAGTGGACGGGGCGTTGAGGAGGGTCTCGGCCGCATTCGTGCGGGCGTAGAGGACGGAGCGGCCGGCGCGGTGGGCGCTGACCAGGCCCGCGTTGCGCAGCGCGGTGAGGTGCTGCGACACCCCGGCCGGTGAGAGCCCGGTGCGGTGCGCCAGATGTGTGGTGGAGGCCGGGGTCTCCAGCTCGGTGAGTAGCAGGGTTCGGGAGCGGCCGAGTACGGCGGCGAGGGCGTCGGTGCGGGTGGTGTGCCGTATCTGCCACAGGGTGCCGACACCGCGTGCCGGATAGGCGAGTTGCGGCGGGTCCGGTGGTGTCGTTCGGGTGCGCAGCCCGGGTCCGGTGAAGGCCGAGGGGATGAGGAGCAGTCCGGTGCCTGCCGTTTCGCGGGTCAGCGGCTGCTTTCGGCGGGCCATCCGCAGCCCGCCCACGTTCCAGCTCACTGTGGTGTGGAGCTCGTTGAAGAGACGGGCCGCGCCGTATTCGGCGACGGTGCGGGCCCGGTGGAGGACATCGGCGTCCAATACTGCCCGGATCCGCTCCCAGTACGGGGCCAACGCCAGCTCCCAGTACGTTTCGAGTTCGTCTGTGACCTTGGCCAAGCGGGCCTCCGGGTCGGCGTGCAGCATCCGCAGCCGGGGGCCGAGGCCACCCTGGTGACGGGACAGGTGGTCGAGGTCCCGGCGTACCTGACCGGCGGGCGCAGCCCGGATCGTCTCCCACTCCGCCTGTGGTGTGGGAGACGGTCCAGCTGGGGCCGGGTTGAGGAAGTCGGGGACGTAGCCGGTGGGCGGAATCAGCTCGGAGAGCCAGCCACAGTCCAGTCCGGCAGCCTCCAGGCGCGGCCTGACCTGGTCGGCCCAGCGCCGGTGCACGGGATGCGTGGCGTGGGACCGCAGCAACCGGAAGCTGGGAGCAACCTCCCACATCGGCGAGACGGCGAACCGCACCTGTGCCAGATCACTCGCCGAGAACGGCAGTTCCGCCAGGAAGACCACTCTCCAATGGATTCAGGCATACATGAATCAATGGCGGCTCAGCCTACCTTGCGGACATCATCCCGCCATGACCACACAGACGATCAACGCGGCGGCAGCGGGCACCTGGGAACTCGGCGACCGCACAGTCAACCGGATCGGTTTCGGCACGATGCGCCTGCCCCAGACCGGCGAGGCGTTCGCGGCCGGTGCCGCCCCGCGCGACCGCGACCAGGCGATCGGCGTGCTGCGCCGCGCGGTCGAACTCGGCGTGAACCACATCGATACCGCCGCGTTCTACTTCTCATCGCTGCGCAGCGCGAACGAACTGATCAACCGGGCACTGGCCCCCTACCCGGACGACCTCGTCATCACCACCAAGGTCGGGCCCGGCCGCGACCCTTCGGGCCGATGGCTGCCGCACGCCACCCCCGAGCAGCTGCGCGGACAGGTCGAGGAGAACCTGCGCCAGCTCGGCCGCGACCACCTCGACGTGGTGAACCTGCGCATCGTCGGCACCGACTCGATCGCCGAGCGCTTCGGCGCACTCGCCGGCCTTCGTGAGGCCGGGCTCATCCGCCACCTGGGTCTGTCCAACGTCCGCCCCCACCACCTCGCCGAGGCCCGGACCATCGCGCCCGTGGTCTGCGTGCAGAACATGTACGGCATCGGCGCATCACCAGAACAGAAGGCGTTCCTGGAGCTGTGCGGCGAACAACGCATCGCGTTCGTGCCGTTCTACTCGATCGCCGGCACCGGACGCACGGCCGGCGCAACCGCCGACGACAGCAACGAGGTGCTCGCCATCGCACGCGCCCGCGGGGTGAGCACGGCCCAGATCCGGCTGGCCTGGACCCTGCACCAGGGCCCTCATGTCCTGGCCATCCCCGGCACCGGCGACCCCGGCCACCTCACCCAGAATGTGGCTGCCGGCTCCCTGCGTCTGTCCGGGGATGACCTCACCGCCCTGGACTCCCTCCGCCACCCCACAGCATGAGAAGCTCCTTGGTACTCGAGGCCGGTTCACCGAGAAGGGCCTGCCCGGCTTGCAAGACCGCCACCGGTCGGGACCTATGACATCCACCAGGCGAAAGCGTTCGGCCGCGCCGAACCCCGCACCGGCATCGACCCGTTCATGAACCTGGTCAACCAGGTTCATGCAACAGGGCATCCGCCCCCAGGCCATCGGGCACCGGATCGTCAGCTATGCACCAGCCCCCGCCCGATGCCGTCCCCCCTCCCGGCCGCCACACCGGACTCCTCCTGAAACGATCAGAGATCCGAAAGTGGCAGGTCAGGGGCTATTACAGTCCGCTCTCCACGTGATGTGGTGTTCAAATGTCTGACATTTGGATATGGTGCTGCCATGAAGCGCATCACCACACCGCGCAGGACAGCGAGTCTGTCCGCGCAGCTCGTGAACAGTCTCCGCGCGCACATCGAGGCAGGCGGATGGCCGGTGGGAACGCGGATCCCGCCGGAGCAGGCTCTCATTGAGGAGCTCGGGGTCGGGCGCAGCACGCTGCGGGAGGCGCTCGGGGCGCTCGTGCACCTGGGGCTGCTGGAATCCCGGGTCGGGGACGGCACCTACGTCCGCTCGTCGAGTGAGCTTCAGTCGGTCATGGTGCGGCGAGCCAGTTCCGCGCAGCGGGAGAACGTCCTCGAACTGCGCTCTGTGCTCGAGGAGTACGCCTCGGGGGCCGCTGCCCTGCGTCGCGACGAGGACCAGCTGCACCAGCTGCGGGAGCTGCTGGCCGACGCGGACGCGGCCGCTGGGGGTGAGGACATGTCGCTGGCCGAGAGCGTCGACGCACTGTTCCACCGGGCCGTCGTGAGGGCGAGCAGGAACGAGTTGCTGGTCGAGGTGTACGACTACCTCGGTACGGCTCTCACCTCCTCGCTGGGCGGCCTGCCCTGGGACGCGGCCGGCGCCGAGGAGCACGCCAGCCTGCACAGGCGGCTCGTCGATGCGATCGAGGCCCGGGACGAGAGCGGCGCCCGCGCCGCGGCGGCCGCGATCGTCCAGCTCACCCGTGACCACGAGGTTCGGACACGACCATCGGGGGAGGGGCAGTGAGCCCGCAGGCGTCTTCGTTATCCCCTGAGCGCTCCACGTCCGGCAATCGAGCAGAGCAGCGGCCTGACGTCGAGCCGGGGCGGGCTGCTGAGCGCCCTCCCGCCACTGCCGTTCGCCGCGACCTTGCCCCTGGTGGCACGGGCCTCGCCCCAGTTCGGCAGCGCACGCCTCCGTCCATCGGTGTGACCCGTGCTCCGCCCCCCTGGCGGTCGGGACTGGTCCCGTGCTCCGCCCCCCTGGCGGTCGGGACTGGTTTGGCAAGCATGTTCATCGGCCCGCGGGCCTTGGTGTTCTGCGCCGCCGTCGCATGGCTGCCCGGCATTCTGATCCACCGCGGCACGAGCAGCACCACGGGCGGCTGGATGCTCTTCCCCCGCCAGGCGATCACCCTGGCGGCCGGCAGTGTCCTACTCCTGCTCACCCGGGGCCCCACAAGCAGCGTCGGACCGCGGCCGGGGCCTCGGTCGTCATGGCCGGTGGCGTCGCCGCGCTGGTGTCCGCGCCCGGGTCGGCCGTCGTGGCGTGCACCCGGCTCGGGCTGGGCGGCGGTGGATGCCTCGTCCTCACGCCCAGCTTCCAGAGCGAACACGCCGCCAGCTACGGCGAAGCCGCCGCGCAGGCAGGCACGGCGCGGTCCGTCGGCTCGCTCGTAGCAGCGGCGGTCCCCTCCTCCTCAACATCCCGCACGGCGTCACGAACAGCTGGACGCCACCCCTCGCGACCCTGGTCGTCCTCAACATCGCTATGACAGGGGCCGGATACGGCGCGGGCCAGAGCCGTCGCGTGCGGCATTCCGCCCGCTGCCCAGCGCGCCCCGCCGGGGCGGACGCCGGCGCCGCCTCCTGGCTCCCACCCCGGCCGCCCCGAAAAGTGACGCCTCCTCCCCCACATGAACGGGCCGTCAAGGCCACGAAGGAGAAGACTCATGTCCGGATCGCATTCCCCAACTGACGAGTTCAGCGCATTGACCGCCCAGCGCAGCGCGCACCTGTACGCGACCGACCCGCAGTTCCGCGGCGCCGCGCCCCTGGACGCCGTCACCGAGGCGATCCGGCGGCCGGAACTGCCGCTCGCCGACCTCGTCGCCACGGTGATGGAGGGATACGCGGACCGCCCCGCCCTGGGCGAGCGCGCCACCGAGCCGGTCACCGACCCGGACACGGGCCGCACCACGCTGCGCCTCCTGGACCGGTTCGACACGATCACCTACGGCCAACTGTGGGAACGGGTCGGTGCGGTGGCCTCCGAGTGGCGCCACCACCCCGACCACGCCGTGGGCGCCGACGACTTCGTCGCGGTTCTCGGTCCCCCGAGCGCCGACTACACCACGGTGGATCTGGCGTGCGTCCGCTCCGGAGCGGTCTGCGTCCCTCTCCAGGCCGGTGCCTCGGCGGGAGAGCTCGCCCCCGTCGTCGCGGAGACCGGACCGCGCCTGCTCGCTGTGGACGTCACCCACCTCGATGTCGCACTCCACGTCGCGGCGCATGCCCCGGCGCTGGGCAGGATCGTCGTGTTCGGCCACCGCCCCGAGGTCACCGCTCACCGGGAAGCACTGGACTTCGCACGCGGTCGGCTCGCGGCGCAGGGCCGGGGCGTCACCTTGGACACGCTGGCGTCCGTCATCGAGCGAGGAAGGACCCTGCCGCCCGATCCCCGGACCCCCGCGGAGTCTGCCGACGACGCGCTCAGCGCGCTGCTCTACACCTCGGGAAGCACGGGCACCCCCAAAGGCGCCATGTACACCGAACGTCTTGTCCGGCCGTTCTGGGTTGACTTCGTGCCGGGCCAGGAGACGCGGCCGGCCATCGTGCTCAACTACATGCCCTTGAGCCACATGGTGGGACGGGGCGTGCTGTTCGGCACGCTCGCCAAGGGGGGCATCGCCTACTTCACGGCGTCGAGCGACCTGTCGACCCTCTTGGAGGACCTCTCCCTGGTCCGCCCCACCGAGTTCCTCATGGTGCCCCGCATCTGCGACATGCTCTTCCAGCGCTACCAGAGTGAACTGACCCGCCGGAACGAGGCGGGAGCGGGAGGCAGCCCGGCCGAGCAGGCGGACCGGGTGAAGGAGGAACTGCGGGAGAAGGTCCTGGGCGGCCGCCTCCTCTCGGCCCTCAGCGCCTCGGCCCCGCTGAGCGCGGAGATGACGGCGTTCGCCGAGAGCTGTCTGCACGTCACGGTGCTCGACGGCTACGGGTCGACGGAAGCCGGAATCGTCTTCCTCGACGGCCGGGTGCTGCGCCCGCCGGTCACCGACCACAAACTGGTGGATGTGCCCGAATTAGGCTACTTCCGTACGGACTCGCCGCACCCCAGGGGCGAACTGCTGCTCAAGTCCGACCGGCTCGTTCCCGGCTACTTCCAGCGGCCGGACGCCACCGCCCAGGTCTTCGACGAGGACGGCTTCTACCGCACGGGCGACATCATGGCCCGTACAGGCCCCGACGAGCTGGTGTACGTCGACCGCCGCTCCCATGTCCTCAAGCTGTCCCAGGGCGAGTTCGTGGCCACGTCCCGTCTGGAAGCCCTTTTCACCGCCAGTCCGTTCGTCCGGCAGATCTTCGTGTACGGCAACAGCGCCCGCGCCTATCTGCTCGCCGTCGTCGTACCCACCCAGGAGGCGCTCGACCGCAGCGGCGAGGACTCCCGGCACCTCAGGATGGTCCTGCGCGAGTCCCTGCAACGCCTCGCCGCCGAGGCGGGTCTCAACTCCTACGAGATCCCACGGGACTTCGTCATCGAGAGCGAGCCGTTCAGCCAGCACAACGGGCTGCTCTCGGGAATGCGCAAGCTGCTGCGCCCCGCTCTGACGAAGCGCTACGGCGAGCGCCTCGAAGCGCTGTACACCGAGCTGACCGAGCGCGAGAGCGGCGAACTCCAGGCGCTGCGCCGGGCCGGCCCGGCCGGGCCGGTACCGGCAACGGTGCTCCGGGCCGCCCGAGCACTTCTCGGACACGAGCAGGGCGACCTCGATCCCCGTACCCGCTTCCTCGAACTCGGCGGCGACAGCCTCTCCGCGCTGTCGTTCTCCCAGCTGCTGAAGGAGATCTTCCACGTCGACGTCCCTGTCGACGTCGTCATCAACCCGGTCAACACGCTCCAGCAGGTGGCCGATCACATCGAGAAGGCCCTGGCATCAGGGCACCGGCGGCCGACCGCCGACAGCGTCCACGGACCGGGAGCGACACGGCTTCTGGCAGGCGATCTGACGCTGGACGCATTCCTCGACACACAGACCCCGGCGAAGAACGACAGCCCGGCCGGTCCACTGCCACCGGCACGCACCGTCCTGCTGACCGGCGCCAACGGCTACCTGGGCCGCTTCCTGTGCCTCGAATGGCTGGAGCGCGTCGCGGAGCGTGGCGGCACCCTGGTGTGCG
Source organism: Streptomyces sp. NPDC038200 (assembly GCF_055600785.1). Taxonomy (NCBI): domain Bacteria; kingdom Bacillati; phylum Actinomycetota; class Actinomycetes; order Kitasatosporales; family Streptomycetaceae; genus Streptomyces; species Streptomyces sp. NPDC038200. Next base: position 90,038 of record NZ_JBVJYH010000027.1, read on the forward strand.
TGGTCCGTGGCAGCGGCGCCGAGCCGGCCCGGGCACGGCTCGATGCGGCCTTCCACAGCGGCGACCCGGAACTCCTCCAGCGCTACCACGATCTGGCCGCCGAGCACCTGGAGGTGGTCCCTGGGGACATCGGCGAGGCCGACCTCGGTCTTGACAAGGAGACCTGGCAGCGGCTGGCCGACACCGTGGACCTGATCGTTCATCCGGCGGCACTGGTCAACCATGTCCTGCCCTACGAGCAGCTGTTCGGCCCCAACGTGCTGGGGACAGCCGAACTGATCCGGCTCGCGGTCACCTCCCGGATCAAGCAGTTCACCTACCTGTCGACGGTCGCCGTCGCGTTCGGGTTCGAGGCCGCGGCCGACGAGGCGGCGGACATCCGCACGGCCTGCGGCACGCGCGACCTCGACAGCGGATATGCCGACGGCTACGCGGCCAGCAAGTGGGCGGGCGAGGTCCTGCTGCGTGAAGCGCACGACACATTCGGCCTGCCGGTCGCCGTGTTCCGCTCCAACTTGATCCTCGCGCACCGGCGTTACCGGGGACAGTTGAACATCCCGGACGTGTTCACGCGCCTCGTGCTGAGCCTGCTGGCGACAGGAATCGCCCCCGGCAGTTTCTACGCCCCGGGCACGGGCGACGGCAGCGGCCACTACGACGGACTCCCCGTGGACTTCACCGCGCAGGCCATCGCCGCGCTGGGCGACGACGCACGGGAGGGGTACCGGACCTTCAACGTCGTCAATCCGCACGAGGACGGAATCTCACTCGACACGTTCGTCGACTGGCTGGCGACAGCCGGGCATCCCCTGGCGCGCATCGACGATTACGACGAGTGGCTCGACCGCTTCGAGATCGCCCTGCGCGCGCTGCCCGACCGCCGGCAGCAGCATTCGCTGCTCCCCCTGCTGCACGCCTTCGCGCGGCCGCAGCAGCCCCTGCCCGGCTCCGCTCTCCCGGCGGAGCACTTCCGCGCGGCAGTGCAGGCAGCCGCCCTCACCCCGGAGAACGACATCCCGCATCTGTCGCAGGACCTGATCACCAAGTACGTGGCGGACCTTCGGGCACGGCATCTGCTGTGACCGATCCCGAGGGAGACCGTGGGTGGTCATCGACGAACTGCGGTCGGCGGCCGGGCGGACACCGGCGTCTCAACCACCGCTACGAACGGCACCCCCGTAACTACCTGGCCTCTCTCGGCCTGGCAGCCGCACTCTGCTGCTACAAACGGCTCCTCAAACTGACCATGCAGGACACGGCCCAAGACGTGTCCTGCGTGATGAGACCGAGCGCCGGGCCTGCCGGCGGTGCTGCGTGAGGCGGACCCCGACTTCGCAGTGGGCTTGTCGGCTGGCATCGTCCGCCTTGCGCTACGAGGCCGCCGGCGTGTCCGTACGGGCGTCGTAGGCGGCGCGGGCATCGTCGATCCGGGCCAGGTGGGCGACGCTCCATTCGAGCAGGGGCGCGGTGGCCTCACGCAGGGTCACGCCCATCTCGGTGAGTTCGTAGCTGACATGCGGCGGCATCACTTCGTGGACGGTGCGTGTCAGGATTCCGTCACGCTCCAGGCTGCGCAGCTTCACGGTGAGCATGCGCTGGCTGATTCCGTCGATGGCCTTCTTGAGCTCGGTGAAACGACGCGGTCCGTTTCTGAGGTTGCGCACGACCAGCAGCGACCACTTGTCCCCGACGATGTCGAGCACCACCCGGGTCCGGCACGCGTCGCTGGGCCGGGCGGCCGACTGTGGGCCACCGTGTGCCGCGTCCATGGTTACCTCCAGAGAACCGGGGCACGCGAAAGTGCCTTATTGCCTGCGGCACGTCGTGTGCACCAGCATGCTTTCGGTACTCGATCGGTACCGAGGCACGAATGGTAACCGCAGAGCCGCGAGCCGGCGCCCTGCGCGTGTCCGTGCCCTTCCGTTTCTGCGAAGGAAGGTTCTTTTCCTCATGTCCGATTTTCAGCTGGTACACGGTGCTTGGCACAGCGGACGGTGCTGGGAGCGGGTGGTGCCGCTGCTGGAGGCTGCCGGACACCGGGTGTTCGCGCCGTCCCTCACCGGTTATGGCGACAAAGCGCACCTCCTGGGTCCGGAAGTGGGGCTCGACACACATGTCGACGACGTGGTCGGGCTGATCACCGAGGAGAACCTCAGCGACGTCGTACTCGTCGGCCACAGCTACGCGGGCCTGGTGATCTCCGCGGCGGCCAACCGGATTCCGGAGCGCGTCGCGCACCTGGTCTACCTCGACGCGATGGTCCCGGAGGACGGCGAGTCCGCGATCGACGTGCAACCCGTGACACGGCAGCTGATCGAGCTGGCCGAGAAGTCGGAGAGCGGTTGGCGCGTGCCGCCGATGCCCGAGCAGCCCGCACCCTTCGGCCTGTTCGGTGTCACAGACCCGGTGGACGTCGCCTGGCTGCGCGGGATGCTCTCGGACCAGCCGGTGCGTTGTCTGCAGCAGCCGGTGCGGCTGGACAACCCAGCCATGGACGCGCTCCCGCGCACGCACATCCACAATGTCGGCGCCATGCCGGCGGGCGTCACCCGTCGCCCGGTCCCCCCGGTCCAGCCCAACGGCACTGCCGCGCAGGTCTGGGAGCTGCCGACCGGTCACGACTGCATGATCACCATGCCGGCAGAACTCAGCGAATTGCTTCTCAAACTCGTGTAGGGCTGTGCCTTCGCCCCGCCCGGGCGAGTGCCGTCACCGGCTGCTCGCCGATGGACAGGTCACATGTCGTCCCCTTGGCATGCTGTCACCCCCCGAATTCTCGGGGATTCACGACGCCTCCCGACCAGGCCATCGTCCAGGGTGTGCTCCGGACTTCGGTGCACTCTCGGCACGGCAGTGCCTTGCCGACTGCGATCAGGGGGAAATGGATGATGAGAAGCATTCTGCATCTCTCCTTGCACACCGTCAACGATCACTTCAGATCCATCTACCGAAAGACCGGAGTCGGCAGCCGCGAGGAACTCGTCTGCAGTCTTACGTGACGATCTGTCGGGTGAGGGCCTCAGGGATCACGTCGTCGACTGCAGCGCGGTCCGGTCGCCGCCCGAACGGTGCTGCGGTCGGCCGTCACCTTGGCGGCCTCGATGCGTCCCGCTGTGCCGGTGCACTGCCGCTCTGCCCCTCCCGAGGAGCGGCAGCAGCTCTTCCGTGACGTTCGACGTTCCACAGCGGCCCGAGCGGGAGGGCTGCCGGCACATAGCGGACCGGGCCGGCCGGTTACCGAAGACACAAGATCGTTTCGTTCGGTTCGGCAGGCCTTATGGCAGTACATGGCACGGTGGCCGCCGGTTTCGAGGGCGCGGCGTACGACAGGACGATGCTGATACCGGCATCCTCATCGGCGCCGAGGCTCCGGAAGACGGTGTTCGTACCCCATGGTGCGGCCGGTGGATGTGGCACGTGACGCCCCATCGCCGGTGAAGCCGTACGGCTCCTGGTCCCTCGCCACCTGAGGGGTCCGACGGCCGGGAGACGCGGGTCACATGCGTCCGTGTCACAGGCTGACGGGCTACCTCGTCTCAGGGGTGTAGCCACTGACGAGCACGGAGGAGCACACCATGGACGCGCGTCTGAACTACTTCGACAGCCCGACGGCCGGCAAGGCCCTCAAGTACTTCGTGTCGGCGGGCAAGGCACTCAAGGACTCGCCGCTGCCGGCCGCGACGCAGGAGCTGGTGGCGTTGCGCGTAAGCCAGATCAACGGCTGTGCCGTCTGCATAGACATGCACACGAAGGAGGCCGCGGCCTCCGGCGAGACCTCGGTGCGGCTGAACCTGGTCGCGGCGTGGAGGGAGGCCATGGTCTTCACCGAGGCCGAGCGTGCCGCGCTGGAGCTGGCGGAGGAAGGGACCCGCGTCGCGGATGCGGCCAAGGGCGTCAGCGACGCGGTGTGGGCACGCGCGGCCCAGCACTACGACGAGGAACAGCTCACCGCCCTGGTGCTCCTGGTCTCCTTCATGAACTCGGTGAACCGGCTGAACATCATCACCCAGCAGCCGGCCGGCAACTACGAGGCCGGTCAGTTCCACTGAACGCCGTCAGTGACCGGCTCGGGGTTCCGCTGCGGGCTCCGGGCCCGGTGGCGTGGGCGTGGGCGTGATCCACGGGGGCCAGTGATCAGAGACGATGACTGCAGCCGCGAGGGCGGCCGCAGTGGAACGGGTGCGGGAAAGGGTGTTCGTCGTGAACAAGGACGAGGAGTTCGAGGAGCTGCGGCCGCTGCTGTTCTCGATCGCCTACCGGATTCTGGGCAGCGTGGGTGAGGCCGAGGACGCGGTGCAGGAGACGTGGCTGCGCTTCGCCGGCTCGGCGACCCAGGTCGCGTCGGCCAAGGCGTTTCTGTCGGCCACGGTGACACGGATCTCGATCGACGTACTGCGCTCCGCGCGGGTGAGGCGGGAGGAGTACGTGGGTCCTTGGTTCCCCGAGCCACTGCTCAGCGATCCCTATCAGGATCCCGCGCGTTCGGCGGAGCTGGCCGACTCGGTGTCGATGGCGGCGCTGCTTCTGCTGGAGCGGCTCAGCCCGCTGGAACGGTCGGTGTTCGTCCTGCGGGAGGTGTTCGGCTTCGGGTTCGACGAGATCGCCACGGCGGTGGAACGGTCGGAGGCGGCGTGCCGGCAACTGCTGGTACGGGCACGGCGGCACATGCAGGCCGGACGGCCGCGGTTCGAGGTGGACCGGCAGGAGCGGCAGGAGCTGGCGACGCGGTTCTTCGACGCCCTGAAGGACGGTGACGTGCGCGGGCTGCGGAATCTGCTGGCCGCCGACGTGCAGATGGTCGGCGACGGCGGCGGCAAGGCCCCCCAGCTCGCCAAGGCCGTCAGCGGCAGCGAGAACGTGGCTCGGCTGCTCACCTCCGTCTTCCCCCTGATGGCCCGGATCGACGTGACGTTCGAGCCGCACGAGATCAACGGGCAGCCCGGCGCGATCTTCCGCGACCGGCATGGCAAGGTGCTTCACATCCTGGCCCTGGAGGTACTCGGCGGGCAGATCAAGACCATTCGCTCGGTGATCAACCCCGACAAGCTCGGCCACCTCGGGCCGGTCGCCGACGCCTGGGCTGTTGACCGCGAGGTGAAGCAGGCGCGCGGGCAGACGAAGTGAACCCGGGACCCGAGCGGGCTGCTCGTCGACCGGCAGCTCATGGCAGCGGCCACAGTGCGGCCCGTTTGCCGGAACGGGCGGCAGGGTCACGACTTCGACCACCTGCGAGAAGGCTCGCGGGGACGGCCCATCGTGCCCCTCGACGCTCGCCGCGGCACCGAAGGGTCCGGCCGCCTGGGCCGGCATCGGTGGGTGGTCGAACGGGCCATGTCCTGGCTGAACGGAGGCCGCCGTCCGCACCGCCGTACAAGCGCAAGGCCGAGCGCTTCCCGGCCTTCGCGGGCATCCCTCGCGCTCTCACCTCCAGCCACCGCTGCACCACCGGCGCCTGGGGAGGCGATTGATTAAGATCTGGATCATGTGGAGACAGGCAGCGGCAGAGGTCTTTCCTGGCGTGGGCTTCCGGGAACCGGCTGAGGCATCCGACCTCGTCACGGCGGAGACGCGGCTCAGGCGGAGACTGCCGCCAGAGCTCAGGCAGTTGCTCCTCGAAAGCAACGGGGTGATGGGACACGCTCACGTGGACACCGTCTGGCCCATCGATCAGATAGTGGAGAGAAACCTTCTCTTCTGGTCCGACGAGACGTTCGCCCAGTTGTACATGCCGTTCGACGCCTTCCTTTTCTTCGGGGACAATGGAGCCGGCGATCGGTTCGCCTTCGTACGGAAGCCCGAGCGTCCCGACATCTTCGTCTGGGAGCACGAGAGCGACAGTCGCCGGTGGGTGGCCATCAACTTGCAGGACTACCTCGGCCGAGCACTCCGGACCGACGACGACTGGTATCAGCTGTAAGGCACCAAAGGAACGGTGGTTCTGCTCCTCGTGCTACGCATGGACCGAGCGGGGACACGATCCGCGTGTGGTTTCACGGCCGCTCTACCAGCTCGTGATGTGGAGCGCGCATCCGCCCACCCGCATCGGCACCGCCGCCTGCGGATTCGCTGGGAGTTCCACGACGACATCCACCACGCCTTCCTCGCCCTGGCCTGTGCGGGCATCTGCCGGCGGCGCCGACTGGTCGCAGTTCAGCGCCGCCACTCGTAGGCGCCCGGCGACGTCTGGAGGACTTCGCTCGACGGCCTGGCGCGTCGTCGGCCGTGCATCGACGTCATCTCCCTCGACAACCGGCGCTGCCACGGGACCTGCCCCACGCGGATCACGTCATCATGGACGGAGGGAACGCTGGACCGTTCTGCCGAACGCTGTTGATGGGATGCCGTTCATGACGATCCGGGTCGCGGTGGCCGACGACGAGGAACTGCTGCGCACCGGCTTCCGTCTGGTGATCGACTCCTGGGACGACCTGACCGTGGTGGGTGAGGCGGGTGACGGTCGGCAGGCGGTGCGGTTGGTCCACCGCACCCGGCCTGATGTGGTGTTGATGGACATCCGGATGCCGGGCTTGGACGGGATCGAGGCCACCCGGCAGATCGTGGCCTCCGGCAGCACGACCCGGGTGCTGATGCTGACCACGTTCGACGAGGACGAGCATGTGCTGGCGGCGCTGCGGGCAGGCGCCCGTGGATTCCTGCTCAAGGAGATGGAGTCCGCCGAGCTGGTGGCGGCGATCCGGGCCTCGGTGCGCGGGGACACGCTGCTCGCGCCGAGCCCGACCCGCCGCCTGCTGGACCGGCTGCTGCGCACCGCGCCGGACGGGCGCACGGTGCCGCCCGCGCTGACCAGCCTGTCCGCGCGCGAGATCGAGGTGCTCACCCTGATCGGGCAGGCGCTCTCCAACGCCGAGATCGCCGGTCGGCTGTCCCTGTCCGAGGCCACGGTCAAGCGGCACGTGGCTGCGGTGCTGCGCAAGCTGGGGCTGCGGGACCGGCTCCAGGCGGTGGTCGCCGCCTACGACCACGGTCTTGTCCGGCCCCGCGGTTCGTGACCCTCCTCCTTGAGGAGGAGGCGCCAGGCGGGTGATCCCCCCGGTCCATTCCGAAGTGCGCCTCCAGGTCGATCACAGGCGGGCTGCGGCGCCGTAGCGTCGCAAGCGTGATGGATGCCCTGCCCTACCGGATGTACCTGCTGGCCTACGACGCGTCGGCGCGCGGCCCCTACGACCGCACGCGGACCGGATTCCTCGTACGCGTCGCCACACTCGTCGACCTCACCCTGCGCAGTCACCTGACCGAGCACCGAGGAGCGGTGCGGGTGACCGCGCCCGGCCCGGTGGGCGATCCGGTCCTGGACCGCGTGCTGGCGGAAGTCGCCGGAGCCGGGCACGGCTGGAAGCACCTGGCCCGGCGGCACAGGACGCACACCCTGCGAGCCGTGGAGGACCAGCTCGCGAAACGGGGACAGCTCACCGTGGAGCCGGGCCCCGTCCCGGTCCTGTCCGGACGCCGTACGACCGTGACGGACCCGGAGGCCGTCCGAGCGCTGCGAGCGCACGCCGCCACGATCCTCCGCTCCGCCACTTCGGTGGACGAAGTCGCCGTGGAGGGTGCCGCTCTGGTGGCGCTGGCCGCGGCCGGCCGGATCGGCTCGGCGGTGTCCGGACAGGACCGGCACCGACACCGTGCGCGCATCGACGACCTGACCGGCCGGCTCGCTCAGCTCGCGCCGGGCCTGGAGACGACGGTACGGGGCCTGCGCACCACCATGATCGCCGCCCGGGGAGGCATGGGCGGCAGCTGACCCGCCACCCCGAGCAACCGGCCCGAGCAGGAAGGCGTACACCGATGAAACCAAGGCGCGCAGGGCGATGGACGGCGGCACTGGTGTGCGCCGTGCTGGCCTTCACCGCAGTGCCGGTCCGGGCGGAGACGGCCGAGGTCCGGCACACCGGCGTACCGGCCTCACCCGTCGTACACACCCGGGCCGGTGCCTTGCGCGGCACCGTGGGCGACGGCTACCGCACCTTCGACGGCATCCCCTATGCGGCACCCCCGGTCGGCGCCCTGCGCTGGACACCACCGCGCCCCGCTCCCCCGTGGAAGGGAGTGCGGGATGCCACCCGGCCCGCCAGCCCCTGCCCGCAGCCTGCCGGTGAGGTACCCGGCGGCAGCACCACCGAGGACTGCCTCCACCTGAACGTGACCACCCCCGACACCGCCCGTCCCGACCGCCCCCGGCCCGTGATCGTGTGGGTGCACGGCGGCGGTTTCACCACCGGCGCGGGCAGTTCCTACGACGCCCATCGCCTGGCCACGCGCGGTGACGTCGTCGTGGTCACCCTCAACTACCGCCTCGGCGTTCTCGGCTTCCTCGCCCACCGGAGCCTGCGGGGCGCCGGCACCTTCGGACTCGCCGACCAGCAGGCGGCGTTGCGCTGGGTTCGGGCGAACATCGGCGCGTTCGGCGGCGACCGGCACCACCTCACCCTGGCCGGAGAGTCCGCGGGCGGCTTCAGCGTATGCGCCCAGCTCGTCTCTCCCGCCGCTGCCGGCCTGTTCGACCGCGCCATCATCCAGAGCGGACCGTGCACCGGCCGCGCCGACCGCCCCTTCGCACCGGCTGCCGTCCCGCTCGAGGCGGCGGACGCCACGGGGGCGAAGCTGGCGAAGGCGGTGGGCTGCGGCACCGCCCGGCACGTGGTGGCCTGCCTGCGTCGGGTGAGCACCGCCCGGCTGCTTGCCGCCCAGGACGCCGCCGCACAGCCCGCCTACGCCACCGGTCTGCTGCCCCGCGACCCGAACACCGCGCTGGCCCGCGGCATCGTGCACCGTGCGCCGGTCCTCATCGGCTCCAACCACGACGAGGGCAACGGCTGGGCCGCCGCCGTCGTCCGGGCCGGTACCCGCATCACCCCCGCCAACTGGCCCCAGGTCGTAGCCGACTTCGTCCCCGATCCCGCCCAGGCCCCCGCCGTCGCCCGCTCCTACCCGGTCACGGAGGTGAACGGCGGGCCGGTCCTCGGCGCGGTCATCGGAGACTCCAACTACTCCTGCCCCACCCTTCGCACCGGGGCGCTCCTCGCGCTCCATGTTCCCGTGTGGCGCTACGAGTTCGCCGACGAACACGCCCCGCCGCTCACCTCGGCCCCCGCACCGTTCCCCCTCGGCGCCCCCCACGCAAGCGAGCTGTCCTACCTCTTCGACCTCGGTGGCCGCCCCCGCGTCATGACGCCCGCCCAGCACCGCCTCGCCGACACCATGCTCGACTACTGGAGCGGTTTCGCCCGCACCGGCAACCCCAACACCCCGGACACACCGGCCTGGCCGCCCGGTTCCGTGCAGTCCCTGGCCCCCGACCACACCGTCCCCTCGAACACGGGCCCCGCCGCCCATCGCTGTGCCCTGTGGAACGCTCTGCCCTGACGACTCCGTGCCCGCTGGACCGCGAACACTCGACGACCCTGTGGCAGGGCCGTCGAGTGCCGGACGGGTCAGGGCTTGTACCAACAGACCGTCACGCCGGTCCGCGCGCCGCAGCCGATCTTGGTGAAGCGGCTCTGGATCATGTTCCAGTAGTGGCCCCACTGCGTCTTGTAACCCTGGCTGTTGGGGTCCTTGTTGGGGTCGGCGTCGTACTTGCTCTTCTCGGCGGCCCACTGCCCCGTGGCCCCGGCCGGTCCCACGGTCGACATGTTCTCGGCGCCGTTGAACGAGGGGGAGTGCTGGAGTGAGCCGGACCCGCCGGGCGTGGAGTCCGGGTTGTCGGCCCAGGCCTGTGCGTCCTTGGCGACGCTGTCGTCCCAAGTCAATGGGGGTGCGCCGGCATCCTTGCGCACGGTGTTGGTCTCGTTGACGATGGTCTGTTGATCGCTCGCGCTGACGTCGGAGACAGCCGCGGAAGCACTCGTCGCGAACATCGTGCCCCCGGCCATCAGTCCCGCCGCTATGGCGGCAACGGCCTGGTGACGTACCCACGTAGGCTTGTTCATGGCGACCCCCTGGTCGCAGAGAGAGCGGCAGATACTGCCGACGAGCATCACCGGTCACTGAGCGGGGCGTGTGGCTGGCTCACAGTGGCCGAGCCGCGGTGCCCGCTCCTGCGGTGGCCGGGAAAGCGACCGCCGGCAAAGTGGCCTGGTCGGGCGGCCGCACGGCCGCCCCCTTCGCCTTCACCAGCCTAAGTCGAGGGTGTCCGCGCGGCGACCGGGGAGACCGCGACGCCTGGTGAACGAGCGGCGCATCAGCCGCATTCCGGCGGTCGGTGTCCGGTCCGCTTGGCGATGGCGGTGCGGTGTGGCCCGGTAGGCGACGGAGCGCTTGTGCGTTCGCACGGCCGGACCGCGCCACCTCTCAACAAGCCTGCCCAGGTCGGCTATTCACGGGCCGGCGCGAGCGTGCTCCAGCCGCCTTCCAACAGCTCGAACGCGCGTGTGACGGCTCGGCGCGGGTCGTCGTGTCCCTGGACGGCGCGGGGTGCTTCGAGGGCGAAGTGGGCGAGAGCGGTGCAGGCGGGATCGTCCGCGGGAAGTCCGCTCTCTTCCGCGATGACCCGGGCCAGGGCAGCCGTGTGGCGCAGCCACATGTTCTGGCGGTAGTCGCGCAGTGCGGGGGTGTCGTTCACCAGGCGGACGAAGGCGGCGAAGCGAGGGGCGGCGTCCGGGTCGACGACGCGGGAACGCAGGGCGTGCTCGCGCAGTGCCGCGGGGATGGGCTGCCCCTCCGGCCGGTTTCGTACCGCGGCGAGCAGAGCGTCCTTGTGGTCGTCCTCCTCGTCGAAGACGAGGGCTTCCTTGACCGGGAAGTGCTTGAACAGGGTGGTGGTGGACACGTCGGCGGCGTCCGCGATCTCGCGGATGCCGACGTCGTCGAATCCGCGCTGGAGGAACAGACGCAGCGCGGCGTCCGCGATGGCCTGCCGAGTGGCGGCCTTCTTGCGCTCGCGGCGGCCCAGGGGCGCCGGCGTGGCGGTGGCCCCGGCGTCGGTCGTGGTGCCGGTCGTGGTGTCGGGCATACCCGCAGCCTACCCACTCGGTTGCACGACAGCAAAAGTTGATCCGTTGCACTTATTTACTTGGTGTGCTTTTCTTGCGGTGTGGCGGCGAGGCGCACCGCCCGCCTCACCGGCGCGGTCCTGCGTGCCCTCGCAGTCCTGAACGGCCCTCTTCGTCACCGAGGGTCCGCCGAGGAGGCCGGCCCACCCTCGCCCCGGCCCGTCACTCTCTCCCCCGGCCCATCCCGGAACGCCCCGGTCCTACGGCCCGCTGACCTCACATCCATCAACAGCCGCAGTACGGCGGCACGTCATGAGCGGAGTCCCACCATGCGCACCACCCACCCACCCCGCATCGCCATCATCGGCGCCGGCCCCGGCGGCCTGACCTGCGCGCGCATCCTCCAGCAACACGGCATCACCGCCACCGTCCACGACCGTGACGCCGGCCCCGACGCCCGTAACCAGGGGGGCACCCTCGACCTGCACGCCGACAACGGCCAGACAGCCCTGCGCGAAGCCGGACTGCTCGACGACTTCTTCCGGCTGGCTCGCCCCGAGGGGCAGGAAATGCGTCAGCTGGACCCGGCCGGCACGGTCCTCTTCCACCACCTCCCCGAGGAGGGCGAGAGGTTCAAGCCGGAGATCGATCGCGGCCACCTCCGCGACCTGCTGCTCGATTCCCTGCACCCGGGTACCGTGCGCTGGGGCCACACACTGAAGGACGTCTCCGGTCCCGCCGACGGACCGCGGACCCTGCACTTCACGAACGGCAGCACCGTCGACGCCGACCTCGTCATCGGCGCCGACGGCGCTTGGTCCAGGGTTCGCCGAGCCGTCTCCACCGCCACTCCCCAGTACAGCGGCGTAAGTTTCCTCGAAGCCTGGTTCGACGACGTCGACAGCCGGCACCCCGGCATCGCCGAACTCGTCGGCCAGGGCAGCGCGGCGGCAGCCGACGGCGACCGCGGCCTGTTCGCCCAGCGCAACAGCGGGAACCACATCCGCGTCCACATCATCCAGCGTGTCCCGGCCGACTGGATCACCGCCGGTGGACTGAGTCCCGAGGACACCGACGGCATCCGCCGCATCCTGCTGGAGCGCTACGCCCACTGGTCGCCCCGCCTGCGCGAGTTGATCGCCGCCAACGACGGACTCTACGTCGACCGCCCGATCTTCGCCCTGCCCGTCCCCCACACCTGGGACCACAACCCCACCGTGACCCTGCTCGGCGACGCCGCCCACCTCATGCCCCCGCTCGGCGTCGGCGTCAACCTCGCCATGCTCGACGCCTGCGAACTCGCCCTCGCCGTCGCGAACACCGACACGATCGACGACGCCGTCCGTACCTACGAGAAGACCATGGTGCCCCGCTCGACCGAGATGGCGCGACTCCTCGACGGCGCCGCCGCTGAGCTGCTGTCCATGGAACTGCCCGACTTCGCCGCCGTCGACCGGGCCTGACAGTGCCGGCGCATCGGTGGCTGCCGGGGCACTGTGGGCCTGGGCGGCATGGTCCGCCAGGAGAGGTTTTGCCTCTAGCCTCGACCTTCCGTGACGGTCCGCCGGTTCGTCCGGCGGACCGATTGGGTCGGCGACCGTCGTCGTGATGCTTCACAGACGTCGGACGCGCAGCACGCCGGTCAGCATCGGGAGAGTGAACTCCCGGGGGGAGGTCTCCGGTCGGTTCGCGAGGAAAGCGCGGATCCGGCTCAGCGTGGCTTCTCGTTCCTGTTCCGGCATGACCAGCATGCCCGCGCGCGTCGCGAGGGTCGCGACGAGAGAGTCGGCGGTACGGCGCTGCCCGTGCGGGAACGCGGCCTGCTCCGGCGCCCCGAACCGGGCGGCTCCGCCCGTCCCGGGAAGGTGCATGTCGGCCGTCTCGGCGCGCCAGGCGGCGGGCGTGTCACGCGGGCCGATGGCCGCGCTCCCGCTGACCCGCGCGAGCCCGGCGACCCAGTCGACCTGGTCGTCCATGAGGTTCCACAGCCCGGCCAGGATGCCGTCGGGCGCGAGGACCCTGGCGATCTCGGGTCCCGCGACGGCCATGTCGAACCAGTGCATGGCGTTGCCGGCCAGCACGGCATCGACAGAGGCGTCCGGCAGCGGTATCGCCTCGGCGCTGCCCGACAGGGCACGGACATCCGGCAGTGAGCGGCGCAGTTCGGTCAGCATCCCCGACGCGGGCTCGACTGCGATGACTTCGGCACCCAGGGCGACGAGTGTCGCGGTCAGCTTGCCGGTTCCGGCGCCGAGGTCGAGCACGCGCCGACCGGGCTCGAATTCAAGCGCCCAGCGCACCGCGGCCTGCGCGTAGTCCGGACGGTGTTCGGCGTACGCGCCTGCCGCCGCGCCGAACGACGAGGCGTGCAGTAGCCGTTCATCCTGATCCACACGGTGACGCTATCGGTGCTGCCGGCGGTCGGCTACAACCCCACCGCACCGCTTCGACGACGGCGATCCGCCGCCGCAGTCCGCCTCGCGCTCACCTGAGAAGTACGTACGGCCGGTGCGGAGACGAGGGCCTCGGCAGCCATCGTTCTCACTGGTCTACGTCCTCTTCACGGGGGGGGTGACCGCCTGACGGGCTGGCCGCTTCACCGGGCGGGTCCCACGCGGATGCCGTCACCTGGGATTCTCGTGGCATGCGCGCGGAACCGGGAGCTGCTCTGAGCAATGCTCACTCTGACCGCGTCACGGTCCGGGCCTGACGGGCGTTCGGGCCGGCTGAGCGATCCGTCCGGGCGGTGGGGCCGGGGCCCGGGCGGGAGGGGGTTTCAGTGCCGGCCGGTTCGGCAGCACGCGGTCGCGCCGCCGCGTTCGATCGCGTGGTAGCCGTAGGCCGCCGACACCAGCGTCATATGGCGGTGCCAGCCCGGGTACGAGCGGCCCTCGAAGTCACGTACCCCGAAGTCGTTCTCCAGGCATCGCAGATCCTCCGCACTGCGCCGGCGGATCGCCGCCAACCGCATCAACTCGTCCGGACGGCGATGCAGCAGATTCGTCAGCCAGTAGCGCACCACGCGCCCCTCGGCCGGCGACCACTCCGCCAGCAGCCGGTACAACGGCGAGGGAACGTTCGCCGGCAACGACAACCGCGGCAGACGCACCAACGACGAACGCAGATACACCCGTTGCAGCGCATCCCCTTCCCCGCCCACCGCCACCACCTGGGACCTGTGCAGCGGGCCCGCGCTGACCTCCTGCGCCGTCATCGCCTCGACCCCCCGCGTCCGGGCCACCGACAGCACCCCGGAGACGGTGGCCCCCTGGGAGGCGGGGGCGGGGGCGGGGGCGGCCAGCGGGGCCAGGGGCTCGACGACCTCCAGATGTCCGGGCACCTCCACCAGGAAATCCAGCGACCGCTCCGCCAGCCCCACCAACAACGTCAACGCATCAGGACAACTGCAGATCCGGGCCACCAACGGCGCCGGCGGCACCCCCCACTCGCCCAGCGCCCGGTCCACCATCCCCAGGATGTGCCCCGAATCCGGCTGCCCCACGACCTCCTCCGGGATACGCGCCCGCAACCGCTTCGACCTGTCCCTCACCCAGGAATCGTCCAGCACCAACGACCACTCCACCGGGATCGAACCCCCCTCACCCGCCAGGAACAACCCCAGCCCCACCTGGCAGTTGATCGTGCGCCCCGCCGAATCCACGAACCGCCGGGCCACCCCCACCGAATGCCGGCCCCGCTTGGGCACCACCGCCTGAT
>NZ_JBVJYH010000028.1:0-91812 GCF_055600785.1 Streptomyces sp. NPDC038200
GACACGATCGCCTCGCGCCCCTTCACCTTCCGCGCCAGCTTCAGCGCCGACTCCACGGCATTGGTACCCGTCGGGCCCGGGAACATGACCTTGTAGGGCAGGTCCCGCGGACGCAGCACCAGATCCTGGAAGGTCTGCAGGAAGCTGCGCTTGGCCGTGGTCGACATGTCCAGTCCGTGCGTGACACCGTCACGCTCCAGATAGTCGATCAACGCCCGTTTCAGCACGGGATTGTTGTGGCCGTAGTTCAGCGACCCCGCACCGGCGAAGAAGTCCAGGTAGGCATGGCCGTCCTCGTCGTACATCCGGCTGCCCCGCGCGCGGTCGAACACGGTGGGCCAGCCACGGCAGTAGCTGCGCACCTCGGACTCCAGGGTCTCGAAGACGCTGAGATCGGGCTGGGTGATGGTCACGTGAATCGCTCCTCAGTGGGGGGTGGACGCGGTCAACGGGCCTATGCGGTAAAGGACTTCGGGATCGTGGGGGCCATCGGGGAACAGGCCGGCGGAGAACAGCACCTCCCGGCCGACCCGCGCGCCGTGCCGCTCGGCGAACGAGGTGAACAGGCGCTCGGAGGCGGTGTTGCCGGGGGTGATGGTGGTCTCCAGCTCGGTGATGCCGCGTTCGGCGGCGAGCCGGGCGGTCAGGCCGTCCAGCAGCGCGGCGGCGATGCCGGCGCCCCGGTGGCCGGGGTCGACGGCCACCTGCCAGACGAGCAGGGTGTGCGGACGGTCCGGCCGCAGGTATCCGGTGACGAAACCGACCGGCTCCCCGTCCGCACCACGCGCCACCGCCGAGGTGTCGGCGAAGTCCCGGCACCACAGCAGATAGCTGTAGGAGGAGTTCAGATCGAGGGTCTTCGATTCCTTGGCGAGACGCCAGAGCGCGGCTCCGTCGGTCGTCGTCGGCCGTTCGATGAGAAGTTCTGCGGGTGCGGCAGTCATGCGGCACGAATTTAGCGAGGCGAATTCAAGAATGCACGGGAGCTGTCGGCGGTGTTGCCAGGGGCATAGGTGAAATGTCCGCAATGCCCCACGGCAAACCACCACAAAACGCCATCGTTGTGGAGTGTGTCACAGCCCGGAAAGTGCAGGAAAGCCGTCTGCAAACTCCCCTGTTTAGCTCTGCAAAAAGCGGGCAGAAGCAGATGGGAAGCTATCGTCCGGGGAATTGGTGGGAATTGTGAAAGGGAATTGAATTCCGACTTCGATCAGTGCCAGGCGGTCTCCGCGGCCCGGCGGGCGGCGGCCGGATCGACCGGCAGCCCCTTCTCGGCGAGAGCCGCCCCCAGTGCCGCCAGCGACCCCTGCACCGCGCCCGGCGTGGCGTCGGGGCCGTAGTGGTTGACCCGGATCATCTCCTGGGCCAGGGCGCCGCCGCCGGCCGCCAGCGGCAGCGCCGGGTCGCTCTCCAGGGCCTGCGCCACCAGCTCCGCGGCCACCACCCCGGACGGCACCCGCAGCGTCGTGGCGACGGGCGCCGCGTCCTTCTCCTCGTGCACGTACGGCTCCAGGCCCCCGCCCAGCGCGACCGCGCCCGCCCGCGTGGCCAGCGCGGCGCGCCGGTGCCGGTCCATCACCGTCTCCAGCCCGGCCGACTCGATCCGCTCCAGGCACGCCTCCAGCGCCAGCATCTCCAGCTGGGCCGGAGCGTGCGGCAGCGCCTTGCGGCCGGCGTCGGTCCAGCGCTCCTTCCAGTCCAGCAGGGAGAGGTAGGAGCGGCGGGGGGCGCCGGGGTTGGCGGCCATCCGGGCCCACGCCCGCTCGCTCACCGAGATCGCCGACACGCCCGCCGGGCCGCCCATCGCCTTCTGCGCCCCGATCACGCACAGGTCCACACCCCACGCGTCCGGCAGCACCGGCTCCGCGCCCACGGAGGCCACCGCGTCCAGGTAGAAGAGGGCGCCCTGCTCCCGTACCGCCTCGCCGATCTCCGCGACCGGGTTGGTGTTGCCGGTCGCCGCCTCCGCGTGCACCAGCGACACGAAGTCGATCTCCGGGTGCTCGGCGAACGCCTCCCGGATCTGCTCGGCGGTCACCGCCGTGTGGAAGGGGACCGCGATGTCGTGCACCGTGGCGCCGGCGTCGCGCAGCCAGTTGCCGAAGGTCTGGCCGTACGGACCCGTGATCACGTTCAGCGCCACCGTGCCCGGCCCGGCCGCCGCGCGGATCGCGCCCTCCAGCGGCAGCAGTGCCTCGCCCTGGGTGATCAGGACGTCCTGCCGGGTCCGGAGCAGCCGCGCCACCCCGTCCTCGATCGCGGCGAAACGCTCGGCGGTCAGCGGGGGCAGGTCGAGGAAGGGGTGGGTCACGGCGGTGCTCTCTTCTGCTCTCGGGGATCGACTCCATCGATCTTAGGTTGAAAGCCTTCGTAACCATGGGTTTGATTTGAGAGACTCAAACCCTTCCTTATAATCGGAAGCCACAGTTCCCCCACAGGAGATCTCCCCATGAAAACGCTCGCAGGGCGCCGGACCCGCCTCCTGGCCGCCACCACCGCGACCGCCGCACTCGTGCTCGTCGTGGCCGGCTGCTCCTCCAGCGACTCGGGGAGCGGCAAGACGACCGTCAAGGGCGTCCACCTCGCCAAGGCCGGTCAGCTGACCACCTGTACCCACCTGCCGTACCCGCCGTTCCAGTCGGAGGTGGACGGCAAGGTCCAGGGCTTCGACGTGTCCCTGATCGATCTCGTCGCCAAGGACCTCGGCGTCAAGCAGCAGATCCTCGACACGCCCTTCGAGAACTTCAAGACCGGCGCCTTCCTGAACTCCGGGGAGTGCGACCTGGCCGCCGCGGGCATGACCATCACGCCCGAGCGCAAGAAGAACGTCGACTTCTCCGACCCGTACTTCGAGGCCACCCAGGCCGTCCTGGTCGACAAGAGCAGCGGGATCGACTCGCTCGCCGACGTCAAGGCCAAGGGCAAGAAGCTCGGCGCCCAGGCGCAGACCACCGGCGAGGACTACGTCAAGGGCAAGGGCTACGACCCGATCTCCTTCGAGTCCTCCGACGCCGTCCTCAACGGCCTGCGCACCGGCCAGGTCCAGGCCGTCGTCATCGACTACCCGGTGGTCCAGGGCTGGCTGAAGGACAAGGCCAACGCCGACAAGTTCAAGGTCGTCGACAACCTCAAGACCGGTGAGCAGTACGGCTTCACCGTGAAGAAGGGCAACAAGGCGCTGCTCGACGCCATCGACAAGGCGCTCAAGAAGGCCAAGGCCGACGGCACCTACAAGAAGATCTACGAGCAGTGGATCGGCCCGTACAACGCCTCCGTCGCCTCGCCCGCCGCCTCATGACCGATACGGACGTACGACTCCAGCCGAAGAAAAAGGGACTGACCCGGCGCCAGAAGCGCAGCCTGTCGCGCGGCGCCCAGTACGCCGTCTTCGCCGCCGCCGTGATCGCCTTCGCGGTCACGGCGGACTGGGGCCGGCTGCAGAACCAGTTCGCCCAGGCCGACATCGCCCGGCAGATGTTCCCGGACGTCATCACGCTGGCGCTGAAGAACACCGTGCTCTACACGGTGTCCGGCTTTGTCGTCGGGCTCGTCCTCGGCATGGCCATCGCGCTGATGCGGCTGTCCTCCGTGGGTCCGTACCGCTGGCTGGCGAGCGTCTACATCGAGATCTTCCGGGGCCTGCCCGCCCTGCTGATCTTCATCTTCGTCGGTGTCGCCGTGCCGCTCGCCTTCCCCGGCACCGAGATCCCCGGCGGCACGTACGGCAAGGTCGCCCTCGCGCTCGGACTCGTCTCGGCCGCCTACATGGCGGAGACCATCCGCGCCGGCATCCAGGCCGTGCCCAAGGGGCAGATGGAGGCCGCCCGCTCGCTCGGCTTCTCGCCCGCGAAGGCCATGGTCTCGATCATCGTCCCGCAGGCCTTCCGGATCATCCTGCCGCCGCTCACCAACGAACTCGTCCTGCTCTTCAAGGACTCCTCGCTGGTGCTGTTCCTCGGCGTCACCCTGGAGGAGAGGGAACTGTCCAAGTTCGGCCGCGACCTCGCCAGCACGACCGCCAACTCCACGCCGATCCTGGTCGCGGGCCTGTGCTACCTGCTGGTCACCATCCCGCTCAGTTTCGTCGTCCGCCGTATGGAGACCAAGGCCCAGGAGGCGATCCGGTGAGCCGCCCGGAGATCGAGGTCCGCGGACTGCACAAGTCCTTCGGCGACAACGAGGTGCTGCGCGGCATCGACCTGGAGATCGGCCAGGGCGAGGTCGTCTGCGTCATCGGCCCCTCCGGCTCCGGCAAGTCGACGCTGCTGCGCTGCGTGAACCTGCTGGAGGAGCCCACCCGGGGCCAGGTCTTCGTCGGCGGCACCGAGGTGACCGACCCCGACGTCGACATCGACGCCGTACGCCGCCGTATCGGCATGGTCTTCCAGCAGTTCAACCTCTTCCCGCACCTGAGCGTCACCGAGAACCTCACGCTGCCGCAGCGCCGGGTCCTCGGGCGGGACAAGGCGGCGGCCGCGCGGACCGCCGCCGAGAACCTGGCCCGGGTCGGCCTGTCCGAGAAGGCCGACGCCTACCCGTCCTCCCTCTCCGGCGGCCAGCAGCAGCGCGTCGCCATCGCCCGCGCGCTCGCCATGGGCCCCGAGGTGATGCTGTTCGACGAGCCGACCTCGGCCCTCGACCCGGAGCTGGTCGGAGACGTCCTCGCCGTCATGCGCAGGCTCGCCCGGGAGGGCATGACGATGATGGTCGTCACCCACGAGATGACCTTCGCCCGCGAGGTCGCCGACCGGGTCGTCTTCATGGACGGCGGTGTGATCGTCGAGGACGGCAGCCCCGAGCGGGTCATCGGCGATCCGCAGCACGAGCGCACCCGGCACTTCCTCTCCCGGCTGCTCGACCCCGCGATGGCCGAGGTGGAGGAGGAGACCTCCGACCAGGTGGGGAAGTCCGCGCCGTAGGTCGTTAAGGTGCGGGCATGAGCGATGGCGCGGTGCTGCACGTGAAGGGCCGGATCCTGGTGGGGCCGGAGGACGTCCGCGACGACCTGTGGGTCGTCGGGGGCCGTGTCTCCTACGAGCGCCCCGCCGGGGCCCGGGACGTGCGGACCGTCACGGGCTGGGCCCTGCCCGGTCTGGTCGACGCGCACTGCCACGTGGGCCTCGACGCGCACGGCCCGGTCGACGCGGAGACCGCGGAGAAGCAGGCGCTCACCGACCGGGACGCGGGCACCCTGCTGATCCGGGACGCGGGCTCGCCCTCCGACACCCGCTGGATCGACGACCGGGACGACCTGCCGAAGATCGTCCGGGCGGGCCGCCACATCGCCCGCACCCGCCGCTACATCCGCAACTACGCCTGGGAGATCGAGCCGGACGACCTGGTGGCGTACGTCGCCCGGGAGGCCCGGCGCGGCGACGGCTGGGTCAAGCTGGTCGGCGACTGGATCGACCGCGACCTCGGCGACCTGGCCCCCTGCTGGCCCCGCGAGGCGGTGCGGGCCGCGATCACCGAGGCGCACCGGCTCGGCGCCCGCGTCACCGCCCACTGCTTCGCCGAAAGCTCCCTGCGCGACCTGGTCGAGGCGGGCATCGACTGCATCGAGCACGCCACCGGCCTCACCGAGGACCTGATCCCGATGTTCGCCGAGCGGGGCGTCGCGATCGTCCCCACCCTCGTCAACATCGCCACCTTCCCCAAGCTCGCGGACGGCGGCGACAAGAAGTTCCCGCGCTGGTCCTCCCACATGCGCCGGCTGCACGCGCGGCGCTACGACACCGTGCGCGGCGCCCACGACGCCGGCATCCCGGTGTTCGTCGGCACGGACGCCGGCGGCTCACTGGCCCACGGCCTGGTCGCGGAGGAGGTCGCCGAGCTGGTCACGGCCGGCATCCCGCCCGTGGCGGCCCTGTCGGCGACGAGCTGGGGTGCCCGCGCCTGGCTCGGCCGGCCCGGCCTGGAGGAGGGTGCCCCGGCCGACCTCGTGGTGTACGAGGCGGATCCCCGGGCGGACGTACGGGTGCTGGCGGCGCCGCGACGGGTGGTGCTGAACGGGCGGATCGTCGAGTAGATGTACTCGTGATTCGAATCGACGTGCGGAATATCCACGTTGGAGTGAAGTAACCCTGCACAGCTGACCGTTCACCCACAGTGCGTACAAGGTTGACGGGTCCCAAGCATGTTCCCGATGGGGGTCCCACCGCCTTGAACAGCAACAACTTCCGCCTGCCCGCACGCCGTCTCGCCGCCCTCGCGACGGTCACCGCCCTCACCGCGGCGCCCGCGGTCCTGGGCGCGGGCGCCGCGCACGCGACCACCGGCCACGGTCGCGCCTCCGCCGTCGTCCTGCGCACCGGGCTCGACGTGTCCCTGCTCGACAAGACCGTGAACGTCCCGCTCGCGGTCTCGCTCAACGAGGTCCAGGCACCCCGGAGCGCCGACAGAACCGCCCTCTCCGCCCGGCTCGACGGCGTGAACGGCGGCAAGCCCTTCACCGTGCTCGGCGCGGACGTCGCCGAGGCCAGGGCCACGGCCACCGCCCGGCGGGCCGAGGGCTCGGTCCGGGTCGCCCACGCCCGGCTGCACCTCCCCGGACTGCCCCTGCTGTCCCTGATCGAGGCCGACACGATCACCGCCAGGGCCACCTGCGAGACCGGCAAGGCGCCGGCCGCCGCCGCGAACGTCCTCGGTACCGTCACCGTCCTCGGCAAGCGGGTCACCCTGACCGCCGGCGGCCGGACCGAGGTCAAGGTGCCCGCCGTCGGCGAGGTCCGCCTGGACCTCGCCCGGCGGACCACGACGACCCGTACGGCCGCCGCGACCGCCCTCGAACTCAAGGTCTCCGTCAACCCCTTGAAGCTGGGCGTCGCCGACGTCGAGGGCACGGTCACCCTGGCGAAGGCCACCTGCGAGTCCCCGATGGCACCGCCCACCGGGAAGCCGGTGCCGAGCCACGACCCGGCCGCCGACGTCCGCCCCCAGGGCGCCCCGGCCCAGGCCGACCTCGCCGAGACCGGCGGCAGCTCGGCGACCCCGTACATCGCCGGTGGCGCGCTGGCGCTGCTGCTGGTGGGCGGGGGAGCGGTGGTGGCGGCCCGCCGCCGCAAGAGCTGACGGCGTCCGGCCGCCCCCGTCCCGCGGGTCACCCCGGGTAGGGAGCGGCCTCCCGGCCCGCCCGGAGCGTGCCCGCCCACCAGGACAGCTGGTCCAGCACGGTCTTGGCGTACCCGGGGGCCTCGGCGTCCAACGGCTCGCCGTCCTGCCAGGCGGTGAAGTAGTTCGGGAAGGCCAGCCCGTCCCGGACCGTCACCGCGTGCAGCTCGGTCAGCACGTTCTCCAGGTGCAGGACGGCGTGCCGGCCCCCGGCCGCGCCCCCGTAGCTGACGAAGGCGACGGGCTTGGCCGTCCACTGGGTGAAGTGCCAGTCGATGGCCGCCTTCAGGGAGGCCGGGTAGCTGTGGTTGTACTCGGGGGTGACGACGACGAAGGCGTCGGCCTCCTCCAGCGCCGAGGTCAGCCGGGCCATCCCGGCGGGCCGGGGGTAGCCGTCCCCGGCGTACTTGGGCGGGGCGGCGGGCAGCGCCAGCGGGATGTCGATGTCGGCCAGGTCGACGACGTCCACCTCGAACCCGCCGTGGGCACGGGCCTGTTCGGCCACCCACGAACTCACGACCGGACCGAACCGGCCCTCCCGGACGCTTCCGACGATGATCAGCAACTTGTGCGTGGTGTTCTCCATGCCCACCACGATCGGGCGCCGCGCACCGGGTGACCAGGCCGGGCTCAGGCTGGCCCCCGCAGGGCCACTCTGAGCCCTCCACCGGCCGCGGACAGCCCACCTATCCTCGCCTCATGGGCACACCGCTGGGGGACTTCATCCGTACCAAGCGCGACAGCATCCAGCCGGAGACGCTGGGACTGCCGGAGCGCGGCCGCCGCCGGTCGCCGGGGCTGCGCCGGCTGGACCTCGCCGCGCGGGCCGGCATCAGCGTCGAGTACCTGACCCGGATCGAACAGGGCCGGGACCGCAACCCCTCGATCCCGGTGGTCAACGCCCTCGCCGACGCGCTCGGCCTGGACCCGGCGGAACGCGGCCACCTGCGCTACCTCGCCAAGATCACCGGCGGTGAGTGCACCGCGCACGCCCGCCCGGCCCCGCCCCGGCGGGACGTCCGGCCCTCGCTCCTGGAGACGCTGCGCCTCCTGGAGCCGGGCATCGCCGTGGTGACCAACCGTCTCGGCGACATCCTCGCCCGCACCAGCGGCTACGAGACGCTGGCCGGCGGCACCGGACTGCTCGACGGCGACACCCCGAACCTCACCCGGTACGTCTTCACCGACCCGCGGGCCCGCACGTTCTTCGCCGACTGGGACGAGATCGCCGACGAGCAGGCCTTCGACCTGTGGCTCGGCCCGTCCGTCGAGAACTCGGAATGGTTCGGCGCGGAACTGGCCCCCGTGGCCGGCCCCGATTTCACGCGCCGCATGAACCGGCATGTGGTGCCGCGGCGGGGGACGCTCCGGCTCCACCACCCGACGGGACACGAACTCCGGTTCCGGCGCGAGACACTGGACGCCCCGGCGGACGCCCAGCAGCTCGTGGTGTACCTGCCGGCGGACGAGGAAACGGCGACGGCGCTCGAACGACTCCGGGACCGGCCGAGGCTGCGGGCGATCTCGTGACAGCACCGCGCGACCGCGAGCCCACGGGGCACCGCGCCGGCGAACTCGCAGCCGGCCGGGGCGGGACGCCGTCGCCCCGGCCGCCGGGGGCCTCGCGGCCGGCCGGGGCGGGAGGCCGTGGCCCCGACCTCTCAGCCGAGCGGGTCGGCTGGGTGGGTGGGCGAATCGAGGGCGGCCGACAGAGCTTCCAGGAAGCCGTTCACGGTCGCCCGGTCCCGCACCGCCACCCGTACCCAGTCCGCGCCGAGCCCCGGGAACGTGTCCCCTCGGCGCACGGCGTAGCCGAGGTCGCGCAACCGTCGCCGTACCGCGGCGGCACCCGGCATGCGCACCAGCAGGAACGGCCCCTCCGCGGGTTCCGTCACCCGCACGCCCCGGCCGGCGAAGGCCGCCAGCTCCGTCACCAGATGGGCCCGGTCCGCCGCGATGCGATGCGCCGCGTGCCCCGCCTCCGCCAGTGCCCGCGGTGCCACGCACACCTCGGCCGCGGTCAGCGCCGGCGTCGAGACCGGCCACAACGGCTGGGCCCGCGCCAGTTCGGCGACGATCTCCGCGGGAGCCAGCACGTACCCGATGCGCAGCCCGGCCAGCCCCCAGGTCTTGGTGAGGCTGCGCAGCACGACGAGACCCGGCACATCGGTCCGTCCGGCCAGCGACTCCCGCTCACCCGGCACCGCGTCCATGAACGCCTCGTCCACCACCAGCGTCCGCCCCGGCCGGGCGAGCCGGACGACCGCCTCCGCCGGATGCAGCACCGACGTCGGATTGGTGGGGTTGCCGATCACCACCAGGTCGGCGTCCTCCGGTACGGCCGCCGGGTCCAGCCGGAACCCGTCCGCCTCGCGCAGCAGCACCCGGTCCACGGTGTGCCCGGCGTCCCGCAGCGCGGCCTCCGGCTCCGTGAACTGCGGGTGCACCACGACCGGCCGCCGCACCTTCAGGGCACGGGCGAGCAGCACGAAGGCCTCCGCGGCCCCCGCCGTCAGCAGCACCCGCTCCACGGGCAGCCCGTGCCGCGCCGCCACCGCCGCCCGCGCGGCCCGCCCGTCCGGGTAGGCCGCGAGCGACGCCAGCGAGCCGGCGATCTCCTCCCGCAGCCACGGCGGGGGAGTGTCCGCGCGGACGTTGACGGCGAGGTCGACCAACGCGGCACCCGTGTCCCGTACTTCGGCGTCCCCGTGGTGCCGCAGATCGTGCCCGGGGCCGCCGGTCCGCTCAGTGCGCATGGCTGTGCGAGTGCCCCCCGTGATGGTGGTGCCCGTGCCCGTGGTGGTGGCCGTCGTCGTCCGGGTGGAAGTGCGGCTGCTGCGGCAGCCCCACCTTGTCCTCGAAGCCCGGCATCGCGATCCGGTACACGCACGAGTCGCAGTTCATGCGCAGGTCGCCCTTGACGGCCTCCTCGTACCGTTCCATCACCAGGTCCAGCAGCTCCGGCTCGGGCCCGATGACGTCGGCCGACCGCACGTCCACCCCCGGGTGCGCGGCGGCCCATCCCTCGGTCTGCTGCCGCACCCGGTCCGGCAGGATGCCGGTGAACAGGAAGTACGGCAGCACGACGATCCTCTTCGCGCCCAGCGCGACGCACCGGTCCAGGCCGCTCGGCACGTCCGGCGCCGCCAGCGACACGAACGCCGTCTCCACCCCGGCGTACCCGCGGCCCTCCCACAGCAGCCGCGCCGCCTTGAACACCTCGGCGTTGGCGTCGGGGTCGGTGGACCCGCGCCCGACCAGCAGCACGGTGACGTCCGCCCGGTCCTCGGGCGTCCGCGCCGTACCCCCGAGCGCATCGTCCAGCCGCCGCTCCAGCACGCTCAGCAGCGCCGGGTGCGGGCCCAGCGGGCGGCCGTAGGTGTACGAGATGCCCGGGTGCCGCTCCTTCTCGCGGGCCAGCGCGGCCGGGATGTCGCCCTTGGCGTGCCCGGCGGACACCAGCATCAGCGGCACCGCGGCGAACCGGCGCACCCCCCGCTCGACCAGCTCGGTGACGGCCTCGCCCAGCGGCGGCGGGGACAGTTCGATGAAGCCGCCCGCGACGGGCAGCTCGGGGTGGCGGCGCCCCAGCTCCCGGACGAAGTCGCGGAACGCCTCGGCTCCGGCGTCGTCACGGGTGCCGTGGCCGGCGATGAGCAGGGCGGGCGGGGTGGTCACGAGGTCTCCTCAGCTGAAACGGGGTGGTACGGCAGGGCGTCGGGCGTGGCGGCGGCGACCGCCGGACGGCCCTTCCGGGGCACGTCGCGCAGGGCGGGCGGCCCGCTCGCCCGCAACGCCTCCCGGGACCCGGCCTGCCGGACGAAGCCGCCGGGCCGGCCGGTGACGAGCGCGGGGGAGGCGTCGGGGCGGGCGCGCGGTCGCCGGAAGGACTGCCGTGCGACGGGGTGGACGGCCCGGTTCACCGGTCGTCCTCCTGCCCCGCGGAGCCGCTCGTCGACGAGGCCTCCTGCCAGCGGTAGCCGCGCGGGGTCACCATGCGCCCCGCGATCTCCCGGGTGGCCGTGTTGCCCACGGTCACGACCGTCATCATGTCGACGCTCGCCGGGTCCAGTCCGGCGAGGGTGGTGACCCGGCTGGACTCGTCCGGCCGGGAGGCGTTGCGGACGACCCCGACGGGCGTCGCCGGCTCCCGGTGCTCGGCGAGGATCGCGAGCGCCTTGGGCAGCTGCCAGTCGCGGCCCCGGGAGCGCGGGTTGTAGAAGGTGACCACGATGTCCGCCTCGGCCGCCGCCCGCACCCGGCGCTCGATGACCTCCCACGGGGTGTGCAGGTCGGACAGGCTGATCGACACGTGGTCGTGGCCCAGCGGCGCACCCAGGATCGCCCCGGCGGCCAGCGCGGCCGTCACCCCGGGCACCCCGACCACGTCGATGTCGTCGGAGGCCTCGGCGAGCGCCGGGGAGGCCATGGCGTACACGCCCGCGTCCCCGCTGCCGATGAGCGCCACGGCGTGCCCCTTGCGGGCCTCCGCGACCGCCGTACGGGCCCGCTCCTCCTCGGCGCCGAGCCCCGACTCCAGCACCCGGGTGCCGGGCCGCAGCAGATCGCGGATCTGGTCCACGTACTGGTCGAGCCCGACCAGCACCGAGGCCCGCCGCAGCTCGGCCGTCGCGCGCGGGGTGAGCAGGTCCCGGGCGCCCGGCCCGAGCCCGACCACCGCGAGCCGCCCGCGCCCCGGACGCCGTACCACGGCACAGGTCGCCATCGCCGGCTGTCCGTCGGCGCGCTCCGACTTCCGCTTGGGCACGAGGAGCGCACCGCCGCCCAGCAGGGCGGCGGCCTCGGCGACGGACGGCGTACCGACGGCCGCGAGCGGCGCGTCGGACGGGTTGGGCACCTCGACGCCGGCCAGTTCCTCGGCGGAGTACGTCACCAGGGGCACCCCGAGCCGCTCGGCGGCGGCGACGATGCCCGGCTCCTGCGCCTTGGCGTCCACGGTGGCCAGCTCGGCCACCGACGCGGGCGAGAGCCCCGCCCCGGCCAGCGTCCCCTCGATCAGCCCGAGCACCTCGGCCACCGGCGCGCCCCTGGACGCGCCCACCCCGACCACCAGCGTCGGCGGCCGGAGCAGCACCTCCCGCTCGCCCGCCGTGATGGCCCGGTCGGTGAGCCGGATGGTGCAGGAGCCCTCGGCCGCGACCGGCAGCGGCGGCAGCGGCCAGGTCACCTCGGCCCGCAGCGCGACCGGCTCGCCGTCCAGCAGGGCCCGGGACACCGCGGCGACCGAGCCCTCGTACGGCAGCCCGAGCGTGTCCAGGCCCGGCAGTCCGACGGCGTCCGTCGCCGTCGTCACCACCGGCTCCGCGCCCAGCGACTCACCGACCTCGCGGGCCAGTTCGTTGGCGCCGCCGCCGTGCCCGCCGAGCAGGGACACGGCGAACCGGCCGCCCTCGTCCACGCAGACCACGCCCGGATCGGTCGCCTTGTCGCCGAGCAGCGGGGCGAGCAGCCGTACCACCGCCCCCGT
The DNA here is from genome assembly GCF_055600785.1 of Streptomyces sp. NPDC038200. NCBI lineage: Bacteria > Bacillati > Actinomycetota > Actinomycetes > Kitasatosporales > Streptomycetaceae > Streptomyces > Streptomyces sp. NPDC038200. Next base: position 12,599 of record NZ_JBVJYH010000028.1, read on the forward strand.
CGCCAGGAAGCACACCAACTGCTCGCACTCGGCGAACGCGGCCCGTACGGCCTCCCCGACGGGGCCGTCGTAGACGCGCGTACGCTCCGGCCAGGCCGCGGCCAGCCGGTCCCGCGCCGCCGCTCCCGCCGCGGTGGCGGAAATGAGGCCGATCACTGGGCAACTCCTTCACTGGACACCGGGGTTCGCACGCCCCACAGCAGAAACACAGGATTGGTGGCCGCCAGCCGGGTCACGTCCCCGGGCAGCGGCGCCAGACGGGAGGACTGCAGCAGCACCCCGTCGCAGGTGAACCCGGCATCCGTCAGCGCCTCGCGCGCCGCCGGCACCCGGTCCAGCGCGGCCATGGCGACGACGACCGTGCGCCGCGCCCGCCGCGCGCTCGCGGCGACGATGGCCGGCAGCTCCCGGCCCCCGCCGCCGACGAACACCGAGTCGGGGTCCGCCAGCCCCGCCAGCGCGGACGGTGCCGAGCCGTGCACCACGTCCACGTCGACGCCGTGGGCGTCCGCGTTGGCGCGGATCCGCGCCACCCCGTCCGGAGTCTTCTCCACGGCGACGACGGCCGCGCCGAACCGCGCGCACTCCACCGCGACCGAGCCCGACCCGGACCCCACGTCCCACACCAGGTCGCCCAGCCGCGGCCCCAGCCGGGCCAGGGCCAGCGCCCGCACCTCGAACTTGGTGATCATCGAGTCCCGGTGGGCGAACTCGCTCTCGTCCAGCGCCCACCGGGCCGGCGCCCCCGGTGCCCCGGCGACCGTGCGCATCGCGCCGAGCGCCCGTGCCTCGTCCAGGCACAGCACCACGCTCACCGCCGTACCCCAGTCCCGGGCCGCCGCCTCGGCGGCCGTCACCCGTTCCACACGCTCCCGCTCCGGGTCGCCGAGGGCACTCGCCACCACCAGGACCCGGTCACCGGGCAGCGCGGCACCCAACTCGGCGGGTCCGGCACCCGGCCCGGTCAGCACGGCCACCTTCGGCCGCGCCCGGCACACGTTCACCGCCGTACGCAGCTCCCGGCCGTGCGCGCTGACCACGACCGCGTCGTCCCAGGGCAGCCCGGTCCGGGCGAAGGCGGCGGCCACGGAGGACACACCGGGCCGCACCCGGAGCAGTCCGGCGCCGAACCGCTCGGCCAGCGCCCGCACGATCCCGAAGAACCCCGGGTCCCCGGACGCCAGCACGACGACCGGCAGCGCCTTGCCGACGTACTCCGCGACGGTGTCCAGGGCGGGGGCCAGCGGCCCGAGCACGACCCGCTCGGCGCCCTCGGGCAGCCGTACGGCGTCCAGGTGCCGCCGCCCGCCGACGACCAGCGCGGCCCCGGCGAGGACGTCCGCGGGCACGGGCGTGCCCGTTCCCGCACCGACGACCGTGATCAACTCTTCGCCTTCTGCTCGCGCAGTGCCCGCCGTGCCTGCGGATCGGCCTTGCGGTAGCCGTGGAAGTGGCCCGGGTGGTACAGGTGCGAGCGCGTCCCGTGGGCGGCCAGCGCCGGGCCGACCAGGAACAGCGTGTGCTTCCAGAGCTTGTGCTCCTTGACCGTCTCCTCCAGCGTGCCGATCGTGCACCGCACGATCAGCTCCTCCGGCCAGGTCGCCTGGTACGCCACCACCACCGGGGTGCTCGTCGGATAGCCGCCCTCCAGCAGCTCCCGCACCAGCTGCCCGCTGCGCGCCGCCGACAGGAAGACCGCCATCGTGGTGCCGTGCCGGGCGAACTCGCGCACCTCCTCGCCGGGCGGCATCGGCGTCTTGCCCCCGCCCAGCCGGGTCAGCACCACGGACTGCGCGACCTCGGGGATGGTCAGCTCGCGCCGGGCGAGCGCGGCCACCGCGGAGAACGAGGACACGCCCGGGACGACCTCGGTCGCGATGCCGATCTCCTCGCAGCGGTCCAGCTGCTCCTGCGTGCCGCCCCACAGGGCCGGGTCGCCGGAGTGGATACGGGCGACCTTCAGCCCTTCCTCGAACGCACGTCGGTACACGGCGACGACGTCCTCCAGGGACATGGTCGCCGAGTCCAGGATCTCGGCGCCCTCGCGGGCGTGGTCGAGGACCTCCGCCTGCACCAGGCTCGCGGCCCAGATCACCACGTCGGCCTCGGCGATGGCCCGCGCGGCACGGAACGTCAGCAGATCGGCGGCGCCGGGGCCGGCACCGACGAAGGTCACCTTGCCGGTGGGGGCATCGGCCATGGGAATCGGTCCTCTCCTACAAGTCAGTACGTGAACGGCTGTCGGACATGCGCGAACGGCGGTCCATCGGATAGCAAGGCCCTATGGCGGTCTTCGTGGCGCTCGGCGCGTTCCTGATGACGCTGGCCGGCGGCTGGACGGCACAGCGCGTGACCGACCGCCGCCATCTGGTCCTGGGCCTGGCCGGCGGGCTGATGCTGGGCGTGGTCGGCCTGGACCTGCTGCCGGAGGCGCTGCGCGCGGCCGACCGTGAGATCTTCGGCGTGCCCGCCGCCCTGCTGCTGTTCGTGGCCGGATTCCTGCTCGCCCATCTGGTGGAGCGCACGCTGGCCGCCCGCCAGGCCGCGCACGGCGGCGCCGAGGGGCACGACCACCGGGTGCCCGAGGTGGGTCTCGCGGCGGCCGCGGCGATGGTGGGCCACAGCGCCATGGACGGCGTGGCGATCGGCGCGGCCTTCCAGGTGGGCGGCGGCATGGGCACGGCCGTCGCGCTCGCCGTGATCGCCCACGACTTCGCCGACGGCTTCAACACCTTCACCCTCACCAGCCTGTACGGCAACGCGCGCCGCCGGGCCGTCGGCATGCTGGTCGCCGACGCCTGCGCACCCCTGCTGGGCGCGCTGTCCACGCTCTTCTTCCGCCTCCCGGAACCGGTGCTCGGCGGCTATCTCGGCCTCTTCGGCGGCGTGCTGCTCTACCTCGCCGCCGCCGAGATCCTGCCCGAGGCCCACCACGAGCACCCGGCCCGCTCCACCCTGCTGTGCACGGTGGCCGGTGCCGCGTTCGTCTGGCTGGTGGTCGGCCTCGCCGGCTGACCCGGCAGGACGGATGTACGGTCTCACAGCTTCCCGCCCCGGCCGCCGTCCCGCCGCGGGGGCGCGATCAGCGTCGAGAGGTACGGCAGCGGTGTCCCGTCCAGCTCGGCGGCCGGCCGCACCGACTCCTCCGGCAGCCCCAGCGCCGAGCCCCACACCGCGTCCCCGAGCCGCCCGGTCCGCGCGAGCGCCTCGGCGACCTCGGCGGCCTGCCGCCCGAACTTGTACGCCACGACCGTCCCCGGCCCGGCCAGCGCCTCCTTCAGCACGGCCGACCCGGCCGTCACCGGGACGAGGGTGAGCGGCTCGGTGCCCTCCGTCAGCACCGCCCCGGACCGCGCCGCGAGGTCCTGCATGGCGGTGATCCCGGGCACCGTCTCCACGGCGACCCCCGGCACCAGCTCCACGATGGTCTGCGCGAGATACGTGAACGTCGAGTACACGTTCGGGTCCCCGATGGTGGCGAACGCGACCGACCCGTGCTCCCGCAGCAGCTCGGCGACCCGCGCACCGGCGGCGTCCCACGCGGCCTCCCGGCGCGTCTGGTCCGTCCGCTCGTTCAGCGCGAACACCACCCGGACCACCTTCCGGGCGGGCACGTAGTGCAGCACGGTCGCCTCGGCGCGCCCCGGCTCTCCGCCGTCCGTCCCGTCGGGCGCGGCCATGACGGGTACGACGACGACATCGGCGGCCCGCAGGGCGTTGACTCCCTTGACGGTCACCAGCTCCGGATCACCGGGACCGACCCCGACTCCGATCAGCCTGCTGCTCATGACGTCCGGCACCTCTCCACGAACCGACGGGCGACACCGGGCTCGGACGCCCAGTGCGTGTGCAGATAACTCGCGTGCACGCCCTGCTGTACGAAACCTTCGACCCGCCTGAGCGGCGTCCGCACCCCCCAGGCGGGAGCGGCACCGGCGCCCGGCTCGACGACGGTGCGGTGGAACTCGTGGCCGCGCATCCGCGTCCCGGCCGCCGCCAGCACACTGTCGCCGACGGCCACCGCGTCCCGGTAGCCCAGGGTCAGCCGATCGGTCATCCGCGCGGTGGCGTCCAGCACGCCGCACATGGGCCGCCCGTCCAGCTCGCGGCTGAGATAGAGCAGTCCGGCGCATTCGGCCGCCACGGGCGCGCCGCTCGACGCCAGCCCGGCCACGGCCGCGCGCAGCGGCTCGTTGGCGGACAGCTCACCCGCGTACACCTCGGGGAAACCGCCGCCGATGACCAGCCCGGCGGTTCCCTCGGGCAGTTCCTCGTCCCGCAGGGGATCGAAGGCGACGACGTCGGCGCCGGCGGCGGTCAGCAGCTCGGTGTGCTCGGCGTAGGAGAAGGTGAACGCCGGGCCACCGGCGACGGCGACCACCGGCGCCCGCTTCCCGGCCGACCGCGTCCCACGGCGGGCGGGCGCCTCGGTGGCCTGTTCCCCGGCCGGCCGATCCGGGTGGTGGGCGGGCGGGACGGGGGTCCAGGGGGCGACGCCTGCCGGGAGGGCACCCGCGGTCCGGGCGAGTGCCTCCAACGCGGCCAGGTCACATCCCCGGGACACCAGCGCCGCCATGGCCTCGACGGCCTGCACCGCCGCGGACTGCCGTTCGGCGACCGGCACCAGCCCGAGATGCCGCGACGGCGTCTCCACCGGCTCCGCCCGCCGCAGCACACCCAGCACCGGCACTCCGGAGGCGTCCAGCGCCTCCCGCAGCAACTGCTCGTGCCGGTCGGAGCCCACCTTGTTCAGGATCACGCCCCCGACCCGCACCTGCGGATCCCAGGAGGCGAACCCGTGCACCAGCGCCGCCACCGACCGCGACTGCGAGGACGCGTCCACGACGAGCACCACCGGCGCCCCCAGCAGCTTGGCGACATGGGCGGTGGACGCCAGCTCGCCTTCCCCGGCGGCCCCGTCGTACAGCCCCATCACACCCTCGACCACGGCGAGATCGCATCCCCGCGCCCCGTGCAGGAACAGCGGAGCCACCAGCTCCGGCCCGCACAGGTACGCGTCCAGGTTGCGCCCCGTCCGCCCGGTCGCGAGGGCGTGGTACCCCGGGTCGATGTAGTCCGGCCCGACCTTGTGCGGGGACACGGCGAGCCCCCGCGCGGCGAACGCGGCCATCAGCCCCGTGGCGACGGTGGTCTTGCCGCTGCCCGAGGAGGGCGCGGCGACGACCAGCCGAGGCACCGACGACCTCACCACTCGATGCCCTTCTGGCCCTTCTGGCCCACGTCCATGGGGTGCTTGACCTTGGACATGTCGGTCACGAGGTCGGCGAAGTCCACCAGCTTCTCCGGCGCGTTCCGCCCGGTGATCACCACATGCTGGGTGCCGGGACGGTTCCGCAGCACCTCGACCACCTCGTCGGTGTCGACCCAGCCCCAGTGCATCGGGTACGCGAACTCGTCCAGCACGTACAGCCGGTACGTCTCGGCGGCCAGGTCCCGCTTGACCTGCTCCCAGCCCTCCCGGGCCTTCTCCTCGTTGTCCATCTGCGCGTCCCGCTGGACCCAGGACCAGCCCTCGCCCATCTTGTGCCAGTCGACGGTGCCGCCCTCGCCGGAGGCGCCGAGCACCCGCAGCGCGTTCTCCTCGCCGACCTTCCACTTCGCCGACTTGACGAACTGGAACACCCCGATGGGCCACCCCTGGTTCCAGGCGCGCAGCGCGAGCCCGAACGCGGCGGTGGACTTGCCCTTGCCGACGCCCGTGTGCACCACGACCAGCGGACGGTTCCGCCGCTGGCGGGTGGTCAGGCCGTCGTCCGGTACGACACTCGGCTGTCCCTGCGGCACTACGCGGCCCTCCTCGACGTCCCCTGCACATCCCTGACCAGCCCGGCGATCGAGTCGGCCCGCAACTCGTCCAGCGTCACGGCCGTACCGCCCAGCTCACCCGCGAGCTGCCCGGCGAGCCCGAGCCGCACCGGCCCCGACTCGCAGTCCACGACCACCGAGGCGACGCCCTCGGCGGCGAACAGCCGCGCCGCACGCCCCGCGAGGGCGACCGGTTCGGGGCCACCGGTGGCCCGCCCGTCGGTCACCACCACGACCAGCGCCCGCCGCGCCGGATCCCGCAGCCGCTCCACCCGCAGCACCTCGTGCGCCTTGAGCAGCCCGGCGGCGAGCGGCGTACGGCCGCCGGTCGGCAGCGACTCCAGCCGCGCGGCGGCGGCGTCGACGGAGGACGTCGGCGGCAGCGCCACCTCCGCGGCGGAACCCCGGAAGCTCACCAGCCCCACCTTGTCCCGCCGCTGGTAGGCGTCGAGGAGCAGCGACAGCACGGCGCCCTTCACGGCGCTCATCCGCTGCCGCGCCGCCATCGACCCCGAGGCGTCCACCACGAACAGCACGAGGTTCCCCTCGCGCCCCTCCCGGGTCGCCTGCCGCAGATCGTCCCGGCGGATCACCAGTCCCGGCCCCGACCGGCCGCGCGCCCGCTGATGCGGAGCGGCGGCCTGCACGGTCGCCGCCAGATGCAGCTTGGTCAGCGTCCCCCGGGGCCGCCGGGCCCCGGTGGTCCTGCCGTGCTCGGTCCGCGCCCGCGACCGCCGGCCGGCGGCGCCCTCGCCGATGCCGGGCACGCTCAGCGCCTTCGTGCGGAAGGGCTCCGCGGCGCGCACGGCCGACTGCTCCTGCGCGCCGGCCGGCTGCGGTTCCCCGCCCTCACCGGCCTCCGGGCGCGCGGAGGTGTCACCGCCGCCCTGCGGGCCGGAGTCGGGCTGCGGACGACCGCCGCCCCCGCCGGGGCCGTCCGGGTCCGGGTCGTCCTCGCCCTCGTTCTCCCCGGAATTCTGCTCCAGCGTCTCGTCCAGCTTGTCCTCGTCCAGCCCCGGCGCGTCGAACGGGTTCCGCCGGCGCCGGTGCGGCAGCGCCAGCAGCGCCGCCTGCCGCACGTCCTCCGCGAGCACATCGGTCCGCCCGGCCCACGCGGCCAGCGCGGTCGCGGTCCGTGCCATCACGATGTCGGCGCGCATGCCGTCCACCTCGAAGGCCGCGCAGGTCGCCGCGATCTGCCGCAGCGCACCGTCGCCCAGGCGCACCTGCGGCAGCAGCTCCCGCGCCGCCGCGATCCGCTGCCGTACGGCGGCCTCCTCGGCGGCCCAGCGCGCCGCGAAACCGGCCGGGTCGGCGTCGTAGGCGAGCCGCCGCTTGACGACCTCCACCCGCAGGTCCGGCTCCCGTGAGGCGGCGACCTCCACGGTCAGCCCGAAGCGGTCCAGCAACTGCGGGCGCAGCTCCCCCTCTTCGGGGTTCATGGTGCCGACGAGCAGGAACCGGGCCGCGTGCCGCACGGACACGCCCTCGCGCTCCACGTACGAGGCACCCATCGCCGCCGCGTCCAGCAGCAGGTCGACCAGGTGGTCGTGGAGGAGGTTCACCTCGTCCACGTACAGGATCCCGCGGTGCGCGTCGGCCAGCAGGCCCGGCTCGAACGCCTTCACGCCCTCGGCCAGCGCCCGCTCGATGTCCAGCGCGCCGACCAGCCGGTCCTCGGAGGCGCCGACGGGCAGCTCGACCATCCGCGCGGGCCGCTCGGCGCCGCTGCCGGGCTCGTGCGGCCCGTCCGGGCACGCGGGATCGGGGGCGGCCGGATCACAGGAGAACCGGCAGCCGGGCACGACGGCCACCTCCGGCAGCAGCGCCGACAGCGCTCGTACCGCGGTGGACTTCGCGGTGCCCTTCTCACCGCGCACCAGCACACCGCCGACCGCCGGCGACACGGCGTTCAGCAGCAGCGCGAGCCGCAGATCGTCCTGGCCGACGACGGCCGTAAAGGGGAACGGGGTGGTCACTGGTCGCCCTCCAAGTCGCCTTCCAGCTCCAGATACGTGGCGCGCAGCCGCTCCAGCGTGTCCGCGTCCGGTTCCGCCCACAGACCACGGTCCGCGGCCTCCAGCAGCCGCTCGGTGATCCCGCGCAGCGCCCATGGGTTGGACTTCTTCATGAAGTCCCGGTTCTCCGGGTCGAAGACGTACTCCGCGCTCAGCTTCTCGTACATCCAGTCGTCGACGACGCCGGCCGTCGCGTCGTACCCGAACAGGTAGTCCACGGTCGCCGCCATCTCGAAGGCGCCCTTGTAGCCGTGCCTGCGCATGGCCGCCATCCAGCGCGGGTTGACCACCCGCGCCCGGAACACCCGGTGCGTCTCCTCGCCCAGCGTGCGGGTCTTCACCTGGTCCGGTACGGCACTGTCGCCCACGTACGCCTCGGGGTTGGCGCCCGTCAGATGGCGGACCATGGCGACCATGCCGCCGTGGTACTGGAAGTAGTCGTCGGCGTCGACCAGGTCGTGCTCGCGGGTGTCGACGTTCTTCGCCGCCACCGCGATCCGCTTGAACGCCGTCTCCATGTCCCCGCGCGCCGCCCGCCCGTCGAGCCCGCGCCCGTACGCGTAGCCGCCCCACACCGCGTACACCTCGGCCAGGTCCGCGTCGGAGCGCCAGTTGCGGGCGTCGATCAGCGGCAGCAGACCGGCGCCGTACGCGCCCGGCTTCGAGCCGAAGATCCGGGCCGTCGCGCGCCGCCGGTCGCCGTGCTCACGGGCGTCCTCGTCGGCGTGCGCCTTCACGAAGTTCCGCTCCGCCGGCTCGTCCAGCTCGGCCACCGCCCGCACCGCGTCGTCGATCAGACCGACCACATGCGGGAACGCGTCCCGGAAGAACCCGGAGATGCGGACGGTGACGTCGATGCGCGGACGCCCCAGTTCCTGCAGCGGGACCACCTCGAAGCCGGTGACCCGGCGGGAGGCGTCGTCCCACACCGGGCGGCAGCCCAGCAGCGCCAGGATCTCGGCGATGTCGTCGCCCTGGGTGCGCATCGCGGACGTGCCCCACACCGTGAGGCCGACGGACCGCGGGTACTCGCCGGTGTCCTGCAGATACCTCTGCACCAGGGAGTCGGCCAGCGACTGCCCGACCTCCCAGCTCAGCCGGGACGGAATGGCCTTGGGGTCGACCGAGTAGAAGTTGCGGCCCGTCGGCAGGACGTTCACCAGACCGCGGGTCGGCGAGCCCGAGGGGCCGGCCGGGACGTATCCACCGTCCAGCGCCCGCAGGATGTGCCCGATCTCGTCCGTGGTCCGCGCGAGCCGCGGGACGACCTCGTCGCAGGCGAACTCCAGCACCGCGAGCGCGTCCGGGAGCAGGGAGCCGACCGCGTCCGACAGGACGGCCGGGACGGCCGCGCGCTCCCAGGCCCGCTCCTCCATGCCCTCCGCGATCCGCCGGCACAGCTGCTCCAGCAGGTCGATCGCGTCGGAGGCCGTACGGGCCGGCCCCTGCACCAGGTCGGTCAGCTCCACCGGCACCTTCACCGGGGCGCCGGGCTCGCCCAGCAGCTCCTTCTCGTCCAGCCCGAAGTGGGCCGCCAGCGAGGACCGCAGCCCCGGCAGGGCGTTCGCCTGCCCGCCCCAGACCTGGGACGCCCGCAGCACCGCCAGCACCAGGTTGACCCGCGGCTCCCCGACCGGCCCGCCGCCCAGGATGTGCAGGCCGTCGCGGATCTGCACGTCCTTGATCTCGCACAGATAGCCGTCGATGTGCATGACGAACTCGTCGAAGTCGTCGTCGTCCGGCTGCTCGGCCACATGCAGGTCGTGGTGCAGCTCGGCCGCCTTGACCAGGGTCCAGATCTGGGCGCGGACGGCCGGGGCCTTCGTCGGGTCCAGGTCGGAGACGAGCGCGTACTCGTCCAGCAGCTGCTCCAGCTTGGCGAGGTCGCCGTAGGTGTCGGCGCGGGCCATCGGCGGCACCAGGTGGTCGACCACGGTGGCGTGGCCGCGCCGCTTGGCCTGGGTGCCCTCGCCGGGGTCGTTCACGATGAACGGGTAGACGAGGGGGAGGTCGCCGAGGACGGCGTCCGGCGCGCAGCCGGCGCTCAGGCCCAGGCCCTTGCCCGGCAGCCACTCCATCGTGCCGTGCTTGCCCATGTGCACGATGGCGTCCGCGCCGAAGCTGTTCTCCAGCCAGCGGTAGGCCGCCATGTAGTGGTGCGAGGGCGGCATGTCGGGGTCGTGGTAGATCGCGATCGGGTTCTCCCCGAAGCCGCGCGGCGGCTGGATCATGACCACGACGTTCCCGAACCGCAGGGAGGCGAGCACGATGTCCTCGCCGTCGACGTACAGGCCGCCCGGCGGCTCGCCCCACGCCTCGCTCATCGCGTCCCGCAGCTCCGGGTCCAGCTTCTCGAACCACGCCCGGTAGTCCGCCAGCGGGACCCGGGCGGGCGCCGCCGCCAGCTGGTCCTCCGTCAGCCACTCCACGTCGTGGCCGCCGGCCTCGATGAGCCGGTGGATCAGCTCGTCGCCGCCCGAGGGGTACGCGGTGAGCCCGTACCCGGCCTCGCGGAGCGCGTCCAGCACCCGCACCGCCGACGCGGGCGTGTCCAGGCCGACCGCGTTGCCGACGCGGGAGTGCTTGGTCGGGTAGGCGGTGAAGACCAGGGCGATCTTCTTCTCGGCGTTCGGCTTGTGCTTCAACCGGGCGTGCCGCAGGGCGATCCCGGCGACGCGGGCGGCCCGCTCGGGGTCGGCGACGTACACCGGCACGTCGTCGGGGCCCTGCTCCTTGAAGGAGAACGGCACGGTGATCAGGCGGCCGTCGAACTCCGGGATCGCGACCTGCATCGCCGCGTCCATGGGGGACAGGGCCGCGTCGGACTCCTGCCACGCGGCCCGCGAGGAGGTGAGGCAGAGGCCCTGCAGGACCGGGACGTTCAGGTCGGCGAGCGCGCCGATGTCCCAGGACTCCTCGTCACCGCCCGCCGAAGCCTGCGACGCATGCGTACCGCCGGCGGCCAGCACCGTGGCGACCAGGGCGTCGGCCCGTCCCAGCAGCTCGTACAGCCCGGCGTCCGCGCCGCGCAGCGAACCGCAGTAGACGGGCAGGGCGTTGCCGCCCCGCGCCTCGATCGCCTCGCACAGGGTGTCCACGAAGGCGGTGTTCCCGCTCAGCTCGTGCGCCCGGTAGAAGAGCACGCCCACGGTCGGCCGGCCGTCCCGGACCGGGTAGGAGCCGTGGACGCCGTACTCCGGCATCTTCCGCGGCTCCTCGAAGCCCTCACCGGTCAGCAGCACGGTGTCCGACAGGAACCGGGACAGCTCCAGCAGGTTCGCGGGGCCGCCCTCGACCAGGTACCGCAGGGCCTCGGCGACCACACCGGCCGGCACGGACGACTCGGCCATCAGCTCCGCGTCCGGCACGGCCTCGCCGCCCAGCAGCACGGCGGGGATGCCGGACGCCTTCAGCGCGGCCAGCCCGTCCTCCCACGCCCGCTTGCCGCCCAGCAGCCGTACGACGGCGAGGTCCGCGCCCTCGATCAGGCCCGGCAGTTCCCCGGCGACATCGACCCGGGTGGGGTTGCCGATGCGATAGCCGGCGCCGGAGGCCCGGGCCGCCAGCAGATCCGTGTCGGCGGTCGACAACAACAACACTGTGCTCATGCGGGCGCTCCCGGTGGAATGAAAGGCAGTCCTTGTGGCGCGCCCGACTCGATGAGCCGCCAGAGCGCGTCCGTGTCCGCGTGCTGTTCGATCAGGTCGCCGAGCCGGTCGAGCTGCTCCTCGCGCAGCGCGGCGAAGGAGGTGTCCGGCGCGGGCACGAAGCGGCGGCCCGCGGCGGCGGCCACCTCGCGCAGGAAGGCCCGCCGGAAGCCGTCCGACTCCAGCGAGCCGTGCCAGTGGGTGCCCCAGGTCTGGCCGACCCGGCAGCCGTCCAGGAAGGGTTCGCCGCTTTCGACGGTGGCCACGCCGTGGTGGATCTCGTAGCCGTCGACCCGCTCGCCGAGGGCTTCTCCGGACGGCCGGGTGAGGGTCTTCTCGCGGGCGAACCGCACCCGCACGGGCAGCATCCCGAGCCCGTCGACCGCGCCGGCGCGCGACTCGACCTCGTCCTCGATGTGCTCGCCGAGGATCTGGAAGCCGCCGCAGATGCCGAGGACGGGGCGTCCCTCGGCGGCCCGGCGTACGAGCGCGTCGGCGAGCCCCCGCTCGCGCAGCCACCGCAACGCCCGGACGGTCCCGCGCGTGCCGGGAACGACGGCCAGGTCGGCGTCCGCCAGCTCCTCCGGCCGGTCCACGAACCGCACCACGACACCGGGTTCGGCGGCCAGCGCGTCCACGTCGGTGAAGTTGGACATCAGCGGGATCGCGCACACGGCGACCCGCAGCACGTCCTCGCCGACCGGGGGAGCGACGGTGGACTCGCGGACCGTGCCGCGCAGCGAGACGCGCAGTCCGTCCTCCTCGTCGATGCCGAGCCCGTGCCGGAAGGGGAGCACGCCGTACGTGTGCCGCCCGGTGAGCCCGTGCAGCATGTCCAGGCCGGGTTCCAGCAGGGAGACGTCGCCGCGGAACTTGTTCACCAGGAAGCCGGCGATCAGCTCCTGGTCCTCCGGGGAGAGCAGGGCGACCGTCCCGAAGAAGGAGGCGAAGACGCCGCCGCGGTCGATGTCGCCGACGACCAGCACGGGCAGCCGCGCACGGCGGGCGATGCCCATGTTGACGATGTCGGTCCGCCGCAGGTTGATCTCGGCCGGACTCCCCGCCCCCTCACAGATCACCGCGTCATACGTGCCCCGCAACTCGGCCAGGCAGTCCAGCACCGTGCCGAGCAGCCGCTGTTGGCGTCCGCCGTGGTACCCGCGCGCGCTCAGCTCGCCCACCGGCTTCCCCAGCAGCACCACCTGACTGCTCTGTTCGCCGCCGGGCTTGAGCAGCACCGGGTTCATCAGCGCGGTCGGCTCGATCCGGCACGCCTGGGCCTGCATGGCCTGCGCCCGTCCGATCTCCGCGCCCTCCCGTGTGACGAACGAGTTGAGGGACATGTTCTGCGCCTTGAACGGCGCCACTTGGACGCCCTGGCGCACCAGCCAGCGGCAGATGCCGGCGGTCACGACGCTCTTGCCCGCGTCGGAGGTGGTGCCGGCGACGAGAAGACCACCGTTCACTTCCCACGTCCTTTCAGGAGGCTGCGCGCGGCGACCGTGGTGCCGAGGGCGAGCAGGCCGACGCGGCGGGAGAGCCGTACGGCCCGGTCGATGTCGGTGACCCGGACCGGTCGTCCGGCGGCGCCGTTGAGCACGGGGCGGTGCTCGATGCGGCCCCCGTAGGACAGCGTCCCGCCCAGCCGGACGCCGAGGGCGCCCGCGAAGGAGGCTTCCACGGGACCGGCGTTGGGGCTCGGATGCCTGCGCGCGTCGGCCTTCCAGGCGCGCAGGGCGCCCCGCGGATCGGGTCCGGCCGCGGCGGCGAGCACGGCGGTCAGCCGGGCCCCGGGCCAGCCGGCGACGTCGTCGAGGCGGGCGGAGGCCCAGCCGTAGCGCCGGTGCCGGGGCGACTTGTGACCCACCATCGCGTCCAGGGTGTTGACCGCGCGGAACCCGAGCAGTCCGGGTACTCCGGCCACGGCACCCCAGACCAGCGCACCCACGACGGCGTCGGAGGTGTTCTCGGCGACCGACTCGACCACCGCCCGGGCCATGCCGTCGGCGTCCAGTGCCTGCGGGTCCCGGCCGCACAGATGGGGCAGCCGGGCCCGGGCGGCCTCGACGTCCCCGGCCGCCAGGGCGCGTCCGATGGTCCGGGCCTCCCGGGCGAGCGAGGTGCCGCCGACGACGGCCCAGGTGGCGGCGGCGGTCAGCGCGACGGAGGCGGTGCGGGAGGGGCGTACGGCGCGGGCGGCCAGCGCGCCCAGCGCGACGGCGCCACCGGCGCATACGGCGGTGTGCAGCGCGCCCCAGCCGCGGTGGTCGTGCCACAAGGCGCCTTCCACGGCTCCGGCCGCGCGGCCGAACGTGGCGACCGGATGCCCGCGGCGCGGATCGCCGAGGAGCAGGTCCCCCAGGACGCCGGCGGCGGCGCCGTACGCGTACGTGCGATCGGCACCCATCGGCTCAGCCGGCCGTGGGCACAGAAGCGGGCCTGGTACGGGTCCTTCGGCAGCCGGGCATGGCGATCTGTGTCCTCACTCAGGGTGTCCGCGCCCTGGTTCGACGTCAATCGGCGGTGAGAGTTCCTGGCTCCCGGGGTTCTTCCCCGGTGACAGTGGCGGGACCGCGCCGGATTCGCACCGGCTTCCTCTCCTGCCGCCGTACATGGCCTGGGCAGTCCACCACGCGTCCGGAAGGGCCGTCAACTTGCCTTTGACCTGGGATGCCGGACTGTGTGGAGGCCCACACCGCCGGCACGCCGGACGCCGTCGGACGGCCGGATCGCGGTGAATTCCCCTCGCGCGGAGGGCATTCGCCGGTCTCGCTCGTGCGCACGGACGGTGAGGATCTGCAAGGGCTCGTCCGTGTCATACGGGGCGCAACGGACGTGGGGAGGGAGGCGCGGTGGCGTATGCGGGCGAGATGCCGCTCGACGACGGCCGGATCGTGCCGCTGGAGGTGGCGGGCGAGGGCCCGGCGGGCGTCCGGCGGGTCGCGCGGGGCGGCCCGGTGGCCGGGGCGGCGGAGACCCTCCCGCAGGCCCGTGCACGCGCCGCGGACACACATCGGCCCTGCCGGCACCGCGGAGGCGGTGACCCGGCAGGGCCGACATCGGGCTTTCGGCGTCAGGCCTCGGCCATGCTCAGGAGTAGGCCGTGATCAGGCCTTGGCCATGATCAGGTAGATCCCGTACGCGACCGCCGCCGCGCACGCGGCGAAGCACACGTACGCACCGGTCATCGCCAGCCCGGCGGAACCGCCCTGGGCGGCGGCCTTCTCACGGCGCGCCAGGCCGTTGACACCGAGGGTGAACAGGGCCACCAGGCCCACCGTGAACGCGAGGCTCACACCGAAGACGGAGCCGAGGGCCGCCCAGTCGATCTTCATGGGGATGCTTCCTTCAGTAACCGTGTGCTCGGGGTCAGACCGCGGCGGCCGGCGGGACGGCCGGGGCCGGTTCGGCGACGGGGGCGGGGATGGTGGCCGTCAGCTCCTCGACGACCGTGCCCGCGGGCGGCGGGATCACGGCGGCGATGGCGGTGGTGACCACGCCGGCCGGCTCGCCGGTCTCCTCGACCACGTTGGTGTGGTCGACGACCTCGCGGCGGGAGATCTTCCAGATCGCGGCGCTGGCGGCGACCAGGAAGACGGCGACGGCGGCGGTGCCCCAGTCACCCAGGTCGGTGACGGACTCGGCGCCCGCGCCGACCAGCGCGGCGGCCGGGAGGGTGAGCGCCCAGGCGGCGAACATGCGGGTCGCGGTGGACCAGCGGACCACACCGCCCTTGCGGCCGAGGCCCGCGCCCATCACCGAGCCGGAGACGACGTGGGTGGTGGAGAGGGAGAAGCCGAGGTGGGACGAGGCCAGGATGGCGGTCGCGGCGCTGGTCTGGGCGGCGAAGCCCTGGCGCGGCTCCAGGTCGGTCAGGCCCTTGCCCATGGTGCGGATGATGCGCCAGCCGCCGATGTAGGTGCCGAGGGCGATGGCCAGGCCGGCGGAGAGGATCACCCAGGTGGGAGGGTTGGATCCGGGGGCGATGGCGCCGCCCGCGATCAGCGCGAGGGTGATGATGCCCATCGTCTTCTGGGCGTCGTTGGTGCCGTGGGCGAGGGAGACAAGGCCGGCGGAGGCGATCTGGCCGGCGCGGTAGCCCTTGCGGGTGGCCTCGCCGTCGGCCTGGGAGCCGATGCCGTAGGAGAAGCGGGTGGCCAGCAGGGAGGCGGCGCCCGCCACGATCGGCGCGGCGACCGCCGGGAGCAGCACCTTGGTGACCAGGACGTCACCGTGGACGGCGCCGAAGCCCGCGGAGGCGACGGTGGCGCCGACCAGGCCGCCCATCAGCGCGTGCGAGGAGCTGGAGGGCAGGCCCACCAGCCAGGTCAGCAGGTTCCAGAGGATCGCGCCGACCAGGGCGGCGAAGATGACCTCGGGACGGATGCCGCTCTCGTCCACGAGACCCTTGGAGATCGTGTTCGCGACCTCCACGGAGAGGAAGGCGCCCACAAGATTGAGGGCGGCGGACATGGCCACCGCGATCTTGGGCTTCAGGGCGCCTGTCGAGATGGTGGTGGCCATCGCGTTCGCGGTGTCGTGGAAACCGTTCGTGAAATCGAACGCGAGAGCGGTTACCACCACTATCGCGAGGATCAGCGAGAAGCTTTCCATTTACCCAGGCAATCGTTCGAGGTCGTTGGCTGGTCGAACGTAGGCAACCTGGGTGAACGGAAGATGAACTCGGGTGGGCATTGCAGTGTCACAGAGGGGGGGTTTGGGGTTCCGCTTTGCTTCGCCGCCCCAAGCGTCCCTTGGCTATCTGCCGCGCGCGAAGATCCGCAGCCGGGCCAGGGAGCCGTTGAAGAGATTCTGGTCACCCGGCAGCGCGCCCTTGGTGCCGTACTGCCAGAACGTCCAGTACCGCCAGCCGCCCGGCAGCGGCCCCGGCCGCGAGGTGCCGTGACGGGCGATCCAGAGGGCGTGGGAGGAGGAGAAGGCGCGGCTGTTCCCGGTGCACTGCTTCCACCACTGGGTGGTGGTGTAGATCACCGGACGGCGGCCGGTCTCCCGCTCGATCTCGTCGCTGAACGATCGGATCCAGCGGACCATCCGCTCCTTGCTCTGCCCGTAGCACCTGTGCTTCTTGCTGTACGGGTTGTACTCGATGTCCAGCGCGGGCGGCAGCGTCCAGCCGTCGGCCCGCCAGCCGCCCCCGTGCCGCACGAAGTACGCGGCCTGCCGGGCCCCGGAGGACCGGTCCGGCCGGGCGAAGTGGTACGCGCCCCGGATCAGGCCGGCCTTGCGGGCGCCCGTGTACTGCCCGGAGAAGTCGGGGCTGCGGTAGTCCGTGGACTCGGTCGCCTTGATGTAGGCGAAGCGCGCGCCCTTCGCGCGGGCGGCCCGCCAGTCGACGCCCTCCTGGTGCGACGACACGTCGTGCCCGCGCGGCAGGACCACGGCCAGGCTCAGCAGCGTGGCGGACTCCGACGCGGCGACGACATCGGCCGGGTCCGCCGGTCCGGCCGGCCGGGGGGCTTCGGCGGGCTTCCGCGGTCCGAGCGGGTCCCGCGGTCCGAGCGGGTCCCGCGGTCCGGCCGACTTCAGGGGTGCGGTCCGTCCCGGGGGTGCGGTCCGTCCCAGCGGTTCGGCCGACGCCGTCGCCGTGGTGCCCGTGAGGGCCAGGGCCGCCGCCGTGGCCGCCACGAGGACACGGGCGCGCCGACGGGCGAAGGTGCGTTTGCGGGCCATGCGTCTCCGCTCCCCGGGGTGGCGGACGACAGGCGCCCAGCCCGCTCGGGCGGCGGCGGTCGTCCAGTGGGCAAGAGGGATCATTGAAGGCTCATTGATCACCGGATATGTATCGATTTCAGGCGTTTCGCGACCGGATCCGCTCGTTCGGCCGTACGATTTCCGGACCGATACGACCGGCCCGCCCGCTCCCCGCCGATCCGGCTGGCAGGATCGCCGCATGGCTGAACCGCGGCGGAACACGGAAGAGGGGCAACTCGGCGCGCACCGGAACCAGGCGCGGCCCCGGGGGCAGGGCGAGGCACGGCTCCGGGGGGAGGAGGAGGCGCGGACCTGGGCGGAACTCGTCGCGACGGCGCGCCGGAGCGTCGCCGACGGGCTGGTCGTCGGTACCTCGGGCAACGTCTCCGCCCGGATCGGGGACCTGGTGCTGGTCACCCCGTCGGGCGTCCCCTACGACCGGCTCACCCCCGACGACATCACCGGCGTCGACCTCGGCGGACGCCAGGTGCTCGGCTCGCTCGTGCCGACCAGCGAGCTGCCCATGCACCTCGCCGTCTACCGCTCCACCGATGCCCGCGCGATCGTCCACACCCACGCCGTGCACGCGACGGCGGTCTCCACGCTCGTGTCCGAGCTGCCCCTGGTCCACTACATGGCCGCCGCCCTCGGCGGCCCCGTCCGGGTCGCCTCCTACGCCACCTACGGCACCGACGAACTGGCCGAGAACATGCTCCGCGCCCTCGCCGGCCGCTCCGGCTGCCTGCTGCAGAACCACGGCACGATCACCCACGGCGCCACCCTCGACCAGGCCTACGACCGCACCGCCCAGCTGGAGTGGATGTGCCGCCTGTGGCTGACGGCGTCCTCCGTGCCCGGCCTGACCCCGTCCCTGCTCTCGGAGGCACAACTCGCCGAGGTCGGGGAACGCTTGAAGGGGTACGGCCAACGGAGGTGACCCCTTGCCGAGCCACACCCCGCCCCGCCCGCGCACCCTTGCGCCCCGCTCCCGTCACTCCCCGCGCATCCGCCACCGGCGACTGCACTCCCGTCACCGGCCGCGCCTGCGTGATCTGATCCGCTGCCTTCCGGTCCCGCACGCCCTGATCCGCCGCCTGTCCACCCCGCCCGCCGCACTCGGCCGTCGCCCTCCCACGCCGCGCGCCGCACTCGGCCACCGGCTTCCCGTGTCGCTCGCCGTGCTCGGCCGCCGGTTCCTCCCTTCCGGTCCCGGGACCCGCCGCGGCGGCGCTCGGCGACGGTGGGCCCTTCCGGCGATGCCGAAGCCGCCCGTGCCGAAGCTCCCCGTCCCGAAGCTCGCTGTGCCGAAGCTCGCTGTCCCGAAGCCTCCTGTCCCGAAGCCGCCCGCCCGGAAGCCGTCCGTTCCTCGGCGCTTCTCGCTCGGTCCGGGCCTTCCGCTGGCCGCCGACGGCATCCCCCACGACACTGGAGCAGTGCGCACCGCAAAGGCGACCGCCACCGCACTCACCGCCGTCGTGGCCGCCGGCACGGCTTCCGTGGTCGTCGGCCGGCTCGCCAGCGACGCCGCCCTCAAGGCGCCCGCGGGCCGCCCGCTGCCCACCGAGCCCCGCCTCACCGTGCACGGCACGGCCGCCGGCCAGGTGTCGCTCACCCGCGACCTGGCCGCGCTCCGCCCCGGCACCTACGGCCTCGCCGGCGACGGCTCCCACGCGGTCGTCGGCCCCGTCCTGGAGGCCGCGCCGCACACCGCCGACACCGTCGTACGCCGTCTGGAACGCGTCACCCACGGCGCCCTCGCCGCCGGCGACGCCGTCTGGCTCACCCCCAACCTGTACGTCGGCAATCCCGGCACCGCCCTCGGCCTGGACCACGCCGACGTCGACGTGCCCGGCGAACTGGGCGCCCTGCCCGCCTGGTTCGTGCCGAGTCACCGGGACACCTGGGTGATCGCCCTGCACGGCCTCGGCACCACCCGGGAACAGGCCATGAACGTCATGCCCTTCCTGCACGGCCGCCGGGTGCCGGTCCTCGCCCTCGCCTACCGCGGCGACCTCGGCGCCCCCCGCTCCCCGGACGGGCTGAACCACCTCGGCGAGACCGAGTGGCGGGACGTCGAGGCGGCGATCCGCTACGCGGTCCGCTACGGCGCCCGCCGCGTCGTCCTGCTCGGCTGGTCCACCGGCGCCACCATGGCCCTGCGCGCCGCCGAGCACTCCGCCGTCCGCGACCGCATCGCCGGGCTCGTCCTCGACTCGCCCGTGCTCAGCTGGCAGGCCACGCTGCGTGCCCTGGCCCGCGCCCGGCACACCCCGCAGCCGCTGCTGCCGCTCGCCGTGCGGGCCGCGCAGGGCCGGGCCGGGCTCCACGCCGACCGGGTCGCCGAGACCGCGGACCCCGCCCGGCTGCGGGTCCCCACCCTGATCATCCACGGCCCGGACGACCAGGTCGCCCCCTGGGAGCACTCCCGCCGGTTCGCCCGGCGCCGCCCCGACCTCGTCGCCCTGCACACCGTCCCGCACGCCCCGCACGCCGCGATGTGGAACGCGGACCCCGGGGAGTACGAGGAGCGGCTGCGCCGGTTCCTGACCCCGCTGTTGTGACGCCCGGGCACGGGGGGCGGCCACCACCGGTGCAAGGCATTCCGTTTAAGGCCGTACGGTTGGCTCGATCGCGTCACTCCGGCCCATTCCGCACCCCGTGCATTGGCCCACCCCGTCGCCCGCCGTGACATTCCGTTTGGGTTTTCGGACCGTCAACCGGAAGACTGCACCCGTGACGTCCCGTATCCCGCGCGACTCCAGGCTCCGACTCGTCCGACCGCGACCCCTGGCCGCCGCCCCCAGAGCTGTGAACCAGCGGCGCTCGCGCCGCCCCGCACCCCGGCCGCCGGAGGGCACGCCCGCCCGCGCCGAGCTGGCCGGAATGGCCCGCACCGGTCTGGCCGGCGCGGCCCGTGTCGCCCGCTGGGCCGACACCGCACTCGGCCCCGGCCGCGACGGCGCCACCGACGACGGCAAGGCCACCCTCTCCGACGCCACCGCCGAACGCGCCGCCGCCGACCTCGGACTGAGTGCCGCTCAGATCCGGGCCGACTGGGACACCGCCCGCCTCGCCGGACTCGTCGAGGTGCACGGCGACAGCGCGCGCCCCGGGTGGCGCCTGCGTGCCTGGGACCGTGACGACAGCGCCGTACTGCGCGGGTGGGTCGCTCTCTTCGACGCCTGGTCGCTCGCCTGCCCCGAGCCGGACGGCCACGAACCGGCCGCCGTCGCCGAGGTCGTCTCGGCCATGCCGCAGGTGCTCTCCTTCCTCCAGCTGTCCGCCGGCCCGGTGCCGGTCGAGCAGCTGCTCGACCTGCTCCAGCAGCGGGTCACCGAACTGCGCACCGAACGCTGCGAGGTCGCCTACGAACCCGGCACCGGACAGCCGGCCGGATCCCCGGCCCCGGCGGACCCCGCACCCGCCACCGACGCCGCGCTCGCCCCCCTGCTCGACTGGGCGCTGCGGGCCCTCGGCTCCGTCGGCGCCCTCACCTACGGGGCCGGGCAGGCCACGCTCACCCCCCTGGGCAGCTGGGCGGTCTGGGTCAAGCTGGAGCAGATCTGCGTGGCCGCGCAGAGCCCGGCCGGCAACATCGAGCAGTCCGCCGAGGACATGCTCCGCGGCTGCGCCCAGCTCCGCCCCAACGCGGCCCGCGCCGAGTACCGCGCCTGGCTCGCCGCCCGCCCCGTCGGCAGCGCCGTCAGCGAGCTGATCGACGCCGCCCGCGGCGACGACGCGCTGCTGCGCGGCCTGGCCTTCGAGGCGCTGCGCGTCGTCGGCGCCCCCGCCGAGCCCGACGTACGGGCCGTGGTGGAGGAGCCGGCTCTCCGGCCGTACGCCCTGCTGTGGCTCGCCGAGCACGACGGTGTCGACCCCGAGGACGCCCACGAGGCGCTCACCCGGGAGGAGGCCACCTGGCTGTGGGTGGACACGGCCGCCGCCGTCGCCGACCACGGCGAGGCGCCGATGCTGGTCCGGCACCTGGAGTCCGCGGTGCAGCCCACCGTGCCCCAGCTGCTCGACGAGGTCCGCGCCGTCGGCCATCCGCGCACCGTGCAGGTGCTGGTCGCGCTCGCCGCCGCCCACCCCGACCCGGCCCTGGCCAAGGCCGTGCGCCGGGCCGCCTTCCAGGTGCACACCGGGGGATGAGCGGGACGAGGGGGACTCAGGTGCCGATCTCGGGGGCGTACGTGCCGAAGCTCCAGATGTTCCCCTCGGTGTCCCGGGCCAGGTAGTCCCGCGAGCCGTAGTCCTGGTCCGTCGGGGGCATCAGGATCTCCACCCCGTGCTCCACGGCCCGCTGGTGGTGGGCGTCCACGTCGTCCACCACGACGTACACCCCTGCGGGGCCCGCGTTCTTCATCGCCGTGTCGAAGAGGCCGCCGCGCCCCTTGGAACCGATCATCACCGCGCCGCTGCCCTGCACCAGCTCGGCGTGCAGCACCTTGCCGTCCTCCGTCTCGTACACCGACAGCTCGGTGAAGCCGAGGGCCTCCGTGAGCTGCCTGATCGCCGCCTTCGCGTCCGCGTAGAGCACCGTGGGATAGATGCTGGGCCGTGCGCCGCCGCCCGTGTCTGCCATGCCGATCACTCCTTCGTGCATCGGTTGCGCCGTGCCCTCGAGTCTTGCAGGCACCACTGACAACGCGTCAGCGGAACGTGTCGCACCGATCCATGTCACCGGTCCGGTAGCCCTGCTCGAACCACTGGCGCCGCTGCTCCGCCGACCCGTGCGTCCAGGTCTCCGGCGTCACCCGGCCCTGGAACCGTTCCTGGATCCGGTCGTCGCCCACGGCCGCGGCGGCGTCCAGGCCGTCCCGGATGTCGGCGGCCGTCAGGCTGGTGATCAGCGGGCGCCCGGTCGACTCGTCGGGCGTGGTCGTCGCATGGCGCGCCCACACCCCCGCGTAGCAGTCCGCCTGCAGCTCCGTACGCACGGAAGCGCTGCCGGCGCCGGCCAGCCCCTCCTGGGACCGGCCGAGCACACCGAGCAGGTCCTGCACGTGGTGCCCGTACTCGTGCGCGATCACGTACGCCTGCGCGAAGGGGCCGCCGCCGGCGCCGAACTTCGTGCGCAGGTCGTCGAAGAAGCCCAGGTCCAGATAGACCTTGCGGTCCGCGGGGCAGTAGAACGGCCCCACCGCCGAGGTCGCCACACCGCAGGCCGTGGCGATCCGCCCGCTGAAGAACACCGTCGTCGAGGGGCTGTACGTCCACCCCCGCCGCTGGAACTCCTGCCTCCAGTAGTCCTGCACACTGTTCACCACGGCCACGGCCCGGCAGTCGTACCGGGTGTTCGCGTCCCGGCCGGTACGGCAGGTCTGCTGGACCTGGGCGAGCGAGGAGGCGGTGGGCTCGGCCGAGTCGCCGCCGGTCGACAGTCCCAGCTGATCCGGCCCGACGCCGAGGAAGAGCGCCAGCAGCAGGGCGATCAGGCCGACGATGCCGCCCCCCACGGTCGCCTTCCCGCCCGGGATCCGGCTGCCGCGCACATCCTGCACCTCGGAGGTGTCCAGGTTCGCGTCGTCGTCGAACTGCACGCGTCACCGCCTTCCGACCGCGCCGCCGCGCGCGTCGTCCGCACCGTGGTGCCAGTCTCACCCGCCCCGCCGTCCCCGGCCGCCGGACGACCCGCCGAACGGGGGACATCCTGCCCCCGCCCGCCGGGACGGCCCGCGGACCCCGGCCGGCGGTGACTACGCTCTGCGCCTGATCCGGGACGGTGGACGAGACCGAGGGGGCAAGGTGGCGCTTCCACCCCACGAGCCCCACCCGCGTCACGGCACCCCGCCGTCCTCACCCTCCCCACCGCTGCCGCCGCCTCCCGGGACCGGGCCGCAGGCCGCCCGCACCGCCGCCCGCGCTCCCGCGCCCGCCCGGCGCGCTCCCGCGCCCGCCCGCCGTACCGCTCCGCGCACCCCCGTGCTCGCGCGCCGCGCCGTCGCCGGGCTCCTCGTGGCCGGCCTGGCGCTCGGTCTGTTCGGGGCGGCCCGTCACCTCCGGCCCGCTCCCTACGGCGACCGGCTCCTGCCCCACGGCCAGGGGGAGTGGGCGGCCCGGGCGCAGGGCGCCGCCGTGGTCGGCTACGACAGCCGCACCGGTGCGCCCCGGTGGCGCTACGCGCGCGCGGGGCACCGTCCCGTCGCCGTGGTCCCCGCGCGCGGGGAGGCGATCGCGCTCTGGGACGACGGGCTGCTCACCGACACCGACGGCCGTACCGTGCGCTGGCACCGGGCCCTGCCCGACGCGGCCGAGTGGCTCCCGGCCCAGGGCGGCACCGGCGTCCTGCGCCCCCTCGGGCGCGGCATCCTCGCCGTCGTCGCCCCGCGCCGCGTCACCGCGTACCGCACCGCCGACGGCGATCTGCGCTGGGTGCTGCCCGCCCGGAAGGGCTGCGCGTTCCGGCCCGAGAGCGCCCTGCGCCGCGGCACGGCCCTGCTCCTGGCCCAGCCGTGCGCGGACGCCGCCTGGACCGGGCAGCTCGTGGCCCTCGACGACCTGGGCCGGATCGTCCCCGACCGCACCCCGCTGGGCAACGATCTCCCCGGCCCGAGCCCCCGCCGCCTGGACGCAGAAAAACCGCTTGCCCGCCCCCGTTAGACTTGTTCCCATGGCCATTCTCCTCGCGCATTAGACGGCGGGAACGTCCTCAGCCGCCCACCCGCCAATCCCTGTCTGCCCTGGAGTCTGTCCGTGATCTCCGCCTCCGGTATCGAGCTGCGCGCCGGTGCGCGCGTCCTCATCGAGAACGCCACCTTCCGTGTCGCCAAGGGCGACCGCATCGGACTCGTCGGCCGTAACGGCGCCGGCAAGACCACCCTCACCAAGTGCCTGGCCGGCGAGGGCATCCCGGCCGCGGGCCAGATCGCCCGCTCCGGCGAGGTCGGCTACCTCCCGCAGGACCCCCGCACCGGCGACCTGGACGTCCTCGCCCGCGACCGCGTCCTCTCCGCCCGCGGCCTCGACGTACTGATCCGCAAGATGCGCGAGAACGAGGAGCGGATCGCCAACGGCAAGGGCGGCACCCGCGAGAAGGCCCTGAAGCAGTACGAGCGCCAGGAGACGGAGTTCCTCACCAAGGGCGGGTACGCCGCCGAGGCCGAGGCCGCCACCATCGCCGCCGCCCTGAACCTGCCCGACCGGGTGCTCGGCCAGCCGCTGCACACGCTCTCCGGCGGTCAGCGCCGCCGTATCGAGCTGGCCCGCATCCTGTTCTCGGACGCCGACACCCTGCTCCTCGACGAGCCCACCAACCACCTCGACGCGGACTCGATCATCTGGCTGCGCGACTACCTGAAGACCTACCGCGGCGGCTTCATCGTGATCTCCCACGACGTCGACCTCGTGGAGACGGTGGTCAACAAGGTGTTCTACCTGGACGCGAACCGGTCCACGATCGACATCTACAACATGGGCTGGAAGCTGTACCAGCAGCAGCGCGAGGCCGACGAGAAGCGCCGCAAGCGCGAGCGCGCCAACGCCGAGAAGAAGGCCGCCGCGCTCAACGCCCAGGCCGACAAGATGCGGGCCAAGGCCACCAAGACGGTCGCCGCGCAGAACATGGCCCGCCGGGCCGAGAAGCTGCTCTCCGGCCTCGAAGAGGTCCGGATGTCCGACAAGGTCGCCAAGCTCCGCTTCCCGCAGCCCGCGCCCTGCGGCAAGACCCCGCTGACGGCCGAGGGCCTGTCGAAGTCGTACGGCTCGCTGGAGATCTTCACCGACGTCGACCTCGCCATCGACAAGGGGTCCCGGGTCGTCATCCTCGGCCTCAACGGCGCCGGCAAGACCACCCTGCTGCGGCTGCTCGCGGGCGTGGAGACGCCGGACACCGGCCAGGTCGTCCCCGGTCACGGCCTCAAGCTGGGCTACTACGCGCAGGAGCACGAGACCCTGGACCCCGACCGGACGGTCCTGGAGAACATGCGCTCCGCCGCCCCGGACATGGACCTGGTCGAGGTCCGCAAGGTGCTGGGATCGTTCCTGTTCTCCGGCGACGACGTCGACAAGCCGGCCGGTGTCCTCTCCGGCGGCGAGAAGACCCGGCTCGCCCTCGCCACCCTCGTCGTCTCCTCGGCGAACGTGCTGCTCCTGGACGAGCCGACGAACAACCTGGACCCGGCCAGCCGCGAGGAGATCCTCGGCGCCCTGCGCACCTACAAGGGCGCCGTCGTCCTCGTCACGCACGACGAGGGAGCCGTCGAGGCGCTCCAGCCGGAGCGGATCATCCTGCTGCCCGACGGCGTCGAGGACCTGTGGGGTTCCGACTACGCCGATCTCGTCGCCCTGGCGTGATCGAAAGCCTGATCCACTGAGTATGGATCATTCGGCCCATCCGTGATCCATCATCTGTGTGAGATCTCCTCGTATCGGGGTGTGTCGTACACGGATTTTCCGGCCGATCCCTCGCTGGCCAAGGGATCGGCCGCTTTGCGTCCCTGACCTGCTACTTCGCGAATCCACCCGCCCGCACGCACGGACTCGACCCCTTGGAATCATTGATTCCGCTTGTGGGGATGCCCTCCTGTCGTCACAACGATGTCTCACGGACCTTGCCGAATGGGTGGCCATCACGCCCAAGAGGGGTGATCATGAGGAGACCAGAGCGCACTTCCCATGAGGAGGCACGGGTGGCCGAGACTCTGAAGAAGGGCAGCCGGGTGACCGGCGCCGCGCGCGACAAGCTCGCGGCAGACCTGAAGAAGAAGTACGACTCCGGTGCGAGCATTCGGGCGCTGGCCGAGGAAACCGGCCGCTCGTATGGCTTCGTACACCGGATGCTCAGTGAGTCGGGCGTCACGCTGCGTGGGCGCGGCGGAGCGACCCGGGGCAAGAAGGCCGCTTCGTCCTGACTCCGGGCGGCCCATCGGCTTCGATGGTGGCCACCCGGTCGGCAGACTGATCGACCGGGTGGTTACTGTGCAGTCACTTAGCATGCCGTACGGCACTGCGTGATGACCGCACCCATCGGAGGCGCCCCATGGCTTCGCCCGACCAGGACCTCGCTCCTGTACTCGACAAGGACGGCGTACGGCTCACCGTCGACGACGCGCTCGCCACGGTGACGCTGACCAACCCGGCCAAGCGCAATGCGCAGAGCCCCGCCCTGTGGCGGGCGCTCGCCGAGGCCGGGC
The DNA here is from genome assembly GCF_055600785.1 of Streptomyces sp. NPDC038200. Taxonomy (NCBI): domain Bacteria; kingdom Bacillati; phylum Actinomycetota; class Actinomycetes; order Kitasatosporales; family Streptomycetaceae; genus Streptomyces; species Streptomyces sp. NPDC038200. The sequence goes on from NZ_JBVJYH010000028.1 coordinate 38,936, forward strand.
GGCTGCTGCCGGGCTCCGTCCGCGTCGTCGTGCTGCGCGGCGAGGGCAAGTCCTTCTCCGCCGGGCTGGACCGTCAGATGTTCACCCCGGAGGGGATCCCGGGCGAGCCGACCTTCATCGACCTCGCGCGCCGTGACGACGCCGGGCTCGACGCGACCATCGCCGAGTACCAGGAGGCGTTCACCTGGTGGCGGCGGACCGACATCGTGTCCATCGCCGCTGTCCAGGGGCATGCCATCGGGGCCGGCTTCCAGCTCGCGCTCGGCTGCGACCTGCGGGTCGTCGCCGACGACGTGCAGTTCGCCATGCGCGAGACCAGCCTCGGTCTCGTCCCCGACCTCACCGGTACGCATCCGCTGGCCGGGCTCGTCGGGTACGCCCGCGCGCTGGAGATCTGTGTGACCGGGCGGTTCGTCGGAGCCGAGGAGGCGGTGGCGAGCGGGCTGGCCAACCTCGCGGTGCCCGCGGCGGAACTCGACGCGGCGGCGCGGGACCTGGCCGCCGCGGTGCTGGCCGCGCCGCGGGATGCCGTGGTGGAGACCAAGGGGCTGCTGCGGGGTGCGGCCGACCGTACGTACGAGGAGCAGCGTGCGGCCGAGCGGGCCGCTCAGGCCCGGCGGCTGCGGGACCTGGCCGGCCTCGGCGAATGAGCCCTGCGCCGGGCCCGCACCCGGCGTGGCTCAGTCCACCGCCGTGACGAGGACCGCCACCGTCGGCCGGTCCCTCAGCGCGTCCCGTGCCGCCGCGCGGACCGACCGGGCCACGTCCACGGCCCGGTGGTCCGTGCCGGTGGCCACCTCGACGCGCACATGACGACGGGGCAGGGCCGTGCCCTCCCCGCGTTCCTCGATGTGCACGGCCCTGCCCAGGCCCCCCAGCGATCCCGTCAGCCGGACCACCCCGGGAACGGCGAGGACGGCGGCGGTCACGGCGATCTCGTCCGGGTCCGTGGGCTCCCGGGCGGGCGGCGGCTGTGGCACCGGCACCGCCGTGGGGGCCGGCCCGTCCCCCTCCAGCAGGTCCGTCACCCGTAGATCGATCTCCGCGACCGTGAGGCCGAGGCGGTCCGTCGCGGCCGTCGCCAGGGCCCGTCGCAGCCGGGACGCCGCCGCCGGCAGCGGCTCGGCCGCGGTCACCGCGAAGTCCGCCGTCACCCGCAGCGCGCCCGGCGGCAGCGCGCTCGGCGGCGCCGGAACGACCGGCTCCCGCACGTCCTCGGGGTCGGCCGGCGCGATCCGCAGCGCGCCCAGGCGCACACCCGGCGCTCCGTCCGCAGCCGCACGCTCCAGCACGGCACCGGCCGCCCTCTCCGCGATCCACGCGCCGTCGCGCGGTCCGCCGAGCGGCAGGAGCCTGCCCAGTCCCAGCTGATGCCGCACCCTCTGTTCCCACCGGTCCGCCGTCATGACACCAGCCTGCCGCACCTGCCGCCGGCCCACCGCCCGGTGGCGGCCGTCGGTCATCGCCGTCCCCGGTGAAGGCCCGACGGTGGGGCGAGGCCGGACACCGGTCCGAACGGGTGTGGTGGCTGTTCGCGGGCCTGGTGCCGGCGGGTGTGGTGGCCGTTCGTGTGCCTGGCGCCGGCGGGGGTGGTGGCCGTTCGTGTGCCGGGTGCCGGCGGATGCGGGTGTGGTGGCTGTTCGTGTGTCCGGTGTCGGCGGATGCGGGTGTGGTTCGTGTGCCTGGCGTCGGCGGGTGAGGTGGCCGTGCGCGTGGCTAGAAGCCGTGCCGGGTGCCCCCGTCCACGGGCACCATGACCCCCGTCACGTAGGAAGCCGCCGGCGACAGCAGGAACGCCGCCGTCCGCCCGAACTCGTCGGGCCTGCCGTACCTCCGCAGCGGAATGCGCGACTCGTTGGCCGCCCGCGTGGCCTCGGGGTCGGCCGACAGCGCGTCCAGCTCGCGCATGCGGTCCGTGGCGATCCGTCCCGGCAGCAGCCCCACCACCCGGATCCCCCGCGGCCCCAGCTCGTCCGCGATCGACTTGGCGAATCCGGCCAGCCCGGGCCGCAGTCCGTTGGAGATGGTCAGCGCCGGGATCGGTTCGTACACCGAGCCGGACAGCACGAACCCGATGACACCGCCCTCCGCCAGCTCGGCCGCCGCCGCGCGAGCGACCCGTACCGCGCCGAGGAACACCGACTCGAACGCGCTCCGCCACTGCTCGTCCGTGGTGTCGGCGACGAACCCGGGCGGCGGCCCGCCCACGCTCACCAGCACACCGTGGAAGCCGCCGAAGTGCTCACGGGCGGCGGCGATCAGCCGTTCGGCGGCCTGCGGGTCGGCGTTGTCCACGGCCACGCCCAGGGCGTTCGGGCCCAGTTCGGCGGCGGCGTCGGCGACCCGCTTCTCGTCCCGGCCGCTGATGACCACCTTCGCCCCGTCGGCGACGAGTTCGCGCGCGGTGGCGTTGCCCAGTCCGCGGGTGGCGCCGGTGACGACGTACACCCGGTCCTTCAGTCCAAGATCCATGGCCCCTATCCTGCCCCCTGTCCGCTCCCCGTGGCCCCGCCGCCCCCGAACAGCGTGAGGGCGGTGTTCACCAGCGCGATGTGGCTGAACGCCTGCGGGAAGTTGCCCACCTGCCGGCCCAGCTTCGGGTCGTACTCCTCGGCCAGCAGCCCCACGTCGTTGACGAGGGTCACCAACTGCTCGAACAGCCGCCGGGCCTCGTCCGTGCGGCCCGTCAGGTGCAGGGCGTCGGCGAGCCAGAACGAGCAGGCGAGGAAGGCGCCCTCGCCGCCCGGCATCCCGTCCACGCCGATGGCGTCGGTGTCGTAGCGGCGTACGAAGCCGCCGTGGCCCAGGTCCGCGCGGATCGCGTCGACCGTGCCGATCACGCGCGGGTCGTCGGGCGGCAGGAAGCCGACACGCGGGATCAGCAGCAGGGAGGCGTCCAGTTCGCGTGAGCCGTAGTACTGGGTGAAGGTCCTGCGCCGGGCGTCGTAGCCGAGTTCGCACACCTCCCGGTGCACCTCCTCGCGCATCGTCCGCCAGGCGTCCAGGTCACCCTCGAGTTCGGGGTGCTGCTCCAGCGTCCGTACGGCCCGGTCGGCGGCCACCCACACCATCACCTTGGAGTGCACGAACTGGCGCCGGCCGCCGCGCACCTCCCACAGGCCCTCGTCGGGCTGCCGCCACTGCGACTTCAGGAAGTCCATCAGCGAGCGCTGGAGGGCCCACATGTGCGGCCTGGTGGGCAGGCCCGCGGCGCGGGCCAGCGACAGCGAGTCCATGACCTCGCCGTACACGTCCAGCTGGAGCTGGCCGACGGCGCCGTTGCCGACGCGTACCGGCGCGGAGTCGGCGAAGCCGGGCAGCCAGGGCAGTTCCCACTCCGGCAGCCGCCGCTCGCCCGCGACCCCGTACATGATCTGCAGGTCCGCCGGGTCGCCCGCGACGGCGCGCAGCAGCCAGTTGCGCCAGGCCTCGGCCTCCTGGTGGTACCCGGCGGAGAGCAGGGCGCCGAGGGTGAGGGTGGAGTCGCGCAGCCAGCAGTAGCGGTAGTCCCAGTTGCGCACGCCGCCCGGCTCCTCGGGCAGCGAGGTGGTGGCGGCGGCGACGATCCCGCCCGTGGGGGAGTAGGTGAGGGCCTTGAGCGTGATCAGGGAGCGTACGACGACGTCCCGGTACGGCCCGTCGTAGCGGCAGCGGGAGGTCCAGCGCCGCCAGCCCCGGACGCTGGCGCTCAGCGCCTCGTAGGGATCGACGAGCCGGGGCCGCGGCTCGTGCGAGGGGTGCCAGGTGAGCACGAACGCCACCCGCTCGCCCTCGGCGACGGTGAACTCCGCGTGGGTGCTGTAGTCCTCGCCCCAGAAGCGCACGGGGGGCTCGCTGCGCAGCCACACCGAGTCCGGTCCGGCGACGGCCACGCGATGGCCGTCGGAGCGGCGCATCCACGGGACGATGGATCCGTAGTCGAAGCGCAGACGGAGGGTGCAGTGGACGGTGACGCGCCCGCTGACGCCCTCCACGATGCGTACGACGTCGGGGGCGCGGTCGCGCTGCGGCATGAGGTCGGTGACGCGGACCGTGCCCTCGGCGGTGTCCCATTCGGTGTCGAGGACGAGGGTGTCGGGCCGGTAGGCGCGGCGCGTGCAGGCGCCGGCCCCCTTCGGCGCGATCGTCCAGTGGCCGTGGTCCTCGTTGCCCAGCAGCCGGGCGAAACAGGACCCGGAGTCGAAGCGGGGCAGGCACAGCCAGTCGACGGAGCCGTCCCTGCCGACGAGGGCCGCGGTCTGCTCGTCGCCGATGAGGGCGTAGTCCTCGATGCGCGCGTCCACGGGATCCGGTTTCCCGGCGGCCCGGGGGGCCAATCAGGTGGAGCGCCGGGGGAGTGACCTCCCGCCGCGCGGCGGGGGCGTGCTCGGATCGGGGCGGGATGCTGTCGAGCGGCGGGGGCGTGCTCGGGTCGGGGCGGGTTCCTGTCGAGCGGCGGGGCGTGCTCAGACCGTGGCGGGTTCGCTCGCCTCGGGCTGTTCCTGGGCCGCGGCCTCCTGCCGGTCGCGGATCTCCCGCCGGACCAGGAACCACCAGCCGACCGGGACGCCCGCCGCGAACAGCCACCACTGGATCATGTACGCGTAGTTCAGCGGGGCGTCCTCGCTGCCCGGGTCGGAGATCTGCTCCGGGGAGCCGCCCTTGGGCTCGGGTGCCGTCTGCTGGATGTAGCCGCCGAGCACCGGCGCACCCAGCCGCCGTGCCTCCTCCGCGCTGCTGATCAGCATGATCTGGCGGTCGGGGAGGCCCTTGACGTTCTTGATGCCGCTCGCCGCGGTCGTCTCGTCCGCCATCAGCCGCCCGGTGATGGTGGTCCGGCCGGCCGGCGGGGCGGGGACCTTCGGGAAGGCGGTCTGCGCGCCGTTCGCCGGGATCCAGCCGCGGTTGACGAGCAGCACCTTGCCGTCGGTGAGAACGAACGGGGTGAGGACGTGGAAGCCGACCTCGTCGTCGGAGTTGGTGCGGCGGCGCACCACGACCTGCTTCGCGGTGTCGAAGGTGCCGGTCGCGGAGACCGTGCGGTACTTCTCGGCGCGGGTCACGGCGTGCCCGGGAGAGGTCAGCCGCTCGACCGGAACCGGCTCGGCGTGCAGCGCGGCGGAGACGAGGTCGTTGCGGGCGGTGCGCTCCTCGTACCGGTGCTGCTGCCAGAAGCCCAGCTTGATCATCGTCGGGATCAGCGCGATCGCGACGAGCGTGAGGATCACCCACTGGCGGGACAACAGGAAGCGGTAGCGGTGCACCCCACGACGGTACCTCCGAGCCGTGGGGCGCATTCGGGCGGGTACCGGGTCACACCCGGTCGACGATGCCCGTCCTCCCCTCCGCGCGGGCGCAGTGCGCGCCGCAGAACCAGTGGCCCTCCACCTCCACGCCCTGGCCGACGATCGACACCCGGCAGTGCTCGCAGACCGGGGCCATGCGGTGAATCGCACAGGAGAAGCAGTCGAAGACGTGCACCGCGCCCTGTGCGTGCACCTCGAAGGTCATTCCGTAGTCATTGCCGCAAACTTCACATGTCGCCATGCGCCACAGGGTGAGCCGTCACCGATCTCCGGGCGAGCGGCAGCCGGGTGAGTCGTGCGGCAATCACCCGTTCGTACGATCACCTGACGGCGGGCGTCTACTCGTCGGCGGGCTCGACATCCCGGAGCAACTGCCCGAACGCGGCCTCGTCCACGATCGGCGTGCCGTACTGCCGGGCCTTGACCGTCTTCGACGTGCCCGAGTCGGGATCGTTGGTCACCAGCAGGCTGGTCAGCCGGGAGATGCTGGTGGCGACGTGCAGCCCGGCCTCGACCGCGCGGTCCTCCAGCAGATCGCGCTCGGTCGAGGTGTCACCGGAGAAGGCGACCCGCATGCCCTGTTTGAGCGGTTTGCCGTCTTCGTAACGACCCGGATTGGGATAGGGGCATGCGGGCCTTTTGCGGGAGGGGCGCCAACTGGCGGCCCCGTAACCGCCCGAGGACTGCCGCGGCACGGGCCGGTCCGACCACTCCGTCAGCGGCCGGCACTCCAGCAGCGGCAGCCGTACGCCGCCCGCCGCCGCGGCCCGCAGGCTGGGCCGGAACGCCTCCGCCAGCACGCGCGCGTCGTCCAGCGCGTGGTGCGCCCGCTGCTGTACGACCCCGAAGTGCGCGGCCAGCGACTCCAGCTTGTGGTTGGGCAGCGGCAGCCCCAGCTCCTTCGACAGCGCGATGGTGCACAGCCGCTGCCGCACCGGTGCCTCACGCCGCACGCGCGCGTACTCCCGCGCGATCATCTGCCAGTCGAAGACGGCGTTGTGCGCGACCAGCACCCGGCCGTCCAGGCGGGCGGAGAACTCCTCGGCGACGTCCGCGAACAGCGGCGCCCCCTCGAGCGTCTCGCTCGTCAGGCCGTGTATCCACACGGGACCGGGATCGCGCTCGGGGTTGACCAGCGTGTACCAGTGGTCCTCGACCTCGCCGCGCGCGTCCAGCCGGTAGACGGCCGCGGAGATGATCCGGTCGTCCCGGGCCAGGCCGGTGGTCTCCACGTCAACGACCGCGTATCCCTTCGGATACGCGGTCGGCCACTGGGTGGGGGAGGACACTGCGGTCGCACGGTCTTCGAGCATGGTCATTGAGGATACGGGCCGCGACTGACAACGCCGTCCCGCAGGGCCCGCTCACGCGCCCGGGCTCGCCCTCCTGCCCGGCGACCGCACACACACGCGCGCGTGCCCGTGAACGCCGGAAGGCCGGCGGCCTGTTCGGCGCGGTCCCGCGGGGTCACCCCAGCGCCGCCACCAGGTCCCCGGCCGCCAGGGGTGCGAGTCCGCAGCCGTCGGCCGGGCCGGGCAGCAGCCGGTACAGCGCGCCGGTCGCGCCCTGCGGCGCCACCCCGCCGTGCACCAGCGCCAGCAACACGTGCTTCCTCGCCGCCGCTTCGCCCGCCCGGGCGTCGACGTCCGCCCCCTCCGCGAGGGGCTCTCGTCGGTCCGGGTCTTCGAGGGCCTGCGTCCGGGCGGCCAACGCGGCGTCCGTCTCCCCGTCCCGGCGCCGGTAGTGCCACAGCTCGTCGGGGGCGCGCGGAGCGGGTGCGCGCCGGACGACCAGCACCTCGTCGCTCCGCGCCGCCGCGTGCCACACCGCGAGGTCCCACAGCGTCGTACGGCCGTGGGCGAAGTACTGGAACAGGTCCCGCCCGACCCGGCCCAGCGCTTCCCTGTGCCGGTGCACGTCGTGAAAGCCCTCGGCCGACGGCAGATGCAGGTCCGTCCACAGGAACGTGCGGCGGCGCAGGTCGACCAGCATCGGCACATGGATGCGCGAGTCGCCCTCCAGGTCGTAGCGCTGCCGCACCGCGCGCGGGTGGTACCCGGCGCCGCGCGCCTCCTCGGCCCTCGACGGCAGCGCCATGAAACCGGCGAAGGCGTCGGCCAGCTCCTCGAACGGGATGTCGTTGAAGCTGAAGACGACCGGCACCGCGTACCGCACCTCCCGTTCGCCGAGCGCGGTGAGGTCCAGGTCGACGTACTCGGTCGCGCCGTCCGGTGCCGGGGCCGACGTCAGGTCGCCGGAGTGCACGGCCCACCGGTCGCCGTGCACCAGGTTCGTGTAGTCGCAGAGGCCGGCGAACTCCCAGTCCTCGTCGTACAGCGCCACGGACAGGTCCAGGTCCACGCGGGTCCTCGGCGGCTCCGTCCAGTGCAGGAAGAGCCGCAGCACCTCGCCCTCGGGCAGCGGCTGGGTGCTGCCGCGCGGCACCGACACCAGGGCCGTGGCCGCGGTCCGCTCGGCGGACGGCACCGCGAGCCCGGCGAGCGCCGAATCCAGCACCGCGAGGTCGAACCGGGAACCCTCGGCCAGCCGGCGCAGCGCCTCGGCCTCCAGCAACGCGCACACGCGCGTGGTCACCGCTTCGGCGAGCGGCGCGCGCGTGTCGTCCAGCGCGAAGGCGTGCGTGACCTGCCCGCGCGGGAAGAACACCCGCCGTTCTCCGGGGAGATGACGGATCCGCATCCGGCCCAGCGCGGCCAGCAGCGGGCCGGGACCCGCCTTGGGCAGCGCCCGCTCCAGCACCTCGGCGAACTCCTCCGGCAGCACGTCGAGCGCGCGCAGCCGCAGCAGATGGTCCAGCCGGCGCAGCAGCTCGCCCGGCCGCTGCCCCAGCAGGGTCAGTGCGGCACGCTCGTCCCGCCCGGCCAGCGCCTGCTCCACCCGCGCGCGCCAGGTCGCCGGCCGGATCCGGCCGCCCGTGACCCGCACGGCCTCCGGGTGGGCGGCGGCCGTGCGCAGCAGGGCCTCGCCCAGGGCCGTGCCGGGCCCGACCGGCGTGCCGCGCAGCACGGCGAAGGCGAGGGCGGCCCGGGGGTGGCGGGCGTGGCGCTCGAAGGGATGCAGGGTCTCGGCGGCCCGCTTCCACGTGCTGGGGTGCCGCAGGACGTCCTCCACCAGCGAGGGCACCGCGAGGGAGTCGAGCAGGCCGAGCAGCCGGCCGCGCAGCGCGCGGGGCAGCGAGCGCAGCCGCGGCGGCGTCATGAGGTCCGCCGCTCCGCCGGACCACACGCACAGCAGCCGCAGCACGTCCGTCGCGGTGGTCAGATGCGGGGTGAGCAGCTCGGTGGCCGCCACACGCGTGTGCCGGTCGCGCAGCAGGGTGCCGAGCACGAGCGCCTTGGTCTCGCGGACCGGGATGTCCGCCGGGAACCAGCCGAGGTCCGTGGGCGCGTGGGCCAGCAGCACCGCCAGGTCGGCGCGGTCCTGCGCGGGCAGGGGGGTGCGCCGGGCCAGCAGGGTGCGCAGCGCGTGGACCGTGTCCGCCCGGATGTCCGTGCCGAGCGCGAGCAGCCTCAGCGGGCCGGCCGGCACGTCCTGGGGCCGACGCGGCTCGCCCGGCACCAGGAACGGGTCGGCGGAGTCGATCCGGCGGCGGCAGAGCGGACAGCCGGTGTAGTCCGCGCCGTCCCAGCAGGCGCGGCACACCAGATGCGCGCACGGCGCCACCGGGTGCACGCTGCCCACCGTGCCGCACAGCACGCAGGGCTGGGCGGGCCACTGCAGCAGCAGGGCGAAGACCCGGTCCACGAACAGCGCGCACGTGTCGTCGGGCACGGAGACCGGGAAGTTGCGGAACAGCGGCATGTGGGTGCGGTCGGCGCCCAGCTCGGCGTCCAGGTGCCGGATCAGCTGCCGGCCGGCGTCCGCGAGCCCGGCGGGGCCGAGCCAGGCGAGCGCCGCGCGCAGCGGGGCCGCCGGAGCGAAACCCCGGTCGAGCAGCTCGCCCTCCAGGGCGACGAGACCCTCGGCCGTGGACGGGTCGCCCGGGCGTGGTCCGGCCTGGTCGACGTAGACGGTACGGAGACGACGGAGCAGCACGGACGCCAGTGCGGACAAGCAGAATCCCCCGGTGAGGAAGAGAAGCGGAGGCGGGGGCGGAGAGTGGGCGCGCTGTGGATTCCGAGGCAGAGAAGAGAAGGAAGCACACCGGCGGAGCCGCCCCCGCGATCAGGAACGGTAGGCGTACGGCAGTTCGGGCGCCAGTCATTTTCCGTGCGGCGCCAGCAGGGACCGCACCAGCGCCCGTACGGCCGTCACGAACAGCCGTTCCGTGTCCACGGGGCGGGCCAGCGCCCGGGCCAGCGCGGGATCGTCCCCGGCGCCGGCCGCGCGCCACAGCTCCTCCTCGCCCGGATGCTGCGCCGGCGCCCGCTCGCGATTGCGCTCCACCAGCACATGCCCCACGACCTGGAACTGCACGGCCCGGACGAACGCGGCGGCCCGCGCCCCGCGCAGTCCCGCCGCCCGCGCCTCGCGGACCAGGACCTGCTGGGCGGGCAGGAACATCCGCTCGGTCAGCCCGCGCTCGTGCACCAGGGCCACCAGGTGCGGATGGTCGCGCAGCTGGCGCCGCAGGGCGCGCGCGACGGACAGGACGCGCTGCTCCGGCGTGCGCCCGGCCGGGCGGATCTCGCCGAGACCGGCCACGGTCCGCTCCACGAGCGCGTCGAGCAGGGCCTCGCGGCCCCCGACGTGCCAGTAGATCGACGTCACCGCGGTGCCCAGCTCGGCGGCGAGCTTGCGCATGGTCAGCGCGTCCGGGCCGTGCCGGCGCACCAGCTCCGCGGCGGCCTCCAGCACGGTCTCCCGGTCCAGCGCGCTCCTCGCCCCGCTCGGCATGATCCCTCCAACTCCGTCAAGTGCACGCGTATTTACCCCGCACCCTGACTGCTGTAACTGTGTTACAGGTGACGGTCCGTCAGAAGAAGGGCGGTACGGTGATGGCACGCGTGCGGTACGGCGCACGGACCGAGCGGGAGATCGCGGCGACGCGCACCGCGAGCGCACGGCTCCCCGACATCTGGTCCACCGGCGTGGTGGCCGTCTGGGAGACCGACCCGGACGCGGTCGCGGCGGTGCTGCCGCCCCCGCTGAAGCCCGCCTCACGCCCTCTGGTGCGGGTGAACATCAGCAAGGTCGAGCTGCCCGGGTATCCGCTCGGCGCGGGCTCCTTCGCGGTCGCCGCCGCCCACGGCGCGGTCGACGGCTGGTATCCGCTGGTGATGCCCATGACCCACGAACGCGCCCTCACCGGCGGTCGTGAGGTCTTCGGGGAGCCGAAGAAGCTCGGCGAGGTCACCGTCGAGCGCGACGGCCTCGTCGTACGGGCGTCGATGGCGCGGCACGGCATCGCCTTCGTGGAGGTCCGCGGGGCGGTCGGCGGCTCCCTGCCCCTGCCCGGGCCCACCCGCAAGACCGACTTCTACTTCAAGTTCCTGCCCGCGGCGGACGGTTCCGGCTTCGACGGCGACCCCGTGCTGGTGCACTGCGTGCGGCAGGAGAAGGTGCGCCGGCTGGAACGGGTCACCGGGGACGTGGTGCTCCGCGAGTCGCTGTACGACCCCGTCGCCGACCTCCCCGTGCTGCGCCTGCTGGAGATCAGCATCGGCGAGAAGACCAGCGACCAGAGCGGCCGGGTGGTGGAACGGGTGGACGCACAGGCCCTGTTGCCGTACGTCCACCAGCGCTACGACGACCCGCTCCAGGTCCACGACGGGCCGCCCGGGGGAGGTGAGCGGCCATGGAGCTGAGGGCCGGACAGGTCGCCGTCGTCACCGGGGCGGCGAGCGGGATCGGGCTGGCGATGGCCCGGCGGTTCGCGGCCGAGGGCCTGAAGGTCGTCCTCGCCGACGTGGAGGAGGCGGCGCTGGACCAGGCCGCGGCGGACCTGCGCGCGGAGGGCGCCGACGTGCACGCGCGCGTGGTCGACGTGGGCGTACGGGAACAGGTCCTGGAGCTGGCCGGGACGGCGTACGACACCTACGGCGCCGTGCACGTCCTGTGCAACAACGCGGGGGTCGGCTCCGGCGCCGAGGGGCGCATGTGGGAGCACGAACCGAACGACTGGCAGTGGGCCTTCGCCGTCAACGTGTGGGGCGTCTTCCACGGCATCCAGGCGTTCGTGCCCAGGATGATCACGTCGGGTCAACCCGGTCATGTGGTCAACACGTCCTCCGCCGACGGCGGTGTCGCACCGCTCCCGACCGCCTCCGTCTACGCGGTCACCAAGGCGGCCGTCGTCACGATGACCGAGTCCCTGTACGCCCACCTGCGGGCCGAGCACGCGCGCGTGGGCGCCTCGGTGCTCTTCCCCGGGCCGCACATGCTGCGCACCGGCCTGTGGGAGTCGCACCGCAACCGCCCCGCCCGCTACGCCAAACAGCGGCCCAGGAAGACGCCGTACCGCTCCCTCGGCCAGTGGGAGGAGGCGATGCGCGAGGCCGGCCGGGAGGTCCGTTTCACGCCCGTCGAGGACGTCGCCGGTCTCGTCGTGGACGGCATCCGGGAGGACCGCTTCTGGATGCTGCCGGCCGGCGGCCACAGCGACGCACAGATCCGCGCGCGTGCGCGCTCGATGCTGGAGCGCGCGAACCCCGCGTACCTCGAAAGCTTCGTACTCGATTGACCGGGAGGCTGTCGTGACCGGCCAGGACCCGTATCTGATCATCTCCTCCGACTGCCACGCCGGGCTGCCCACCGAGCGGTACCGGCCCTACCTGGAGTCCCGGTTCCACCGGGACTTCGACGAGTTCCTCGCGGGCCGCGACCGGCGCCGCGAGGAGATGACCCGGCTCGGCATCCGCAACGAGGCGTTCGCGGCCCGGTGGTTCCACGACAACGAGGAGGGCCTGCGCGGCGGCTGGGACGCCGCGCGGCGCCTGAAGGAGCTGGACGGGGACGGCGTGGCCGCCGAGGTCGTCTTCCCGGACGCCGACGCCGTGGACAGCGGGACCGCCGCTCCCTTCGGCGTGGGCCTCGGCCTCTCCGGCGACCAGGACCCGGAGCTGGGGATGGCGGGCGCGCGGGCGCACAACCGCTGGCTGGCGGAGTTCGTCTCCGAACACCCCGAACGGCACTGCGGAGTGGCCCTGCTGCCCGTCACGGCCCCCGTCGATCAGGTCGTCGCCGAGATCCGCCGGGCCCGGGAGTCCGGCCTCGGCGCCCTGATGATCCCGTCCATGTGGGCCGGCCGCGACCCGTACCACGATCGCCGCTACGACCCGGTGTGGGCGGCCGCCGCCGAGTGCGGCATGCCGGTGCTCACCCACTCCGGCGCCGCCCCGCGCCACGAGTACGGCGACCACCTCGGCATCTACGTCAGCGAAGTGACCTGGTGGCCGGCCCGTCCGCTGTGGTTCCTGCTCTGGTCCGGCGTCTTCGAACGCCACCCGGGGCTGCGCTTCGGCGTCGCCGAGTCGGGCTGCTGGTGGCTGCCGAACCTGCTGTGGTTCATGGACCGCCTCTACCTCGGCGCGCACGGCGGCAAGAAGCTCTCCCCGTTCCGGGAGCTGAAGCGACCGCCGCACGAGTACCTGGACCGGCAGATCTTCGTCTGCGCCACCCACACCAAGCGGCGCGAACTGGCCCAGCGCTACGAGATCGGCGTCGACAACATCCTCTGGGGCAGCGACTTCCCGCATCCCGAGGGCACCTGGCCCGACACGCGCGCGTGGCTGCGCCGCACCTTCCACGACATCCCGGTCGCCGAGACCCGCCGCATGCTGGGCCTCGCCGCGGCCGAGGTCTTCGGCTTCGACACCGAGAAGCTGGCCCCCCTGGCCCGCCGGATCGGCCCCACCCCCGCCGACCTGGGCCAGCCCGCCGACCAGACGGCCGTGGAGGCGTCCTGGGCACGCTCGCGCGAGACGGGCAGGCACTGGCTGACGGGCGGCGACTTCCCGCTCCAGGGACCCGACCGGGCCTTCCCCCTCCCGGAGGTGACCCGGTGACGGACCGCTACACGGTGATCTCCGCCGACTGCCACGCCGGCGCCGATCTCCTCGACTACAAGCCGTACCTGGCCAAGCGCCACCACGACGACTTCGACGTCTGGGCGGCCACCTACGTCAACCCCCACGAGGACCTGCTCGCGGACTCCGCCGACCGGAACTGGAACTCCGACCGGCGTCTGGCGGAGATGGAGGCGGACGGGATCGTCGCGGAGGTGATCTTCCCGAACACCATCCCGCCGTTCTTCCCGTCCGGCTCGCTCATGGCCCCGCCCCCGGACGCCGGGGACTTCGCGCGGCGCTGGGCGGGCCTGCGCGCCCACAACCGCTGGCTCGCGGACTTCTGCGCGGCGGCTCCGGGACGCCGGGCGGGCGTCTTCCAGATCCTCCTCGGGGACGTCGAGGAGGCCGTCAAGGAGATCCGGTGGGCCGCCTCGGCGGGCCTGAAGGGCGGCCTGATGCTGCCCGGCACCCCGCCCGGCTCCGGCCTGCCCGAGCTGTACTCGCGGACGTACGACCCGATCTGGGCCGCCTGCGCGGAACTCGGCCTGCCCGTCAACCACCACGCCGGTTCGGCGTCCCCGCCGCTCGGCGAGGAACCGGCCGCGCGCGCGGTGTTCATGGTGGAGACGACGTGGTTCTCCCACCGCGCCCTGTGGCACCTGGTCTTCGGCGGCGCCTTCCGCCGTCACCCGGATCTGCGGCTGGTCCTGACCGAGCAGGGCTCCGGCTGGATCCCCGGTGTCCTGGACATGCTGGACTACTACCACGGCCGTCTGGTCGCGACGGCCACGAAGGCGTCCGAGGCCGCCACCGCGGAGGCGAAGTTCGGCGCCGGTCTGGCCGCGGGCATGGGCGAGGCGCCCTCCCGGGTCTGGCGGGAGAACTGCTACGTCGGCGCCAGCTTCATGCGCCCCCACGAGGTGCCGCTGCGCGACCGCATCGGCGTCGACAAGATCATGTGGGGCAGCGACTACCCGCACGACGAGGGCACCCACCCGTACACCCGAGAGGCCCTCCGGTTCGCCTACGCGGGCGTCCCGCGCGCGGAGGTCGCCGCCATGCTCGGCGGCAACGCGGCGCGGGTCTACGGCTTCGACCTCGCCCTCCTGGACCCCGTCGCGGCGAAGGTGGGCCCCACCGTGGCGGAGATCGCCGAGCCCCTGACGCACCCACCGGCCGACGCCACGAGCCCGGTGTTCGCCCGGGGAGCGTCGGTCCGGGTCTGGTGACGGCACGGCGGCGGACCGGCACCCAAGGTCCGGCGGAGCCCCCATGTCGCTCCCGCGGGGCGACGGCCGGGGTGGGATCCTCCCTGCTGTGACGGAACCCACCCACGTCGAGGCCCACGGCGGCACGCTCGGCTCACGGCTGAACTGGCTCCGGGCGGCCGTGCTGGGCGCGAACGACGGCATCGTCTCCACCGCGGGCCTGGTGGTCGGCGTGGCCGGCGCGACCGAGAGCCGGGCCGCCCTGCTCACCGCCGGACTGGCCGGCCTGCTCGCCGGCTCCATGTCCATGGCGGCCGGCGAGTACGTCTCGGTGTCCACCCAGCGCGACTCCGAGATGGCCGCGCTGGCCCTGGAGAAACGGGAGCTGCGCGAGCAGCCGGAGGCCGAACTGCGGGAGCTGACCGAGCTGCTGGAGGAGCGCGGCCTGACCCGCGAGGTGGCCCGCGAGGCAGCCGAACAGCTCACCGCGCGGGATGCGCTGAAGGCCCACGCGCGCGTGGAGCTGGGCATCGACCCGGACGAGCTGACCAACCCCTGGCACGCGGCCTGGGCGAGCTTCCTGTCCTTCACCGTGGGCGCGCTGCTCCCCCTGCTGGCCATCGTCCTGCCCCCGGCCGGCCGGCGCCTCGGCGTCACCGTCGTCTCGGTCCTGGCCGCCCTGACCCTCACCGGCTGGAGCAGCGCCCGCCTCGGCGCGGCCGACCCCGGGCGCGCGGTCCTGCGCAACGTGGTGGGCGGCGCGCTGGCGATGGGCGTGACGTACGGGGCGGGAAGCCTGCTGGGGGCTGCGGGGGTCTGATCGCGGAGGCACCCCTGGCCGCGCGGAGCCCGGCGGCACCGGCGTACCGTGAAGTGCGCTCGACACCCCTGAGCGCGCCCCGGGCGGCCTCGCCCGACGCTCGTACCACCCCCGCACGAGAAGGATCCCCGCCATGCGCGCCACCACCATCCACGCCCCGTACGACATGCGCGTGGAGGACGTGCCCGAGCCCGTGGTGCAGTTGCCCACCGACGCCGTCGTGCGGGTGCTGCGGGCCTGCATCTGCGGCAGCGACCTGTGGGCGTACCGAGGCGAGGCGGCCCGGCAGCCGGGGCAGCGGATCGGGCACGAGTTCCTCGGCGTCGTGGAGGAGACCGGCTCCGAGGTGAGCACCGTCCGGCGCGGTGACCTGGTGGTCGCGCCCTTCATGTGGTCCGACGGCGTCTGCGACTACTGCCGTGAGGGTCTGACCACGTCCTGCGAGCACGGCGGCTTCTGGGGCTCCGTCGGCTACGACGGCGGCCAGGGCGAGGCCGTCCGCGTGCCGTTCGCCGACGGCACCCTGGTGCAGCTGCCCAAGGACGCGGCCTCCGACGACCACCTGCTGTCCGCCCTGCTGACCCTCTCCGACGTCCTCGGCACCGGCCACCACGCCGCCCTCGGCGCGGGCGCCCGGCCCGGCGCCACGGTCGCGGTCGTCGGCGACGGCGCGGTCGGCCTGTGCGCCGTGCTCGCCGCCAAGCGGCTCGGCGCCGAGCGGATCATCGCGCTCGGCCGGCACGAGGTGCGTACGGACATCGCGCGCCGCTTCGGCGCCACCGACGTCGTCGCCGAGCGCGGGGACGCGGCCGTCGAGGCGGTCCGCGAGCTGACCCGCGGGCAGGGCGCCCACGCCGTCGTGGAGGCGGTCGGCACCGAGCAGTCCATGCGGACGGCCGTCAACATCACCCGCGACGGCGGCGCCATCGGCTTCGTCGGCGTGCCCCACGGCAGCGGCACCGGCCTGGACCTCGGCGTGATGTTCGACCGGAACATCGCCCTGCGCGGCGGTGTCGCCCCGGTCCGCGCCTACATCCCCGACCTGCTGCCCGACGTGCTCGACGGCACGATCGACCCCTCTCCGGTGTTCGACATGACCGTCGACATCGAGGGCGTACCCGCCGGCTACAAGGCCATGGACGAACGCACGGCGCTCAAGGTGCTGGTGACCAACGGCGCCAAGAGCTGAATCGAGACCGTCCCTGACCGGTCATCGAGGTCGATCGGTCAGGGACGTAGATCGGTCATCGAGGTCGATCGGTCATCGAGGTCGCTCGGCCATTGACGTCGACGGTGGCGTCGATGACCGGATCAACGTCAACCATCACGGCTGCCGTATCCGCTTCGGTCAACCGTCACGGTCACCGCGTCCGCTCGGTCGACCGTCACAGCCACTTCGAAGGGTCCGACCCCCAGGGCACCGGCGGACGCCGCCAGGCGGTGGGGCCGCCGGTGAAGGATACGGCCGGGCGGGCGTGCCGCAGACGGCCCAGGGGGCTGTCCGTCTCGGTCAGCCAGGCGTCCGGGCCCGGATACGGCGCGCCCTCGGCCGGTACCGGGCGGATGCCGTGCGTCAGCCAGTGGGCGGTCCGGGCCAGCGCCGCCCGGACCAGCCGGCTCCCGCCGTCGTACGACTGCTCGGTCAGCGCCCGCAGCACGGCCGCCGCCAGCAGATAGCCGGTGCCGTGGTCCAGGGCCTGCGCGGGCAGCGCGCCGGGCCGCTCCGCCGCCCCTTCGGTGACCGCGATGCCGGTCGCGACCTGCACCAGGCTGTCGAAGCCGCGCCGCCCGCCCCACGGCCCGTACGCGCCCCACGCCGACACCTGCGCCACGACCAGCCCCGGGTGCCGCTCGGCCAGCGCCCGCGGGGCGAGTCCGTACCGGTCGAGGGCCCCCGGCCGGTACCCGGTGACGACGACGTCGGCCGTGCCCAGCAACTCCTCGACGGTGTCCCGGTCGGAGTCCAGGTCGAGCGTGGCGGACCGCTTGCCGATGCCGGTGTCGGCGTGCAGGTCCGGGAGTTCCGGCAGCCCGGGCGCGTCCACGCGCAGGACGTCCGCGCCCAGCAGGGCCAGGGTGCGGGTGGCGACCGGGCCCGCCAGCACCCGGGTCAGATCCAGGACCCGCAGCCCGGCGGCGGGCAGCAGGGGAGCGGCGGCCGGGTCCAGGGAAGGCAGCACGCGCGCGGGCGCCGCGTCCAGCCGGGCGCGCTCGACCAGCGGCCGTGCGGCCACCTCGGCGGCCTGCGGGTGCGCCTGCCACTCCCGCGGTGTGCGCAGGGCCACGGCGAGGCCGCCGGCGGCGTGGACGGCCTCCTCGGCCTCCTCGGCCGAGCGTTCGGCGAGCCGGCCGGCGACCTCCGCCACCGAGGCGTCCGCCGGCAGGCCCAGCGCGGCCGACAGCCGGGCCCGGTGGTGCGGGTAGTTGGCGTGGGTGCGCACCCAGCCGTCCGCCGTCCGCCAGAACCGCGACAGCGGTGCGAAGGCCTCCGGCGTCCGGCCGTCGACCCGGACGAGCCGCTCGCTGTGGAAGGCGGCGGCGACGGCGCCGTCGTCCACGATGACCGCCGGCACGTCGGCGAGCCCGGCCCGCCGCGCCCCCAGCTCGGCGGCGGCCAGCGCGCACGCTCCCGCACACGCGCGTGCCAGCTCCCGCACGGGCAGCTTCGCGGGGAGCGTGTCCCCGCGGACGACGGCCGAGAGACGCGGCAGCAGCGCGGGCGTTCCGCCCACGGCTTCCCAGGCATCATTGATTGCAGTCATTACTTCACTATGCAGTATTGATTCAATCAACACTGCATAGTGAAGGTCGACTGCTTCGCGCTCCGCCTACTTCACCGCGCGCAGCGCGTCGACGACGCCGAAGCCGTAGAAACCGTTGATCCGCTTGCCGCCGACGCAGGTCGCGTCCACGACCCCGTCGCCGTCACCGTCGTACGGCTCGGCCGGGCAGCCCGGGTTGTCCGCCTCGGCCTTCAGCAGCGCCTGCAGCTGGGCCGGAGTGGCGTGCGGGTGGGCCGACTTGAGCAGCGCGGCCACCGCGGCGACGTGCGGGGAGGCCATCGACGTCCCCTGGAGGAAGCCGTACTGGTCGTTCGGCAGCGTGGACAGGATGCGGCCGTTCTTCGACGGCGTGTCCGGGATCTGGTACTTGTCGCCACCCGGCCCGGCCACGTCGACCACGCCCCGGCCGTAGCTGGAGTAGTAGGACTTGGTGCCCTTCACGCCCACCGCGCTCACCGTCACCACGCCGGGCAGCTGGGTCGGCACGTCGAAGCACTTGTGCGGGTCGACCGTACGGGTCTGGGGCGTCGAGTCGTCGGGGCTGGAGTCGTCCACGATCGCGTCGGCGTCCAGGTCGTCGTTGGAGTTGCCGGCCGAGGCGACGTTGAGCGTGCCCTTGCGCTGGGCGTACAGCTGGGCCCTGTTGACCGCGTCGACGATGGCGTGTTGATCGGGGTCGTCCATGCAGTTGTACAGCCATGGATCCACGTAGTAGCTGTTGTTGGTGATCTCGACGCCGTGATCGGCGGCGAACACGAAGGCGCAGACCACGCTCTCCGGGTAGAACAGCGAGGTCGCGTCCGGCTGCGAGACGGTGATGCTCGCGACCTTCACGCCCGGCGCCACGCCCGCCACGCCTACGCCGTTACGGGCCGCGGCTATCTCGCCCGCCACATGGGTGCCGTGGTAGTGGTCGGCGTCCGCCGGCCGCCAGGCGCCGTACGTCGTGTCCGCCTTGCCGCTCACGCAGTTCGCCGACTGGGAGGCGGAGAAGTTCGGGGCGATGTCCGGGTGGGTGTCGTCGACGCCCGTGTCGATGACCCCGACCGTGACGCTCCTGCTGCCGGGGTTGATCGTCGCGGCCTTGTCGGCGCCGATCGCCCGCAGGTCCCACTGGTCGGCCTCCAGGGGCTCCGCGCCCGCCGTCGCGTCCTGGGCGATCTTCGCGGCCTCCGCCTTCGACAGGACCTGGACCGCGCCCTCGTCGGTCGTGCCCGCCGCCGTCAAGGGGGCGGTGCGCGTGGCACCCGCCGACTGCACGCCCCGCACCGCACGCATGCGTGCGCCGAAGTCGGGAGTGGCGGAGTGGACGACGATGACACCGATCCGGTCGTAACTCGCCACGACCGTACCGCCGTTGCGCGTGATCGCCCGCTGCACCGACTCGATCGTGCGGTGGTCCGTCCTGGTGTTGACCACGTAGGCGAGTCGGGGGCCGTCCGCCGCCCGCGCCGTCGTGGCCGCCGGGGTCGCCGCCGAGGCCGCCGACGGCAGGAAGCCGAGCGAGGCGGTCAGTGACAGCACGACCGGCACGGCGAGCCCGAGCCGACGTCTGGAGCGCAGATGAGCCATGGGATCTCCACATCATCCGGATACGGAACCGCCCGAGACGCAGGTGCTGCTCGGGCAGGTACATGACGGGTGGTGCAGGGTGAAGCTATCTCCCGACGCTGATCTCCGAAAGAGCGAGGCCGAGTTGAACCGGTCCGCGCGGGGCGCCGTGACCGTGGAGGGAGGGCCCATCAGGATCGCGCCCTCCGCCGGAATCACCCCAGGGAGTCGAACGATGACTCGCTGTAATGTGATGCCGTCCCTGCGAGATCAGCAAGCGCACGTCCGTGACGCGAGGAGACTCCGTGGCTACCGAGACACCGCCGCCCGCCAGACCCCAGGCCCACCTTCCCTCCACCGAGGAGTTCACCGAGGTGCAGCAGAGCGCGGAGTTCGGTGAACTGCGCCGCGCCCACCGCTCCTTCGCCTTTCCCCTGACCTTCGCCTTCATCGCCTGGTACCTGCTGTACGTCCTGCTCTCCAACTACGCGGGCGGCTTCATGGGCACCAAGGTGGCCGGCCACATCAACGTCGCGCTCGTCCTGGGCCTCGCCCAGTTCCTCACCACGTTCCTCATCGCCTGGTGGTACGCCCGGCACGCCGCCGCCAAGCTCGATCCGAAGGCCGCGGCCATCAAGTCCCGGATGGAGGGCGGAGCATGAGCCCCGCGCAGCACACCCTGCTGGCCGCCGGCGAGGCGAGCGAGCACCGGACACTGATCATCACCCTGTTCGCGGTGTTCGTCGCCGCGACCCTCGTGATCACCGTCTGGGCGGGCCGGCAGACCAAGGACGCCGCCGACTTCTACGCCGGCGGCCGGCAGTTCACCGGTTTCCAGAACGGCCTCGCCGTCTCCGGCGACTACATGTCCGCCGCGTCCTTCCTCGGCATCGCCGGAGCCATCGCCCTCTTCGGCTACGACGGCTTCCTCTACTCCATCGGCTTCCTGGTCGCCTGGCTCGTCGCCCTGCTCCTGGTCGCCGAGCCACTGCGCAACTCCGGCCGCTACACGATGGGCGACGTGCTGGCCTACCGGATGCGCCAGCGCCCCGTCCGCACCGCCGCCGGCGCCTCCACGATCGTCGTGTCGATCTTCTACCTGCTGGCCCAGATGGCCGGCGCCGGCGTCCTCGTCTCCCTGCTCCTCGGCATCACCAGCGACGGCGGCAAGATCGGCATCGTCGCCCTGGTCGGCGTACTGATGATCGTGTACGTCACCATCGGCGGCATGAAGGGCACCACCTGGGTCCAGATGGTCAAAGCGGTGCTCCTGATCATCGGCGCCCTGCTGCTGACCTTCCTGGTACTGCTGAAATTCCACTTCAACGTCTCGGACCTGCTCGGCACGGCCGCCGACAACAGCGCCAAGGGCTCGGCCTTCCTGGAGCCCGGCCTGAAGTACGGCGCCACCGGCACCACCAAGCTGGACTTCCTCTCGCTCGGCATCGCCCTGGTCCTGGGCACCGCCGGCCTGCCGCACATCCTGATCCGCTTCTACACCGTCCCCACCGCCAAGGCCGCCCGCAAGTCCGTCATCTGGGCGATCGGCCTGATCGGCGCCTTCTACCTGATGACCCTCGCCCTCGGCTTCGGCGCCGCCGCACTGATCAAACCGGACGAGATCATCGCCTCCAACAAGGCGGGCAACACGGCGGCACCGCTGCTGGCCCTGCACCTCGGCGGCGTCGACTCCACCTGGGGAGCGGTCCTGCTCGCCACCATCTCCGCGGTCGCCTTCGCCACGATCCTCGCGGTCGTCGCCGGCCTCACCCTGGCCTCCTCGTCCTCGTTCGCGCACGACATCTACGCGAACGTCCTCAAGAAGGGCCAGGCCACCGAGAAGCAGGAGATCGGCGCCGCCCGCTGGGCGACCGTCGGCATCGGCGCGGTCTCGATCGTCCTCGGCGCTCTGGCCCGCGACCTGAACGTGGCCGGCCTGGTGGCCCTCGCCTTCGCGGTCGCCGCCTCCGCCAACCTGCCGACCATCCTCTACAGCCTGTTCTGGAAGCGGTTCACCACCACGGGCGCCCTCTGGTCGATCTACGGCGGCCTGGTCACCGCGGTCGGCCTGGTCCTGTTCTCCCCGGTGGTCTCCGGCAAGCCGACCTCGATGTTCCCCCACGTCGACTTCCACTGGTTCCCGCTGGAGAACCCCGGCATCATCTCCATCCCCGTCGGCTTCCTGCTCGGCGTCGTGGGCACCCTGCTGTCGAAGGAGGTCCCGGACGCCGGCAAGTACGCCGAACTGGAGGTGCGGTCCCTGACCGGCACCGGAGCCCACTGAGGGTTCGTACGGACGGCCGCGTCGTCCAGGACTGTACGGTCCTACGACGCGGTCGTGGCGTACCTCGTGGGATCAGGTCGCTGTCGATGTCGGCGGGGTCACGTAGGCTCGCAGGTGACGGAGGACGCACCGTCACCGAAAATGAGTGACCGGGAGAGGGAGGGGGCCCACGTGCTCATCGACACCTACGGCCGAGTGGCCACCGACCTGAGGGTCTCGCTGACCGACCGGTGCAATCTGCGCTGCACCTACTGCATGCCCGAGGAGGGCCTGCAGTGGCTGGCCAAGCCCGACCTGCTCACGGACGACGAGATCGTCCGGCTCATCGACATCGCGGTCCGCACGCTCGGCGTCGAGGAGGTCCGCTTCACCGGCGGCGAGCCGCTGCTGCGCCCCGGACTGGTCGGCATCGTCGAGCGCGTCGCGGCCCTCGCCCCGCGCCCGCAGATGTCCCTCACCACCAACGGCATCGGCCTGAGGCGCACGGCGACCGCCCTGAAGGCCGCGGGCCTGGACCGGGTCAACGTCTCCCTGGACACCCTCCGCCCCGACGTCTTCAAGACCCTCACCCGCCGCGACCGCCACCAGGACGTCCTCGAAGGTTTGCAGGCCGCCCGCGAGGCCGGCCTCACCCCGGTCAAGGTCAATTCGGTCCTGATGCCGGGCCTGAACGACGACGAGGCCCCGGACCTCCTCGCCTGGGCGGTGGAGCACGACTACGAGCTGCGCTTCATCGAGCAGATGCCCCTGGACGCCCAGCACGGCTGGAAGCGCGAGGGCATGGTCACCGCCGGGGACATCCTCGCCTCCCTGCGCACCCGCTTCGACCTCACTCCCGAGGGCGCCGACGAGCGCGGCTCGGCACCGGCGGAGCGCTGGCTGGTGGACGGGGGCCCGCACCGGGTCGGCGTGATCGCCTCGGTGACCCGGCCGTTCTGCGCGGCCTGCGACCGGACCCGTCTCACCGCCGACGGCCAGATACGGACCTGCCTGTTCGCCACCGAGGAGACCGACCTCCGCGCCGCCCTGCGCTCGGGCGCCCCGGACGAGGAGATCGCCCGGATCTGGAGGCTGGCGATGTGGGGGAAGAAGGCGGGAGCGGGCCTGGACGATCCGTCGTTCGTCCAGCCGGACCGCCCCATGTCGGCGATCGGCGGCTAGCCGACCGGCGGCTCGGCCTCCTCGGAGGCCTGCCACTCCCGCAAGGTCACCACGTCCTTCAGGAAACCCCGCACCCCGAGGAACTGCGACAGATGCTCCCGGTGCTCCTCGCAGGCCAGCCATGTCTTGCGCCGCTCCGGCGTATGGATCTTCGGGTTGTTCCACGCCAGCACCCACACGGCGTCGGCACGGCAGCCCTTGGCGGAGCAGATCGGGGTCTCGTCACTCACGGCTTCGTCTCGAGTTCGTCTTCTCGGGTTCGGCTCAGGAACGGGCGGAAACATGGCGACGCCGGGCAGCCACGGGGGGAGCTGCCCGGCGTCGGTCCGTCGCTCCGACGGGGGATGCGGAGCGCGTACGCAGTATGTCACGGGTACCCCATCGCCCGGCACCGGAACAGCAGGATTGATCTGAGCTTTTCTTGAGTTTGGCGCGAGGGCGCATTCCGCTTCCGCCGCGTCCGCGGTGCTCAGCCCGGGTCGGGACGGTCGCCGCGCGCTCCGGCCGCCGAATCCGCAGGTGCCTCCTGCCGTGCCGACTCCCGCACCGATTCCGCCTGTTCCTCCTCGGCCTGCGGCGGCGCGATCATCGTACGCACGGGCGCGGTGACGAACGTCGACGGGAGAGAGGGCGGCCTCTCCCTGCCCGCGTTGGCGACCACCACGGCGATATAGGGGAGCAGTCCACCGAGCACGAGCGCCACGATGGCGACGTACCGTTCGACATTCCACAGCGCGACCGCGAGGATCACCGACGCGGTACGGATCGACATCGAGATCACATACCGGCGCTGCCGGCCTCGGACGTCCTCGGCGAGTCCGGTCCGGGCACCGGTGATCCGGAACACCTGGGCGCTGCCACCGTGCTGTTTCCGCATCGCATTCCACCATCCGCCCGTATCGGACTCTCCCCGGCCCGCACCTTCGTCCGCATCCGGCGGGGAACCGGGCCGGGACGCCTCCCACGTTACGCCGCACCCGCGCCACCTACGAGACCGGGTCGCCCTCTCGCCTGCGACGACACGTCCCGCCCCGCGTACGGGGGAGCCCGACATGCGCCCTACGGCGGACCGAACCACACTGGCCCTAATGCTCACGTCGAGCCGTACGAGGAGGCAGCCATGGGCTGGTTGTGGGCGATCATCGTGGGATTTGTGCTGGGCCTCATCGCCAAGGCGATCATCCCGGGCAAGCAGCACAGCCCCCTGTGGCTGACCACCATCTGCGGCATGCTGGGAGCCATCGTGGGCAACGCGATCGCCCGATCCCTCGGCGTCGACGAGACCCGGGGCATCGACTGGAGCCGGCACGCCTTTCAGCTGGTGGCCGCGATCATCATCGTCTTCGCGGTCGACATGCTCTACATGGCGACGCTGGGCAAGCGCAAGCAGCGGGCCTGAGCCCGCGAACGCCCCGGCGGAAGCGCCCCGAGCGGGGCGCGGCGAACCGCGCGACCGGCCACGACGGTGCCGCGGTCGCCGGTTCGCCCACGCCCCCGAGGCGCTACTCGGAAACGACCTCCACCGCGGCGAGGTTCTTCTTGCCCCGCCGCAGCACCAGCCACCGCCCGTGCAGCAGCTCCTCGGCACCCGGGACGAAGTCCTCCGCGGTGACCTTCACGTTGTTCACGTAGGCCCCGCCCTCCTTCACGGTCCGCCGGGCGGCGGACTTGCTCGCCACCAGCCCGACCTCGGCGAGGAGATCGACCACCGGAGCGAGCTCGGCGACCTGGATGTGCGGCACCTCGGACAGCGCCGCCGACAGGGTGCGCTCGTCCAGCTCCGCCAGCTCGCCCTGTCCGAACAGCGCCTTGGACGCGGCGATCACCGCGGCCGTCTGGCCGGCGCCGTGCACCAGCGTCGTCAGCTCCTCGGCGAGCGCCCGCTGCGCGGCCCGCGCCTGCGGACGCTCCTCCGTCTGCCGCTCCAGCTCCTCGATCTCCTCACGGGACCGGAAGCTGAAGATGCGCAGGAACTTCGAGACGTCCCGGTCGTCCGCGTTGACCCAGAACTGGTAGAACGCGTACGGCGTGGTCATCTCGGGGTCGAGCCACACCGTGCCGGACTCGGTCTTGCCGAACTTGGTGCCGTCCGCCTTGGTGATCAGCGGGGTGCCCAGCGCGTGCACGACGGCGTCCGGCTCGACCCGGTGGATCAGGTCCGTGCCCGAGGTGAGGTTGCCCCACTGGTCGCTGCCGCCGGTCTGCAGCGTGCAGCCGTGCCGCCGGTACAGCTCCAGGAAGTCCATGCCCTGCAGGATCTGGTAACTGAACTCGGTGTAGCTGATGCCCGCGTCGGAGTTGAGCCGCCGGGCGACGGCCTCCTTGGCGATCATCTTGTTGACCCGGAAGTACTTGCCGATGTCCCGCAGGAACTCGATGGCCGACAGGCCCTGGGTCCAGTCCAGGTTGTTGACCATCACCGCGGCGTTCGGCCCGTCGAAGTGGAGCAGCGGCTCGATCTGGGCGCGCAGCCGCTCCACCCAGCCGGCCACCACCTCCGGCGCGTTCAGCGTGCGCTCGGCCGTGGGCTTGGGGTCGCCGATGAGACCCGTGGCACCGCCGACCAGCGCCAGCGGACGGTTGCCCGCCTCCTGGATGCGGCGCATCGTCAGGATCTGCACCAGGTTGCCGAGGTGCAGGCTGGGCGCGGTCGGGTCGAAGCCGCAATAGAACGTGACGGGGCCGTCCGCGAACGCCTTGCGCAATGCGTCCTCGTCCGTGGAGAGGGCGATGAGCCCCCGCCACTTCAGCTCGTCGACGATGTCCGTCACGGTTCTCGTGTCTCCTTGATGGTCCTCGGGCGGTCGGACGACAGCCGACTACGAGGTTATACGCCCTGACTGACAGAGCTCATATTGAAATCCGGGATGCGCAGCGCGGGCATCGCGGCCCGGGTGAACCAGTCGCTCCACTCGCGCGGCAGCGTCTTCTCCGTCCGCCCCGCCTCGGCGGCCCGGCCCAGCAGGTCCACCGGCGACTCGTTGAACCGGAAGTTGTTCACCTGACCGGTCACCTCGCCGTTCTCGACCAGGTAGACGCCGTCCCGGGTCAGGCCCGTCAGCAGCAGCGTCGCCGGGTCGACCTCGCGGATGTACCACAGGCAGGTCAGCAGCAGCCCTCGCTCGGTGTCCGCGACCATGTCCTCCAGGGAGCGGTCGTCGCCGCCGTCCAGGATCAGGTTGCCGAGCGCGGGGGCGACCGGCAGCCCGGTCAGGGCCGCGCTGTGCCGGGTGGTCGTCAGATGCCTGAGCACGCCATGGTCGATCCACTCGGTGGCGTGGGTCGGCAGCCCGTTGTCGAAGACCGACTGGTCGCCGCCCGAGGAGTGGGCGACCACGAACGGCGGGCACTCCAGTCCCGGCTCGTTCGGGTCGCTGCGCAGGGTCAGCGGCAGCTCGCTCAGCTTCTCACCGAGCCGCGTGCCGCCGCCCGGCTTGGAGAACACCGTCCGGCCCTCGGCCGCGTCCCGGCCCGACGCCGACCACAGCTGGTAGATCAGCAGGTCCGCGACCGCGGTGGGCGGCAGCAGCGTCTCGTAGCGGCCCGCGGGCAGCTCCACGCGCCGCTCCGCCCAGCCGAGCCGTACGGCCAGCTCGGCGTCGAGGGCGCCCGGGTCGACGTCCTTGAAGTCCCGGGTGGACCGGCCGGCCCACGCCGAGCGCGTACGGTCCGGAGACTTGGCGTTCAGCTCCAGCGTGCCGGTGGGCTGGTCGTGCCGGAGGCGCAGCCCGGTGGAGGTCCCCACGTACGTCGACACCAGCTCGTGGTTGGCGAAGCCGTACAGCTCCCGGCCCCCCGCACGCGCGCGTGCGAAGGCCTCGCCGAGCGCCGGGGCGAAGTCGGCGAACACGGCGGAGGAGGTCTCGGCGGGCGCGTCCGTGAAGTCCGGGGACTCCGGCACCCCGCCGACCAGCGGCTGCGCGTCCTCGGCGGGCCCGGCACCGCGCGCGGCGGCCTCGGCGGCCCGCACCAGCGGCTCCAGCTCGTCCGGGGTGACCGCCGACCGGGACACGACCCCGGAGGCGGTGCCCTGTGCCCCGTCCACGGTGGCGATCACGGTGAGCGTACGACCCCGGGTCACCCCGTTGGTGGTGAGCGCGTTGCCCGCCCAGCGCAGGTTGGCGGTGGAGTGCTCGTCGGCGATGACGACACAGCCGTCGGCACGGGACAGTGCCAGGGCCTGCTCGACGACCTCGTGCGGCTTGTTGGTGAGGGCGCTCATCGGCCGGCCTCCTGCGTGGTGTTCAGAATGTTGACGCCCTTGAAGAGGGCGGACGGGCACCCGTGGGACACGGCGGCCACCTGGCCCGGCTGGGCCTTGCCGCAGTTGAAGGCACCGCCGAGGACATAGGTCTGCGGGCCGCCGACGGCCGCCATGGACCCCCAGAAGTCCGTGGTCGTGGCCTGGTAGGCGACGTCCTTGAGCTGCCCGGTGATCCGCCCGTTCTCGATCTTGAAGAAGCGCTGGCCGGTGAACTGGAAGTTGTACCGCTGCATGTCGATCGACCAGGAACGGTCGCCGACCACGTAGATGCCCCGGTCGACACCGCCGATCAGGTCCTCGGTGGACAGTCCGGCCGGATCCGGCCGGAGCGACACATTGGCCATGCGCTGCACCGGCACGTGCGCCGGCGAGTCGGCGAACGCGCACCCGTTGGACCGCTCGAACCCGGTCAGCCTCGCGATCCTGCGGTCCAGCTGGTAGCCGACGAGCGTGCCGTCCTTCACCAGGTCCCAGGACTGTGCCGCGACGCCCTCGTCGTCGTAGCCGATGGTCGCGAGACCGTGTTCGGCGGTGCGGTCACCGGTGACGTTCATCAGCTCGGAGCCGTACTTCAGCTTGCCGAGCCGGTCGAAGGTGGCGAAGGAGGTGCCGGCGTAGGCGGCCTCGTAGCCGAGCGCGCGGTCCAGCTCGGTGGCGTGGCCGATGGACTCGTGGATGGTCAGCCACAGGTTGGACGGGTCGACCACCAGGTCGTACAGGCCCGGCTCCACGCTCGGCGCCCGCATCTTCTCGGCGAGCAGCTCGGGGATCCGCTCCAGCTCCGTGTCCCAGTCCCAGCCGGTGCCGGTCAGGTACTCCCAGCCGCGCCCCACCGGCGGGGCGATGGTGCGCATGGAGTCGAACTCGCCGCTCGACTCGTCGACCGACACGGCCGTCAGCTGCGGATTCAGCCGCACCCGCTGCTGGGTGGTCACGGTCCCGGCGGTGTCGGCATAGAACTTGTTCTCGTGCACGGTGAGCAGCGAGGCGTCGACGTGGTCGACACCCTTCGCGGCCAGCAGCCGCGCGCTCCACTGCGCCAGCAGCGCGGCCTTCTCGTCGTCCGGCACCGAGAACGGGTCGATCTCGTACGACGAGACCCACGTCTTGTCGGCGTGCACCGGCTCGTCGGCCAGCTCCACGCGTTCGTCGGACCCGGCGGCCTTGAGCACCTGCGCGGACAGCTTCGCCATGGCCACCGCCTGCGAGGCGACCCGCGCGGCGGCGTCCATGGTCAGGTCCACGCCGGAGGCGAAGCCCCAGGTACCGCCGTGCACGACCCGTACCGCGTACCCGAGGTCGGTGGTGTCCGACGATCCGGCGGGCCTGGCGTCGCGGAGCCGCCAGGACGCGCTGCGCACCCGCTCGAACCGGAAGTCCGCGTGCTCGGCCCCCAGCGCACGCGCGCGTGCGAGCGCGGCGTCGGCGAGGGCCCGTAGCGGAAGCGCCGTGAAGGCTTCGTCGATGGAATGAGGCACGGAGGTCTCCCTGCTGTCGTGGCCTGTCGGCTCCGATCATGTCGCGGGAGCGGCGCGGCGGACCACAGGTTTGGGGTCCGGGCCGGAGGATTCTGTAGGGATCCGACAGCGACACTCCCGCGCCACTGTCGGTGCCCGCTTGCCCGCGCGGGTGGCGGTACCGATAGGTTTTCGATGAAGCCGCCTGTCATCCAGGTGTCCGGGCGGATCTGTCAGACCGCTATCGAAAGGGTGATCCGTTGAGCCGCTCGGTTCTCGTCACCGGAGGCAACCGAGGCATCGGCCTCGCCATCGCCCGCGCTTTCGCCGACGCCGGCGACAAGGTCGCGATCACGTACCGCTCGGGAGAGCCGCCGGCCGGCTTCCTGGCCGTCAAGTGCGACATCACCGACCCGGAGCAGGTGGAGCAGGCCTACAAGGAGATCGAGGACCAGCACGGTCCGGTCGAGGTCCTGATCGCCAACGCCGGCGTCACCAAGGACCAGCTCCTGATGCGCATGTCCGAGGAGGACTTCACCTCGGTCATCGACACCAACCTCACCGGCACCTTCCGTGTCGTCAAGCGCGCCAACCGCGGCATGCTGCGGGCCAAGAAGGGCCGCGTCATCCTGATCTCGTCCGTGGTCGGCCTGCTCGGCTCGGCGGGCCAGGCGAACTACGCCGCCTCCAAGGCCGCCCTGGTCGGCTTCGCGCGTTCGCTCGCCCGGGAGCTGGGCTCGCGCAACATCACCTTCAACGTCGTCGCGCCCGGTTTCGTCGACACCGACATGACGCGGGCGCTCAGCGACGAGCAGCGCCAGAGCATCGTCTCGCAGGTGCCGCTCGCCCGTTACGCGCAGCCGGAGGAGATCGCCGCGACGGTGCGGTTCCTCGCCTCGGACGACGCCTCGTACATCACTGGAGCCGTCATCCCGGTTGACGGCGGACTGGGAATGGGTCACTGATCACCATGAGCGGAATTCTTGAGGGCAAGCGCATCCTGGTCACGGGTGTGCTGATGGAGTCGTCCATCGCCTTCCACGTCGCCAAGCTCGCGCAGGAGCAGGGCGCCGAGATCATCCTGACCGCGTTCCCGCGGCCCACGCTGACCGAGCGCATCGCCAAGAAGCTGCCGAAGCCGACCAAGGTCATCGAGCTGGACGTCACGAACCAGGAGCACCTCGGGCGCCTGGCCGACGTCGTCGGCGAGGAGCTGGGCGGCCTCGACGGAATCGTCCACTCCATCGGCTTCGCCCCGCAGGACGCGCTCGGCGGCAACTTCCTCAACACGCCGTTCGAGTCGGTGGCCACGGCCATGCACGTCTCGGCGTTCTCCCTGAAGTCGCTGACCATGGCCTGCCTGCCGCTGATGCAGAACGGCGGCTCGGTCGTCGGCCTCACCTTCGACGCCCAGTACGCGTGGCCGCAGTACGACTGGATGGGCCCGGCCAAGGCCGCCCTGGAGGCCACCAACCGCTACATGGCGCGTGACCTGGGCAAGCAGAACATCCGCTGCAACCTCATCTCGGCGGGCCCGATCGGCTCCATGGCCGCCAAGTCCATCCCGGGCTTCTCGGAGCTGGCGTCCGTCTGGGACAGCCGTTCGCCCCTGGAGTGGGACCTGAAGGACCCGGAGCCGGCCGGCCGCGGTGTCGTCGCCCTGCTGAGCGACTGGTTCCCGAAGACCACGGGCGAGATCATCCACGTCGACGGCGGGCTGCACGCCATCGGCGCCTGACCCTCGCGCGATCCGGCCGACGCCCCGATTCCCGCCGCGAGCGGGGAGCGGGGCGTCGGCCGTCCGGCCGGCGGCCGGCCATGTCACCCGTTCGGCCCACCGGCCGGGCCGCCGGCGTGCCGACGGCGCACCCTGGATTACACCCTCCCTCGCACGTCCCTCCGCAGTCGGACGAGGAGGTCCCCCTTGTGCGCCTCTCCCGCAGCCTGGTCACGGCGACCGTGGCCCTGGCCCTCGTCCTGTCCCTGCCGTACGACGCGCTGCCCCACGCGCGCGTGGGCCACGGCGAGCCGCCCGCGCCGAGCCGGTTCGGCGCGGCCTGCCGTACGGCGGTCCGCGGCTCCCAGGTGGTGGCCTACTGCCACAATCCCTATGTCGACATCGATCGCGTGCGCCTGCACATCGAGTGCGCCCGCTGGTGGGACATCGACACCGACAGCGCCCCCGTGGACGCCGGGCCGGCCATGACCGTACGGCTCACCGGCCGGTGCTGGAAGGAGGTCCGGTCGGTCTGGATCAGCCACCAGAAGGCGCGGTGAACCGGCCCGGATCGCACAGGAACGGGTAGCTCGCGGCCTCCATCGCCGCCGCCTCCGCGTCCCCGGCGCGGATCGCGTCCACCAGGCGCCTGTGGTCCATGTGCGTCTCCGGGGTCAGCTCCGCCCCGACGTCCGCGCGCAGCCAGTCCCGCAGCACCTCGCCCAGGTCGGCGTACATCGCCGACATCACGTCGTTGTGGGAGGCGGCCACCACGGCCAGGTGGAAGGTGGCGTCGGCCGTGACGAAGGACTCCGCCTCGCCGGTCTCCCACGCCTTCTCGCGCCGCGCCAGCAGCGTGTCCAGCTGCTTGAGGTCCTTCTCGGTGCGCCGCTCGGCCGCCAGCTTCGCCGCGGCCGACTCCAGCGTGGAGCGCAGCTCGGCGATGTGCCGGGGGTCGGCGTCGGCGAAGCGGCGGTGCATCACGCCGGCCAGCTCACTGGTGGCCACGACATAGGTGCCCGAGCCCTGGCGGATGTCCAGCAGGCCGTTGTGGGCGAGCGCGCGGACCGCCTCGCGGACGGTGTTGCGGGCGACACCGAGCTGCTCGACCAGCTCCGGCTCCGTCGGGATGCGCGAGCCGACCGGCCACTCGCCGGAGGTGATCTGGTTGCGCAGTTCGGCGATGACCTGCTCGGACAGCGCCGAACGGCGGGGGTGGCTCAAGGGCATGGCACACCTTCGCACGAGTGGCCCGGGCGCGGACGTCCCGGGGATGGACAGGCAATCATCCTATGATTCTATGATGGGTCTCATGGTTAGTGAGGAAACCCGGACAGTGGAGACCCGTACGGCGATGTCATCGACCGAACGCGGTACGGCCGCCGCGACGAGCACACCCGACACGCCGCCCGGCGCGGGCCGCACACGCGCGTGGGCGACCCGGCTGGTCGTCGTGGGCATCGTGCTGTCCGCGCTGAACCTCCGCCCGGCCATCACGAGCCTCGGCGCCCTCCTGGAGGAGGTCCGCGACGGGCTCGGCATGAGCGGCAGCGTGGCCGGCCTCCTCACCTCCGTGCCCCCGCTCTGCTTCGCCGTCTTCGGCGTCACCGCACCCCGTCTGGCCCGCCGCTTCGGACCGGCCGCCGTGGTGTGCGCCGGCATGGCCGCCATCACCGCGGGCCTGCTCCTACGGCCCTACGTCGGCGACACCGCCGGATTCCTGGCCGCCAGCGCGCTCGCCCTGATGGGCATCGCCGTCAGCAACGTCCTGATGCCGGTCATCGTCAAGCGCTGGTTCCCCGACCGGGTCGGCTCCATGACCGGCCTCTACTCGATGGCCCTCGCGGCCGGCACCTCCCTCGCCGCCGCGGTGACCGTCCCCCTGACCGACGCCCTGGGCGGCAGCTGGCAGTCCGGCCTCGCCGTGTGGGCGGTCATCGCCGCCGCGGCCGTCCTGCCCTGGCTGCCCCTCGTACGGGACCGTGGCACCGCCGCCGTCCCGTCGCAGGAGCCGGTGCGCGGGGCCGCGGAACAGCACGCTCCCCTGCGTATCGCCCGCAGCCGCACCGCCTGGGCACTCGCCGTCTTCTTCGGCCTCCAGGCGACCGCCGCCTACATCACCATGGGCTGGATGCCGCAGATCTTCCGGGACGCCGGCGTCCCGGCGGGCACCGCGGGTGTCCTGCTCGCCGTCACCATGGTGATGGGCGTGCCGCTGGCCTTCGTCATCCCGCGGGTCGCCACCCGCCTGCCCCACCAGGGGCCGATCGTGCTGGTCCTGGGCGCCTGCGGCCTCGCCGGATACGCGGGGCTGTACCTCGCCCCGGCCGGCGGCGCCTGGGCCTGGGCCGTGCTGCTCGGCGTCTCCAACTGCGCCTTCCCGCTCGCCCTGACGATGGTCGGCATGCGCGCCCGCAGCGGTCCGGGCGTGGCCCAGCTGTCCGCGTTCGCCCAGAGCACCGGCTATCTGATCTCCATCCCCGGCCCGCTGCTGGTCGGCGTGCTCTACCAGCAGAGCGGCGGCTGGGGGCTGCCGATCGCCCTCATGGCGGCCCTGATGGTGCCGCAGATGGCGGTGGGCTTCCTGGCGGGCCGCGACCGGACGGTGGAGGACGAGGCGGCGCGCTGACCCGGCGCGCCGGGCGCCCCCGGCGCCGCCGTGCGGGGTGCGGGGTGCGAGACTGGGCGCATGCAGCCAGTGCTCGACCCGAACCCGCAGAACGGCCAGAAGAAGATGCTGCTCATCTTCGGTTCGTTCTTCGCCATCTTCGTGATCATCGCCATCGTGGCGATCATCGCGTCCCCGTGACGGCGGCCTCCGCGGGGATCATCGCGTTCCCGTGACGGCGGCCTCCGCCGGGGTCGCCGGGTCCGCGTGGGGCTCACCGGGTCCTCGTGACGGCGGCCTGCCCCGGGGTCACCGCCGCGCCCGTTCCTCCCGGAGGACGGTGGGGCTGACCCCACCATCCCCTAGGGGGTAAGGCTCAGGGTCAACTGGGTGGAGTTCCGGATGGGTTGGCGCCCCCGGTTTCCGTAGCTTCGAGAGGTGACCGCACCAGCGGTCAGGACCCGCTCGAGGACTCACGGAGGCGACCATGCCGGCCCCCACCCCCTCCCGGCCCCACCCGGCGACCACGGGCGGCGTCGACATCAGGCTGCCCTGGTGGGCGCTCGCCCTGCCCGCCCTCGCGTTCATCGTGCTGCTCGCGCTGATACTGAACCCGTCGGACGCCCAGGCTGCGAGCGGCGACCCCGCGATCGCGCGTCTCCTGGAGCGCGCCCAGCAGCTCCTCGCGCGCTGACGGCAAGCCCCCTCGCGCGGTGAACCCGCATGTCAACTCCCTGCGCCGGGTGGCCTGGTTCATGCGAAGCTGGGTCTCATGAGCGTCGCAGAACCCCGCAGGATCGTCCTCTTCCGGCATGCGAAAGCCGACTGGCCCCAGGTCCCCGATCACGAACGCCCGCTCGCCGAGCGGGGCCGTATGGACGCCGCAGTCGCCGGGCGCAAGCTGGCCGACACCGGCATCGCCTTCGACCTGGCCCTGTGCTCCACGGCGACCCGCACCCGCGAGACCTGGAAGCTCGCCGTCCACGAGCTGTCGCACCGGCCGAAAACCGTCTACGAGGAGCGGGTCTACGAGGCCTCGCCCGGCGAGCTGATCGCCGTGCTCAACGAGCTGCCCGACGATGCGCGGGACGTCATCCTGATCGGGCACAACCCGGGCGTGCACGGCCTGGCGGAGATCCTGGCCGGTTCGGCCGACGGCGACGCCCGCGAACGGATGAACCGCCGCGGTTTTCCCGCCGCCGGATTCGCCGTGCTCTCCTTCGACGGCCCCTGGAAGAGCGTCGAGCCCGGCGTGGCCACGCTCACGGAGTACTGGGCGCCCTCCGAGTGACCCGGCGCTGACCCCGGACACCGAACGGCGCGGGGCCCGGCACCGCACAGGGTGCCGGGCCCTCCGTGGCCGGACGCGGGCCGGGGCCGCTCAGCCCTCGTCGTGCGTGTCGGCGGCCTCGACCTCTTCCCGGGTGACGCCCAGGAGGTACAGGACCGTGTCGAGGAAGGGGAAGTTCACCGCCGTGTGCGCCGCCTCGCGCACCACCGGCTTGGCGTTGAAGGCCACGCCCAGGCCCGCCGCGTTCAGCATGTCCAGATCGTTGGCGCCGTCGCCGATCGCCACCGTCTGCGACAGCGGCACCCCGGCCTCCGCGGCGAACCGGCGCAGCAGCCGGGCCTTGCCCGCCCGGTCCACGATCTCGCCGGTCACCCGGCCGGTGAGCTTGCCGTCGACGATCTCCAGCGTGTTGGCCTGCGCGAAGTCCAGGCCCAGCCGCTCCTTCAGATCGTCGGTGACCTGGGTGAATCCACCGGAGACGACGCCCACCTGGTAGCCGAGCCGCTTCAGGGTGCGGATCAGGGTGCGCGCGCCCGGGGTCAGCCGGACCTCCTGGCGCACCTTCTCCACCACCGACGCGTCCAGCCCCTCCAGCAGCGCCACGCGCGCGTGCAGCGACTGCTCGAAGTCCAGCTCCCCGCGCATCGCCGCCGCCGTCACCTCGGCGACCTTGTCCTCACAGCCGGCGTGCGCGGCGAACAGCTCGATGACCTCGTCCTGGATCAGGGTCGAGTCCACGTCCATGACCACCAGCCGCTGGGCGCGCCGGTGCAGGCCCGCCGAGACCACGGCGACGTCGACACCCAGTGCCGCCGCATCGGAGGCCAGAGCCGTGCGCAGCGGCTCCGTCTCCACGCCGGACACCGCGAACTCCACGGCCGTCACCGGGTACTTGGCGAGCCGGAAGATGCGGTCGATGTTGCCGCCGGCCTTGGCGATCCGGTCGGCGATGGCGGCCGTCGACTCGGCGGTCAGAGGGTGGCCGAGCACGGTCACCAGGGAGCGCCCGTGACCGCGCGGACGGTTGTCGCCGTGTCCGGAGATGATCTCCGCCTGCATCTTCATCGACTCGGCCCAGCTGTGCACCGTGGCCCGCAGGTCGCCCTCCAGACCGGCCGGCGGCTGCGTCACCAGCGCGCACAGCACCAGGCGTCCCCGGGTGACGACCTGCTCGATGTCGACCACGTCGACGAGGTAGGCGGCAAGGGTGTCGAAGAGGCCCGCCGTGATGCCCGGGCTGTCCTTGCCGAAGATCTTGACGAGGAGGGTGGGGACCTCGGAAGTCCCCGTAGCGGAGGTCTGCGAAGCGCTCATGGTGTCACCACCGTATCCGGCACCCAGTGCCGCCCGCCGCCGAGGTCCGCCTGACGGACACGGAACAATGGGTGGCGGTCCGGTGTCGGGGATCTTGCCGCGGGGAAATCGGCGCCGACGCGCGTGCGGCGACACCGCCTCGGCTCCCTCACGAGCGTGCCACGGCGGGCCGCGGACGGCGATTCACGGGACCCGCGCCCGGCTCTCATCCGCGCCGCTTCGGTGCTCCGGGAGGGGGCGGGGGAGGCGGCGGTCCGTCGCCCGGCGTCCGAGGGGGGCGCTCATCCGGCCGCCGCGGGGACGGGTGTTTCCGGGGTACCGGGGGAGGAGGGCCGAGCGGCCCGGCGATGGTCGGCGCACCGTACACGTCCCGCCCACCGTCCGGTTCCCGCCCACCGTCCGGTTCCCGCCCACCGTCCGGTTCCCGCCCGCCGGCCGGCTCCTGCCCACCGCCCGGTTCCCGCCCACCGCCCGGTTGCCGCCCGCCGGCCGGCTCCTGCCCACCGCCCGGTTCCCGCCCACCGCCCGGTTGCCGCCCGCCGGCCGGCTCCTGCCCACCCGCCGGCCCCCGCCCCGTCGCCGGATCCTGCGCCGGGTCCCCCTCGCGTCCGGCAGACGGCTCCTGTCCGGTGCCCCGCTCCGGTCGGTCCGCCGGCTCCTGTCCCGCGGCCGGGGGCCAGATGTCCCGCCGCTCCTCCGGCAGCCGCAGGTAGGGGTTCGTGTCGGGGTTCGGCGGGCGGTACGGCCGGCTCGGCACGTACGGCCCGGCGTCGGAGCCGAGCCCGGAGCGCCGGGGAGCACCACGGTCCCCGGAACCGTGCCCGCCCCGGCCTCCGTCGCCGTACCCGGAGCCGTCCCGGCTCCCGCCGCCGTACCCGGAGCCGTCCCGGCCTCCGTCGCCGTACCCGGAATCGTCCCGGCTCCCGTCGCCGTACCCGGATGCGCTCTGGCCGCCGCTCCCGCCGCCGCTCCTGCCCCCGTACCCGTACTCGTACCCGGGGGCGCCCCCGCCTCCTGGCACCACCCCCGCCCCCGCCCCCGCCGCCCCGCTCGTCCAGGCCAGCAGGGCTCCCGCCGCGCCGGTGCCCGTGCCCCAGGCAGCGCCCAGCAGCAGTGCCGTGCCGAGGTGGCCGTGCAGGTCGAGGCCCGCGCCGAAGGCGTCGAAGCCGAGGACGGACAGGGCCGCGTCCACGGACACGTCCGTCAGCCGGGCGAGGAGGGGGAGGGCGAGCGCGGTCGCGACCCCGAGCCGCAGTGCGCACCGGCCGGCGAACCCCAGGGCGCTGTCGGCGGACCGCAGCACCGGGGTGCGCACCGCGGTCAGTACCCCGGCCAGCAGCATCATCAGCGCCGCGGCCACCACGAGCAGCCACACCCGCCCGTCCAGTGCGGCCAGTCGGCCCACCGTCACGGGCTCGGCGGACCGCCCCCCGAGCAGCTGGTCCAGCGGGTGCGGGAGCACCGCGGTGAGAACGCCGGTGGCCCTGCCGTCCCAGGGGACGAACAGGCCGAGGGGCACGCCGAGCCAGACCCCGTTCGGCGCGCCGAGCAGCGCCGCGCCCGCGATCCGCCGTGGGTGGTCGTCGCCGACCGCCGCGTGGACCGCCGCGGCGAGCCCGGCGGCCACGGCCGTCAGTGACACGGTGACGAGCGCCGAGACCGCCGGGCGGACCACCCGGTGTACGGCCGTCCAGCCGGGCGGCAGCGGTGCGCGGCGGGCGGCGAGCAGCGCGATCAGCAGGACGCCGGCGCACCAGCACAGACCGCCGAGGAGCGTGGCCGAGGTGTCCACGGTGAAGCCGACGGCCGCCTTGGCGTCGATCAGGTCGCCGATCCGGTCCGGCAGCAGTCCCCCCACGTCCCCGATGCCGGGAAGGCTCAGCCCCCCGCCCCCCTTGCCGCCCCCGCCCGGCAGCCCGTCCAGGCCGAGCGAGCCGCCGTCGATGGTGATGACGTCGTGACCGGCCCAGGCGAGCCCCCCGAGCATCGCGACGAACAGCACGGCCACCGTGCCCACGCGCGCGAGGAGTTCGGCCGGCGCGACGACAACTCCTGCCGCGCGCAGGGACCGCAGGAAGAACCACGACAGCAGCAGCGCCCCGACCAGACTCACGCCGAGTGGCGTGATCTCGACGGCGGTGTGGGCCTCGGCGCCTTTCAGTCCGAAAGCGGACACATCGCCCGACGGGGAGACCGAACCACCCGCGCCGAGCACCACAACGGCCGCCGTCATGGGGCCGATCGAGCCCGCGGAGTCCGCCTCCAGCAGATGGAGCCCGAGCGCGGCCGTGCCCGCCATGCCGATCAACGCCCAGCTCACGGCGGCGATCGCGGACAGCAGGACATCCACCCAGGGCAGCGGCGCACGGTGCCGCGTGGTCTCGGCACCCAGGACAGCACTCATCGCAGACCCCCCGATCCACGCCGCGGCGCCGGATGGCCGCGCTTGTCCCCCTCGCGAGGATTACCACTCTCCGGCCCGGTTTCAACCCTGTGGACGGGGCGAGTTGAAGCGCGCACCGGCGCCCTTCGCAAGGCCCGGGTTTCGGTCAGAGGGCCGAGCCTGAAATAGTTCCCCACGATGTTCGACATCCCTAAACTCCCTGTGATGGGGATAACTCGGGGGACAACTCAGTGGGGCATGGAGTGCCGGAACTCGTACTGGAATCAAATGGACGTACCTGGACGCTCGACCCGTCCAGGCCCTACACCCTCGGCCGCGATCCGCAGGGTGACATCGTCTTCGACGACGCCAGGGTCTCCTGGCGACACGCCACGGTCAGCTTCAACGGCCGCAGTTGGGCCATCGAGGACCACGGCAGCACCAACGGCACGTTCGCACAGGGCCGGCGGATCCAGCACCTGGAGATCGGCCCCGGCTCGGCGCTGCACCTCGGCAACGCCACCGACGGACCGCGGCTGAATCTGTCGGCGGCCGCGGCGCCGGTCGGCGGCCCGGTGCAGCCGTCGGCGCCGTACGCGGCGCAGGGCGCCGACGCGCCCGGCTGGGCCCAGCAGGCTGCCCCGCAGCAGGCCGTGCCCCCTCAGGCGGCGGCACATCAGCAGGATCCCCAGGCGGGCTGGCAGCAGCCGCCCGCGTTCCCGCAGCAGCAGGGCGGGCCCGCCGAGCAGTACGCGCAGAA
This sequence comes from Streptomyces sp. NPDC038200, assembly GCF_055600785.1. Taxonomy (NCBI): domain Bacteria; kingdom Bacillati; phylum Actinomycetota; class Actinomycetes; order Kitasatosporales; family Streptomycetaceae; genus Streptomyces; species Streptomyces sp. NPDC038200. The sequence goes on from NZ_JBVJYH010000028.1 coordinate 77,792, forward strand.
GACGCCCGGTGGTGGCGCGGGGGCGCCGCCGGTCTACGGCGACCGCAGCCCGACCACGTTCCACCAGTTCGCGCTCGGCCGCGTGATGCGTATCGGCCGTGCCCTGGAGAACGACCTGGTCGTCTCCGACCTGCAGGTCTCGCGCAACCACGCCGAGTTCCACGTCACGCCCGACGGCCGCTTCGAGATCCGCGACCTCGGCTCGCACAACGGCACCTACGTCAACGGTCAGCCGATCGCCAAGGGCGGCTCGCAGCTGCTCGGCCCGAGCGACATCGTCGGCGTCGGCCACTCGACGTTCCGGATCGTCGGCGACCGCCTCGAGGAGTTCGTCGACACCGGTGAGGTCTCCTTCTCGGCCCGCCACCTGACCGTGACGGTCGACGGCGGCAAGCAGATCCTGAAGGACGTCTCCTTCGGCGTGCCCGAGAAGTCGCTGGTCGCCGTGATCGGTCCGTCCGGCTCCGGCAAGTCGACCCTGCTCAAGGCGCTCACCGGCTACCGGCCCGCCAACCAGGGCGAGGTGCTGTACGACAACCGGAACCTGTACAAGCAGTTCGCCGAGCTGCGCCAGCGCATCGGTCTGGTCCCGCAGGACGACATCCTGCACAAGGAGCTGACCGTCAAGAAGGCCCTGAAGTACGCGGCCAAGCTGCGCTTCCCGGCCGACACCACCGCGCAGGAGCGCGACGCCCGCATCGACGAGGTGCTGCGCGAGCTGAAGCTGGACATCCACAAGGACAAGAAGGTCACGTCCCTGTCCGGCGGCCAGCGCAAGCGTGTCTCGGTGGCCCTGGAGCTGCTGACCAAGCCGTCGCTGATCTTCCTGGACGAGCCGACCTCGGGCCTCGACCCGGGCATGGACCGCGACGTCATGCAGCTGCTGCGCGGCCTCGCCGACGACGGCCGTACGGTCCTCGTCGTCACCCACTCGGTGGCCGAGCTGGCACTGTGCGACAAGCTGCTGGTGATGGCGCCGGGCGGCGCGGTCGCCTACTTCGGGCCGCCGGAGGAGGCGCTGAACTTCTTCGGCTACGACAGCTGGGCCGACGTCTTCTCCGCCTTCGAGAACTACCGCGACTACGACTGGGCGGGACGCTGGAAGGGCTCGCAGCACTACCAGATGTACGCCGCGGAGATCGACGCGATCGCCCCGCAGGCCGTACCCATGCCCGCGCCGCAGGCGCTGAAGCCGCCCAAGCCGCAGAGCTGGGGCTCCCAGCTGATGACGCTGATACGCCGCTATGTGGCGGTCATCGCCTCCGACAAGGGCTTCCTGGCGCTGACGGTGATCCTGCCCGCGGTCCTCGGCGCGGTCAGCCTGCTGATCGACCACAGCCACGGCCTGCTGGTCAACGAGGCGATCAACCCGAAGACCGGCACGCACGTCCCGAACGGCACCGCCACCACCGTCCTGCTGATCCTCGCCGTCGGCGCGTGCTTCGCGGGCGCCGCGAACTCGGTCCGTGAGCTGATCAAGGAGCGGGTGATCTACGAGCGGGAGCGGGCGACCGGCCTGTCCCGCTCGGCGTACCTGATGTCGAAGGTGGTCGTGCTCGGCGCCGTCACGGTGCTGCAGGGCCTGATGGTCGGCCTCATCGGGTTCTCCAGCCGGGAGATCCCGGAGAAGGGGCTCGTCCTCGGCGGCTCGACGCTGTTCGAGCTGTGCCTGCCGATCATGGCGCTCGGCTTCACCTCGATGATGTTCGGCCTGGTGATCTCCTCGCTGGTGAAGACCGCCGAGAAGACCATGCCGCTGCTCGTGATGTTCGCGATCATCCAGGTCGTCTTCACCGGCTGCCTCTTCACCCTGCACGGCACGCTCGGCGTGAACGAGTTCTCGTACCTGATGCCGTCGCGCTGGGCGGTCGCCGCGGCCGGCGCCACGCTGGACTTCAACAACATCGCCCCGAACAGCGACGACCCGGGCAGCACCGACCCGCTGTGGGACCACACGGCCTCGGCCTGGGGTCTGGACATGGTCGCGCTGATCGCGCTCGGTGTGGTCTGCGGCTTCTTCGTGGCCCGCTTCCTGCGCCGCCACGAGCCGGAGGTCATGCGCAAGTAACCGCGCCCCTACAACGCCGAAGGGCGGCGCCCCGTGATCGGGGTGCCGCCCTTCGGCGTCACGTCGCTGAGGTCCCGCGCCAGGCCTCAGTACGCGCTGTTGACGTTGTCGATCGAGCCGTACCGGTGGGCCGCGTAGTTGGCGGCGGCGGTGATGTTCGCGACCGGGTCGTAGATGTTCCAGGAGGTGCCGGCGACGTGGTAGGCGGTGAACGTCGGCGGGATGACCTGGAGCAGGCCCTTGGACGGGATGCCGTTGACGGCGTTGACGTCCCAGTTGTTGATGGCCATGGGGTTGCCGGAGGACTCCCGCATGATGTTGCGGTGCAGGCCGTTGTAGCTGCCCGGGATGCCCTTGGACTTCATGATGCCCAGCGCCTGCCGGATCCAGCCGTCGAGGTTGTTGGAGTACGTCTTCGCGGCGACCGGCTCCATCTGCAGGCGCTGCACGGAGCGGGTGGCGGCCTGGGCGACGCGCGCCTGCGCGGCCCGCTTCGCGGCGGCCTGCTGCACGGCGGCGGCCTCGGCGGCCTTCTTGGCGACGGCGGCGTCGGCGGCCTTCTTCTGCGCCGCGAGGGTGTCGAGCTTGACGCTCTCGGCGGCGAGCTGGCCGGTGATCGTGCCCTTGACGTTGTGCAGGACGGTGCCGGTGGCGACCTGCGTGGCCGTGGCCGGGGCGCCGGTGGTGACGGTCTCGGCGTTGCTGGGGGCGGCCGAGAGCACGAGGGCGGCGGTGCCGAGCGCGGCGACGCCGGCGACGGCGATCTTGTGCTGCTTGGTCAGGGTACGACTATGAGCACGAGCGAGGATGTTCTTGGGCATGGCTGATGGACCTCTTCGGATAGCGCGGAGGTCGCTCCTGCGTCCGCCGGAGGAATCGGCTCCTCCCGCACGAACGCCGCTGGTCTGAACCTGCGGCGCTGAGCGACGGAAGCCATTCTTAGCGGGCGCAAAATGCCCAGGCAAAGGTGTGACATACGATGCTGGATAGTGGATCAGGGAAGGGCAAAATGGGACAGACAGGACCGTCTGTCCCGTTCATGCGGGGCGGTTTATCTCCTATGCCCTTTCGTACGTGATGCAGGCCCTATGCGCGGGCTCACATGGAATTGCGGACTACCTCACCGCGAGTTGCCATCGCAATGCTGTGTGTGAGGGTTCTCCTCCGGGAGGATGAGGTGGACGTCGCCGAACTCGTGCCACAGGTAGAGCTCCCGCAGCGCCTCCTCGTACGCCCGGTCGACCGCCGCCCGGCCGGCCACCGCCGCCAGCATCAGCAGATGCGAGGCCTCCGGCTCGTGCAGCCCGGTCAGCAGCCCGTCCACCACCCGCACCCCGCGCTCGGGCGTGACCACCAGATCCGTCCACCCCTCGGCCGCCCGCACCACCCCCTCCGGCCCCGCCGCCGACTCCACCGCCCGCACGGCCGTCGTCCCGACCGCGATCACCCGGCCGCCCCCCGCGCGCACGCCGTCGATCAGCCGCGCCGAGGCCTCCGGCACCGCGAACCGCTCCGGATACGGCGGCTCGTGCGCCTCCGCCGACGAGACCCCCGTGTGCAGCGTGACCGGCGCGAACTGCACGCCCCGGCTCACCAGCTCGGTCACCAGCCGCGCGGTGAAGGGCCGGCCCGCACTCGGCATCTCCGCACTGCCCGCCCCGTCCGGCGACGGCAGCGCGAACACCGTCTGATACACGGACAGCGGCTGGTCCCGCCGCGTATAGGAGTAGCGAATGGGCCGCCCGTGCTCCCACAGCACCTCCCGCACGTCCGCCCCGGCGGCCCGCGCCCACCACAGCCGCTCCCCGCGGGCGCTCAGCGGCTCCTCCAGCACCAGCCGGCCACCGCCCGGCAACGACACCCCCGCCCCCGCGTGCGAACCCGCACGCGCGCGTGTAGTACCGCGTCCGTCCGGCTCCCGCAGTTCGACCGCCCACCGTCCGTCGTCCCCGCGGGTGGAGAAATGCACCACCACGCGCGCGTGCCCGAGCCGCCCGTCCACCGCGGCGGCCAGCGTCGGCGAGGTGTTCACCACCAGCACATCCCCCGCCCGCAGCAGGCCGGGCAGCTCACGGAACGCGTGATGCGCCACCTGCGTACCGCACGACACCAGCAGCCGTACGGCGTCCCGGCCGAGCCCCGGCCCCCGCTGCTCGGCCGGCACGCGCGCGGACAGCTCCTCCGGCACCCGCACGGTGGTCGTCACCGCCCCTCCACCAGGGCCGGCGCCGCGTACCGCCCGCTCGCCGGCCGCTCGTCCAGCAGCCGCAGGAACGCCGGGACGACACCGGCGGGCGCCGGCCGCGGACCGTCGTCGTCCGGTACGGCCGCCGCATACAGGTCCGTCGCCATGTCCCCGGGATCCACCGCCCACACCCTGAGCCCCGGCTCCTCCGCGCCGAACACCGCGACGAGCCGGTCCAGGGCCGCCTTCGAGGCGCCGTAGCCGCCCCACGTCTCGTACGCCTCCACCGCGGCGTCCGAGCTGACCGCGATCACCGCGCCCGCCGGCGCGGCCCGGAGCAGCGGCAGCGCCTCCTGGACGAGGCCCAGCGCCGCCACCACGTTCACCTCCAGCGCCCGCCGCAGTCCCTCCAGCGGCAGCTCCGCCAGCCGCACCAGCGGCTCGGCACCCAGCGCGCTCGCGTTGCTCACCACCAGATCGACACCGCCCAGCCGCCACGCAGCGGCCACCAGGTCGGCCCGGTGCCGGCCGTCCGCGACGTCCCCCGGCAGCTCCACCACCCGCGCGCCGAGCCCCGTCACGGCCGCCGCGGCCGCCCGCAGGGCGTCGGCGCCCCGGGCGTCGAGCACCAGATCCCAGCCGCGGGCGGCGAGCGCCTCCGCGAGCGCCCGCCCCAGGCCCTTCGAGGCCCCCGTGATGATCGCCACCGGCATGACTACCGTCCCCTCGTCGCTCACCGCCCCCGCCGGGCGGCTGACCACAACGTAGGAACCGCACCGCCCGGGCCGCCTCGGACGCGGGCCGCAAACCCCCGGGGTCCTTCGGCGTACGCCCCGGGCCCCGGTCCGCCGGGCCTACGCCGCCCGCCCTAGGCCCAGCGGACCGGGTCCCGCCGTCACAGGCCCGATCCGCGCTGTCACACCCCGCCGGTACCGTGAGGACATGAGTCAAGGCCCCCGGTCCGGCCTCGCCGCGGTGAGTTCCGCGCTGCTGGCCATGAGCAGGCATCTGGAGGTGCGCGACGTCCTCAAGACGATCGTCGCCTCCGCCCGCGAACTGCTCGATGCGCAGTACGCCGCCCTCGGCGTCCCCGACGACCACGGGGGCTTCGCCCAGTTCGTCGTGGACGGGGTCAGCGAGGAGCAGTGGCGCGCCATCGGCCCGCTGCCGCGCCAGCACGGCATCCTCGCCGCGATGCTGCGCGAGGCGAAGACCGAGCGCCTCGCCGACGTGCGCAAGGACCCCCGCTTCGAGGGCTGGCCGTCCGCCCACCCCGACCTGGTCGACTTCCTGGGCCTGCCGATCAAGGACGGCGAGGAGGTCCTCGGGGCACTGTTCCTCGCCAACAAGATCTGCCCCAGGCCGGAAGGCGGCTGCGGCTTCACGGAGGAGGACCAGGAACTGCTCTCCATCCTCGCCCAGCACGCCGCCATCGCCCTCACCAACGCCCGGCTGTACGAGCGCAGCCGCGAACTGACCATCGCCGAGGAGCGCTCCCGCCTCGCCCACGAACTGCACGACGCGGTCAGCCAGAAGCTGTTCTCGCTGCGCCTGACCGCGCAGGCGGCGGCCGCGCTCGTCGACCGCGACCCCGCCCGGGCCAAGGGCGAACTGCACCAGGTGGCCTGCCTCGCCGCCGAGGCCGCCGACGAACTGCGCGCCGCCGTCGTGGAGTTGCGGCCCGCCGCACTGGACGAGGACGGCCTGCTCGCCACCCTGCGCACCCAGACACAGGTCCTCGACCGCGCCCACACCGCGCGCGTGACCTTCACCAGCAACGGCTTCCGCGCGCTGCCCGCGGCCCAGGAGGAGGCCCTGCTCAGGGTCGCCCAGGAGGCCCTGCACAACGCCCTGCGCCACTCCGGCGCGGGGCAGGTCGACGTGAGCGTGGAGCGGCGCGGCGGCGGAGCCGTCCTGCGCGTCACCGACGACGGCAGCGGCTTCGACCCCTCGGCGGTCCGCCGCGCCGGCCGCCACCTCGGCCTGGTCTCGATGCGGGACCGGGCCGGCGGGGTCGGCGGCTCACTGAGCGTGGAATCGGCGCCCGGCAAGGGCACCACGATCGAGATGGAGGTCCCCGGTGGATGAACCGATCAAGGTGCTGCTGGTCGACGACCACCAGGTCGTCCGCCGGGGCCTGCGCACCTTCCTGGAGGTGCAGGACGACATCGAGGTCGTCGGCGAGGCCGCCGACGGCACCGAGGGAGTCGCCCGCGCCGAGGAACTGCGGCCCGACGTCGTCCTCATGGACGTGAAGATGCCGGGCATGGACGGCATCGGTGCCCTGCGCCGACTGCGCGAACTCGGCAACCCCGCGCGCGTGCTGATCGTCACCAGCTTCACCGAGCAGCGCACGGTCGTCCCGGCCCTGCGCGCCGGCGCCGCCGGCTACGTCTACAAGGACGTGGACCCCGACGCCCTCGCCGGCGCCATCCGCTCCGTGTACGCCGGGCACATCCTGCTCCAGCCCGAGGTCGCCGACGTCCTGCTCTCCCAGGAGGAGGCCGGCACCGGACAGGGAAGAGGGGGCTCGCTCACCGAGCGGGAGCGCGAGGTGCTCGGTCTGATCGCGGACGGCCGCTCCAACCGCGAGATAGCCCGCGCCCTCGTCCTCTCCGAGAAGACCGTCAAGACGCACGTCTCCAACATCCTGATGAAACTCGACCTCGCCGACCGCACCCAGGCCGCGCTCTGGGCCGTACGCCACGGCGTGACCGGCTGAAACGCCCTGCCCCACGCCTCACCCGCGGCACCACGGAGCGTCACGGTCCGGGCCGAGATTCATACCGTCGTGGGAATGTCACCCGGATGGCGCACCCTCCGGTGCTCTCCGCCGTTCTCCCGTGCGTGCCGCGGCGATCGCCGCGGTGAACGCCAAGGAGGGGTTGACAGTGAAGAACCTGAAGAAGGCGGCGGCCGTGACGATGGTGGCCGGTGGTCTGGTGGCCGCCGGTGCCGGCCTGGCCGCTGCCCACGGCGGCGCCCAGGCGGCCGGCGAGGCCCACGGCTCGCCGGGCGTCGTCTCGGGCAACGTCGCTCAGGTCCCGGTGCACGTGCCGGTGAACGCGGTCGGCAACAGTGTGAACGTCATCGGCGCGCTGAACCCGGCCTTCGGCAACCTCGGCCTCAACCGCTGAGGCCGGTCCGGCCACGCCGCCCGGAGCCCGGTCCGCCTCCCCGTCGGCGACCGGGCCCCACGGCTACCGCCCCCCGCGCTCCCGCTCCTCCACGAACGCGTTGTACGCCGCCACCTGCGCCCGCCGCGCCGTCCGCTCCACGGGCCGCAGCGCCGCTCCCCGGGCCGCCATCTCCGAGGCGCTCACCGCGCCCCCGTGCCCGTTGCCGTACGCCAGGGACACCAGCAGCCCCACCCGCTGCGCCAGCTCCAACACGCGCACCGCACGCGGCGGATACCCCGGGGCCAGCACCTCCCGCCCCCGCTCGGCCCGCGACCGGTAGGCGTCGATCGCCGCCTCCGCCACCGACCCCGACCCCGCGACGTCCAGCTTCGACAGCACCTCGGTCGCCTCCCGCAGGGCCTCCGCCAGCTCCCGCTCGGCCTCGCCCAGCGACGGCACATCGGCGGGCGGCGCCTCCCGCACCGCCAGCACATGCCAGACCACCTCGGCATGCACATCACCCGCGGGCCCCGCCTCGTACACCTCCGGCACCAGCCCGAAGGCGGCACCGTGACAGACCACCGCCTCCTCGGCCGCCAGCGCCCGCGCGTTGAACTCCGGCGGACCGCTCAGCCCCAGCGGGTGCCCCGGCGCGGGAAGCGCCACCCGCAACCCGCTCACCCCGAGCGTGCGCAGCCGCCCCAGCGCGAGCGTCAGCCCGACCGGCGCGGACTCTCCGGGCAGCCCCTCCACCCGGTGCACCGCGTCCTCGCCCACGATGGCGAGTGCGGCGTCATCCGGAGAGACAAGTCCGGCCAAGAGGGCATTTCCCCAAGCGGCGAGGCGTCCTGAACGCGGTTCCGAGAGCATGCCTCCACCCTAAGGACAGGACCGATGGAATGGAGCGGGGCACTCGTGGCGTAGATTTCATAAGGGCTGCGCCCACCGGCGCGGCGGACCCGAGCCACAGGCGTACGCGACAGCCGAGACCGGCCACACTGCAAGGGGAGACAACGCGCTCATGAGCGATGTTCTGGAGCTTCAGGACGTATCCGTGGTCCGCGAGGGCCGGGCTCTGGTGGACCAGGTCTCCTGGTCGGTGAAGGAGGGCGAGCGCTGGGTGATCCTCGGCCCCAACGGCGCCGGCAAGACCACCCTCCTGAACGTCGCCTCCAGCTACCTCTTCCCCAGCAAGGGCACCGCCACCATCCTCGGCGAGACCCTCGGCAAGCCCGGCACCGACGTCTTCGAGCTGCGCCCCCGCATCGGCGTGGCCGGCATCGCCATGGCGGAGAAGCTCCCCAAGCGCCAGACCGTCCTGCAGACCGTCCTCACCGCCGCCTACGGCATGACCGCGGGCTGGCAGGAACAGTACGAGGCCGTCGACGAGCAGCGCGCCCGCGCCTTCCTCGACCGCCTCGGCATGACCGACTACCTGGACCGGAAGTTCGGCACCCTCTCCGAGGGCGAGCGCAAGCGCACGCTGATCGCCCGCGCCCTGATGACCGACCCCGAGCTGCTCCTGCTGGACGAGCCCGCCGCCGGCCTCGACCTGGGCGGTCGCGAGGACCTGGTCCGCCGCCTCGGCCGGCTCGCGCGCGACCCCATCGCCCCCTCGATGATCATGGTCACGCACCACGTCGAGGAGATCGCCCCCGGCTTCACCCACGTCCTCATGATCCGCCAGGGCAAGGTCCTCGCCGCCGGCCCGGTCGAGCTGGAACTGACCTCCCGCAACCTCTCCCTCTGCTTCGGCCTCCCGCTCGTCGTGGAGCAGGTCGGCGAGCGCTGGACCGCCCAGGGTCTGCCCCTGTCCTGACCCTCCGCCCCTCTCCGCGCGCCCTGTCCGCCGCCCGACCAGGGCCCTACCATGACCCTGTGAACGACATCGACGCATGGGTGTGGTGGCTCGTCGGCGCGGCGGCGCTCGGAATCCCGCTCGTGGTCACCGCGATGCCGGAGTTCGGCATGCTGGCGGTGGGAGCCGTCGCGGCGGCGGTCGTCTCCGCCCTCGGTCTCGACGCGGTCATCCAGGTCCTCACGTTCGTCGTCGTCTCCGTCGCCCTCATCGCCGTCGTCCGGCCCATCGCGGCCCGGCACGGCAGACAGCGCCCCCAACTCGCCACCGGGATCGAGGCCCTGAAGGGCAGGCAAGCCGTCGTGCTGGAACGGGTCGACGCCTCCGGCGGCCGCATCAAGCTCGCCGGAGAGATCTGGTCGGCCCGCGCCCTCGACACCGGCCGCGCCTACGAAGTCGGCCAGGAGGTGGACGTCGTGGACATCGAAGGGGCCACCGCGATCGTCCTCTGAGGACAACTCGGCGAGAAAAACTCACGAGTTGCGCGACGGTCTGTCAGACTCGACCAGCAAGATCTTCAACAGTCATGAGATCTGCCGAAGTCGCCGAGGCGGAGAAGGGTACGGGGAACGACGATGGAACCGGTCATCATCGTCTTGATCATCCTGGTGGTGTTGGTCTTCATCGCCCTGATCAAGACCATCCAAGTCATCCCACAGGCGAGCGCCGCCATCGTCGAGCGCTTCGGCCGCTACACACGGACACTGAACGCGGGCCTCAACATCGTCGTCCCGTTCATCGACACCATCCGCAACCGCATCGACCTGCGTGAACAGGTCGTACCGTTCCCGCCGCAGCCGGTGATCACCCAGGACAACCTGGTCGTGAACATCGACACGGTCATCTACTACCAGGTCACCGACGCCCGGGCCGCCACCTACGAGGTCGCCAGCTACATCCAGGCGATCGAGCAGCTCACCGTCACCACGCTGCGGAACATCATCGGCGGCATGGACCTGGAGCGCACCCTGACCTCCCGCGAGGAGATCAACGCGGCCCTGCGCGGTGTCCTGGACGAGGCCACCGGCAAGTGGGGCATCCGCGTCAACCGCGTCGAGCTGAAGGCCATCGAGCCGCCCACCTCCATCCAGGACTCGATGGAGAAGCAGATGCGCGCCGACCGTGACAAGCGCGCGGCGATCCTCACCGCGGAAGGTACGCGCCAGGCCGCCATCCTCACCGCCGAGGGCGAGAAGCAGTCCCAGATCCTGCGCGCCGAAGGCGAGGCCAAGGCCGCGGCCCTGCGCGCCGAGGGTGAGGCACAGGCCGTCCGTACGGTCTTCGAGGCCATTCACGCCGGCGACCCGGACCAGAAGCTGCTGAGCTACCAGTACCTGCAGATGCTCCCGAAGATCGCCGAGGGGGACGCCAACAAGCTGTGGATCGTCCCCAGCGAGATCGGCGACGCCCTCAAGGGCCTCTCCGGCGCGATGGGCAACTTCGGTTCCCTGGGCGGCGGTTCGGGCAACAACGGCTCGTCGGGCAACGGCGGCAACGGCGGTTCGGAACGCCGCGAGAAGCCGAGCATCGACTAAGGGCCGCCGGAGCACGCCGGGTCCCTCCCCGCGCCCCCTCAGGGGCGTGGGGAACCGCGCGCGAGGCAACGGACAGCCCGCGGTCGCCGACCGGCGGGACCCGGCAGACGCCTAGGCCGCTTCCCGGGCGAGCCACTCGGGAAGCGCGGCGAAGTCCTCCTGGCCCAGCGCCAGGAGCATCGCATCGGCCGGTGTGGGCTCGAACGGCTCCTTCAGCAGAGCCATCCCCGCCTCCTCCGGAGTCCGGTTCGCTTTGCGGTGATTGTCCTCCGCGCAGGCGGCCACCGTGTTCAGCCACGTGTCCTGCCCGCCCTGCGACCGCGGCAGCACGTGGTCCACGGTCGTCGCCCGGCGCCCGCAGTACGCGCACCGGTGCCGGTCCCGGACCAGCACCCCACGCCGCGACCACGGCGCTTGTCTTCGGAACGGCACCCGTACGTACCGGCAGAGCCTGATCACCCGGGGCGCGGGTATGTCCACATCCGCACCGCGCATGCGCAGCTCGGGATGGGCCTGTTCGACCACGGCCTTGTCCTGCAGCACCAGGACCACGGCTCGGTTCAGAGTCACCGTCGACAGCGGCTCGAAGCTTGCGTTCAGGACCAACGTGTCACGCATCCAGCCCACCTCCCGTGCGCACCTGCCCGCCCCCCGGCGGGCTTGGATCAACTCTGGACGGGCGCGCCGAGATGGACAACGCAATAAAAAATGCCCGCCTCCGATCACTTCCAAGACCGGAGGCGGGCAAACGTTCCATGAACGCTCGGCTGAATCAGGGCGGTGCGGCTAGCCCTCCGCGGGGTTCTCGTACTCACCGATCAGCTGGGCGCGCGCGATGGCGTGGAACCGGAGGTTGAAGCCGACGACGGCCGGGGAGGCGTCCGCGTCCGGGCCGAGCTTCTCCTGGTCCACCGCGTACACCGTGAAGACGTAGCGGTGCGGGCCGTCCCCGGGCGGCGGCGCGGCACCGCCGAAGTCCTTCGTCCCGTAGTCGTTCCGCACGTGCACGGCCCCCGCCGGCAGCCCCTCGAACTTGCCGCTGCCCGCACCCGCAGGCAGCTCGGTCACCGAGGCCGGAATGTCGAACAGCACCCAGTGCCAGAACCCGCTGCCGGTCGGCGCGTCCGGGTCGTAGCACGTCACGGCGAAGCTCTTGGTCCCGGCCGGGAACCCTTCCCAGCGCAGCTGGGGGGAGGTGTTGCCCTCCGCGTGGACCTGGGCGCTCCGCAGCGTCGCACCCTCCTCGATGTCCTCGCTCGTCACGGTGAACGACGGCACGGGCGGATGGAAGGCGTGGGGGAGCGGCCGCCGCTTGAGCTCGGTCACCTCGGTACCTCCTGATCGATGATCTGGAACCAGCAGTCCTGAGCCTAGAACCAGTTGCGCTTGCTGCCGACCTCGGACAGCCACTGGTTGAGGTACGCCGCCCAGTCGGTCCCCTGCCAGTCGTTCAGACCGACCTGGAAGGACCGGTAGGTGTCCGAGCCCTCACTGAACAGACCCGGCTTCTTGTCCATCTCCAGGACGACGTCCATGGCGTGCTCGTCGGCCACGAAGCTCAGCTCGACCTGGTTCAGGCCCCGGTACTGCGACGGCGGGAAGAACTCGATCTCCTGGTAGAAGGGCAGCTTCTGCCGCGTACCCCGGATGTGGCCGCGCTCCATGTCCGCGTTCTTGAAGCGGAAGCCCAGCTGGATGAAGGCGTCCAGGATCGCCTTCTGCGCCGGCAGCGGGTGCACGTTGATCGGGTCCAGGTCGCCGGAGTCCACGGCCCGCGCGATCGCCAGCTCGGTGGTCACACCGATGTGCATCCCGCGCAGCGACTGTCCGTCGATCATGGTGACCGGCGTCTCCCAGGGGATCTCCAGCCCGAACGGCACCGCGTGCACGGCCCCCGCCTGCAGCTCGAAGGCACCGCCGAGGCTCACCTTCGTGAATTCGATGTCCTGCTTGTACTCCTGGTCGCCGCTCTCCACCTCGACCTTGGCCTGGAGGCCGACGGACAGCCCCTCGATGGCCTGGTTCACCGATCCGCCCTGGATCCGCACCTCACCCTGGACGACACCGCCGGGCACGACGTTGACCTCGGTCAGCACCGTCTCCACGGACGCCCCGCCGGCCCCCAGGCTCGCGAGCAGCTTCTTGAACGCCATGACTCTCCCTTTACGAATGGACCCTCGACCCGTACAAACGCGATCCGCCCCCGCTCGGTTCCGCCGGCACGGTGCCCCGTCTGGACTACCCTCGGAGGGCATGATCGCGCCCCCGGACCGTACGCCATTGCCTCGAGCCTTCTTCGACCGCCCGGTTCTGGAGGTCGCACCGGATCTCCTCGGTCGCATCCTGGTCCGCACGACCCCCGACGGCCCGATCGCGCTCCGCCTCACGGAGGTGGAGGCGTACGACGGCCCGAACGATCCCGGCTCGCACGCCTACCGTGGCCGCACCGCCCGCAACGCGGTGATGTTCGGTCCGCCCGGACATGTGTACGTCTACTTCACCTATGGCATGTGGCACTGCATGAACCTGGTCTGCGGACCCGAGGGCCGGGCGAGTGCCGTCCTGCTCCGCGCGGGCGAGGTGGTGGAGGGCGCCGAGCTGGCTCGCAAGCGACGTGTTTCGGCCCGCAACGACAAGGAACTGGCCAAGGGGCCGGCCCGGCTCGCCACGGCGCTGGAAGTGGACCGGGCACTGGACGGCACGGACGCGTGCACCTCCGGCGAGACACCGCTGCGCATACTGACGGGCGCGCCGACCCCCGCTGAGCAGGTACGCAGCGGTCCCCGCACCGGGGTTGCCGGAGAGGGCGGGAACGGCGACCTCCACCCGTGGCGGTACTGGGTCGGCGACGACCCGACGGTCAGCCCCTACCGGGCCCATGTACCGAGGCGGCGCCGAAGTTGACTCGGCTCGTAGGGATGCGTAATGTAGCCCGAGCCGCTGAACCGGGTACGGCGATCGCCTGCAGCCGGAGCGGCCAACCCACCACCTAGCTCCCACCCCCTCACCGGGGTCGTTTCTGGTGCGCCCGCGTACCCGAATTCGAACTCGCGAGACTCGATTATGAGTCGCCGAGGGAATCGGCTAGCGTAGTGAACGTCAAAAGGCCGGAGGCAAAAGCCGAAAAGCCCGTAGACAAACCCCGCCGACCGGGAATCGGAACCGAAAGGATCTGATAGAGTCGGAACCGCCGGAAAGGGAAACGCGGAAGCGGGAACCTGGAAAGCACCGAGGAAATCGGATCGAATGAAGATCT
>NZ_JBVJYH010000029.1:0-89799 GCF_055600785.1 Streptomyces sp. NPDC038200
CCATCGTTATCAACCTCCTGGCCACCAGGTGCCCTTACATCACGCCTACAAGCACACAAAGTGCGGGTTACTTCCACGAAGTACGGGGCATATGCACGCCGCGCGTCATGCATGGTTCCCCCAACCCCGCCGCTCACGCACCGCAGCACCGACCCATGAACTGCCGCGGTCGGAGTGTGCCGCCGACGCCGGGGTCGCACAGGGCACAGCCGCCGGGCCACCGCGACACGACAGCTCGGCGAGCAGGGCAACGCCGCCGCCGGACTGTTACGGCGCCCACCGGCGACGTCCAGCAGCAGACCACCCACGGACCCACGGACCCACGGACGCCAAGATTCCCCATTTGTCCCCATCTCGCGTACAACCATCCGATACTGCCGGCCGTCTCACCTGGTATCAGAGTCACGCGACCAAGGAGGACAGGATGCGACGTGTCAGAGCGGCAATGGCGGCGCTCGTGCTCGCGAGCGCCATGCTGGGGACGGCGGCGAGCACCGCGGGCGCGGCCGCGGCGGAGGGGCCGCGCGCGGCGGCGGCCTGTCCGACGGGCTGGGGCAGCGGCGCCAAGGGTGGTACCGCCATGGGGGCCGCTCACCTGGAGGACATCAGGACCGGACAGCACGAGTGCTACGACCGCATCGTGTTCGACGTCCCCGGCGGCGGCGACCGGATCGGCTACCACGTCCAGTACGTGGACCGGTTCTACGCGGACCCCTCGGGCGAGTACATACCCGTCACCGGCGGGGCGATCCTCGACATCCGCGTCGGCGCGTGGAGCTACGACGTGGAGGCCGGCGTGCCGACCTATCCGGGGAAGGTGGGCAAGGCCCTGCCCGGCGTGGACGTCAGCGGGTACAGCGCGTTCCGGGACACCCGGTTCGGCGGCACCTTCGAGGGACAGACGCAGGTCGGTCTGGGTGTACGCGCCCGACTGCCGTTCCGCGTCACCCAGTTGGACGACCGGGTCGTGGTCGACGTGGCCCACGGCTGGACGAGTTAGCCCACGCCCGGCCCGGCATGGACACCACGGGTTCCGTGTCCCTTGGTGCCCGGCTCAATCAGCTACCCGTCGGCTCCGTACTGCGGCCGGGGGCGGTTCGCGGGGAACGGACCCGCTCGGCACAGCTGAGCTACAGCAGGTCACAACCAAGATCAATGAGCAGGCGCATCAGCTGCGTCACAACCGGCTGCGCGGCCTGACCGCCACGTGCGGGTCAAGGGCCTCGCGCAGAGCAGCGGCAGTCGCCGAAATGAGGTACGCCCGCCAAGTGGCCCAGGCGCTGCCTGCGCTGATCTGCGCTGCGCCGGTCCATGGGGTACGTGTGTCAGGAGCAGAGGATCACTGACGAAGGTGTGCCGGCCGGATGACCAACCGTATCTGTACCGTCGGGCATTCGACGCGCGGCTTCGACGAGGTGATGGAGATGCTGCGGGCTCATGACGTGACGTTCCTGGTCGACGTCCGCTCGTTCCCGTCGTCCAGGACGTACCCGCAGTGGAACCGGTCCGCGATCGAGGAGTCTCTGCCGTCCGACATCGGATACCGCTGGATCCGCCGCCTCGGCGGGCGCCGGCACACCCCCAAGGGAGTACCGAGCGAGAACGGCGCGTGGCGGGTCAAGGCCTTTCGCGATTACGCCGACTACATGGCAGGCGAGGAATTCGCGGCGGGCCTCGACGAACTCCTGCAGCTGGCCGAGCACGAACGGCCGGCGATCATGTGCAGTGAGGCGGTGCCCTGGCGCTGCCACCGGCGGCTCGTCACCGACGCCCTGCTCGTCGCCGGCGCGGAGGTGGTGCACATCATGTCCCCCACGACGTCGAAGCCGGCCGTGCTGAACGAGAACGCGCGGGTCCGCGAAGGGCACCTGGTCTACCCGCCGCCTCCGTGACGAAGCACTCGCGGCCGCGCCGGCGGGTGACCCCCACACTCGTGGCCCAGCACGCAGCCTCACCACCTTTCTCGTCGAGCCACCCTGGCGATCGCGGAACGACTCAAGGCCGGCGATCCCTTGCGCGACGATGGCCAGACCCAGCCCCCTGCCGGGCGAACCGCGGACCGTCGGCGAGCACCAAAAGCGGTCGAGTGCATGCGCCCAGCCACACACCGAGGTACATCCGGGCACGTGGTCCGGCCCCGCGTCTTCTGCCCACCTCGGGTGGTGGCGTCCTGCCTTGCCGGCCCGAGGGCTCCACGGTCACGGAGGATCACTCGACTCCCCCGGAATACACCGGTACTGACGGAACGTTCAGGAGAGTGCTTGACCGTGCCCTCCAGGCACTCGACGGCACGGGCGTCGCGCCCAGCGCGCGGACACACCCGATAGCCACATCTCCATAGCACCCCGTATATAACCGAAAAAGGACGAAAGTAATGTTCCACCGCATTCTTGTCCCTATTGATTCCAGCCCCGCCCGCCACGCCGTCGTACGCCTGGCCGGTGACATGGCCCGGCTGACCGGGGCCAAGGTCAGTGTTCTGCATGTGGCCGCTTCCGCGGCGACGCTTGCCGCCGTGGTCCCCCTGGAGGACGACACAGAAGCCAAGGCGATCCTCGATGAGGCCGTCACCGGCCTGCGTGACGCAGGCGTTGAGGCCGAGGGCACCGTCACCAACGCCCTGACGACCCAGATAGCCACCATCATCTCCTCCGCCGCCGAGGAATGGCAGGCCGACCTCCTGATCCTCAGCCCCCACCACCGCGGAACACTCGAGGCCCTCGTCCACCCCCGAGTGAGCGACGCCGTTGTCCACAACAGCCGTGTAGCCGTACTCCTGGCGCCCGAGGACCCGTCCGGCGACCAGCACTGATCCGAGCGCGGTTGCGCGTGCCGCGGGGCCCCGCCCTCGACCTGCCGGCCGTGGAGGACCGACTGCGCCGAGGCCCCGGCCGCGCCGTACCGACCGTCGCAACAAGGGTGCGGCCCGCACACGCGGGCCGCACCTGTTTCGCACACTCGGACGGACGGCTCAGCGCGCGCCGGCCCACGTCCGGTGGGCCCAGTCCGCGAAGCGAGTCCAGTGGATCTCCGGGTGAGCCTCGTGCAGCGCGGGGATGTCGACGCGGTAGCCGGATCCGTTGAGGAAGCTCCACATCGCATGCATATCGGGATCGTCCACCGCCGCCAGGGGTACCGGTGCGTGGCGGACTTCCCGACCCAGCGCCGTACTCAGCGATGCCGCCATCTGCGTGGGAGTGGGGGCATCGCCGGCCAGCTCGATGCGCCGCCCGATGTAGGGAGCGGGGTCGAGCATCACTTCCGCCGCGAACGCGCCGAGATCGGCGCGGGCAAGCTGCTGCAACGGCCGGTCGGGAGGCAGCGGCAGGTCCAGAAAGCCCTGGCGGATGCGTTCCTGTCCGCCCAGCGCGTTGTCGAAGAAGTAGGTCGGCCCCAGAATCGTGTACGGCACGTCGCCGGAGGCCAAGTCCGCCTCGATGCGCGCCTTGCTCTCGAAGTGCGGCACTCCACTGTCCTGGTCGGCTCCCGCCACCGAGCTGAACACGAGGTGCGGGACGCGCTCCTGCGTCGCAGCGGACAGGATCGCCCTTCCCTGCCCCACCTCCGCCTCCACCCCCGCCTCGAAGGGGGTGGTGAACGCGAAGACACTGCTCACCCCGCGCATGGCCGCGGCGAGCGAACGGTGGTCGCTCAGCGACCCCGCCACCACTTCGGCTCCCCGTTCCGCCAGTTCCCGCGCGGCTCCGCGGTCCGGGTCACGGACCAGCACCCGGATCCGGGCCTGGCGGCCCAGCAGCGCGCCCGTCACAGCTCTGCCCTGACC
The DNA here is from genome assembly GCF_055600785.1 of Streptomyces sp. NPDC038200. Taxonomy (NCBI): domain Bacteria; kingdom Bacillati; phylum Actinomycetota; class Actinomycetes; order Kitasatosporales; family Streptomycetaceae; genus Streptomyces; species Streptomyces sp. NPDC038200. Next base: position 3,785 of record NZ_JBVJYH010000029.1, read on the forward strand.
GCCGGTTGCCGCGAGAACCAGAACCGGTGCGTCGACCATCGAGAACTCCTCTTCTCCTGTGCTGCGTCTTCTCACGTGTTGCGTTCACAGCCCCCTGGTCACAGCCATGATCCGCCAAGGAGGTCGGACAGGCGTCACGGCTCACCCGAAAAGCCGCAGCAGGGCGCTGCGAGTCGCGTGCTGTGCGCGCACAGTCATGCCGCTCCCCCACCGCCACCACGGCGGCGCCGCGCTGCCGGTTTCGGCGGCGCCCGAAAGATCCAGGCCGCCAGTCGCCCACGCGGGGTGACAGGCTGACCGGCCCGTCTCGGATTCATGGCCGATCGGCCGACGAGCGGCCCTCGGATTCAGGGGTGTTCGTAGAGCTGGAGGAGGCCGCCGAGCGAGAAGCACAGGGCGCCGATGAGGGTGCCCCAGTTGGCGATGCCGGAGGCGATCAGGTCTCCGGTGGCGGGGCGGGTGAAGGCGGCGATCGCTGAGACCATGAACAGGATGGAGCCGAACTGGTTCACAGCGACGATCCACCAGCCCAGGCTGCGTGAGCGTACGCAGAGGCCGCCGTGGCAGATCTCCACGAAGCCCAGGTGCCCGGAGACCAGGAAGAGCAGACAGCCGACCAGGTCCGGCGCCCAGATCAGCCGGTTGACCTGCTGGACGCTCAGGCCCCGCAGGAACGAGTCCAGCAGGGAGACGGCGAAGACGAGTGTGCCCACGAAGAGGACGAAAGTGCTCAGCCAGTCCACTCGCATCGGCTCATAGCTCCACCACCGCCAGCGGTGGGTGACCAGCCGGCCCTCGCCGCCGGCGACGTGACGGGGAGAGTTGATCACCTGAAGCAGCGAGACGTAACCGCCGGTGTTGAAGAACAAGCCGCCCACGAAGTAGATCGAGGCGCACTCGGTGGCGTCGCCGGAGCCGAACTGGGCAACGGCCGCGCCGGCGGCGAAGAGGGCTCCGCCGACGACGAAGGCGACCGCCGCGATGGCGTTGAGCCTGCGCAGTCGGCCGATGGCAACGGCGTCCGCACGGGTGGGCCGGCTGTCCGCCGCACCGGGAGGACGGACGGCGAGCATTCCGCGCCGACGCGCGATCCGTGAGTCCCACACCGCGCTGCCGCCACCGGGAAGGTGCCAGGTGAGTCTGGTGGTGAACGGTCCCGCGCCCTCGGCACGCTGCTCCGGCTGCCCCACGGGCCGAGCTTAGACCTCGAACGGGGCCGGGCGGCGTGGGAAACGCCGTCCTGCCGAGCCGTCGGGAAGCATGCGAGGACAGGTACCGCCCGACCGCCCAGGGCCGCGTCCGCCACCGGAAGGTGCGCGAGCCGGAGGACCGCGAGGTCTTCCGGGACGGGAGCAGCCGGGGATGCCGGCTCACCGGGACGCAGGCTTCCCCGTCACGGACGAGGACCGGGGCCCCGAAGGATCGCGTGACGCGAACCCGGCCCCTCGCGCACGCTCCCGCGCTCGGGGTGGGCGGACGCCGCGACTTCTCGTGTCAGGACGCCGAGCGGGGGAGGATGGTGGAACGGCTCTCCTCGACGACCCGGTAGCCGGCGCCGGTGTACAGGTTCATGGCCACCTGGTTGCCGCCCCACACGGTGAACATCAGCGCCGAGTCACCGGCCGCGAACGTCGCCTGTTCGCCGGCCGCCATCGCGGCTCGGCCGTAGCCCTTGCCGCGGTGCCGCTCCTGGATGTGGAGCGAGTAACCGTAGGTGACCCCGGGGAGATGGCCGTGTTTCAGCCAGCCGGTGCCGATCCGCTCGCCCGCCGCCTCGAGCACCAGGAACGTGTTGTCGGGCGTCGTCAGTCCCTCGGGAAGCAGTTTCGCGAAGTCGCGGTCGGCCTTGCGCACGGCCTCCTCGCGGCTCATGGCTCCTGCCCGCACGATGTCACCGACGTAGGCGGCCTTCTCCGCGGCGGCCCACTCGGGGTACTCGGCCCGTGTCATCGGTCGCCCCGTGACACCGTGGAGTGATTCCGGCGGGGAACCGACGGGCCGCGCCCTGAGCTGCCCGCGGATGTCGTAGCCGTCGAACAGCTTGCCCGCGGGCCCGGCGAGCCGTATGTCCAGTCGGCGTGCGCCGCGTTCCGCGCACCACTCCTCGGCCCAGTGACGGGCGGCTTCCTCGTGCCCCCGGCCGGCATGGCGGGCGTCGACGCACAGGTCGCCGATCCGGCCCACGCGCGTGTCGCCGTCGTCGGCCGTGACGACGGCGACGTGTCCCACCCGTGTCCCGGCGTCGGTGATCTCGACGACGGTCCAGTCGCCGATGCCGGCCCGTGCTTCCTCGAGCACGCGTTCCGCCGCGGCCTCACCGATCCCGGCCGCCGTGTACGAGGTGTGCAGCCGTTGCTCGAAGTCCCGTTGCCAGCCGGTGATGTCGCCAAGAACGTTGAATTCTGTCACCGGGGCACCTTAACCACCTCGTGCCCCACCGGGAGTCGTGACGTGGTGTGCCTGGGCGGCGGCCCCGGCGAAAGGGAGTGCCGAGCCCCTGACCTGCCGGTGTTCACGAACGCGCCGTCACGGACTCCGAACGCGAATCCCTGGGCCGAGCAGCCGTTGCGGGTTCATACGGCTCCCTCCGCGGAGGTGGGCCGATCCGCGCCCACCCTCGACCGTGCTGGACCCGGGTGCCCCTGGTGGATGAACGCCGCCCAGACCGAGAGCCGTTCGAGTTCCGGGCGCCGGATCTCGCGCAGCAGTTCACCGGTCAGCGAGCCCGGATTCTCACGATCCGGGTCGAGCATCCACAACTGCGCGGCCCTGAGCGCGTCCGCCGGTTCCTGCCCCTCGACGGTCAGGTAGTGGTGGAACACCGCCATCATCAGCGCCGAGGCCCCGTCCTGAGCGGTCCACCTCGATCCCACCACGTTGCGTGCCCCACCCGAGACGAAGGCCGTCGTCAGGGTCAGCGCCTCGTCGTGGTCACGGGTACTGAGGTCGGTCTCGCAAGCACTCAGGACCACCAACGGACCGTGCGAGGCTTGCTGTTCGTGCCACGGCCGGTCGAGGAGCCGGGTCACGGTCAGCATGCCCAGGTCCGGCTGGGCCCCGGGACCGCCCTCCTCGGCCGGCAGCATGTCGGTCCCGTCCGGAAAGGCGAGGTGCAGCGCCGACACCGTCGGACGCACCCCGGCAGAGCCGTGCGAGGCCACGTGCAGCAGGGAGGGGGACTCGGACAGGAGCGCGAGGACCTCGTCGGGGGTACCCGGCGCCACCGGTTCCACAGACGGTTCGTAGAACTCGCCGTACAGTCGTGCTTGTGGGTAGAACGTCTCGCGGAGCGCCGTGGCCTCCCGTTCGGCGTAGGTCAGCGTCAGCCGGGGATCGGCGATCAGGACCGCGGCGTCGGCCGTGTCCCGGCGAGTGCGCCGCACGGCCTGCAGCAGTTGGCCGCCGGACGCCGCGTAGCTGATGACAACGCTCTGGCAGACGTAGTCGTGGGGCGCCGCCGCGGGCAGGCGGGCCGCGTGCCAGGGGACGACGCCCAGCCGCCCGCACGGCACCAGGACGATCCTGAGCGGGCCCGGACGGCGCTCACCGCCGGGTGAAGCGGCTGCCAGCCGCTTCTCGACGCCTTGGAGAACATCTTCGAGCCCGGCGTGGTACGCCCAGTCGCACAGCTCCGACAACGCCTCCTCCCATGCCTGTTCGGTGCTCGGGTCGCCGGGGTTGCGGGAGCGTGCCGCCGCCGCGTCGAGGTAGTGCTCGAGAGGTGCGCTCCCGGTGTCCGACAGCAGGGGAAGACCTCCCACGCCGACGCTGTGGTCCGGGCACACGACGATCCCCAGCCCCTGCGTCTCGCCCTTGCCGGGAAGCAGGTAGACGAGCGCGTCCGCTCCGGCCTCGGCGAGGCCGTCCGCCAGCTCGTGCGCCGTGGGCGTCGTGAACAGACGCTGCTGCCGGTGGCCGAGCGCCTCCATGGCGCGGCGGCGCAACGTGCTCGGCAGTTCCCCCGGCGGCCCGCCCTCGGTGCCGTCGTCTCCCGTGCCGGTCGCCCGCGCGCCGGCGGCCCGCCATGCCGCGGCGAGCTCCCCGTGCCCGCGCGCTTCGAGGAGCTCCGGTACGGCTCGTGCGGTGGACGCCGCGTGCAGCACCAGGGCCCTGCCCAGTTCCAACGCGGCCAGCGCATCCTCCACGCGCCCCTGTGAGGCGGCCCATGCGGCGGCCTCCACGCCGCGCTCGGCCCCGGAGCGTGCGGTCAGCAGACCGTGATCGGCGCCGCGCTGGAGGATGACGTCGCCCGCCAGTGCGTGCAGCGCCTCCCACGCGGTGTCCGTGCCCGCGGCCTGAGCCGTCGCGTCCTCGGTGTGGTGCCAGCGGGCACGGTAGGCCAACGCCAGCTGCCACAGGGCGTCGGCGGCGAACCAGGGTTGCCGACCCTGCCGGGTCTTGTCGCGGATCTGCTCCAGTTCCCCGATGAGCGGGTCGAGTTTCGCCGGATCGTGCGTGAGGCCGTACTGAAGGGACTGGGACATCATGGAGGTCCACTGCTGAGCCTGCGATGCGTCGGGAGGCGGGGGTGTGTGCTCCTGGAGCAGCGTCGCGTCGTCGGTGACCCTGGCGCGCAGGACGTCGGAGGCGAGGCCGACCTGGTCCATCCATTGCTTGACGATGGGTGGCAGCGAGTCCGCCGCCGCCGTGGCCTCGTCGAGGCAGTCGGTGCCGCGAAGCAGCATGCCGCTGTCGTTCGTCAGCATGCCGAGCGTGATGCAGGACTGGGCGAGACCCCCCATGACCAGGCTACGGAGCTTGTGATCCCGCGGTGTCTCGGCTTCGAGTGCGACGAGTTCGGCGTGTACGGCGCGCACGGTCTCGACGTCCTCCGACTCGTGAGCCGCACGGAGTCGCATGGTGAGGGGCAGCACGCGCAGCAGGAGCGCGAACTCGCGGCTGACCGGATGTGCGGGGTCCGGTGCGAACTCGCCGGTCAGCTCGCCCAGCGTCTCCAGGGAGGTACGGCCGAGCGCCTCGTCGTGGAGGCTTCCGCCGACCAGCTTGCTCAGCTGGAGCATGGCGGCGGTGACCATCTCGACCTGGGGTCCCATCTCGTGGCCGGGCGGCATCCGCCGGTGCGCGTCCCGCAGGCGGCCCAGCGCACGGTCGAGGGCCTCCGGATCGCCGCTCTGTACCGCTTCCATCGCCTCGAACATCGAGGGGACGACGGCGTTCAGAGCGACGATCGACTCGGTGCCGCCGGGGGCCGGACCTGGCGTGGCGGAGGTTTCCTCGCGAGGGGCGGACTCCGGGCCGGCCTGCGAGTCGGAAAGACCCGAGAACATGTCCGCCACCCGCTGGAAATCGTCCCCGTGCGGGAATCCGCCGGACATCCCGTCCATGAACCTGTGCACGGCGTGGAAGGGCGAGCCGGGTCCGGCCAGCTGTGCGAGCACGGTGCTCGTCTGCCGCAGCTCCGCGCGCCGCTCCGGCGGCAGCGGCAGATCCTCGACCTCGGCCAGCAACTCCCGTATCTCGACGACGGCGTCCGCCATCCCCGCCGGCCCCAACTCGGTGTTCCAGTCGAGCAGGCCGGACAGAGCGGGAGGCCGGTCATCGGCAAGGCGCGTCTTCGGCAAGGGCAGCACGAGGGAGAGAAGCGACAGCGCGGCCCACCGTCTGTCGTCCGCGTCCGTCGCCGCTCCGGTCGCCGTGGAGGGATCCCGGGCCTCCCGCAGCAGCCGCCGGGCACGCTCCCGGTCGTGCGGCACGCCGCCTCTCGCCAGGTGCCGCATCGTCAGGACGGAGCCGAGCTGGACCGTCACCGTGGCACGCAGTTCCGCGTCGTGCTCCAGCAGCCGGAGCAGCTGTTCGAGTTCGGCGATCGAGCCGTCGTACACGTTCGGGTCGGCGGCGGCGGAGGCCGGCGGGTACAGCCGTAGCGCTCGCTTCGTGGCGGCCAGCACCCAGGCGCGCAGCGCCCGGACGCCTCCGCTCTCCTCGGTCTCCGCGTCGGTCACCGCGCCCCCTCGCCTCGTCGAGCGTCCGTGTCTGCTGCTCCCAGTTCTTCCCATGTCACCCGCCGCAATGTGTGCAGCCGATCCCCCTGTGCGTCGGGTGATGCCGTGCGGCCGTGTGGGGCGCGGCACGGGCGGAGCGCTGCGCCTCGGTCCGCTGCGCCCCGCCCGCCGCCGTTCCGCCCGTTTCTGCTCACGCCGCCTGCTCCGGTCCGGGCACCCGCGTCCGGCTGCTTTCCCTCACCCCGCCAGCGAAGCAGCACGGTCCCCGCGGGTGAAGCCCTGACCCGAAAGGCACCCGGTTCACAACCGGCATGCGCCCGACGCCACGGCAGTCGCCACGGACCGCGGCGGGTCGGTTCCGGCCGTGCTCAGCTTGTTCTGCCTGCGCGGGGAGCTTCGTTCTTCGGTGGCGCGGGCGAGCGGTGTCTCGAGATCGATGACAAGCCCCGCAGCCACGCCACGACGTGCGTGCGCGGTGTCCGCGTGCCGACGGGCTCAGCGGGCTCGTGGGTGACGGGGCAGCACGGCGGAGGACCGTCGCGAAAGGGCGTCCACAGGCCAATCTTCCTGCACGCACAGGCATGACGACGGCCTGATCCAGGCCTAAGTTTCCGGCACACACCATTGCCGGCACTAAGAGGCTCCATGCAGTTCGGAATATTCTCGGTGGGGGACGTCACCCCCGATCCGACCAACGGCCGTACCCCGTCGGAGAACGAGCGGATCAAGGCGATGGTCGCCATCGCCTTGAAGGCGGAGGAGGTCGGGCTGGACGTCTTCGCGACGGGTGAGCACCACAACCCGCCGTTCGTGCCGTCGTCGCCGACCACCATGCTGGGCTACATAGCGGCCCGCACGGAGCGGCTGATCCTCTCCACGTCCACGACGCTGATCACCACCAACGACCCGGTGAAGATCGCGGAGGACTTCGCGATGCTCCAGCACCTGGCCGGCGGCCGGGTCGACGTGATGATGGGCCGCGGCAACACCGGCCCCGTGTATCCGTGGTTCGGGCAGGACATCCGGCAGGGCATCAACCTGGCCAAGGAGAACTACGCGCTGCTGCGCCGGCTGTGGCGCGAGGACGTCGTGGACTGGGAAGGGAAGTTCCGCACCCCGCTGCAGGGGTTCACCTCCACGCCCCGCCCGCTGGACGGTGTGCCGCCGTTCGTCTGGCACGGCTCCATCCGCTCCCCGGAGATCGCCGAGCAGGCCGCGTACTACGGCGACGGCTTCTTCCACAACAACATCTTCTGGCCGGCCGACCACACCAAGCGGATGGTCCAGCTGTACCGGCGGCGCTACGCCTACCACGGTCACGGCCGGCCCGAGCAGGCCATCGTCGGTCTCGGCGGCCAGGTGTTCATGCGCAAGAACTCCCAGGACGCCGTGAAGGAGTTCCGCCCCTACTTCGACAACGCGCCCGTGTACGGGCACGGGCCCTCGTTGGAGGAGTTCACCGAGCAGACCCCGCTGACCGTGGGCTCCCCGCAGCAGGTCATCGAGCGGACGCTGTCCTTCCGTGAGACCGTCGGCGACTACCAGCGCCAGCTGTTCCTGATGGACCACGCCGGGCTGCCGCTGAAGACGGTGCTGGAGCAGCTCGACATCCTCGGCGAGGAGGTGGTGCCGGTGCTGCGCAAGGAGTTCGCGGTCGGCCGCCCGGCCGATGTGCCGGACGCCCCCACGCACGAGTCCCTGCGTGCCGCCCAGGAGGTGTCCGCCGCGTGAGGATCGTCGCCGTGTCCGCGGGCCTGAGCACCCCGTCCTCCACACGCCTGCTCGCCGACCGTCTCGCCGAGGCGGCGCGCGCTGAACTCGTCGCCCAGGGCCACGACGTCCAGGTCGACGTCATCGAGCTGCGGGAACTGGCCGGCGCCATCGCCAACAACCTGGTGACCGGCTTCCCGTCGGCTCCCCTCGGCACCGCCATCGACGCGGTGACGGGCGCCCACGGCCTGATCGCCGTCACCCCCGTCTTCACGGCTTCCTACAGCGGACTGTTCAAGTCCTTCTTCGACCTGATCGATCCGGACGCCCTCACCGGCAAGCCGGTTCTCGTCGCGGCGACGGGAGGCACGGCCCGCCACTCCCTGGTACTGGAGCACGCCATGCGTCCGCTCTTCGCCTACCTGCGCGCCGCCGTCGTCCCCACCGCGGTGTACGCGGCGTCGGAGGACTGGGGTTCCGGTGGGGACGAGTACACCGAGGGTCTGCCGGCGCGCATCCGGCGGGCGGCCACCGAGCTGGCCGCCGCCACGGCCGCCCGCCCGACCGGGGAGACGTCCGAGGACGACGTCACCACTCTCGAACGACAGCTTTCCGACCTGCGGTTCGACTGAGCCGGGACGACCCGGACGCACGGCTGTAATCTCCTACAAGTACCGTGTCCGGATTCCCAGCGGGGGCGTCGGATCCTCGGGACGTAAAGAGTCGGGGATATTCATGCGCGACCCACTGGTCTGGCCAGGACGCTTTCGCTAATCCTGGCCAGACCAGTCGCCATCGAAATGGCAGGCGTTCCCTTATTCGTCGTCGGCGTTTCCTCCATCCTGGCCTTGGTTGTGGTCACGGAAGTCCAGGTTGATGATCTGCTGACGCTTGACCACGGTGACCTTCTTCGAGACCACGTTCCCGTTCTTGATCTTGATGACGGTCTTGGTCTCCGTGACGGTGACCTGAAGCCTGTGGCCGGGCAGACTCCTGGTGCTGGTCCGGGTGGAGGTTTTGGTGATGGTGGTGACCTTGTTCCGATCGGCCAAGTGATCGGGGTGGTTGTGCGCTTGAGCCGCGGCCACGGTCAGCGCGTGCGGTGCCGGTGCAGCGAAGGCACCGGACGGCAGGAGGGCTCCGCCTGCGGCGAGCGTGGACGTGGCGGCGAGCAGGGCGAAACGCTGCTTGCGAGAAATGCGGTTCATGGTTTTCTCCTCTATCGAAAATAGTCGGTCCGTACCCTTGAGGATTCAGGTGCCCTGTTCAGCGGCCCTGGCCCGGCGGATGAGATCCCGCCTTACGGGTGTCGGATCATTTTGTCGGGCCGGCTGCTTTTTCCGGCCTGCTTCCATTAAGCCGAAGAGCTCACGTAGATTCATGTTCCTGAAATTCGGGACTTGACAGGCGGCAGCCGCCCTGTTACTTTCCGCGCTCTTCATCTTGAGCAGCAGGGGCTGTCTTATTTCCTGGCCATGACGGGGAAGGAAGTCGTTCACCTGGAGAGGCCGCACCGCACCGGCCACGGGCCCGCCAGGTGGGGTGAGAACGCTCCGCCCGCAGTTCTCCGTCGGCTTTTCGAACCCGGGTGACCGGCCGAACCCGAAGGCCGTACTTGTTCCCCCGAGCTCGCCCATGTCTGGCAGATCAATTCGGTTGCGGCGGGACTGGTGAGCCCGGTGAGGTATTTCCATGGACAGTGCCGTGGAGCAGACGCATCGGGCGGGAGAAGGCAGAGACAGCGCGGTCCCAGGGCAACCGGCTCCCTGGCACGCTCTGCCGGTGCTCGCGGCCCTGATGCTGGCGGCCTTCACCTTCAACACTGCGGAGAGCCTGCCGGTCGGCCTGTTGGAGCTGATCTCGGAAAGCCTTCGGGTGCCCCTGTCAGCGGTCGGTCTCCTGGTGACCGGCTACGCCGTCACGGTGGCCGTCGCGTCGGTGCCGCTCGCCCACTGCGTGCGGGCCGTGCCCCGACGTCACGTGCTCACGGGACTGCTGGCTGCGCTGGTCGTGTCCAGTCTGGGTGCGGCGCTGTCGGCCTCTTACTGGTCGCTCCTGGTGGCGCGGCTGCTGACGGCGCTCGCCCAGGCGCTGTTCTGGGCCGTGATGGGGCCGGTCGCGGTGGGTCTGTTCGCGCCCGAGGTTCGTGGGCGTGTGGTCGGGGCGCTGTCCGTCGCTGGTTCGCTGGCCCTGGTGCTCGGTGTTCCGGCCGGCACCTGGCTCGGCCGGCAGAGCGACTGGCAGGTGCCCGTCGCCACGCCGGCGGCCCTGGGGCTCGTCTCTCTGGTGACGATCGCCGTTGTGCTGCCGACCTCTCGTCCGGAAGAAGAGCCCGCCGCCTACGCGATCAGCCCTGATGCCCGTCGGTTCGCGACGGTGCTCGTGGCCGGGACGCTCTCCGGCCACCGGGGCGTTCACCGGATACACCTACATCGTGAAGTTCCTGGGTGACGTGAGCCGGTTCACCCCCAGCAGTGTCAGCGCACTGTTCGTGGCTTTCGGTCTGGCGTGTCTGGTCGGGGTGAGCATCACCGGTGCGTTGCTCGACCGCTTTCCGCAGTCCGCACCGACCACGGCCGTGGCGACGCAGGCAGTGGGCATGCTCGGCCTGTACGCGGCCGGCGCCGATCCGGTGGCGGCTGTGGTGTTCCTGGCGCTGATGGGCGGTGCGCTCGGGCCGGTGTTCATGACCACGCAGAACGCGATGCTGCGCTGCGCGCCGGGCCGCACAGATATCGCACTCGCGGCCAACTCCGGTTCCTACAACGCCGGTATGGCGGCGGGCGCCGCCCTCGGAGGACTGGATCTGCCACTGGCCGGCGTGCGGGACACGTTCCTGGCCGGTGGGCTGCTGACCGTCGGAGCCTGCGCGGTGCTGCTGTGCGGGCGGGAGCGACGGAATGGTGGTCGGCGCTGAGATGGATCACGGCCGTCGCGGGTCCTCTGTGCTTCTAGGATTGGCAGGGTGACGGCAAGAACCAGTGATATCGAGAAGGCGGCCAGTGTGCTGCGCGCCGGCGGCCTGGTGGCCCTTCCGACCGAAACGGTCTACGGTCTGGGCGCCAACGCCGAGGACCCAGCCGCTGTCGCGCGAATCTTCCAGGCCAAGGGGCGGCCGCCCTCCCACCCGCTGATCGTCCACATCGGCGGCGCGGAGCAGCTGGACGACTGGGTCGAGGACGTGCCCGCGCCGGCGCGCCTGCTGGCCGAACACTTCTGGCCCGGACCCCTCACGCTGGTCCTGCGGCGCGGTTCCCGCGTGCCACTCGAAGCGACCGGCGGCCTGGAGACGGTGGCCGTGCGCGTGCCCGACCACCCCGTCGCACGCGCGCTGCTGTCGGCCTTCGGCGGCGGTATCACGGCGCCGTCCGCCAACCGCTTCGGCTCGGTCAGTCCCACGACGGCGGATCACGTCCGTGCCGAGCTCGGTGATGCCGTCGACTTCGTGCTGGACGGCGGCTCCTGTGAGGTCGGCGTGGAGTCGACCATCGTCGATGCCACCGGCGATGCCCTGAGCATTCTCCGGCCGGGCGGAGTGACGCGCGAGGACCTCGAAGCGGTGCTGGGGTACCCGCTTGCGGTCCCTTCGACCAGCCGGGTCCGGGTGCCGGGCCAGCACCCGTCCCACTACGCGCCGCGGGCGCGGGTCGTCCTCGTCGAGCCGGAGAAGGTCGTCGCCGAGGCGGAGCAGGCTCGGGAGCTGGGGCACCAGGTGGGCGTCTTCCTGCCTGCCTCTCTCGCCGACGCCCCGGTGAAGGCGCACGCCGTGGTGACGGTCCCCGCCTCCACGGCCGCCTACGCGCGCGGGCTGTACGGGTTCCTGCGCGAACTCGACCAGCAGGGCTGCGACCTCATCATTGCGTCGCTGCCGGTGGAGGAGGGGCTGGGACTGGCGATCGCCAATCGCCTCCGCCGCGCCGCGGGGCCCCGGCCCACCGTGTGACCTGCATCGGCGCCCTCACCGCTGCCGGAGACGGGGGCCGGACGGATCCGTGGCGGACTGGGCCGAGCACTCATCGCTCTTCCAGCCCGGACACCGTTCGCGCCGCCCGCCGCCGGGACGAGCGTTCCCCCTCCCCGGCACACCTCGCACCCCGCGGTCGCGCCAGGTCGGCCCGGGGGACAGTGCTGGGCGAGGTCTTCGCCGCTCGGGACGAGCAGACCGCGACCGTTCCGGGGACCGAGGCGGCCGCGCTGATCGTCCCGAGCCCGGCCGCCTCGCTCACGGCCGTGCCGGACCAGCGGAAACTGCCGGCCGGGCGGATCGAGGACCCCCCTGGACGCCCACCTCTTTCGAACATCCTGACCTCGATGCCGGGCACCAGGCCGACGTCCTGCTCGCAATGCGCCGCGACGCGGCCTTCTTGAGGCAGAGCCGTCGTGGGGCGGGAGGTCGGGGCAGCTCGTGGCGGTACCCGTGGCGTTCACCTCCCGGGCCGTCGGACTCACCACTATCGGTGCCGCCGTACGCTGACTTCGTGACGGTTTTCCGGAGTACCGTGCCACACGGTCTCCGTCGGAACGGCAAGTCCGAAAGAGCGCCGATTGCGCAACCGAAATGCAGCCGCACCGGGGATACGTCCCTCGTACGGCGCTGATCACCTGAGCTGCGATCGTGTCAACCGTCACCCTGCTCGATGTCCAGATGGATCGGCCCCCGAAGAACGGGGCTGGGCCGGTACGGTGGCGGGTCGGCGACCAGCCTGGGGCGCGTCTCAACCACCGCTATGAATGTCACCCCCCTAACTACCTGGCCTTTCTCAGCCGGGCAGCCGCACTCTGCTGCTACAAACGGCTCCTCAAACCGATCATGTGGGACACAGTCTGAGAACCGCAGCCGTCGGTCTCAGTCACCGGTGACCTGCGGGTCTGCGAGGACAACGAAGCGATCTGCCTCGACGTCGAAGCCGAGTACCGGACGGGAGCCATGGTCGTCTTCGCATCCCTGGAGCATCAGCACCGATTTACCCAACCGCTGCCCGATCTCCCGAAGGAAGCCGCAGAACACATCGAGTCGATCCTGGCCCTGCAACTCATACAGGTCGAAATCGCAGTCGACTTCATCGGCGGCGTAGAAACGGAAGATCGCCATCACGTCGGCAGTCGGCCAGACCCGCAGGTCCGGGCACTCGGCATCCGCCGGGCGGGACAACACGGCCTCCGCCCGGGGCACCGGAAGCACCGTCTTCCCCTCGGAGTACTGGCACTTCCAGCCCCTCTCCGCGAAAAGATCGAGGAGCGCCTGCCAGTCCTCCACCGAGGTATTCGGGACCCGCACATCCACCAATATCCCCATCACGCCTTGGTTGAAGAAACAGCTCACGTCATCCCACAGCAGATCAGCCACAACGTCATGCTGCCTGGCCCACAGACCCAACACACCCCATTTCCTTGACCACGACGTAGGGGCACCCTCGACACCGGTGCCGGGCATGCCGGCTGCCACCGCCCGCCCTGGGTCGGTGTGTTTCTCCCGACGGCTCGGGGAGCCGAAACAACGTCCGCGTGGCGCCGACCCCCCTCACAGCGCTCCCGGACATCCTGGCTCCTGTCCATCCCGACCACCGCGGCCGCTATGCCACGGTTCTCACCCCCCACTGGCATCCCGATCAGGCGACCGAGTTCAACGGTGCCGTCTGGCCCCGCCTGGGCTCCGCCGTCTGGGCCCTGCGCACCACCCGCAGCTTCGAAGACGCGATACGCGCGGCGATCGACCTCGGCGGTGACACGGACACGGTCGCCGCGGTCACGGGCGGCCTCGCGGGGGCGTACTACGGACCGGACGCCATCCCCGCCCACTGGACTGGGCCGCTCCATGTCCCGCTTCCGGGATTCGACGGACGGGGGCTGCGCCGGGCAGATCTGCTCCACCTTGCGCAACGCCTCGGAGAACGCCGTTGCTGAGACAGGTGGGGAGCCCGCGCAAACGGCGAGCTGGCCGTGCGGGAGGAGGCCGCGGCCAAGGGGGCCATGCGCAACAGTTCACGCACCACTTCGGCTCTCACGCCCATCCCACTCACCGGCTGGCGTTCCCCGGGCCGGCAGGTGGACTGCGATCAAGGGCTGAGGTGCTGATCAGTGATTCCAGCGGCGCGGGCCAGTATGTCGGCGGTCCGCGCCCCCGCCTCAAGGGCGTGGTCGGCGGTGCCAGGCAGACAGCGGTCGTGCTCGGGAACGAACTCGGTCATGATGACGCCCGCGTGATCGGTCGCGACCTCGTGGAGGGACACAGGCCAGCCCTGTTCCTCGAGAACCGTGCGCCACTCGCGTGAACGCTCGACGTCCACCACTGGATCGACCGTGCCGTGTACCAGCCACACGGGCGTAGGCGGCACCAGGCCGCCACCCGGGCGCAGGTCGTCGATCGGGACGGTGCCGGTGGTAGGCGCCGGCGATCCGTACGCACCAGCGATCCCGACGACGGCTCGCGGCCTCCAGCTGCCGAATGCGGCCGGGTTCACGGCGACACCCACTGCGGCCAGCCCGCCCAGCGACCAACCGGCGAGCGTGATCCGCTCGGGATCCCCGCCGAAGTGGACCACGTTCTGCTGTGCGAACACGGCCGATTCCCTCAGGTGCGTTCGCCCGCCGTCCGCAGCGTCGGGGCGCCAATCGGGCACCATGACGACGACGCCGCGCTCCGCCGCAGCGCGGGCGATCGGCGCGAGGACGTCCCGTTCGTCGGGGCCGCGGCCGTGCCAGAGCAGCACCGCGGGCACAGGCTCCGACGCGCCCGCAGGCTGATACACATCCATCAGCTTGCCATGAGCCCCGTACCCGAGACCCACCTTGACGACAACCTCTGTACCCACCGCGACACCCCCGCCTCATCCGCCACGAACAATGCAGGCTACCTGCGGGAGTCCGCCGACCTGACTGCCGGTCAACGCCTCCTCCCGAAGCCGCACGCGTTCAGGGGCTGGCGGGTCATCCGTCCCGGCCCACCGAACGTCACCGCGGGCAGTCGCCGGACGTGCCCGAGGAGACACTCGCCGTCGTGGGCGAACCCGAGCGCACGCCAACGCGTTCGTAGCCTTGTCGGACGGCCCGCTCTTCGAGCGGCTGCCCTCGGGCACCCTGTAGCAGCTCACTCCGGGCAGCTGTGTCCGCCCCTCCTCCGACACGGCTGTGAGGGCTCGTGCGACGAGCATCGCCACACCCGTCGCAGCCGGCCGACAGGCAGGCGCACCCTCTGCCGCAGCGGTTTTCCGGTCAGCGATCCAGTGCGGGCATGTGAGCCAGACCGGTGTCGAGCATGATGCGGTCGACGGTCTCGTGCAGGGCGCTGTCGGCGCCGATGACCGTCTCCAGCCCGTCGGGCAGCAGGTCGAGCGGCCGGTACCAGTCGCGCAGTTGCGTCTCGTCGACGTCGTCGGCGATCGGCTTGGTGGTATGCCGGGTGAGGGTTTCGTGGAACGGTACGTCCAGGTAGTAGCCGTGGGTCGGGCCGCGGTGGTCGGCGCGCAGCTGGGCGAGCATGTCGCCGTAGCGGTCGGCGTAGAGGATGCCTTCGACGACGACGTGGAATCCGGCGTCAAGGGCGTAGCGGGCCGTCACGTCGATCAGGCCGATGTTCGCCGCGCCGGGCCGGTCGCGTTCGCGCAGCACGACGCGGCGGAGATTGTCCTGGCCGACCAAGGCCAGACCGCGGCCGAACCTCTCGCGCAGACCGGCCGCGACGGACGACTTGCCCGAGGCGCTGTTGCCGCGCAGGACGACCAGCCGGGATTCTTCAGTGCCCACCATCACGGCGCTCACGCTATCGGCAGCCGCCGATGAAGCGGTGCCGGATCTCGCGTTACCTCTCGGGGCCCGCTGCCGCAGGTGGGAGCGCTCCAGCCAGCGGGACCTGCCCAGTATGTGCACCAAGCGCGGAGGGTGGCGCGTTGAGCCGACACAACACGCCGGCCTGCCCGATGCGCGAGGACGCCGGCTGGCACATGGCGGCACCGGCGGGCGAGCCTGCCAACGGGCTGTCTCTCCCCTCGCTGTTATTCTCTGCGGGTTCGAACGACTCAGGGGGAAGTCCGTGCTCACGTCGGTTGCCACGGAGTGGCTGTGGCTGTTGGCCATCGCAGCCCTCGTGATCCACTGCTCCGCCGTGGCGAAGTGGATACCGATCCAGAGATTGTGGACGGTGTACCCCTTCATCTGGGTGGTGTGCGGCACCGGAGCGGTGGCGTACGGCACGTGGCGCGGCTTCGCTCTGGAAGACATGCTTGTCGTGTGCTCGTTCGCGCTCATCGGACTGACGATCGGCATGTACCCGACTCGCAAGCTGTTCTCGGAGTGGGCGCAGGAGATCAACGAGGGAGTGACACGCGAGCGGTACGACTACCCTCGCACACACCTCGCCTTCTGTGGTGCTTCCGTGCTCGTCATGTCGGCCGCCGCGATCTGGCTGGCCCGCTGACGGGCCGTAAGGGCGACGAGCGGTGAACCGGCCGTTTCCCGGCTCACCCCAGGGGCGGTTCTCGGGCCTCCATCCGCACGGTGGAGTGGTGGACCGTCGGCCACGTCCGGGGCGCGCACCTGGTCCGTCATCGGCAGCAGGACCATGCGGCCGGAAGGCGAGCGCGGCCGGGGCAGGGGCAGGTGGCAGCCGCGCGTAAGCGAACCGCGTCCACGCCCCCTGTGTCCCCTCGGCGCCCCCCGCGGTTCGGCTGATGGCCGAGGCGGTGGGCGCCGCGCATCCGGTTTTCAGATGACCAGAACCCGGCGCCCGCGCGTGTGACCGGCATGGCTGTCGGTGTGCGCCGCCGCGGCCTCGGCGAGCGTGTAGGACTTCTCGACCGGGATGCGGAGCTTGCCTTGTGAGATGAGGCTGACGGCCTCGGCGAGTGCGTCCGGCACGCTGCCGGCTGTTCCGGAGAAGCGGACGCCGAGCTTCGGCGCGTCGAGATCGGCGATGGAGATCACCTTTCGCGGATCCC
The DNA here is from genome assembly GCF_055600785.1 of Streptomyces sp. NPDC038200. Taxonomy (NCBI): domain Bacteria; kingdom Bacillati; phylum Actinomycetota; class Actinomycetes; order Kitasatosporales; family Streptomycetaceae; genus Streptomyces; species Streptomyces sp. NPDC038200. The sequence goes on from NZ_JBVJYH010000029.1 coordinate 20,391, forward strand.
CGGTCAGCTCGACGAGTTCGCGGATCACGCCCGAGCCCGCCAGATCGAGAGCCGCGTCGACCCGGCCGAGCTGCCGCACCCGCTCGGGCCAGCCCTCGTCGTACGTCGTGGCGAGGGCGCCCAGGCTGCGCAGGTAGTCCTGGTTCGCGGCCCCAGCCGTGCCGATCACCGTGATGCCGCGGTCACGGGCGATCTGCAGCACCGCCGATCCGACTCCCCCGGACGCACCGCTGACCAGCAGCGTCTGCCCGGTCCGCACACCGGCCTCGCGGATGATGCGCAGCGCGGTCTCCACCACGGAGGGGTACCCGGCCGCCTCTTCGAACGTCAAGCCCTCGGGCATACGGGCCCAGGCCGACAGCACGGCGAACTCGGCGTACGTGCTTGCCCCTTCGCCGAACACGTGGTCGCCGACCTCGACCCCTTCGACGCCCGCGCCGACCTCGTCCACCACCCCGGCGGCGTCCAGCCCTACTCCGGAGGGCAGCTCGACCGGATGGGCCCCCAGGACCTGGCCTTCACGGATCCTCCAGTCGACGGGGTTCACACCCGCCGCCCGTACGGCGATGCGTATCTGGCCGGGGCCCGGGTGGGGCTCCTCGGCGTCAATGAGTTGCAGGACGTCCGGACCGCCGAACTCGGCGAAGCTCACCTTCTTCATGCCGCGACCGTAACACTAACGGTTAGGGTTTTGAAACCGTTACGGATTTGCACTTGATAGGGTGAGGCATGACCACACCGACCGGACGCCGTGAGCGCAAGAAGGCCGCGACCCGCCAGAAGATCGCCGACGCCGCCCTGCGGCTCTTCCTGGAACGCGGGTACGAAGCCGTGGGCATCCGTGACGTGGCCGCCGAGGCCGACGTGGCCGTCACCACGCTCTTCTCTCACTTCGCCTCGAAAGAGGCCCTGGTGTTCGAGCAGGACGAGGACTTCGAGCAGCGCCTCACACAGGCGGTCACCGACCGGGCGCCGCACGGGCCGCTCATCCCCGCCCTGCGCCGCGAGATCCACGCCCTGGTGCGACACTGCTCCGCGGACGGCGCCGCCCCGGTATGGCGCATGATCGACGCATCACCCGCCCTGCGGGAGTACGAGGAGTCGATGAGGCTGCGCCACGCGGAATCACTGGCGAAGGCCATCGCCGCCGATCCCGGTCTGTCACGGACCCCGACGGCCTGTCGGGCGATCGCGCGGTTCGCGATCGACGCCTATGCGCTGGCGCGTGAGGCGGACGATCCGGAGGCCGCGGTGGACGAGATCTTCCGGATGATCGAGGCGGCCTGGGAGGTCACCTGCCCCTCCGAGAACACCGACGGCGCGAACGGCGAGGTCGGACCGTAGTCAGACCCGGCCCGCAAGTGTGGCCGGACATAGGGCCCTCCGTCCGTGACGCGGGGGCATCGCGACGGGGAGGGGCGGTCCGGCGAGGCGTTGCGGGCGGCGAGAGGCCGGCCACCGTCGCGCCCCGAGTGGGGTGGCGGAACGGCTACAGCCGGCGAGGTGGCGGCGGGGCCGGCTTCCGTATGCTGGCGCCTTCGGCGTCGCGAAACGCTGGACGACTGAAGCGCTGGGCGACTTGAAGCGCTGCACGATGAAGCACTGGGCGACTTGAGGGGGTGCGCGTGCCGCTGTACAGGGACGACCCGAGGTCCATCGGCGGCTACCGGCTGGTCGGCCGGCTCGGGGCCGGCGGCATGGGGAGGGTCTATCGGGGCAGGTCGCGTTCCGGTCGCGAGGTCGCCGTCAAGGTCGTACACGACCAGTACGCTCGCGACGCCGTCTTCCGTGCCCGTTTCCGGCAGGAGATCGAGGCCGCCCGCCGGGTCAGCGGCGCCTTCACCGCGGCCGTGGTGGACGCCGACCCCGAGGCGGAAACCCCCTGGATGGCGACCCAGTACGTGCCCGGCCAGTCGCTCGCCGCTCTCGTTCGCGACCACGGTCCTCTGCGTGTCGCCCAGTTACGGCCCTTGGCACTGGGTCTGGTGGAGGCGCTGCGGGACATCCACCGGGCCGGAGTGGTGCACCGCGACCTGAAACCGGCCAATGTCCTGCTGGCCGACGACGGTCCCCGTGTCATCGACTTCGGTATCTCCCGGGCCGCTGAGAGCCACCACGCCCTCACCGAGACCGGTCAGGTGATCGGCACCCCGTCGTTCATGTCCCCCGAGCAGTTCGCCGACGCCCGCACGGCCGGCCCCGCCTCGGACGTGTTCTCCCTCGGCGCGCTGCTGGTGTACTGCCTCACCGGGCACGGGCCCTTCGATGCCGACAATCCCTTCCTCACCGGGTACCGGGTGGTGCACAACGAGCCCGTCCTCGACGGGGTGACCGGATCGGTGCGCGCGGTGCTGGACCGCTGTCTGGCGAAGGACCCCGCCGACAGGCCCGAGCCGGAGCAATTGGCGCGGGAGTTGGCCGAGGTGTTGCCGGAGCCGCCCGTCGGCGAGCCGCAGGTGCCGGCCCCGTGGCCGCCCGCCGCGTCCCCCGGCAACCCGCTGCACGCCGACGGTGAGACCGCCGTCGATCGCCGCCCGCGGCGACGCGCCGCACGCACGCTGATGGCCGTCTCGGGGGTGCTCGCCGCAGCCCTGACGGGGTACCTGCTGTTCGCCCCGGGTGACGGCGACGGCACCGCACGGGCGAACTCCGCACCCGCCGCCCGGTGGGGCGCCCTGCCCGCCGGCTGGACACCGTGGCAGACGACGGCGTACGCGGTCGCCGAACAGGGCGTGCGGAAGGCCCCGGGGTACGAGGGCGACAGAGCACCCGCCTGCTTACCGGACGGCGACGCCCTCTACTGCGCCGGCAGCGCGCTCCTGCCCGAACGCATCGACGCCTCCACCGGCCGCACCTTGTGGCGCTCCGGGATCACCCCTGCCGCCCTGCCCGCCGACCGGTACGTGACGACCGTCCTCGGCGCCCATGAGGGCGTCGTCCTCGTGGAGCTGACGATCACCGGCGAGGACGGCAGGGGGGTGTCCCAGTCGGTCCTCGCGCTCGATGCCGCCGACGGCAGGAAACTCTGGTCCCATCGCGTGCGCACCGACAGCCTGGGATCGGCCTACGCCGCGGGGCTGACACTGACACAGGAAGGCGACGGCAGCACGGTGACCGTCCGCTCCGCACGCCAGGGCACGGTGCGCCGGCAGATCCTTCTTCCCCCGGCGTACGACTGCTCGCCGCTCGCCGTCGGTGACCGCCCCTATGTGGAGTGCGTCGCCCGCGGCGAGGACTCCCACGCCACGAAGTTCCTCGTCGTCGACCCCACGGGCACCTCCGCGCAGACCCTGACGTCTCCCGCCCAGCAGCGCAGCTTCGCCGGGGTCCAGGGCGGTCGGCTCCTTTTCGTGGAGTCGGACGACCGGCCCGTGACCAACAGCCCCGACCTGATCTACACCCGGATCGTGCGCGTCGACCCGGACACCGCCGACCGCTCGGTGACGAACCTGCCCGAGCACCCCCGGGGAGGGACGCCCACCCTGGCGCACGGCACTCTGTACTTCGCCACTTCCAGCGGTCTGGTCACCGCCGTCTCCCCCGTGACCGGCAAGCGGCTGTGGCGAAGCCATACGACCCTGGAGACGCCGGGCACGGTGTCGGTGGACCCAGCGGGACGCACCGTCTACCTCGCGGGCGGCAGCGGCCGGGTGGCCGCCCTCGACGCGGCCCGCGGCACCCCGCTGTGGGAATCCGCGCCACGCGGGGAGGTGCTCGACAGTGGTCTGCTTCCCACCGTGTGGTTCCACGAGGGCGCACTGGTCCTGGCGGCCTCCGACGGCACCCTCTTCACCCTCGATCCGGCCCGTCCCCAGTTGAAGCCCGCCCCGCGACGGCCGTGATGAGCGTGATGGCAACGTCGGGACGGGCGGCTGGTTCGGCCGGTGGGGCCTTCACCGGTGTTGGTCCAGGAAGTCGATGATGTGGCCGAACACGTCGAGCGCGGCGCCGCGGCCGATGAACGTGTCGACGTGTCCGTAGGAAGGTATTTCCAGGTAGCGGACGTCCAGCTGCGGGTGGCGGCGGGACAGCACGTCGCGGCACAGCTCGTTGGAGTCCTGCCAGATCTTGTTCTTGCTGCCGGACATCAGCAGCACCGGGCAGTCGATGCGGTCGGCGTGGTCCACCGCGTTGTCCGGGAGCCGGTCGTACCGGTAGTCCCCCGTGTTCCACCGCAGCACCGCGTGTGCCATTTCCATCCGGCGGATGTGCGGGAGTATCCACGTCGGCACCGACCCGAACAACTCGGCCAGTCGATCGTGCGTGCGGATGTCCAGGTTGTCGTGCTCGAACAGTGATCCGCCCGAGCCCCACGAGGAGTTGTGCAGCATCTGGCAGTTGGGGTCGGGACAGTCGGCGCCGAGCGAGGCCAACGCGAAGATCGGGGTGTATTTCGACCGCAGCCCGACCTTCTTGATGTCGACGGGCAGATGGGTGAAGCGCGACCGGAGCAGCTCACCGGCGAAGTGGAACCGGGTCCGCACCGGCCAGGACATCTTCGGTGTCAGGAACACGCCCTGCGCGACCACACCGGCGAGTTCCGGCACCAGTCCGGCGGCCATACTCATGGACAACGACAGCGCACCCATGCAGTGGGCCACCACGAACAGCCGCTGGGATCCGATTCTCGAACGGATGTAGCGCACCGCCTCGGGGATGTCGTACAGCGCGACATCGTCGTAGCTGTAGCGGACCCGGCCCTCGTTGTGCGGCAGCCGGCAGCTTCCGCGCCAGTCCAGCAACCAGGGCTCGTAGCCCGCGTCCAGCAGCGCTTCGGCAAGGTTGCGTGTCTCCGGCAGGACGAACATGTCCGCGGATGCGGTGTGGCCGTGCAGCAGCAGCACGGCCGGCCGGGCCCGGTCGTCGCGGGTGATCCGGCACAGCCCGAGTTCCGTGCCGTCGCCCGCGGCGAACGGGATGTTCTCGATCACGGCGTCGTCCAGTCGGGCGTCCAGCTGCCGAAGCGTCACCGCGGCCACCTCTCCCTGCTCTTGACCCGTTTGCGGTCCTGGGCACGGTCGTTGTCGGTCTGCCGGTCGATCGCGTCCCGGCGCAGGTCCAGCACGTCCGCGGCGGCGCGCAGCCACGGCTCGGCCAGTCCCTTGACCATCTCCGGTACGAACCAGGCCAGCCACGTCGCCTTCGCGATCCGCTGTTCCTGCAGGGACAGGTCCGGATTGACCCGGATGCCGTCGACCTGTTCGCGCAGATAGCTCTTGGACCGCACCTTGACCCGGCCGGCGAACACGGCCGGCCCGCCGTCCTTGCCGATCTCGATGCTCAGGGTCCGCGCCTGTTTCCACAGATCATGGTGCGGCCGGGCGGTCTTCCAGCCTTCCAGCCACCACAGTTGCCCGTCACGGTCGCGCAGCCGCAACCGGTAGTGCAGCAACGGATGAGACTCACCGTACGGCAACGGCATCCCGTCGTCGGGGCGGATGTCGATCTCGCCTGACTCGACGGTCACCGGCTGTTTGTGCACCTGGGGACAGATCAGTTCGCCGCCGCGGATGTCGATGGTGTGCCCGCGCTTCTTGGTGAGCTGGTACATGCTCGCTATCGACAGTGTCATCCGCAGCCGGCAGGGCGTGTCGGGCACGCCGCCGACCGGGCCCAGTCGGCCGCGCATGGTTTCGGGAAACCACAGCAGCGGCGGATCGGTGCGGCTGGGCAGGGCGATCAGGCCGTCGCGGGCCAGCCGCTCGTAGTTCTTCAGGCCCGCCGCCGCGTCGTAGCGGAACGGGGCGGGCAGGTCGTGCCGGGCGGCGAACCTTTCGGTGCGCTCGCCGCGGGCGGGCGGTCCGAGCAGGGTCGCCTCGCACAGCTTGACCGCCGTGGGGCTGCGCATGACCCGGGCCAGGAAGTCCAGTTGCGGGATGGGGTCGGCCTCCCAGCGGGACAGGAAGTCCGCCCGCCACTCGTCCCACTCCATCACCTTCATGTTCATCCCGGACAGCTTCATGTCCCGCAGGAGTTCGGGCAGGGTGTTGGGCCGGCCGGCGAGGTTGTAGTTCAGGCCCCAGGCGCCGGGGTCGTACACGATGGCCGCGGAGATCCGGCTCACCCAGTCCACGGCGGAGAAGTTGAAGTTCCGGAAGGCCGGGACGGTGCGGTAGCGGAAGAACGCCGTGTTGAAGCCACAGCTGAGATCGTGCGCGTTGTAGGCGCCGGTCTGGGTGTGGCCGGCGATTCCGCCCGGGCGCAGCAGCGTCACGGTCAGGCCGTGTTCCCTGGCCCGCCGCAACACCGCCTCGGCCGCCCATTTCGACTTGTCGTATCCGGCGACCAGCCCGTCGATGTGCGCGACCGGATCGTCCTCACCCATCGAGGAGATGCCGATCTCGTTGAACACCGCGATCGACGAGACGTGGTGCAGTGGTTTCGGCGGGCCGGTCATCGCCAGTTCGGCGAGGGTCAGTGGGCCGAGCACGTTGGTGTTGCGCAGCGAGGCGTAGCCGCGCAGGAAGTCGACCGCCGCGGCCACGCTGACGATCGCGTCCGTGTCCCTGGCGAGTTCGTTCCAGCGGTTCTCGGTCAGGCCCAGCCGGGGTTCGCGGACGTCCCCGCGGAGCACGGTGATCCGGCGGCGGAGCTCGCCCGTCCAGGGCAGGTCGAACGAGGCCAGCGACTCGGCGAGGTGTTTCTCGGCGGCCTTGTCGTCTTCGCCGCGCACCAGGCAGACGACGTGCGCGTCGCCGTAGCGCAGCAGATCGAACATCAGGTGGCTGCCGAGAAATCCGGTGGCGCCTGTCAGCAGGATGCGCCGGGGGGCCAGGCGCAGCGGCTCCGGGCGGAACGGAAGGCTGTCCGCCATGGCGAGGTCGGCCGCGATCATGGCCAGTTCCTCGTTCGCCAAGGAGTGCGGCAGCAGGTGGCGGGGCTCTGCCACCAGCAGGTCCGTGCTGGTCGCGGTGGCCTGGCCGGTGGCGCGCAGCCAGCGCTCGGCCAGCCTTCGGGGCCGGCCGTCGGCGAACACGTCGTCCAGGCTGATCCGGACGTCGAGTTCCCGGTCGAGCGCGGCGACCAGTTCCACCGCGCTCACCGACGAGGCTCCGGCGTCGAAGAAGTCCGTCTCCACATCGAGGGTGCGGTGGTCGAGGAACCGGGACGCCGTGGCGGCGATGGCCGAGGCGAGGCTCGGCAGGTCCCACGGCCGGTCCCGTGGCCGGTCGTCCGCGCCGGTGGTCGCCGGGCCGCCGGGCGCGTTGGGGCCGTTGGGCCCGTTACGTCCGTCCGGGGTGTCCGGCCCCTCCGGGACGGGTGGGGTGGGTGGGGCGGGCGGTGCGGACGTCGGTGGCCGCAGTCCGGCGAGCAGGTCCGCCACTGCCGCCGGTCCGGTCAGGCCGGTCTCGATCAACTCGCCTTCGTGCCGGCGGTCGACCCCCGGGTTGCGTGCCGTGGCCATGCCGTCCGGTTCATCCATTGCCCACCTCCCCAACCGTTGCCTGACCGGCGGCCCGGGACGCGAACTCGCGGAGTTCCGCCGGGGCGGCCAGGACCACCAACTGCTCGTCGTCGACATCTCCGCCGCCCAGCGCGGACACCAGCCGCCGGGCGGGAATGTTGCGCGGCGTGCGCTCGGCGACCAGGCGCACCGCGTCGGCGCCCAGCGCCTCGGCACGCTCGGCCAGCCACCGCAGCACGCGTTCCTCGGCGCCCCGGCCGAGTATGCGGCAGCTCATCATCCAGGCCATCACCTCGAGGACGGCACCGTCCGGGTGGAGCACCAGGACGGCGATCTGCCCGTAGTCACCGAACCGGTCGCGGGCTGACACCGTCCAGATCTCGCCGTCCCGCCGCCAGCGCGCCAATGCCTCCGCGTCCAGTGGCACGGGCCGCAGGTTGAACTGGTTCGTCCGCCGGCTGAGCTGGATGGACCGCTCCGTGGTGTCGGCGGTGAGCGGCCGGAAGTCCATCCTCATCTCCAGCCGCTCCAGGAACTCGGCGAACCCCGACTCGGCGCGGGCTCGGTCGCGCAGCCGCTCCTGCTGGTAGGACTCGGCCCGCGCGGCGTCCTCCCGGGTGGCCGGCCGGGGCGTGAGTGGCCAGAGCCGCCGTACGAAGTCGCTGAGCCGCTGCTGCGGCGGGCAGGTCACGCTCAGCACCTCGGGCAGGGCGGACCGCATACGGGCGATCTCCACCGGGTTGTCGTCGAGGAACAGGAAGCTGTCCAGGCCGAGCCGCAACTGCTCGGCCACCTCCGCCAGCCGCACCGGCTTGGGCCGCCATTCGGCGGAGAGGGCGGCGAAGTGCTCCGCGCGCAGCACGCTTTCCGGCCGGTCGAGCACGGCCCGTACGGTGTCCTCGTCGTTGTTGGACACCAGCACCAGCAGGACCCCGGCGGTCCGCCACTGCGCCAGCCGGGCGGCCAGCTCGGCTCGTGGGCCGGTCAGGTCCACGTTCTCCGGCCCGATCTCCCCGGCCACGCCGCTCCACAGGGTGTCGTCTCCGTCGACCACGATCACCTTGGGCGGTGTCCGGCGGATCGCGGTGAGGACCTCGGCGACGGTGAGCGCGACGACCGCCTGGAACTCCGGGGGGAACGGCAGGTGCGCGATGGCTTCGGTGCGCTCGTCGAAGGGCTCCGCCACCCGGGCGATCCGGTGCCAGTCCTCGCCGTCCAGCACGGCGATGCCGGGTAGGAGGCGCAGTCGCGCGGCCAGCTCCCGCTCCCATCGGCGCATCCGGTCGTCCGCGCCGGCTGCCGGAGGGAAACCGACGATCAGCGGCAGGCCGGTCCGCCGGGACAGTTCCTGGATCGCGGCGGGGTATTCCTCGGCCAGTTGCGCCAGCAGTCGGCCGGTCACGGGTGCGAACCGGGCGAAGTCCACGGCGCGCAGCAGCACCACGCCGGCCGTCGTCGACGGCGCGGCGAACACTCCGGCCGGATCGAGGATGCTCGCCAGTACCTGGTGGTACGGCGCCTCGGTGACCGGCAGTCGGGTGGCCGAGGTCAGCAGCGCCGGCAGGTTCCCGAGCGTGAAGGTGGCCGCGAGGGCAAGGGTTCCGGCGGCGCGGGGCGGCGTGGCCGTGACGGGTGCCTCGGTGTTCTCGGCCACTTCGGCGAGCAGGTCGAGATAGTCCTGTGCGAACCGGACGCAGGCCGCCTCGTCGATGATGTCCGTGTTGTAGTCGATGCGGACGTGCCCCAGGTCGGACAGCACGGTGACCATCAGGTCCAGATCGGAGTGGCCGGTGCCGACCGGAAGGAACCGCTGGCCCGGTCCCGGCCGGGAGGTGCCGCGGAGGTAGTTGAAATACACCTCGATCAGTGGCGCGTTCGCGCGGTACAGGCCCTGCCGGACCAGGGTGGACATGGCGTCGAAGAACGACGCGCCGCGGTCCAGCACGCCGCGCAGCCGGGCGTCGGTCCGCCGCAGCACCGCCTCGATCGGCTCGTCCGGCGCCGCCTGGGCCGCGAACGGGATGGGCACGCCGAAGAAGCCGACGGCCTGGTCCGCGCCGACCTGCGCCCTGGTGTCCACCGGTACCGCGAGCGCGAACCGCTGCCGCCCGCGCAGCCGGGCCAACAGGACGGTCAGTGTGCCCAGCCAGAACGCGGCCGGGGTGATGCCGAGCCGGCCGGCCCGCCGGGCGATCCGTTCGGGTAGCTGCTCGGGCACCTCGGCGAAATGGCTGCCCGCGCGGAAACTGCGGGTGGGCGGCCGGGGGCCGGCCAGGGTCAGTTCCAACCGGGAGCAGCCGGTGAACTGCTCGTGCCGCTCCGCCGCCATCGGGTCGCGGTCGGCCGGCCTGACCGGCTGCGCCTTCAGCAGATCCTCGATGTCCTGGTCGGTCGGGGTGGTGTCCAGTTCGGCACCGGCGAGTACGGTGCCGATCTCGGCCGCGACCAGCGCGAGCGAAGGCGCGTCGGACACGGCGTGGTGGGCGCAGTAGATCAGCACCTGCTCGTCGGCGGGACCGGCCAGCAACTCGAAGCGCCACAGCGGGCCTTCGGCCAGGTCGAAGGGTGTCGCCAGCAGGTCCAGCAACCGCTGCTGGACGTCCGTCCGCGCGCCGACCACCGACCAGCGCAGCAGATCGGCGGGGGGTTCCGGCCGGGTCCGCAGTCGCGCGCCGTGTTCGGGGTCCGGCACGATCGTCGTGCGCAGCGCCGCGTGCCGGGCGGCCAGTGCGCGCAGTGCCTCGGCCAGCACGTCCGGCGTGGTGGGGGCGTCGAGTGCGATCGCGTAGCCGATGTTGTGTGTGACGCCCGGTGTGCCCTGCTGCTCCGCGCGCAGCAGGCGCAGCACATCCCGCGTCGCCGGCCGGAGCACGCTCGCGTCCTGGGGGTCGGTCGCCGGCCGCGGCACCCTCGTGTCCTCGGGGGCCGTTCCCGGGTGCCGGGCGCTCGTGTCCTCGGGGGCCGTTCCCGGGTGCCGGGCGCTCGTGTCCTCGGGGGCCGTTCCCGGGAGCCGGGCGCTCGTGTCCTCGGAGGTTGTCGCCGGGTGCCGGGCGTTGATCCCGGCCGCCTCCGTGGCCGGACGGCTCTCGGCAATCCGGCGCGGGGACCCGGCCAGCACCTGGTCGGCGATGTCGTCGAGGTTCGCGCCGTTCAGGAGCCGTGCGACCGGCAGGTTCACGCCGAGGTCCGACTCCACCAGGGAGCGGGTGCGCATCGCCGTCACCGAGTCCATGCCCAGGTCGACCAGGGGTGTGGTGCTGTCGAGTCGGCCGGCCGGGTAGCCGAGCAGGGTGGCGACGCGCTCCCGCAGCAGCGCCAGTACCGTGTCCCGGCTGCGTGGCCGGGCCGGGGGCGCGGTCCGGGGCGGGGCGGGGGCGGCCTGCCGGGGTCGGGGAAGCAAGTCGGCCGGCGGCGGTGACAGCCGGCTCGGGGCGGCGGCGCGCAGCGCGGTCCGGTCCAGTCCTACGGCCACCAGCATCGCCTCGTCGACCGTGCCTGCCTCCGGACTGGCCAGGACCTTGTCGAACGCGAGGTCGAACAGGGCCATTCCCTGTTCGGTGCTCAGCGTGGTCAGTCCGTCGCGCCGTACCCAGTCCAGGTCCGTGTCCGCCACCTGACCGGTCATGCCGGTACGGTCGTCCCACAGTCCCCAGGCCAGCGACAGCGCCGGGCGTCCGGTGGCACGGCGGTGCTGCGTCAGCGCGTCCAGGAAGACGTTGGCCGCCGCGTAGCTGCCCTGTCCGGGTCCGCCGAGTACGCCGGACACCGAGGAGAACACCACGAACGCCGCGAGGTCCATGCCCTCGGTCAGCTCGTGCAGGTGCCAGCCGGCGTCCACCTTCGGGCGCCACACCGTGTCCACCCGTTCCGGGGTGAGCGAGGGGATCAGTCCGTCGTCGAGTACGCCGGCCGCGTGGACCACGACGGTCAGGGGGTGTGCCGGTGGAATCGCGGTCAGCGCCGCCCGGAGCTGGTCGCGATCGCCGGCATCGCACGACCGGATGCTGATCTCGGCTCCCGACAGGGCCAGTTCCGCGCGCAGTGCCGCGGCTCCCTCGGCGTGCTCGCCGCTGCGGGAGAGCAGCAGCAGGTGCCGGGCGCCCCGGCGCACGAGATGACGGGCCAGTTCCGTGCCGAGGCCGCCGGTGCCGCCGGTGATCAACACCGTTCCGGTGGCCAGCGCGGTCGGCGGGACGTCGGTCACCTCGGTCGGCGGGTCGGTTGACGCGGCGGTCCGCGGGGCGGTTGGCGGGTCGGTCGGCGGGGCGAGGGGGTGCAGCCGGGGCAGGTAGCCGCGGCCGCCGCGGACCGCCAGTTGGGGCGCGTCCGCGGCGAGCGCGGCGGCCAGCGCGTCGGGACCTGCGGCAGCGTCCAGGTCGATGACGGCGAGCCGCCCCGGGTTCTCCGCCTGCGCCGTCCGCAGCAGGCCCCACAGCGGTGCCTGCGCGAGATCCGGGGCCGGCTCGGCCTCGGCTCCGGTGTGGACCGCCGATCGGGTGAGGACCGCCAGCCGGGCCGAGGCCAGGGCGTCCTCGGCCGACCAGCGCGCGATGTCACGCAGGACCCGGCGCATCAGCCGGCGTGCCTCGGGCACCACGTCCGCCCCGGCCGGTGACGGGGGTATCGCCAGCAGCACCACGTCCGGCGACGGGGCGCCATCGCGCACGGCGGTCGCCAGGTCCTCGACCGAGGCGTGCACCTGTGCCCGCTCGGCGACACCGGGTACCGTCCCGCCGTCGCTGTCCGGGCCGGTGATCAGGGCCAGGCCGGCGGGCCAGTCGGCCGGGGGCAGGTGGTGTTCGACCCAGGCCAGCCGTAGCAGGGTTTCCGCGCCCTCGCTGCGGCGTCCCGTGCCGAGCCGCGCGGCGGCGGCCGGGCGCACCAGCAGTGAGTCGACCCACGCGACGGGCGCACCGGCCGGGTCGGCCAGCTGGATGGTCGCCGAGTCCGTGCCTTCCAGGGCGATCCTCACCCGCAGTGCGGTGGCTCCCCGCGCGGCCAGGGTGACCCCCGTCCAGGCGAACGGGAGCCGGACGGGCTCCTTCGCGCCAGCGTCGGCCGTGTCCTGCCCGGGCGTTCTTCGCGGGTCGGGGCGCGGCGTCGGGTGCGGTGTGTCGCGGGGCGGAGGACCGGCCTCGTACCGGACACCCTCCACGGCCCCCGACAGCTCCGAAGGCTCCGCCGACTCCCACGGATCCGATGACTCCGAAGGCTCCGCCGACTCCCACAGATCCGATGACTCCGACGGCTGCGACGACTCTGTCGGCTGCGACGGCGCGGCGGGGTGTCGTGACCGTCGTGGCGGACCCGGGAGGAACTCCCGGACGGAGCCCAGCAGGCCGCCCAGTGCGCCGGCCTGCAACGCCGCGTCCAGCAGCGCCGGATGCACCTCGAAGTGCTCCGCGTCCGCTTCCAGTTCGGGCGGCAGGGCGACCTCGGCGAATATCTCCTCGCCTCGCCGCCAGGCCGCCGACAGCCCGCGGAAGGCCGGTCCGTATCCCAGGCCCAGCGACCGGTCCAGTTCGGGATAGAACTCCTCCAGCGCTACCGGACGGGCTTGCGCCGGGGGCCAGGTCCCGGCCAGGTCCGCCATGGCGGGCGGGGGTGCGGCATCGTCCCGCGCGGCGAGCAGTCCGCCGGCATGCCGGGTCCAGGCCGGCCGGTCCGTGGGCGCGTCGGGCGCGGAGTGCACCGTCACCGACCGGACACCGGCCCCGTCCGCCGGGCCGACCAGGACGTTCAGCCGCACTCCCCGGTCCTCGGTCAGGATCAGCGGCTCTTCCAAGGTCAGTTCGAGCAGATGGTGGCAGCCCAGTTCGGCGCCGGCGGTCAGCGCGAGTTCCGCGAAGGCCGCGCCCGGCAGCAGCACCTGTCCCCGGACCCGGTGGTCGGCCAGCCACGGGTGCGTGCCCGGCCGGACGCGTCCGGTCAGCACCGCGCCCCGCTCCTGCGGCAGCAGCACCGCGGCGCGCAGCAGCGGATGGTCCAGCGGCGGCACGCCGGCCGCGTCGAGCCCGGTGGTGCCGGCCGTGTCGGGCAGCCAGTAGCGCTGCCGGTCGAACGCGTAGGTGGGCAGCGGCGTCCGCTGTCCGCCGGTCAGCACCTTCTCCCACGCCACCGGCGCCCCGGCCACGAACGCCTCGGCCGCGGCCTCGAGGAGCCGGCCGAGGCCGCCGTCGTCGCGGCGCAGCGTGTCCAGGACCACCGCCGTGGCGCCCAGTCCGTCGATCGTCTCCTGCATCCCGACCGTGAGCACCGGATGGCTGCTCACCTCGAGGAAGACTCCGATTCCGCGCCGCGCCAGCGCGCCGGTGGCCGCCTCGAACTCGACCGTCTGGCGCAGGTTGCGGTACCAGTAGCCGGCGTCCAGCGCGGTACCGGCCAGCGATCGGCCGGTCACCGAGGAGTAGAACGGCACCTCGGCGGTGCGCGGCTCGACCGGTGCCAGCGACTTGGCCACGTCGGCTTCGATGTGCTCCATCTGGGCGGAATGCGAGGCGTAGTCCACGGCGATCCGCCGGACCCGCACGCCGTCCCGCTGCCAGTCGGCAAGCGCCTGGGCCACCGCTTCGGTGTCGCCGGAGACCACGGTCGAGCCGGGGCCGTTGACCGCGGCCACGGACAGCCGGCCGGCCCGGCCCTGGAGCCGGTTCTGTACCTGCTCGACCGGCAGCAGCACCGACAGCATCCCGCCCTGCCCGGCCAGTGTCCGCAGCGCCGCGCTGCGCAGTGCCACCACCCGGGCGGCGTCGGCCAGGGTCAGCGCGCCCGCGACACAGGCCGCGGCGATCTCTCCCTGGCTGTGGCCCAGCACCGCGGCCGGCCGTACGCCGAGCGACTGCCAGACCGCGGCCAGCGACACCATGACCGCGAACGACACCGGCTGCACCACGTCGACCCGGTCGAGGCCGGGCGCGCCGTCCGCGCCCCGCAGCACGTCGAGCACCGACCAGTCCACGTGCTCGCGCAGTGCCGCGTCACATTCGGCCATCCGCTCGGCGAACACCGGCACGGACGACAGCAAGTCCCGTCCCATCCCGGCCCACTGCGTGCCCTGACCGGGGAAGACGAACGCCACTTGCGGATCCTGCGCGGCGACCCCGGTCACCACGGTGGGTGTCGCGGTCCCTTCGGCCAACTGCCGCAGGCCGGAGATCAGTTCGGCGCGCGCACCGCCCAGCACCACCGCGCGATGCTGGAACGCGGTCCGGTCCACGGCCAGCGAGAACCCGATGTCCACCGGGCGCACCCGGGGGTCGTCGACGACCCGGGCCAGCAGCCGGTCGGCCTGTCCGGTCAGTCCGGTGGCCGTCCGGCTGGTCAGCACCCACGGCACCACCGTCGGCTCGCCCGGCGTCGGGGCGGTCGGCCGTGCTCGTCGGGGTTCGCTCGCCGGCGGCTGTTCCAGCACGACGTGGGCGTTGGTGCCGCTGACACCGAACGAGGACACTCCCGCCCGCCGCGGCCGGCCCGTCTGCGGCCACGGCACGGCCTCGGTCAGCAGCTTCAGCCGGTCCTCGGCCCAGTCCACCTGGGGCGAGGGCTCGGTCACGTGCAGGGTGGCCGGCAGCGTCCCGTTGCGCATCGCCAGGATCATTTTCAGTACGCCGACCACGCCGGCCGCCGCCTGGGTGTGCCCGAGGTTCGACTTCACCGAGCCCAGCAGCAGCGGCCGGTGATCGGTGCGGTCGCGGCCGTAGGTGGCCAGCAGCGCTCCGGCCTCGATCGGGTCGCCGAGCCTGGTCCCGGTGCCGTGCGCCTCGACCGCGTCCACCTCTGCGGGGGACAGCCGGGCGTTCGCCAGGGCCTGCCGGATGACCTGCTGCTGGGCGATGCCGTTGGGCGCGGTGAGGCCGTTGGACTCTCCGTCCTGGTTGACGGCGCTGCCGCGCAGCACCGCCAGGATCTCGTGGCCGCGGCGACGCGCCTGCGACAGGCGTTCCACCACCAGGGAGCAGACGCCCTCGGCGAGGCCGAATCCGTCGGCGGCGGCGGAGAACGCCTTGCACCGGCCGTCCGGCGCGAGCGCGCCCAACTGGCTGAACTCGACCAGCATGCCCAGCGTGGACATGACGGTGACTCCGCCGACCAGCGCCAGTTCGCACTCGCCCAGCCGCACCGACTGCGCGGCCAGGTGCAGGGCCACCAGCGAGGACGAGCACGCGGTGTCCACCGTGACGGCCGGCCCGCGCAGCCCGAGTGTGTAGGCGATGCGGCCGGACAGGACGCTGCCGGTACGGCCGGTCAGCAGATAGCCCCCGGCCGGCGACTCCTGGTCCAGGCCCGGCCCGTACTCCATGGTCATCGCGCCGACGAACACCCCGGTCCGGGTGCCGCGCAGCGTCGTGGGGTCCATGCCGGTCCGTTCCAGGGCCTCCCAGGTGGTCTCCAGAAGCAGCCGTTGCTGGGGATCCATGGCCAGCGCTTCGCGCGGCGAGATCCGGAAGAAGGCGGCGTCGAAGCGGTCCGGTTCGGTCAGGAATCCGGCCTCTCGCTGGTAGTAGCGGCCATCGGCGTAGGCGGCGGCCGCGTCCCAGCCGCGGTCCTGGGGAAACGCCGTCACCGCGTCGCCGCCGGACGCGAGCAGCCGCCACAGCCCCTCGGGATCGGTGATGCCGCCCGGCAGCCGGCATCCCATGCCGACGATGACCACCGGGTCGTCGGCGTCGGCGGCCTCGGGGCGCACCTGCGCCGGGTCTCCCCGCTCGGCGGACAGGCCGTCGCCGTAGAGTTCTGCGGCCAGGTGCGCGGCCAGCCGCCGCGGGGTGGGATGGTCGAACAGCGCCGTCACCGGCAGCGTGGTCGCGAGGGCCGTGCCGATCCGCTTGCCGGCCTCGACGGCGGTGACCGAGTCGAAGCCGAACGCGTGGAGTGACTCGTCCGGGCCGATGGGCCGTTGCTGCGCGGACAACCAGTCGAGCTCCCGGCGGATCAGGTCCAGCAGTTCGTCCCGGCGCGCGGCGGCCGGCAGCCGCTCCAGGTCGGTCCGCAGTCCGTCGTCGCTCCCGGGGGGACGGCCGGCACCGTCGCCGCTCTCGAGGGGACGGCCGGCGCCGTCGTCCTCGTCCGCCGCCGTGCCGGGCGGCGGCTCGGCCGGCACCGGTGGGGGGAGCGGCACCGGGCGGCCGGACGTCGGGAACACCCTTGTCCAGTCCGGTTCCGCGCCGGCCACATAGGCTTCGGCGAGGGAGCGGTGGAAGCGGTCCAGCCCGCCGTCGTCACGGCGCAGGGTGCCGACCACCTGCGTGCGGGCGCCGGCGGACGCGCAGATCTCGTCGAGCGCGGCCGTCACCACCGGGTGCGGGCCGACCTCCACCAGCAGCGAAGAGGGGTGCGTCAGGCAGGCGCGGACGGCGTCGGCGAAGCGCACGGTGCCGCGCAGCGCCCGGCACCAGTAGTCGGTTTCCAGCGGGGTGTCCCCCAGTGCCCGGCCCAGGAACGATGAATAGATCGGCACGGTCGGCGGTTGCGCGCGCAGGCCGGCGAGGTCCGCTCGCAGCCGGGGCTGGATGCGGTCGATGTGCGGTGAATGCGCGGCCAGTCCGACCGCGACCTTCCTGGCCCGGACGTCCCGCTGCCGCAGCAGGGTGAGGAGTTCCGCCGCGGCGTCGTGGTCGCCCGCGACCACGACGGAGGCGGGGCTGTTCACCGCGGCCACCACCAGGCGGCCGTTCCAGCGGGTGAGCAATCGCTCGACTTCGGCTTCCGGTGCCCGCACCGACACCATGTCGCCCTGCCCGGCCAGCGTCGCCTGCGCCTGGCTCCATCTGGCCGCGATGCGGGCGCCGTCGTCGAGGCAGAGCGCGCCGGCCACCACCGCGGCCGCGATCTCGCCCAGGCTGTGGCCGACCACCGCCGCGGGTGTCACGCCGTGCGCGCGCCACAGTTCGGCCAGCGCCACCATCACCGCGAACAGCGCGGGCTGGGCGACATCCGCCCGGTCCAGGTCGCCGCCGACAGCGGAGTCCGGCTGGAACGCCGCGTCCAGCGGCCAGTCGAGAAACGGCTCCAGCGCCTGGGCGCACTCGTCCAGCTTTGCGCGGAACACCGGGCTCTGCCGTGCCAGCGTCGCGGCCATCCCGGGCCACTGCGGCCCCTGCCCGGGAAACACGAACACGATCCGGCCCTCGCGCGCCGTACCGCGCAGCAAGTGGGGGGCGGTGCGGCCGAGCCGCACGGCGGTCAGGCCGGCCAGGAAGTCCTCGCGGGCGCCGGCCGTCACCACGGCGCGGTGTTCGGCCGCGCTTCGGGCTCGTCGCGCCAGTGCGGCGCCGACGTCACGCGGCGACCAGTCCGGCTGCCCGGCCAGGAAGGTCTCCAGTCGCCCCGCCCATGCCCGTAATCGGTCCGGGCCGTCCGCGGCGAGCAGCCAGGGGACCGCGTCGGCCGAGGGCGCGGTGTCCGGATCCCGGGGCAGGCCGGCCGCCTCGCCTGTCAGCGGCGTGGTGTCCGGCGATGAATCATCCCGCAGAGCGCTCACGGAGGGCCTCCTGCCGAGCTCATCCTCGAATCGAACAGGCACGACCAACGACACGACGCTGTGTTGTCGACCAGACGCTCTGCACAGTCCCGGGAAGGGCGCAATCGCACCGCTCGCGTGTTCATGCGCCGTTCAACGTGTCGAGATCGCCCGTGAGCATGGCCAACAAACAACCATCAGCCGGGAAAGACCGGCGTTTCCCGCGACGGATCGTGTCGTCAGGTGATCATTCGGACGGTCCGGTGGTACGTGAGTCGGTATAGGACGCGGGCAACTGTATAAGAGGGCCTGGATCGCTCTGTTCGATTCTGGCCAGGTTCGGAAAGGCCCTCGGGACGCCCGGACGAAGCCGTGCGACGGGGCTCGCCGAGGCGTCGTCGTGTCCCTGTGCGTCCGGCCCGTGCTGCGCTGTTCGCGAAGGCCCACGCTGTTGCGGAAGGCCCGAGAGGCCGGTGCGGGTGGCGTCCTGTGAGGCCCAGGAGCAGGTGGGGGCTGCTGTCCCGGGCACCCGCCGCTGCGGGAAGGGGAATGCCCGGGCCCGGGACAGCTCCTCGTCGAGAGGACGGTGATCCGGCCGGAGGTGTCCCGCCTGCCGTCCGGCCGGGAACGTCCCTCCGGCGGCCGTCCGCCCGGCGTGCGCCCGTGATGATGTGGGCGCGTTTCAGGCGGCCGGGAGGGCTCGTGCAACGGCCGTCCTGTGCCTGCCGCCGGGGGACGCCGTCCCGTGCGGAAGGGCTCAGAAGTCGTCCGCGCCGTTGCGGAGTTCAGGAGTCCAGTAGCCGGTGAGGGCCTTCGCCGGGTCCACGGCGATGCCGCCGCTGCCGGGCGCGGTGACGGCGATGACCGTGGAGTCGCCCTCCAGTGTGAGGGAGAACGCCGACACGGGTTCGTTGTCCTCGTCGACCCCGCCGTCCGACAGCTTCACCAGGGCGTAGGCGGGGGCGCCCGCCGTGAGCACGACCGGTGTGGCCGGCTTGCTCTTGGCGACGGCCGGGACGTCCTGCTTGTGGCTCTCCAGGAACTGGACGTGCGGGAAGCCCGTCAGCCGGCAGGAGTGCCGAGTGGTGTTCTTCGCGGTCAGGACGATGTGGGTGGTGGGCGGACCGTCCTGCCGGGCGGCGGTGACGCGGACGTCCCCCGCGGTGCACGCCGGGGTGGAGGCGGCAACCTGCTCGCCGGTCGCGTCCGCCGAGCCCGCCGAGGCGTCGGTGGAGCCCGCCGACCCCGCCGAGGCGGTCGATCCCGTCGCGCCGGACGTGCCGGTGCCCTTGTCGGCCGTCGACGCGGTGGCCGCCGGGGACGACGCCACCGTGGCCGCGGGGGTCGCCGCGGACGAGGAGGTGGTGTCCGAGTCGCTCTGGCAGGCGGTGAGGGACATCGCGAGAGCCGTGCCCGCGACGGCGAGCAGCGTGGAGCGGTGAAGCAGAGTGTTCATGGAGAGTTCCCCGTGAGTGGTTCGGGGCCGCGGCCCGGTGCCGTCGGCCGGTGTCGTTCCGTCTGTTTGCTTTTTTCGGTGGTCAGTTGCCCTTGCCCGGCCGGTAGTCGGAGGGCAGGGTGTGGACGAACTCGCGCGGGTCGGCGTGTGCGGCCTCCAGCAGTTCCGGGACGCTGTGATAGCCGAGGGCGTACAGGTTCCGGCTCGGGTCCCAGGTGTTGTAGGCGTACATCGCGTTGCGCTTGGTCTTCATGTGGGCGCCGGGGATGTTCAGCACGTAGGCCGCGCCGTCCGCACGGTCCTCCCGGGGACGTTCGTAGGCGTAGACGTGGTTGAAGCGCACGTCGGAGATCGTGCCGTCGTTCATCAGGCGGTAGGCCACGTCGCTGCACCCCTTGTGCGTCTCGGTGTGCTCGAGCCAGCCGGCGGTGAACTTGTGCGAGGCACCGGGGTACCGCGCGGCGAGCGCCCTGACCTTCGCGTCGATCCGGTCGACGAGCTTGTTGTAGGCGGAGGTGCTGGCGAAACCGTCGTCCACCACCTTGAAGTTGATGACCTTGTCGACGCCCAGCGCCTTCGCGGAGGCCATGAACTCGGCGGTCCGGGCGGCGACGACCTGGGTGGTTCCATCGGTCGGCCAGGACAGGTTGTGCCGGCCGCCCGCGGCGCACGGGTGCGGGCTGGACCACTGGGTCAGGGGGCACGGGTCGCTGTTCATGCGGACGGCCAGATCGGGGTTGCGGCCGTTGCTCACCAGGACGAGGTAGACGGGCCGGCCCGCCGCCTTGTGCTCCAGGATCGACCCGGCCAGGCCGATCGCGTCGTCGTCCTGGTGCGGGGCGTAGAAGATGGCGGGCTTGGCGGCGGCCGAGGCCGCCGGGGCACGGCCCGTCTGGTAGGCCACTGCGGCGGCGGCCAGCGCACCGGTGGCCAGGACGCTCCGCCTGGTCGGCCCTGCGGTGTGCTCGGTGCTGTGGTTCATGTGGGAGGTCCCCGTTCGGTGGGCTACGGCATGCAGGTGACGGTCTGTCGACCGCGGGTGGTCGGCGCCGTCCCCGCACCGCACCGGCCCCGTCCTTCGGCGGACTTCGCCGGGGGGTGTCGACCGGAGTGCGTGTACCTGGAGGGCGTCCCGCGTCTGCCTTCAGTCGATCATTTCCGGTCCCGCTCGCCCAGGCGGTTCTCCCGGCAGAACTACCGTCGGTCATACTTCTGCCGAGGGCTCGCATCGGCACGAGCCGGATGATCGGGGACGACGACGGTGCGCGACGGCACGGCTTCCACCGGGGACTTCGGGCAGCAGTTGCGGCACCTGCGGGTGCGCGCCGGGCTGAGCCAGGAGGCGCTGTCGCACGCGGCCGGGGTGAGCGTCAGGGCGCTGGCCGACATGGAACGCGGACGCACCCGGGGGCCGCAGCGCCGCACGGTGCAGGCGCTGGCCGAAGCACTGGGACTGGACGACTCCGAGTCGGCGGCCCTGGAGAAATCCGCCGCCGTCGGCCGTCCGCGCCCCCGGGCGGCCACCGGCCCGGCGGGCTCCGGCGCCCTGGCCCTGCCGCGCGACATCCAGGATTTCACCGCGCGCGGCCCGGCCCTGGCCCGGCTGCTGGAACTGGCGCGGGACGCCGATCCGGGCCGGCCGGCGGTCACCGTGGTCGCCGGGCAGCCCGGCCTGGGCAAGACCGCGTTCGCGGTGCACGCCGCGCACCACCTCGCCCCGCACTTCCCGGACGGGCAGTTCGCCCTGGACCTGCACGGTATGGACCCCGAGCCGACCACCCCGCGGGACGCGCTGGCCCGGCTGCTGGGCGCGATGGGGGTCGCCGACGCGGCGATCCCGTCCGGCACGGACGACCGGGCCGGCCTGTGGCGGTCCCTGGCCGGTGAGCGGCGCATGCTCCTGCTGCTGGACAACGCGGCCGACGAGTCCCAGGTCGGCCCGCTGCTGCCGGGCACCGGTCCGTCCCTGACGATCGTCACCAGCCGGCACGCCCTGGCGGGTCTGGAGTCCGTCCACCGCACCGATCTGGCCCTGCTGCGGCGCGAGGAGGCGGTGGAACTCCTGACCCGCATCATCGGCCCGGACCGGGTGCGGGCCGAGGCGCAGGCCGCACGCGATCTCGCCGACCTGTGCGGGAACCTGCCGCTGGCCGTGCGGATCGCCGGCCAGCGGCTCCTGAGCCGGCCGCACGAACGCCTCGGCAAGCTCGTCGCCCGTCTCGCCGCCGAGGGCCGCCGACTGGACGGCCTGCAGGCCGGAAGCCTGCGGGTACGGGCCGCCTTCGCGCTCTCCTACCGGCAACTGCCGCCCGACTCACGGACTTTGCTGCGCCGCGCCGCGCTGGCCGCCGGAGCGGACTTCAGCCCCGAGACCGGTGCCCTCCTGGCCGGCCTGACCCACGACGAGGCGGTCGCCTGCGCGGAGGAACTGACCGACGCCGGGCTGCTCCAGAGCGATCCCGCGGCCGAACGGTACCGCTTGCACGACCTGCTCAGGCTCTACGCCGCCGAACAGGTCGAGGCCGAGGACGGCCCCGAGGTACGCGAAGCCGCCCTCGACCGGACCACGCAATGGATGCTGCGCCGGGCCACCGCAGCGGCGCTGCACTTCGACGTCGACCACGAACGGACCGCGTCGCACAGCGACCCGGACCCGGACGGAGCGCCCACCGGCCGGGAGGAGGCACGTGCCTGGCTGGAGGCCGAGCGGGCCCAGTGGCTCGCCGCCCTGCGCCGCGCCCATGACACCGGCCTGCACCGGGAGGTCCTGGACACGGCACAGGCGATGCACTGGTTCTCCGACCTCAACCAGCACTGGGAGCAGTGGGTGGAGGTCTTCCAGCGCTCCGCCGACTCCGCCCGCTGCCTGGGCGCCAGGCAGGAGGAGGCCGTTCACCTCAACTACCTCGCCTGGGCCTACAACCTCTGCGTGCACGACCCCCGCGCCGCCCTGACGGCCGCCGACGGCGCGCTGGCGGCGGCCCGCGACTGCGGGGACGGGCTCCAGCAGGGCTGGGCGTTCGGCTACGGCGCGGGCGCCCTGCACCGGCTGGGCCGGACGGAGGAGGCCCAACAGCGCCTGCGCGAAGCGGCCCGCTGCCTCGCCTCGCAGGAGTCCCCGCAGGGCCGGCTGGCCGAGCTGACGATCCTCAACACCCTGGGCACCCTGCTGCGCCAGACCGGCCGGGCGGCCGAGGCGCTGGACATCCACCGCCGCAGCGAACGGATCTGCCGCGCGGGCGTCCCCGGCCGGACGGACGAGGTGATCGCGCTGTACCACGCGGTCGCTAGGCAGCAGATCGGCAACGACCTGGCGGCCCTGGAACGGTGGCACGAGGCCGAAACGCCGCTGCGGCAGGCCCTCGCCGCCTTCGACGCCGCGCAGATGCCGGCCTGGTCGGAGCAGGCCCGGCTCGACCTGGGGCAGGTGCTCGGCGCCACGGGGCATCCCGAGGCCCGGGAGACGCTGCTCACCGCTCGCGACGCCCTCGCCGCGCTGCGCAGCCCGCGGCAGGTCGAGGCCGTCGAGGCACTCGCCGCACTCGACGAGACCGGTGCCGGTGCCGGTGCCGGCACCGCCGCGCCGCCGGCGGCCAGGGGCCGTACCCGGCTCCCCTCCTGAACGGGTTCCGCGTCCGAGTCGGCCGCCCGCATCCGCCGCCGGTCCGGCTCACTCCGGAACAGGGCGATTCCGGTCGCCGAAGCGGTGGATCGCGAAGTCGGACACCGGCCGGTAGCCGATGCGTTGGTACAGGGCGTTGCTGGTCGGATTGGCGAGGTCGGTGAACAGGAGCACCTCCTCCGCCCCGCGGGACCACGCGGCACGGCCGGCCTCGGTGGCGACGGCACCCGCGTAACCGCGGCCGCGAAGCCCCGCCGGGGTGTACACGGCGACCACGCGGATCTGCCCGGCGACCCGGGGGGAGGTGCCGGCCATGGACACGGGGGTGCCGTCGGGGGTCTCCCAGAACAGCAGGTCGCCGCGCTCTGTCCGGTCGTCGGCCCAGTCCCCGGGGGCGCGGCCGGCCGACTCGCCGACTTCGGCGCAGAACTCCGCGTACCAGCGCGCCATCAGCGCGCGGTCCGCCGCTCCCGCCACCCTGGCCCGTCCCGGCGGCACCGGCTGCGGCGCCGTCGGCTCCCCCAGCCTGTACAGGCGCAGGCGTTTGTGCAGCGCGGACGGGATGCCGGTGTGCCGCTCCCATGCCGCGGCGAGGGCGGCGGCGGTGTCGTGGTCGGCGTTGACGCCGTCCGGCATGCGTCCGGCCGCGGCGAGCCGGCGGGCGAGGCCGTCGGCCTCCTCCTCGGTCAGCGGGGTGACCACGAGGGGGTGCGGTGGGGTGCGGAGGAAGGCCGCCCGCACGGCACCGTTCGCCTGCAGCACCCCGAACTCGGGCGGGGCCTCGCCGTAGTGTCGTATGCCACGGGTGCGCAGGTTCTCCGTCACGGTGAGTTGCACGGTATGCCGGTCCGGCCGGGAGCGCAGGAAGCCGTCGGCGCGGGTCAGGTATTCCGTGAGGTCGTCGGTCAGGTACCAGTCGTCGAAGGGCATGGCCCATGATCTGACCCGCCGGGCGCACCGCGCCTCCCAATTACCCTCCGGCCGACGGACCGAAGGACCGACGGACCGACGGGCCTGCGTGTCTGCGGGCCTGCGGGCCTGCGTGTCTGCGGGCCGCCGGGCCTGCGTCTCTGCGGGCCGCTCTTCGCGGCCGGGACGCGGCGTGCCATGCCGCGATGGAGCGGGAACGGGCCGGTGGGAGATCGAGGTCGAGCGTGCGGCCTCGGATGGGGCGGGGTGGGCAGACGCAGGGCGGTAGCCGTCCCCTCGCGCCCAGGATGCCGGCGCCCTCCCCGAGGGCACCGGCATCGAGGCCGCTCACACCGTGACCGCTGCCGCCCGCCGACCAGGCTCCGGCGGCTCGCCCACCCTGTCCGCGGCTATGTCCTCCACGGCACTGCAACCGCAGCGGCCCACGTCATCCGGCTCCGCACCTGACCGACCGGACCCGTGCCGGTCGTCACTTACCGCCGATGCCCTTCTCCCCGATGTGGAAGATCTTGTGGCTGCCGCGGGTCATGTCGACGATCAGCTTGGTCGTGCTGGACTTGCTCCAGGTGAGGGTGATCACGGCCTCCGTGTAGTCGGCGGTGCCGTTGTCGGTGACCTTCCAGGCGAGCGGCACGTTCTGGGCGCGCAGGACGCCGTTGGCGTGGTTCTTCTCCTCCCAGGCGTTCAGTTCCTTCTGGAAGCCGGGGGTGAGGTAGTGGCTGCGCAGGGCCTTCCCGAGGCCGCCGCTGTCCTCGTCGGTCACCGCGTCGATGTAGGCGCCGTAGAAGTCGGCGATGCGGGTGATGTTGTCCGACGGCTTGCCGCTGACGCTGCGCGGGGTCCCTGCGGAGGCCTGGACGGTGGCGCCGATGCCGAGGGCGACGGCGAGGACGCCCGCGGTGAGGGCGGTGCGGGTCTTGCTGTTCATGTCTGTTCTCCGTTTGCGAGTGATCGATTGATCGAGTGGTCGAGTGGTCGGGCTGTGATGTGACCGTGGGTGCCGGGCCGTCCTCCCGACCCCCGTGACGGGAGGACGGCGCCGGGGCCCCGTCAGCGGAGCTTGTTCACGGCCTGGGCGGTCGTCTTCTTGAATGCCTTCACCGGAGCGCCCGCGAAGCCGCCGAGCTGCGCCCAGTTCACGACCGTGACGGTGCGGCCGTCCCGGCCGACCGACAGCAGGCGGACGTCGCTCGCGCCCCAGGAGGTCTCGGTGTGGACGCCGTAGACGTGGGCGCCCTCCTCGACGGACAGCTTCCCGTAGTCCTTGCCGGTGGCCTCGGTGTCCGGTTCCCGCTGCTCGATGCGGGCCGCGCAGGACTTCATGTCCTTGTTGAGCCGCGAGGTCAGCTGCTTCGCCGAACGGGTGTCGCGCAGGACGACGGTGATCTGCCGGGCGTTCGTGTCGAGGTCGGTGCGGAAGTCGCGGTGCCAGGCGGAGCCGTGGCCCGGCAGCGCCCGCAGGCAGGTGTCCCGGTCCGTCTCCTCCGGTACGCCGGCGGTGACCCGGCCGGCCGTCCAGGACGAAGTGGGGTGCGGTGGCAGGTCCGCGGCCGCGAGGAAGCCGGGCGCTTTGGCAGCGGCGACGGCCGGTCCGGCGAGCGCCGCGGTCAGCCCCGTGACGGCGACTGCGAGGAGCGCGCCTGCTCGGGTGCGCTTGGGCATGGGTGTCCCCCCATAGACGAGTGCGGTGGTTGCACGAGTGCGGTGAACGCATACGTGCGGTGCTTACGTGGCGGATGTCGCCCGACGCCGGTTGGTCGGTCCGGCCCTGGTCGGCGCGACACCAAGAGCATCGCCGGTCAGTGGATCCCCGTGCAACGACCGGCGCCCTTTTGGCGACGGTGGAACCATCCCAGCCCATCTGACGTGCAGGTATATGAGTGCCTGGGATACGGGATCGCGGGCGGACGACGGGGGAACGGGTGTCGGTTCGCGACGACGTCGAGGAGTTCGCGGCGCTGCTGCGCCGGCTGAAGGACCGCACGGGCCGGAGCTACGGCTCCCTGGCCCGCCGCCTCACCATGAACACCTCCACGCTGCACCGGTACTGCGCGGGCGAGGCGGTACCGCAGGACTTCGCGCCCGTGGAGCGGCTCGCGGCGTTCTGTGAGGCGACACCGCAGGAGCGGCTCGAACTGCACCGGCTGTGGCTGTCGGCGGTGGCGGCTCGGCAGCGGGTGCCCAGGGCCGGTTCGACGCAGGCGACGGCCTTGGCTCCGGTGCCGGAAGCGGACGGGGCGGGCATCGATGAAAGCGACTCCGCTCAGCAGCCCGGGGACGATCCCGCCCCGGACATGCCCGCCCCCTCACCCGCCCCCGCGACCGCCTCCTCTCCCGTGCCCTCGCCCGCTCCCTCGCCCGCTGCCCGCCCCTGGTACCGCCGCCGACGGATCGTGGCGTCCACCGCCGTCGCCTGCGTACTGCTCGCCACTCTGGGCATCACGTCCGCCCTGTCGGACGACCACTCCCCCGAGACGGACGCCTCCCGCTCCGCGGGCCCGCGGACAACCACCCCCGGCACACCCCACCGCTCGGCCAAACCATCGGCGCCCCCCTCCCCCTCAGCCTCGCCCTCCCCCTCCCGTTCCAAGAGCAGTGCGTCGCCGGGCCTCCGGCACAAGGCCCCCGCCCCGTCCGCCACCGGCGGCGGTCCCACCTCGGCCGCTAAGCCGGCCGGCGGGCTGCCGCTCACCTGGAGCGCCGACTCCCAGGTATGGAACATGGGTTGCGGCCACGACTACGTCATCGACAAGTCGCCCGCGCAGGTGCCTCCGCCGCCGGTGCAGCAGGACGCCGGGGCGTGGGCGGCGACTCAGGGCGCGCTGCACGGGCGGCAGACGATGGTGCAGATCTCGGTGCAGGGGCGGTCGTCCACGGCCGTGGTGCTCGAGTCGCTGCGCGTGCGGATCGTCAGCCGCGGCAACCCGGCCGCCGGGAACGCGTACGCCATGGACCAGGGGTGCGGCGGCGAGCTCACGCCCCGTCGCTTCACCGTGAACCTCGACGCCGACCGGCCCATCGCCCGCCCGAAGGACGGCGCCGACAGCGAACACACCATCCCGGCCGTGCACTTCCCCTACCGCGTGTCCGCCGAGGACCCGGAGGTGCTGCTGGTCGACGCGACGACACAGACCCACGACGCCCGCTGGTACCTCGAACTCGACTGGTCCTGCCAGGGCCGCACCGGCACGATCCGCATCGACGACCACGGCCGTCCGTTCCACACCACCGGCATCAAGGGAGTGCCCCGCTACTGGTACGGCACGAACGACGCAGGCGTGCGTGCCTGGGTCCCGTACGGCGGCTAGCACGTGTCTCTTCGACGGGCCCTGTGGCGGCGTCAGTTACCCCTCAGGTGTGCCAGCGTCGCGTCGAGGTCTGCCCTGCGGGGCTGGTTGTACGGGAGTTTGGCCAGCACGGCGGCCATACCGCAGGTGTTCGTCGGGGCGGAGTAGACCAGCCCACCGGCGACGCCGGCGGACAGCAGCCGGAAGGCCGGATGAACGACCTCGCCCAGTGCCAGGCCGAGCAGGACGAGTGAACCGGCGACGAGTCGCACCTGGCGCTCCATGCCCCAGGTCGCCTTCCGCGGGCCCTCGGGCCGGTGCAGGTCGTGGCCCTGGGCGGCCCAGGCGCCGGTGCCTCCGGCGAGCGTGGCGGCGTGGATGCCGTTTTCCGCGAGTGTGCGGCACGCGTTGTCGGAGCGGGCGCCCGAGGCGCAGACGACGAGGATTTCACCGCGGTGGGCGGCGGTGCGGATGTCGGGCAGTGCCCGGTGGAGCTGGTCCAGGGGGATGTTCAGGGCACCGGGGATGTGACCGCCGACGTATTCGCCGGGGGTGCGCACGTCGATCACGGTGAGTTCGTGCAGGCGGCCGTGGGCCTGGCGGGGGTCGAGGGTGGTGGGGGTGGTCATGGCGAACTTCTTCCTCGGGTGTGGGCCACGGCGACGAATCCGGTGCGGCCCGTGAGCAGTTGCGCGGGCTCTTGGAGAAGCTCCTCGGTCAGCGGAGCGCGTCGACGAGCATGAAGGCGGCGACCGTGAGGAGCACGCAGGCGAAGACCCGTTGAAGGGTCACGCCCTTGAGCCTGCGGGACAGGCGTTTGCCGTCCCAGGCACCCAGGATCGCCGCCGCGGTGAACGGCGCGATGACCGCCCAGTCCAGGTGCGTGCCGGTACCGGCCCGGGCCGCGAGAGCGGCCAGGGAGTTGATCGTGATGACCAGCAGGCTGGTGCCGACCGCCCGGCGCATGGTCAGACCGAGGACGCTCACCAGCGCGGGTACGGCGAGGAAACCGCCGCCGACGCCGAGGAACCCGGTGACCGCGCCGAGTCCGGCGCCGGCCGCTCCGGCCGTGCCGGGGTGCGCCTTGCCGGCCGGTTCGGTTCGCGTGGGCCGCAGCATGCGCAGGGCGGCGACCGCGGCTGTGGCGGCGAAGGCGCCGGTCAGCATGGGTGCGGGGAGGCGGCTGGAGACGGCTCCGGCGATCGTCGCGGGCACGATGCCCGCGGCGGCGAAGAACAGTCCCGTCCGCCAGGCGACGTTGGCGTCCCGGGCGTGGGCGGTCAGTGCCGTGACCGAGGTGAGGGTGACGATGACCAGGCCGGCCGTCGTCGCCTCGGCCGGGGTGAAGCGGAGCAGGTAGATGAGGGCGGGGACGGCGAGGACGCTGCCGCCTCCGCCGAGTCCGCCCAGGGCCAGGCCGATGACGGCACCGGCGACGAGCGCGAGGATCAGCGTGGTCATGCTGTCGAGCCGTTGTTCCCTTGCTGCTCGACGACCGGGTGACCGACGGCGGCCCATGCCCGCATGCCGCCCTTCACGTCGACGGTGTCGGCGCCTCGTGCGGTCGGCAGTCGGGCGGGCTGCCGCGAGCGGTGCCCGCTGCGGCAGATCACCACCGGCGGCGGTGCCGGGGCCACGCCGGGCGCTGCTGCGCCGGCGGCCGGCCGGGACAGCGGCGTGTGGGCGGCGTCGGGCGCGTGCCCGGTCTTCCACTCGGGTGGTTCACGCACGTCCGGCGGAACCGTCACAGCGTCGGGGCCTCGGGTGCGCCGGTGGGCCTCGTTCATGGTGACGCGGTCTGCGCTACGAGGGAAAGGGGACATCACACAACCTCTCGGAGAGTTCTGCCGGTTGCCCGGAGCCGTCGGCTCAGCCGGCGACGACGGTCAGCCCGGCGCCCTCGGCCGCGTCGAAGCCGTCGTCGACGGCCACGACGTCACGGCCGGCGGCGTCCAGCAGGGAGGCGGCGATGGCGGCCCGCATGCCGCCGGCGCAGTGCACCCAGACGGTGCCGGCGGGCACCTCGCCGAGCCGCTTGTGCAGCTGGTGGACGGGGATGTGGACGGAGCCCTCTATGTAGCCGGCGGCTCGCTCGGAGTCGCGCCGTACGTCCAGGACGACGATGTCGTCCATGCGGTGCTCGGCCAGCCCGGTGAAGGTGGAGCGGGTGAAGGAGGCCGGGCTGTCACCCTTGGGCACCCAGTCGCGCGGTGTGCCGGTCGCGGCGGCCGCGGGCCGGTCGATGCCGACCCGGACGAGTTCGCGCTGCGCGGCGGCGAGTTGCCCGGGGGATTCGGCGAGCAGCGTCAGGGGTTTGCCCCACGGGATCATCCAGGCGAGGTAAGTGGCGATCTTGCCGTCGGCCTCGTAGTTGAAGGATCCCGCGACGTGGGCCTCGGCGAACGCGACCCGGCTGCGCAGGTCCACGACCCACTCGCCGGCCGCGAGTCGGGCGGCGATCTGGTCGGCGTCCGCGACGGCAGGAGGGGTCAGGTCCACGGGTGCGGGCCCCGCGGCGTTGAGCGGACCCATGTGCGTGTAGTACGCGGGGACGTCGTCCAGCTCGGCGAGCAGCCGCGCGACGAACGAGTCGGCGTCGGTGGTCAGCGCCGCGTTGGCGGTCCTCTCCCTGCCGATGGTGGTGGCGTCCCCGGCGTTCTGTGCGGAGGAGCAGAAGCTGCCGAAGCCGTGCGTGGGCAGGACGGGCGTTTCGTCCGGCAGCTCGGCCGCCAGGCGATGCGCGGAGGCGTGCTGAGCACGTGCCAGGTGCTCGGTCAGGCGGGGTTCGACCAGGTCCGGCCGGCCCACCGTGCCGATCAGCAGCGACCCGCCGGTGAACGCCGCCACCGGCTGCCCTCGTTCCTGGAGGACGTAGGAGGTGTGGTGCGGGGTGTGGCCGGGGGTGGCGACGGCGCGCAGTTCCAGCTCGCTGTCGATGGGGACGGTGTCGCCGTCGGCCACCGGTACCCGCGTGAACGACACGTGAGCCCCGGCCGGTACCAGGTAGGCGGCACCGGTCACCCGTGCCAGCTCCAGACCGCCGGTGACGTAGTCGTTGTGGATGTGGGTCTCCACCACGTGCGAGATCCGTACGCCGCGACGCGCGGCCACTGCCAGTACCTGGTCGAGGTCGCGCGGTGGGTCCACGGCCACGGCCGTCTGCCTGCCGCCGGCGAGGTAGCTGCGGTTGCCGAGGCCCGCGAGGTCGATGGTTTCGATGAAGAACACGGAGATCTTTCCTTCCCGCCAAATTACCCCCCGGGGTATGCGCAACCCTAGCATCAATACCCCGGGGGGTATTTTGGAAGGGTGGGGGTGCGAAAGACCGGCCCGGGCGGGGGGGGAGCCCGGGCCGGTCGGTCAGAGGCGGCCGGTCAGCATGCCGTGCCAGTACATCTGCGGCAGGAGGTACCGCTTGAAGGCCCACATGTCGCGCCGCTCCTTGAAGGTGTCGAGCAGCGGGAAAGTGGGTGACGGCTCGAGGCCGTAGTCGAATTCGGCGAGGAGCACGCGGTCGCGGGCGGTCACCAGCGGACATGATGTGTAGCCGTCGTAGTGGCTCGCCGGGTTCTCACCGTTCATCACGTCGAGCAGGTTGGCGGCCACCACGGGAGCCTGCTTGCGGACGGCCGCACCGGTCTTGGAGGTCGGCAGGTTGGCCACGTCCCCGAGGGCGAAGACGTCGGCGTATCGCGGGTGCTGCAGCGTGTTCTTGTCCGCGGCGACGAAGCCCCAGGGACTCGCGGGGTCGGCGAGCGGGCTGTCCTTGACCCAGTCGGGCGCGCTCTGCGGAGGCACTGCGTGGAGGAAGTCGTAGGGGACCGTCTCGTCGGTACCGCTCATGTGGTCGGTGAGGACGACTTCACGGCGGTCGCCGTTCACGGCGGTCATCTCCGACCGAAGCCGCACTTCGATGCCGTACCTGTCGGCCACCCGTTCCAGGGTGCGGGCCCATTCGGGCACCTTGAACAGGACGGGGTCGGGTATGACGAGGATGATCCGGATGCGGTCCAGGACCTTCCGCCTGCGCCAGTGGTCGGCGGCCAGGTACGCGATCTTCTGCGGTGCTCCGCCGCACTTCAGCGGTGTGGCCGGATGCGTGAAGACGGCGGTGCCGGAGCGCATGCCCTTGATCAGATCCCAGGTGCGCGGAGCGTGTTCCGGCGCGTAGTTACTGCAGACCGGGCCATGTCCCACCGCTCCGGCGAGGCCGGGCACGGCATCCCAGTCGAGTTGCAGTCCGGGAGCCATGACGAGGTACTCGTAGGCGAGTCGGGCGCCACCGGTGAGCGTGACGGTGCGCGCGTCGGGGTCGACGGCGAGGGCGCGGCGGCGTATCCAGCGCACTCCGTCCGGAATGACGGACGCCTCGGAACGCCGGGTCCTGCGCAGAGGTACCTGACCGCCGCCGACCAGGGTCCACAGGGGCTGGTACCAGTGGCTGTCGGACGGTTCGACGAGGGTGATGTCAGTGACGCCGGCGCGGCGCAGGCGGGCGGCGACGCTGATTCCGGCGCTGCCGCCGCCGATGACGGCGACGCGGTGCGGGCCGGCGATCATGTCGCTGCGTGACGAGGGGCTGTCGACCATGGTCGTACTCCTTCCCGTCGGCCCTGAGGCCATGAGGCAGAGGGTTGTGCCGGTACGCCAGTACGCCGGTACGCCGGTGCCTGCAGTGCTGGTGCGAACCGGCGGCGAGGGCGCGTGGCGAGTGCCGACGCGCGCGGGTGCTTCGCGGCGGGAACACGGCGCGAGTCCCTCCGCCCACCAGCGGTTGCCGTCTCAAATACCCCGGGGGGTTTATCGAGGCGAGGCTACGGGTCCCCAGGAGGCGGGTCAAATACCCCAGCGGGTATTTGCCTGTGGGGCAAATACCGCGTGACGACAGTGGTCAGCGTGATCAGAGTGGCGCCGCCCGCCGGCGCTATCGGAGCGTCCGGTGAAGGTTGTCGGCTTCCCGGCTCGATGAGCGCGGTGGATCGCCGGCGCCGAGGACGCTCGGGGCGTACATCGAGAAGGCCCCCGTCACCCCGTGGCCTGCCGCCCCTGCCAGGAGTTCCTCAGGCAAGTGACAGGAAGAGTCGCTCCAGGCGCGCGCGCATCGCCTCCGTGCTCTCGCCGTTCCCGCGGCCCGACTCGATGTCGCTCACACACTGCTGCAGTCCGGTGGCGATGATCGCGAAACCGGCACGGTCGAGCGCTCGCGAGGCGGCGGCCAGCTGCGTGACGACGTCCTCGCAGTCCCGGCCCTCCTCGATCATCCGGATCACGCCGGAGATCTGGCCCTGCGCCCGCCGCAGCCGGTTCAGCACGGCCTTCAGGGACGCACCCTCAAGCTCCAGTTCCACGATCACTCCTCGCCATACCCCTAGGGGTACTCTACGTCCCGGTCCGGCACAGCGGCGACCCTCGGGCGGGACAGGCCCGTGGCCAAGGGTCCGACGCAGGTCGGCGTTTCTCCCGCCGCATCCGCCGCCGGGACACCGGGCCCCCCGAACCGGCCGAGCGCGGTATCGACCGCCACCAGAAGCAGAAGCACCGCGCCATCGCCATCGCCATCGGAATACGACAAACCGGCGGTCCGCTACGACGCGACCGCCCTCGTCGCTGCCATCGACGGGTGGCCGTGACGGATGCCCGCTTCAGGCGCTGAACACGGCGTTGCGGCGGAGCTGGTCTGCGCACCACCGAAAGTGCCCGTCTCGGTCGTCCAGGCCGAAGAGGTCGTAGGTCGTGAGGGCGTATGCGGCCTGATAGACGGTGAGGGTCACCGGCGCGTACCCGAGCTCGTGGGCGAAGAGCCTGGTGAGTTCCGTGGTGTGCTGCTCGGCGTACGGCCCGTACATGTCCCAGACGGCGGCGGTGACGGCGGCCTCGAAGGCCGGGTCGCCCGCGGTCGTGTAGAAGCCGAAGTCGAGCACCGCGACGGGCCGACCGGCCGCGTCGACGTGGATGTTGGGCGGGACGAGGTCGCCGTGGATCGCCGTCACCGGGGCGGCGGGGAGCGAGCGCAGTGCCCTTTGCGTGCGTGCAACTCCCGCCTCGAAGTCCGTCACATAAGCGGCCAGGGCGGCACCGTGCCGTGCCGCTGCCCGGACGACCAGGGCCGCGAGGGCGTCGCGGAAGCAGTCGTGGTCCCGCCACAGCGGACGGTCGTCACCCTGGACGGTCAACTGGCGCATGGCGTCGGTGCCCGGCACGGAGGCCAGACCACGCAGAACGGCAAGGAGCGCGTCACTGTGACGCGTGGGCAGCTCGCGCTCGAAGGCCGCGTGCGCGGAGTCGACTCGCATCGGGGCTCCGGGCAGCTCACGCTCGTACGTCACCAGGACGCCTTCGTGGTGCTCGACGTCGAAGATCTCCGGGGTGGCGAACGGCAGCGGGGGCCGCGCGATGTCCGCGTACACCTGGCGGGTGAGACCGAAGTCGGCAGGCGGCCGACCGCTCCACACCTTGGCGGCCCGGCCCTCGCCCAGCCCGTAGACGACGCCCTCGACACCAGCGCCGATACGGCGGACACCCGTGTGCCCGCGGTCGGCGAAGTACGCAAGCCATGGGTCGGAGAATGAGGCTTCCGCGTTCGGGTTGGTCTCCATCGGCGTATTAGACCAGTCGAGGTCTCAGGCGCGGCAGGCTCAAGGTTCGCTCAAAACACGCGTACTCCCCGAGCGGCAGTCGCATAGTTCTCCTTAGGCACAAGCACACACGGGGAGAACGTCTATGACCTTGCTGATCCGAGCCGGCACTTTCCTCCGGGACGTTGTTTCCGGCCGCCGTCGACTTGCGAAGTACGGCGACCCCGAAGCACACCGTCTCCCCCGCCACAACCGGGATGCCGGGCTCGCCCGCCACTACGTGCCGCCGCCCCAGTTCCCCACGGCAGGGCCCGGCGGCATGTGATCGGCGAGGCACCAGGAACACCCGACCCTGCCCCGACGACCGGATCGGTCGAGTCCCGGGGCAGGTGATCACCCACGTGCGACCGTCGTCGACCACAGGATGCCGTCCGTGGTCCGGCGGCTTCGCGTGCGGTAATTCGATGGCGCGTACGCAGCAGTGCGCCCACCCTGGTCCCCGTGGCAGAACCCAAGTACCAGATTCGAGCTTTGCACACGGACTCCACGGTCACCGTGTACCAGGCGTATACCCCGGAGATAGGCTTGCCGGCGGCTCGGGAGGGCCGTTTCCCGGCGATGTGGCAGCGGGATCGCATGACATGGATCAAGCCGTCGTTCCTGTGGATGATGTACCGCTGCGGGTGGGGCACCAAAGAAGGACAGGAGACCGTCCTCTCCGTCGAGATCGCCCGTGACGGCTTCGAGTGGGCACTGGAACACGCCTGCCTGTCCCACTACGAGCAGGGGCTCCACACCGACCGCGCCACCTGGAAGCGCCAATTGAAGCGGGCTCCGGCCCGGGTGCAATGGGACCCCGAACGCGATCTGCACCTTCAGCCGCTGGCCCACCGGTCGCTCCAGCTCGGCCTCACCGGCGAAGCCGCGCGCCTCTACGCCGATGAGTGGATCGTCTCCATCACCGACGTCACATCGCTCGCCCACACGATCCACGCGCAGGTACGAGACGGAGACCTGGACGCCGCACGACAACTCCTGCCCCGTGAACGGCCGTATCCCGTGAGCGACGAGGCCCTGGCTCATCTACGCCGGTAGGTGCACGTGACACACCGCCCCACGCACCGCCCGCCGCTCCGTCAGAGGGCCTGCACGTCACCGCGGGTGGAGGAGACGACCGTGTCACGGTGGGCGAAGTCTCCCGGTGGGATGCCGGGATGATGGCCGGGCAGCGGTTCCGGCTCGGTCGCGGCCGGGCCGAGGGTGAGGCGCGAGACGATGCGGTAGCGGTCCCCGCGGTACAGCGAGTGGACGTATTCGACCGGGCAGCCGGAGGTGTCCGAGGTCAGCCGCTCGACCAGCAGAGCGGGGGAGAGTTCGGGCACGTCCAGCACCTCGGCCTCGGCCCGGGTCACCACCGTCGGCTCGATGGTCTGGATCGCTTCGCGGACATGAACGTCGTGGTGCTCGCGGAGGTGCTCGTACAGATCGCCGCTCTCCAACTCCCGCGCGGTGAGGTCGGGCACCAGATCGGCGCGGATGTGGAGGTGCTCGATGGCCATCGGCGAGCCGTCGACGAGCCGTAGCCGCGCCACGTAGACGATCCGGGCGGCGGGAGACAGGCGCAGCTTGCGGCCGACGCGGGCACCGGCCTGAATCGTGGTGAACTCCAGGAGCCGGCTGGACCAGGCGCCCGCCGCGCGCGGCACTTCGAGTCCTTGCTCGGGCGCGATCAGCTCTTGGGTGATCTTTTCCGGGGCAACGAACATGCCGCGTCCGTGTTCGCGAACGATAACGCCCGCCGCGACCAGCTCGTCGACGGCCGCGCGCAGGGTGGGGCGGGAGACACCCAGGTCCGCGCAGAGCGTGCGCTCGGAGGGAATCGGCTCACCAGGGCGCCGCGACTCGATGAGCTGCAGCAGATGATCGCGGACCCGCTCG
Source organism: Streptomyces sp. NPDC038200 (assembly GCF_055600785.1). Lineage (NCBI taxonomy): Bacteria > Bacillati > Actinomycetota > Actinomycetes > Kitasatosporales > Streptomycetaceae > Streptomyces > Streptomyces sp. NPDC038200. Next base: position 56,063 of record NZ_JBVJYH010000029.1, read on the forward strand.
CGTTTCAGTACCGCTCCCGAGGAGCGGCGGCCGACCGACGCTCCCGCTGTTCCGCCCGCGTCGTTCGCGTCGTTCGCCTTGGTGGCCACTGTCCGCCCCCTTGATCCGTACGACCAGCTACCTGACCAGTTGACCACGAGAGCGCGGAGATCGACAAACTCGCCCGCCAACTCCTCCCTATTGCAGTGGGGTTGACGCGGCCATTGGTCTATGCCAGCTTTCTCACTCACCAGAGGTCACCTGACCAGTTAGCCACTGGTCAGGTCCGGAACTACAGAGGTGAACCGTGAAGTTCCGTTTGCTCGCCGGTGCGTCCGCGCTCGTCGCGGTCGTCGAACTCAGTGCCTGTTCGTCCGGCTCCGGTGACGCGGAGTCCGCCGGCGGCGGGAAGACCGCGATCGACGTGTGGCTGATGCGTGACAGCGTATCGGCGGCCTTCCAGAAGGACTTCGAGAAGGGCTTCGAGGCCGCCCACCCGGACATCGACGTCCGCATCCAGATCCAGGAGTGGGACGGCATCGGCGAGAAGGTCACTGCAGCGCTGGCCAGCAACGACGCGCCGGATGTGATCGAGACGGGCAACACACAGGTCGCCCAGTTCGCGCAGAGCGGCGGCCTGCTGGACCTGAGCGACAAGGTCGACGCCCTCGGCGGGAAGGACTGGCTCAAGGGGCTCGCCGAGCCGGGCTCCTGGGAGGGCCGGCAGTACGGCATTCCGTACTACGCCGCCAACCGCGTCGTGATCTACCGCAAGGACCTCTTCGAGAAGGCCGGCGTCGACGCTGCGGAGATCAAGACCCGCGACCAGTGGATCGCCGCGACGAAGAGGCTCAACAAGGGCCCCCAGCAGGGGATCTACCTGCCCGGCCAGAACTGGTACACCTTCGCGGGCTTCGTCTGGGACGAGGGCGGTGATCTCGCCACCGAGTCGGACGGCACGTGGAAGGGCTCCCTGGACAGCCCGGAGGCGCTGCGCGCCACGGCCTTCTACAAGCGGCTCCAGGCGCTCGGCAAGGGGCCCAAGGACTCCGACGAGGCGCAGCCGCCCCAGGCCGAGGTGATGGCCAAGGGCCGGGTGGCCCAGGTCATCAGCACGCCGGGCGGCGCCAACGTCGTCACCCAGAGCAACCCGGAACTGAAGGGCAAGCTGGGCTTCTTCCCGATCCCCGGCAAGACGGCGGATACCCCGGGCGCTGTCTTCACCGGCGGCTCCGACCTGGTGATCCCCACCGTTTCGCGGCACCACGACGCCGCGCTCACCTTCATCGAGGAGCTCACCGGCGACACGTGGCAGAGGAAGCTCGCCGTCGCCATGAGCTACGTCCCCAACAAGACCACGCTCGCCGGTGCCGTCGCCGGCGACCCGGGCGCCTCCGCGATGGCGGTCGGCGCGGCCGTGGGCCACGCCACGCCGAACACGCCAGGCTGGGCCGCGGTCGAGGCCAAGAACCCCATCAAGGACTACCTGACCGCCGTCCTCACCGGCGGCGACCCCGAGAGCAAGGCCGCCGAAGCGTCCGACGCGATCACCAACGCCATGAAGTCGGGCTCCTGACCGCCCCCTTCACCCCCGGCACCGAGAGGAGTGCGCCGTGACGATCGTCCGCGACCCGGTGGTGTCCCGACCACCATCCCGACCGCCCCGGCGCACACCGGGCAGCACCCACCGCGTCACCATGTCCGGCAGCTGGCCGTACCTGCTCGTGGCACCCGCAGTCCTCGGCATGCTGTACCTGCTCGTCTACCCACTCGCGCGGGCCGTCCTGATCTCCTTCCAGGACTTCGGACTGCGCCAACTCATCCTCGGCGACGCCCACTTCACCGGATTCGACAACTACACGACCCTGCTCTCCGATCCGCGCTTCTGGGCCGTGGTGCACCGCACGTTCCTGTTCATGGCCGTCAACGTCGCCCTGATCATGGGACTGTCGACGCTCGTCGCGCTGATGGTGGAGCGGCTCGGGCAGGCCTGGCGAACCGCGGTGCTCAGCGCGCTCGTGCTGACCTGGGCCATGCCCGTGGTCGCGGCGACCACCGTGTTCCAGTGGCTGTTCCACTCGCAGTTCGGGATCGTCAACCACACCCTGACCGGTCTGGGCTTCTCCTCCTTCGAGGGCTATCCGTGGCTGGCGCACGGCCCCGCGGCGTTCGCGATCCTGGTGACGCTCGTGGTGTGGCAGTCGGTGCCGTTCGCCGCGATCACCCTGTACTCGGCGCTCACCACCGTGCCGGCCGATCTGTACGAGGCCGCACGCCTGGACGGAGCGTCCGGCTTCCGGATCTTCCGTTCGGTCACCCTGCCGATCGTGCGGCCCCTCTTCATGCTGGTGCTCTCGCTCGAAGTGATCTGGACGTTCAAGGCGTTCGTCCAGATCTGGGTGATGACACGGGGAGGCCCGGGGGACGCGACGACGATCCTGCCCGTGTACGCCGTGCAGACGGCTCTGTCCGGACAGCGCTACGACCTGGGTGCGGCGGCGTCGATGGTGACGGTGCTGCTGATGTCCGGGGTGCTGGTCGCGTACTTCCGGCAGATGTTCCGACAGGAGAACGAGCGGTGACCACTCCGCGTGCCCTGCGCCGCCTCCCCCTCCACCTCGCCGCGACGGTGACCGTGGCCGTCTGTCTCTTCCCCGTGTACTGGATGGTCACGACCGCCTTCAAACCGAACCGGGACATCCAGTCGGACCACCCGCAACTGCTGCCGCGGAGCTGGACGTTCGACCACTTCCGACGGGCCGTCGACGCCGACGGCTTCGGCCTCTTCTGGCGCAACAGCGTGCTCGTCACACTCGGCGCGGTGCTTCTCGCACTCGTGGTCGCGCTCGGCGCGTCGTACGCCGTGGCCCGGATGCGCTGGCGCGGCCGGCGGCAGTTCATGCTCCTGGTGTTCATCGCCCAGATGGCGCCCTGGGAATCACTGGTCATCCCCGTCTACATCATCTCCCGGGACACCGGAATGCTGGACCGGCTGCCGACGCTGACGCTGATCTACTTCATGATGACGCTGCCGTTCACGATCGTCGTGCTGCGCGGTTTCATCGCCACGATCCCGGCGGAACTGGAGGAGTCGGCGCAGGTCGACGGCTGTACGCGGCTCGGCGCGTTCCGACACGTGGCGTTCCCGCTCCTCGCGCCGGGGCTGATGGCCACGTCGCTGTTCGGCTACATCACGGCGTGGAACGAGTTCGCGTACGCCAACTTCCTGATCATCAAGCAGCAGGACCACCGGACGCTGCCGGTGTGGCTGTCCTCGTTCCAGAACACGTTCGGCACCGACTGGGGCGCCACGATGGCCGCCTCCACCCTGTTCGCACTGCCCGCCCTGGTGATCTTCCTGCTGCTGCAGCGGCACGTCACGTCCGGCTTCGCGTCCGGCGCCGTCAAGGGCTGACCTTCCCCGCTCCCCCGTCCGCAGGCCCCGCCCCCCGTCCGGAGGTCCGCAGTGCCCGCACCGCGCCCTGCCCTCGTCCCCCTGCCCACCCGTCTCGCCTTCCGCCCCGGCCACTTCACCCTGGACGCCACCACCACGCTCCGCGTCCCCCACGACGCGGCACCCGCCGCCGCGCTGCTCCGCACCCTCCTCGCCCCGGCCACCGGCCTGCCGCTGTACGCCTCCCCGGACGGGCCGTTCGTGTTCGCGCTCGATCCGCGACTGGGTGGTCTGGGCGAAGAGGGGTACGGCCTCACGGTCTCTCCCGACGCGATACTTCTGCGCGCCGCCCATCCCACCGGGCTGCTGCGAGGCGTCCAGACCGTGCGCCAGCTCCTTCCTCCCGAAGCTCTCGCGCCCGAGCCGCGGCCTAGCGTGGCCTGGCGGCTGCCCTGCGTGGAGATCACCGACGTGCCCCGTCACGCCTGGCGCGGGTTCCTCCTCGATGTCGCGCGGCACTTCCAGCCGATGACACTGGTGCGCCGGTACGTCGACCTGATGGCGCTGCACAAGCTGAACGTGCTGCAACTCCATCTCACCGACGACCAGGGCTGGCGGATGCCGATCGCGGCATATCCCCGGCTCACCGAGGTCGGCGGACGGCGCGCCGAGTCCATGGTGGGCCCCGCCGGCAGCCGTGTCTTCGACGGTGTCCCCCACGAAGGCGCCTATACCCGGGACGAGGTGACCGGGCTGGTGGCGTATGCCGCCGCGCGCGGGATCACCGTCGTCCCGGAGATCGACATGCCCGGACACATGCGGGCCGCCCTTGCCGCCTATCCCGAGTTCGGGAACTTCCCCGAGCGCCCGCTCGACGTGTGGACCCACTGGGGGGTGTGCGAGACCATCCTCGGTGTCCACGAACCGACGTTCCGCTTCGTGCGCACGGTCCTCGACGAGGTCCTCGACGTCTTTCCATCGCCGCATGTGCACATCGGCGGCGACGAGTGCCCCACCACGGAATGGGCGGCGAGCCCGGCGGCCCGCGCCCGAGCCGCCGCCGAGGGGCTGGCGGACACGGCTGCCCTGCACGGCTGGTTCCTCGGCCGGGTCGGCGACCATCTGATCGAACGCGGACGGATCCCGACCGCGTGGGCGGAGACCGGCGAGGGCCTGCCGCCACAGTTCACCCTGATGACCTGGCGGGACCCCGAGCACACCAGGATCGCGCTGAAGCGCGGGCACGACGTGATCAGCGCACAGCACCAGGCGACCTACCTGGACTACGCGCAGTCCGCGCGCCCCGAGGAACCTCAGGGACAGCCGGGCGACGTCGTCGACCTGCGCGCGGTTCACGCCCACACGCCCCCGGACGACACCGGCATGCCCGGGCGGGTCCTTGGCGTACAGGCGCAGGTGTGGACCGAGTTCGCCCCAGGCGCCGACCACATCGACTATCTGACCTTTCCCCGGTTATGCGCGCTTGCCGACCGGGCCTGGCACGGCAGCCCGTCGTGGCCCGGCTTCCGCGGCCGGATCGTCACGCACGTCGCTCGGCTCGCCGCACTCAGGGTGCGGTACGGGCCGCTCGATCCGCACGGCCCCATCCCCCAGCGTTCCGGAGAGGACCCGTCATGAGAAGGAACTCCCGCCCCAAGGCCCGTACCCGATCGATCAGTTGCGCCATCGTCGCCACGCTCGGCTGCGCGGGACTGCTGGCGCTCCCGCCGGCGGCGTCGGCCGCCGAGAGCGGTCTGTCGGTGCAGTACCACACCGGCTCCACCGGCAGTGACCAGGCCGAACCGTGGCTGAAGGTAAAGAACACCGGGTCGTCCTCGGTGGCTCTCAGCGGCGTGAAGCTCCGCTACTACTTCAAGGCGGACTCCGCGAGCGCAGCCTACCGATTCGCCTGCTCATGGGCGACGCGTGGCTGTGCCAACGTCACCGGCACGTTCGGCACGCTCGCCCACCCGACCGCGACCGCCGACCGCTACCTGGAGATCGGCTTCACCTCCGGCGCCGGATCCCTCGCCGCCAACGCCGACAGCGGTGACCTCCAGCTGCGCTTCTACCGCTCCGACTGGCAGCCCCTGAACCAGACCGACGACTACTCCTTCGGCGCCGCGCAGACCTCCTACGCGAACTGGACCAAAGTCACCGCCCAACTGGACGGGAGGACGGTGTTCGGCACCGCCCCCGAGGGCAACGACCCGACCGATCCGACGGACCCCACCGACCCCACCGACCCGCCCGGCGACGGGGCCACCCTCTTCGACGACTTCAGCTACACGAAGTACGACGACCCGGCGATCTCCGCCCACGGCTGGAACGTGCGCTCCAACTCCGGCGGACCCGGCGTGCCCGGCGCCACCTGGGCGCCGCAGAACGTGACGTTCTCCTCCTCCGGCGGCAACACCGTCATGAACCTGGAGACGTCGACCTCCGGGACCGGCGAGAGCACCAAGCAGACCGAAGTGCTCACCAAGGCCATGAAGTTCAAGAACGGGACCTACGCGGCGCGCGTCAAGTTCGCGGACGCGCCCAGGAGCGGCCCGGACGGCGACCACCTGGTGCAGACGTTCTTCACCATCAACGACCTCAAGGCGCCGATGGCGGACGACTACGCCGAGTACGACTTCGAGTACCTCCCCAACGGAGGCTGGGGCGAGTCCTCGAACATCCTCTACACGACGTCCTGGGAGACCTACAACCCGGACCCGTGGCAGGCGGTCAACCAGCACACCGAGGGCCGGCAGAGCTACGGCGGCTGGCACGACCTCGTCCTCACCATCGACAACAGCACCATCCGCTACTACATCGACGGGCAGCTCTTCGGCACCCACGACGCGCAGTACCTTCCCGAGCGGCCCATGTCGATCAACTTCAACCAGTGGCTGATCGACCTGGCCGGCAACACGAGCACCAGCCCCCGCGCCTACGACCAGCAGGTCGACTACGTCCTGCACGTCAAGGACCAGGTGCTCACCCCCGCGCAGGTGGCTGCCAAGGTCGCCGCCTACCGCGGCGCGGGCACCGCCTTCGAGGACACGGTGCCCGCGACGTGATGTGAGGGCCGGCCCCGAACCGCCCGGGTACCCGCACGCCGCCGCCGTCGTGCGGGTACGCCGGTGCAGACTCGGGGCCCTCGGGCCGCCGCGTCAGGAGACGGACGACGAAAGGCAGCAGAGCATCGGGGTCACCAGCGGGGGAAGGTACATCGCGGTGACGGGCAGGCTCCCTTGGAGCAGGACGGTCTTGACATGCCACACGGGGTTCCAGCCGGGATCCTCCGTTCATAGGAGGAGTTCGGGGCGCTACGATCACGGGTGTGACCGCTCCGGAACCGACCATCCTCGCCACGTCCGGAGGGCACCGTGTCGGTACGCGCACCCGGCTGCTCTTCGACGCCCTGGTCCACCACGCGGTCGACCTCTCCGGCGTCCACGGCAGGCGTCCCCGCATCCTGTACGTCGGCACGGCGACCGGTGACGCCGAGCACGTGACGGCGCGGGTGGCGGAGGCGGCCCGGGTGGCGGGCTTCGACCTCACTCCCCTGCAGTTGTTCCCCATGCCGAACGTCGAGGACGTCGAGGGCACGGTCCTCGCCCATGACGTGGTCTGGGTGATGGGCGGTTCGGTGGCCAACCTGCTCGCCGTGTGGCGGGTGCACGGCCTGGACGTGATCATGCGGCGCGCGTGGCGGGCGGGCGTGGTGCTCGCCGGGGTCAGCGCGGGTTCCATCTGCTGGTTCGAGGGCGGCGCGACCGACTCCTTCGGCCCCGGGCTGCGCCCGGTCACCGACGGGCTGGGCCTGCTGCCGTACGGCAACGGCGTGCACTACGACTCCGACGCGGGCCGGCGTCCGCTGATCCACCGGCTGGTCGCCGAGGGTGCCTTCCGGACCGCCCACTGCATCGACGACGGGGTGGGCCTGGTCTACCGGGGCACCGAACTGGTCGAGGCCGTGGCGGAACTGCCGGGCAAGGGAGCCTACGTGGTCGGCCGCGCGGGCGCCGGGGCGGTGGAGGAACGGATCGAACCGCGGCTGCTGCCTGCACCCCGGTTCTGAGCAACTCCTGGCACCGTCGGGGGACACGCGCGGCCTGCCGTTTCCCTCGGTGCGGGGCGTTCACGCGGCGGCCGCGCCCCACCGGTGGGGCGGGCGCGCAGGAATATGGGGGTCACTTCCCCATGTGGGGGTCGCGGAGGTCTGACACCTTCTTCCTCGTGACTGAGACCGCCAAGCTCCCGGCTCCCCGGATCGCCAGCCTCCCGACTCCGCTCAGCGCCCGCCTGCCGCTCACCTGGTGGGCCCCGGCACTGACCCTCGCGGAGCGGCTCGCCGCGCCCGGACTCCCGGCGGCGTCCGCCGGTCCCGCCGCCGGGCGCGCTCCATGGGACCTCGGGGACGGCGAGGGCTTCGCCCTGCGGCTGGCCCACCTGGGGGTGGACGGGGCGACCGCGGCGGCCCTCGCCTCGGAAACCGCCGAGCGCCTCGCCGCCCGCGCGGCCAAGCCCCGCTGGGCCGACTACGCCGAGGCGGCACTGGCCGCCGCCCCCGAGAGCCTGGACGAGCCGACCGCGGACGGCGTGGGTCCCGGGGTCTTCGCCGCCGTCGTGCGGCCGCTCGTCATCCCGGCCGCAGAGCGGCTCGCCCGCCGCACGGCGGACGTTCCCACGGCCGAACGGGTCGTGTGGCGGGACGCGTTCGAACGGCGGCTGACCGAGCAGCTGACCCGGCAGGCCGCCCGGACCCTGGTCCACGAGCTGTCCCAGGCCCGGCGCGCCCGGCGGCTCGCCGGAGAGGGCCCGCGTGAGCGGTTCGCCTGGTTCGTCGCCGCCACCGGCAGCCGGCGCGGCCTGTCCGCCCTCTTCGCGGCCTACCCGGTGCTGGCCCGGATGCTCGCGCAGACCGCGCTGGACGCGGCGGACGCCGCGGCGGAGCTGGTGACGCGGTTCCAGGCCGACCGGGAGCACCTGGTCGCCGGGCTCCTCGACGGGCACGGGCCCGGTGCGCTCGCCGGGGTGGACCTCGGTCTGGGCGACGCCCACCAGGGCAACCGGGCGGTCGCGATCCTGCGTTTCGCCGGCGGCGACCGGCTTGTGTACAAGCCCCGGCCGCTCGAGCAGCACGCCCTGCTGGACGACCTGGCGGACTGGCTCGGCGCCAAGGTGCCCGGCCTGGCGCTGCGCACGCCGCGCAGTGTGCGCCGGCCGGGGTACGGCTGGCTGGAGTTCGTGGAGCACCGCTGGTGCCGGTCGGTCACCGAGGCCGACGCCTTCTACCGGCACCAGGGGGCGCTGCTGGCCCTGCTGTACGCGGTGGACGGCGCCGACATGCACTACGAGAACGTCATCGCCTGTGGCGACCAGCCGGTCCTGGTGGACGCGGAGACCCTGCTGCACACCGGACTTCCGCAGGCCATGACGGCCGGCGCCGATCCGGCCGCGGACGCCCTGCACGCCTCCGTGCACCGCACCTGTCTGCTGCCCCACCTGCTGATCGGCGAGGCAGGCGCGCTGGACATCTCCGCGCTGGGCCGGAACGCCGAGGGCACCTTCCCCAGCGAGGGCCTGCACTGGGAGGACAGCGGCACGGACACGATGCGGGCCGTGCGGGGGCCGGTGCTCAGCCCGGCCGCGCAGAACCAGCCGCTGCCCGCGGGGGTGCCCCTGGAAGGGGCCGACCACCGGGCGGCCCTGCTGGAGGGATTCCGCACGGGCTACGCGGCGCTGGCCGCGCACGGTCGTGAACTGCTCGCCCCGGGCGGGCCACTGGCGGAGCACGCGGACAGCTCCGCGCGGCTCATCGCGCGTTCCACCCGCCTGTACGCCACGCTGCTGGAGGAGTCCGCCCACCCTTCACTGCTCGGCGACGCCCTCGCTCGGGAGGGCGTGTTCGCGGTGCTGTGGACCGAGTCCGAGCACGACGAGGCGCGCCGGCGCCTGGTCGAGCACGAGACCGCGGAGCTGTGGCGCGGTGACGTCCCCCTGTTCGTGCATCGGCCGTCCGGTACAGGGGTCCGGACGGCCGATGGCACCTGGTTGCCGGACGTACTGCCCGTGGCCGCCCTGGCCGCGGTGGGTGAGAAGCTGGCCCGGATGGACGAGGTCGACTGCCACGACCAGGAGTGGATCATCTCGGCCACGCTGGCGGCGCGTGGCAACGGCTCGCCCCTGGCGCGGCGTTCCGAACTCGCCCCCGCCCCGCTCCCGGCGGTCGTGCCGGACACCTCGCGGCTGCTGGCCGCCGCGTGCGGCATCGCCGACGAGATCGCCGCACGCGCGACACGCGGCGGCGGCCGGACCAACTGGCTGGGCCTGGAGCAGGTGTCGGGTCCGCACTGGGCCGTGCTGCCGATGGGTGCCGGGCTGGGGCAGGGGTACTGCGGGGTGGCGCTGTTCCTGGCCCAGGTGGACGCGCTGACCGGGGCCGGGCGCTATGCCGCGCTGGCCCGGGAGGCGGTCCGGCCGCTGCCCGCCCTGATGAAGGCGCTGGCCGCCGATCCGGAACTGAGCGCGGCGGCCGGCCCCGGCGCCTACGCCGGGCTCGCCGGCATCGTCCACGCGCTCGTCAGGCTGCCGGCACTGCTCGGCGAGGAGGTGACGGGCTGTCTGCCGGACGCGCTCACCGCGCTCGGGCACGCCGTCGCCGCCTGCTCCGACCCGGGGCTGGCCGGTGGCGCGGCCGGGGCGCTGACCGCTGCCGTCGCCGCGCACGAGGCGACCGGGGTCCCTGAGGCCCTGCGGCTGGCCGACGCGGTGGCGGACCTGTTGCTGGCGACGGTGCGCGGACCGGACCGGCCGGGCCCGCCCGCGGGCGTCGCGGGCGCTGCGGGCGTCTCGGGCGTTGCGGGTGTTGCGGGTGTTGCGGGTGTCGGCGGCGAACCCGGGTTCGCGGACGGCGCGGCCGGTATCGGCTGGGCCCTGCGGCGCTACGCCGGCTGTCGCCCGGAGCGCGGCGCCGCGCACGCGGGCGTCGCCGACGTCCTGCTGCGTGCCGCGGTCCGCACGGCACGGACCGCGCCCGCGGACCTCTCCTGGGTCTCCGGGCTCGCCGGCGTGGCCGCCGCCGCGCCCCTGGACGCCGCCGGCGCGCTGACGCCCTTCCTGGCCGACGCCGAGGTGCGCCCCGACCTGAGTCTCGGACAGGGCACGCTCGGCACGCTGGAGGCGCTGGCCCTGCTCGCCGGGCGGGGCGACACGGTGGCCGCCGGGGCGCTGTCCCGAGCTTCCGGACAGGTGCTCGCGCTCGTCGAGGCGCAGAGCCACCGTTGCGCCACTCCCGACCACGTCCCCTCCCCCGGGCTGCTGACGGGACTGTCCGGCATCGGCTACGGTCTCCTCCGGCTCGCCCGCCCCGAAACCGTGCCGTCCCTGCTGCTCCCGGAAGAGCCCGGTCACTGACCGATCACGTGCCCGCTCCCTCGTACCACGCTCGCGGGCCCCGACGGGGCCCGTGCACGGGCCGCCATGGTGCTCACCAGCGGCGTCGTCACCACGCGCAGCACGCTCGGCCCCTCCCTCCCGCCGACACGGTGGCACCGGCCCGGTCCTCGCGGACGTGCCGGCGAGGGCCTGCGCACGGCGGCCGCGGCGGTGGGGGAGCCGGCCCCCGGCCGCGCGACCTGCCGCGGGCCGCGATGTCCGATTACTATTTGCGCTCATGCGTTCCCATACGCCTTCTCTGTTCGGGCGGGACTCCCAAATGGCCCTGCTCGAACGTGCCCTGGCCGACGCGCGCCAGGGTCGCGGCGGTGTCGTGTTCCTGGTGGGAGAGGCGGGGGTCGGCAAGTCGCGGGTCGCCGCGGAGGCCGTCGGCGGGGCCCTGGGCGCCGGAATGCGGGTGCTGCGGGGCCGCAGCAGCACGACGGGACCGGCCGCGCCGTTCCGGCCGCTCACCGAAGCCCTGATGTCGCTGTTCCGCGGTGGCGAACCCATGGACGACCTGGCGCTCGGCCCTTACCGGCCGGTCCTCGGGCGGCTGATCCCGGACTGGGACACCGGGGAACGGGACAGCAGTTCCACGGTGATCCTGGGCGAGGCCGTGCTGCGCCTGCTCATCGCCGCCGGGCGCGGGCAGGGCCAGTTGCTGCTGCTGGAGGACCTGCACGACGCCGACCCGGAAACGCTCGGCGTTCTCGAATACCTGGTGGACAACCTGGAGTACTCGCCCGTCCTGCTGCTCGCCACGGTGCGGACGGATTTCAGCGACGCCCTCGACCTCGCGCAGTCCGCCCGCCGGCGCGGCGCCGCCACCCTGGTGGAACTGCCGCCGCTGACCCGGCCCCAGGCGCACGAGATGATCGCGGCACAACTCGGCGCCGACAGCCCGGAGCAGGTGCCCGCGGCGGTGCTGGAGCGGCTGTGGGAGGACAGTTCGGGAAGCCCGTACCTGGTCGAGGAATTACTCCAGTCGATGATCGGGTCCGGCACCCTGGTGCAGGGGCCGGAGGGCTGGCAGGCCGTCGGCGACCTGCGCAGCGACGTCTCCTCGTCGCTGGCGCGTGGCATTCTGCGGCGCATCGACCGACTCGGCGCACAGGGCCTGACCCTGCTGTCGGCCGCCGCCGTGCTCGGACGGCGCTTCCCGCTCACAGTTCTGCAGCGCATGACCGGAGTCGACGACCGGGCCCTGCTCAGCCATCTGCACGCCGGGGTGGCCGCGCGGCTGGTGGTTCCCGACGAACCCGCGCCGGACTGGTACTCCTTCCGTCACTCGCTCACCGTGGAGGCCCTGTTCACGCAGATGACCCCGGGCCTGCGCGCGGACCTGGCCCGGCGGGGCGCGGAGGCCGTCGAGGAGCTGCACCCGGACCTGGCCGGTGACTGGTGCCCGCTCGCGGCCGGGCTGCGCAGCACGGCGGGCGACAAGGTGGACGCCGGCCTGCTGTTCGCGGACGCGGGCGGGCGGGCGCTGGCGGCCGGGGCGCTCGGCTCCGCCGTCACCCTGCTGAGCCGGTCCGAGAGCCTGCTGGCCGACGCGGGCGATCCGCAAGCGCGGGCCATGGTGCTGGAGAACCTGCTGCCGGCCCTCGCGGAGGCCGGTGACTTCGCCCGCGCCCTCGACCTGGCCGAGGACCTGCACGCGCTGGACGGCTCGGGGTTGAGCCCCGTCCGCCTGGCCACGCTGCACACCCGGCTGGCCAAGGTCGCCCACACGGCGGGCCGGTGGAGCGACGGCAACCGGCAGATAGCCCGCGCCCGTGAGGTGCTGGCCGCGGCTCCGGACGAGTCGGCCGCCGCGGCCGTCGACGTCACGGCCGCCTACCTGGCCCTCGACACGCCGGGGCCCGACCGCACCCAGCACGCGGAGAAACTGGCCCGGTCCGCCGCCGACACCGCCGAACGGCACGGTCTGCCCGTCGTCGCCTGCCAGGCCTGGGAACTCCTCGCGACGGTGGCCCGCGAGCGGGACCCCGAGGAGTCGGCGGCGATGCTCGGGCAGGCACTGGCCACGGCGGAGCGCCACCGTCTCCCGCTGCAACGCATGTACGCCGCCACCCGGCTCGGCGGCAACGCGTGGCTGGAGGACGGCGACACCACGGGCCTGCTGGCTGCCCGCGAGGAGGCGCTGCGGCTCGGCTCGGTGAACATCGTCCACACCGTGGACGGCATCCTCGTCCTGGACGCGGTGCTGAGCGGTCGCTACGACGCCGCCCGGTCGGCCGCCGACGAGTGCATGGCCGTCGTACGACGGCTGCGTCTCGCGCCCGTCGTGCGGTACGTCCTGATGGCCCAGGCCGTCCTGGCGGCCCACCACGCCGATCGGGCGGCGATGGAGCGGTCGCTGGCGGCTTTCGCCGAGTGGGACGGTGCCGGTTCGCAGGAGGAAGCGCTCGGCCGCGGTCTGGCCCGGGCCTTCTGCGCTCTGCTGGAGGAGGACCGCGGCCTCGCCCGGGAGGAGCTGCGGCAGGTGCTGGCTCTGGAGGCGGGCAACCCCTCCACCTACCATCTCGGCGGCACCCACGGCCTGGTCCTGCTGCTGGACGTGCTCGCCGGGGACGCGGACCGGGCCCGGCTCGAGGAGATCACCGCCACCGCCGTCGCCCGGATGCGCTGGAACCGTCAGTTCGTGCTGCTCACCGAGGCCGTCCTGCTGGGCCGCGAGAACGCCGCTGAGCGGGCGGCGGCCACGATGGAGGCCGCGCTGGCGGTGGCCGAGCCGTACCCGCTGGCCCAGCATCTCGGGCTGCGGCTGATCGCGGACGCGGCGCACCAGGACGGCTGGGGTGATCCGGTGGGCTGGCTGCGGCGGGCGGAGCACTACTTCCACGAGCGGGACGTCCAGGCCGTCACGGGCGCCTGCCGGGCCGGGCTGCGCCGGCTCGGCGCCTCCGTGCACCAGCACCGCACCGGCACCAGCGGTATTCCCGACCGGCTGCGCGCCCAAGGCGTCACGGTGCGGGAGTTCGAGGTGTTCCGGTTGCTGGCGGAGCGACTGAGCAACAAGGACATCGCCGATCGGCTGTTCATCTCACCGCGCACGGCGGAGAAGCACATCGCGAGCCTGGTCACGAAGACGGGGGCGGTGAACCGCGCGGACCTGTGCGCCCGGTCGGCCGCCCTGCGGGACGCCTAGGGTCTTTCGTTCGGATCAGGCCGGATCAGGGAGCGGGGTCTGGTGCCGTGCATCGCAAGTCGGAGGAGGGCGCCATGGCGGAGCCATGGCAACCGACGACAACGCGGCGAGGCGCGGCACCAGACCCCGCGAGCCCGGCATGATCCAAACGAGAGGCCCTAGGACTTCCGGGCCGGCCCGGCGAGTGGGAGGCGGCCGTCCGTGTCGGTCCGGCACCCGGTGCGGCACGGGGTGGCAGCCCTGTGCGTGCCGGCCGCACCGCGTCCAGGAGGGGCCGTGCCCGGTCGGCCGGGGCGGCCCGGCCCCCAGCGCCGACTCGTGCCCGCCGGTCCGGCGGGATGCGCCTCCCGGTGTCGGTGGGGACGGGGTGCGGCCGGGCCGGCTGCCTTCGGCGCCCGACGGAGGGGCGGGCGCTCAGTGCGGGGCCGAGACCGAGGTGTCGATCGAGGTCAGGGTGATGACGAGACCGCTGGTGAGGACCATGCCCGCCAGGACGCGGGCTCGGGCGCAGGCGCGGTTGCGGCCCGACAGGGTGATGCCGCCGGCGGCGTCCGTGTCGTCGGCCGGACGGGCGGGCAGGTCGGCGGGAACGGAGGAGTCATTGCGGCGCAGCTCGGCCATGGTGAGAAACCTCGTGTCTGTGAGGGCGGGTGCGGGGAAGGTGAGCGAGGCGGCGTCGGGAGGTCCGCCCGGTGACTCTCAGCGTGCGAAGGCCAGTCCGGTACAGCGCAGTTCGGTGATCGGCGCGGTCGGGACGGGGACGCCGGTGCGGAGCGGGTCGCGGCCGGTCCCGGCCTGGAGGTTCGTGGCGGCCCGCCGGGCGGGGGCCGGGGGGTTCGCGCTGGGATGAGTCGCCGGTGCGGCTGATTCGGTCACGAGAACAAGGTCACAGATGTGGTGGGGGCCCGCATGGGGAACTGTCCCCCATATTCTCCGGCAGCCCATGTCCGGCGCCCCTGACCGATGGGGGGCCGGGGGCCGCGGAACGCGCGGCGCCGGGCGACGACGGGTCGGACCGTTCCGGCTGACCGGATGAAACGCGCAGGCCGGCGACGTAACTGCGGCTGGAGACGGGGCCGGGTGCGGCGTGGCCGAGGGGTGTACGGGCGGGCGCTCGGACCCGCGGGTATATGGGGGCCTGCCCGACCCGGCGCGCGCGCCACCGTGCACGGTGGGGTCCGGCCCGCCCTCCGGGCGCAGGGGGCCTCCGCGCCGGGGACCGGCGCGTCCGCGAGCGGGCGTCGCCCGTGGCGGGGCCCTCGCCCGCCCCACGCGCGGGTGGTCAGGAAGAACTTGGGTGATCGGCCCGCATCCGCCGTCGCGGCGGCTCCCGCTCTACTGGTGTCCGGCCGGCGGACCGCGGTCGTGGCCCGAGCGAGCGCCCTCGGGCCGATGACGACCGGTGTCCCGCAGCCAACAGGTGCCGTACGACAAGACATACAGGAGTGGACGACATGCGGACCTCTCTGGGTATCGACTCCGTTGCGCGGAGTGTGTACATCGCGATGGTCGACCGGCCCGGCGCGGAGGTGGCCGAGCTGGCCGAGTATCTGAGGGAGACCGAGGAATCGGTCCGGAACGGGCTGGAGCGGCTGTCCGCCCTGCTGCTCGTCGTTCCGGGCGACTCCGCGAGCGGCTGGCGTCCGGTCGATCCGGAGGTCGGGCTGGCCGCGATGCTCGCCCGGCAGCAGGACGAACTGGCCCGCCACCGCCTCCAGGTGGAGGGCAGCCGGCTGGAGGTGACGCGGCTGCTGTCGGAGCGCGGGCGGCGCGGTGGGGAGAGCGTTCCGGACGTCGAGTGGCTGGCCGGCGCGGACGCCGTATGGCGGCACATCACCTCTCTCGCCGAAGAGTGCGCGAACGAATGGCTGACCGTCGGACCGGCCGAGCGGCTGGACGCGGCGGTCCTCGACGCGGGCCGCCCGGTGGACGAGATACTGCGGCGACGCGGCACTCCCGCACGCGCCATCGTGCTGGAAAGCGTCCGCAACGACCCCGGGGCGACGGAGCGCCTGCGCCGGACCGAGGAGTGCGGCGGCACGGTCCGCACCCTGCCGTCGCTGCCGGTGTGGATGATCCTTTCCGACCGGAGGCATGTCGTCGTGCCGGTCATCGGCGGCCGCAGCGTGGTCGGCGCGATGGCGTGCGGCGTCGAGTCGGTCACGGAAGCCTTCGCGACCCTGTTCGCCCGGCTGTGGAAGGAAGCCCTGCCGCTCGCGCAGGCGCGCCCCCGCACCCGCGGCAACCTCTCCCTCCAGGAGCAGCATGTGCTCCAGCTGTGGGCGCAAGGGCTCACGGACGCGGCGGCGGCCCGCAGGATGGACGTCTCACTGCGCACGGTGCGCCGGCTCTCGGAGAAGCTGACCGACCGGTTCGGTGCCCAGAGCCGGTTTCAACTCGGCGCCCTCGCGCTCGCCAGCGGCGGCATCCGCGCCGAGGACGTGGCCTGAACCGTCCCGCACCCGGCGTGAGCGGCGCACCGTGAAGGGGCCGGACCTCGACGACCACGAGGTCCGGCCCCTTCACGGCGTGGCACCGGGCGCCGTCACCCGGTCGGCGAGAACTGCGCCGTGATCGCCGCCATCATCAGGTCGGCGATGCCCTGGGCGAGTCGCGCCGGGGTGGGCGAGTCGAACACGGCCCGCACCGGCACGTCGACCCGCAGCGCTTTGCGCAGCCGAGAGGCGACCTGCGTGGCGAGCAGCGAATGCCCGCCCAGTTGGAAGAAGTCGTCGTGCACGCCGACGCGCTCGATGCCCAGCAGCTCCTGCCACACGACGGTGACGGTCCGCTCGACGGCGTTGCGCGGCGCCGTGTACTCCGTCCCCAGATCCGGCCGCTGGTGGTCCGGCGCCGGCAGGGCCGCCCGGTCCACCTTGCCGTTGGCGGTCAGCGGGAGCCGTTCCAGCGTGAGGAACGCCGCCGGGATCATGTAGTCGGGCAGGAACCGCCCCAGGTGGGCGTGGAGTTCCGCGGTGCTCGGCGTGTCCGCGCCGGTGGCCACGAGATACGCCACGAGCCGCTTGTCGCCGGGCGTGTCCTCGCGGACGATCACACTGACCTCGCCGATGCCGGGATGGGTCAGCAAAGTGGTCTCGATCTCGCCCAGCTCGATTCGGTTGCCGCGGATCTTCACCTGGTTGTCGATCCGCCGCAGGAACTCCAGCTGTCCGTCCGCCCGCCACCGCACCAGGTCCCCGGTGCGGTAGACCCGGGTGCTCACCCCTTCGGCCTCGTACGCGGTGAACCTCTCCTCGGTCAGTTCCGGCCTGCCCCGGTAGTCGCGGGCCACCGGTGCCCCGCCGATGAGGAGTTCGCCGGGCACCCCGACCGGCACCGGCCGGCCGTGCTGGTCCACCACGAACGCCAGGACGTTGGGGATGGGCCGGCCGATCGGCGGGACCGGGTCGCCGGGTTCGACCACCGTCGAGGTGACGATGATCGTGGTCTCGGTGGGGCCGTAATTGTTGATCACGCGGAACGGCAGCCGGGCCTGTGCCGGCATCCGCAGCCGGTCACCGCCGGTCAGCACGTAGTCGAGGGTGCTGTCCGCCGCCCACGGCAGCGCCACCAGGGCCTCCAGCATCGGCGTGGACAGGAACGTGGCGTGCACGCGCTGCTCGCACAGCCAGTCCCGCAGCAGGTGCGGGGTCAGCCTGACGGTCTCGGTGGTGACGCAGCAGGTCGCGCCCCGGGTCAGGCCGAGCCACAGCTCCCACGCCGCCGCGTCGAAGCCGATCCCGGCCAGCAGCGCGATCCGCTGCCCGGGCTCCAGCCCGTACTCCCGCGCCGTCCAGTGCACCAGGTTGACCACGCTGCGGTGTTCGACCTGCACGCCCTTGGGGCGGCCGGTGGATCCGCTGGTGTAGATCAGGTAGGCCAGGTGGTGGGATGCGGTGACCGGCCGGGGGTCGGTGTCCGGCTCGCCGGCCAGCGTCGCGGTGTCCTGGTCGAGCAGCAGCAGCGGTGTGTCCGCGGGCAGCCGGCCGGTGTGCGCGGTGCCGGTGAGGACGACCGGGGTCGCGGTGTCCTGGACCATGTACGCCAGGCGTTCGGCCGGATAGTCCGGGTCCAGCGGCACGTACGGCGCCCCCGCCTTCAGGACGCCGAGTACGGCCGTCACCAGATCCGGGCCGCGCTCCAGGCACACCGCGACCGGCATGTCCGGCCGCACTCCGTACCGGGTGCGCAGGTGGTGGGCGATCCGGTTGGCGCGCGCGTTCAGCTCGCCGTAGGTCAGCGTGCCCCGGGGCCCCTCGATGGCCACCGTGTCCGGCTGCAGCGCCGCCCGCTCCTCGAACAGGCCGTGCAGCGTGGCGGTGTCCGGGAAGGCGGTGGCGGTGTCGTTCCACTCGACCACCGTCCGCCGCCGCTCCTCGGGGGTGAGCAGGCAGAGCCGGGACATCCGTACCGCGGGCTCGTGGGCCACCGTCTCGAGCACGGTGCCCAGGTGGCCGGCCAGCCGGGCGACGGTCTCCCGTTCGAAGAGGTCCGTCCGGTACTCCAGGGCGCCGCGCAGACCGCCGTCCGCGGCCTCGGACATCATCAGGGTGAGGTCGAACTTGGCGTCCGGCAGCGTGACCGTGAACGGCTCCACGTCCAGTCCCGGAAGGCTCCAGCCGTGCTCGTCCGGGGTGTTCTGGAGCACGAACATCGTCTGGAACAGGGGGTTGCGGGACGGGTCGCGGTCGGGGGCGAGTTCCTCCACGAGGCGTTCGAAGGGGAGGTCCTGGTGGTCGTAGGCGCCGAGGGCGGTGTCCTTGACCCGGTCGAGGAGTTCGGTGAAGGCGGGGTCGCCGGAAAGGTCGGTGCGCAGGACGAGGGTGTTGACGAAGAAGCCGATCAGGTCCTCGGTCTCGGCGCGGTTGCGGCCGGCGATCGGGCTGCCGACGGTCACGTCGTCCTGGCGGCCGTACTTGGCCAGCAACACCTGGAAGGCCGCCAGCAGCACCATGTACAGGCTCGCGGAGCCACTCCTGGCCGCCTTCCGCAGCCCGGCGGCCACCGCCGCGCTCACCTCGAACGTCACGGTGTCGCCGCCGGGCCGTCCCGCCGCACGGCGGTGGTCGGTCGGCAGTTCCAGCGGTTCCACACCGGCGAGCCGCTCCCGCCAGTACGCCAGCTGCCTCTCCAGCACCTCGTCGGTGAGCCTCTGTCGCTGCCAGACGGAGAAGTCCGCGTACTGCACGGGCAGTTCCGTGTCCTCCGGCTGGGTGCCGGTCGTCGCCGCGCGATAGCCTTCCCGCAGTTCGCGCGCCATGAGCGGTTCCGACCAGCCGTCGCAGGCGATGTGGTGCACCGTCAGCAGCAGGTGCGCCTCCTCGTCGGCCAGCCGCACCAGGTGCGCGCGCAGCAGCGGTCCCGCCGCCAGGTCGAACGGGCGGGCGGCCTCCGCTCGGGCGAAGTTCCGTGCCGCCTCCCGCCGCTCCTCGGGATCGGCGATGTGCCGCAGGTCGTGGACGGCCGTGCGCACCGGTGCCGGTGGATCGACGACCTGCGCCGGCTCGCCGTTGTCGTCGGCGACGAACCGCGTCCGCAGGATCTCGTGCCGCGCCAGCATGCGGGTCAGCGCCGCGTCGAGGGCAGCGGTGTCCAGCGCACCGTTGACGCGCAGTGCGAAGGGCACGGCGTACTCCGCGCGTCCGGGCTCCAGTTGGTCGAGGAACCACAGCCGCTGCTGGGCGTAGCTCAGCGGCAGCGGCCCGCCGGTCCGGTCGGCCGGCGTGATCCGTCCGGCGCCGGCCGTCCCGTCCGCCGCGGGCTCCGCCACGGCCGCGGCCAGTCCGGCGACGGTGGGTGCCGCGAACAGGGCCCGCACCGGCACCTCCACCCCGAGCGCGTCCCGCAGCCGTGACGTCACCTGGGTGGCGAGCAGGGAGTGGCCGCCGAGCTCGAAGAAGTTGTCGTCCACGCCGGTGACCTCGGTGCCCAGCACCTGGGACCAGGCCGCCGCGATCGCGCGCTCGACCGGGGTACGAGGGGCCGGACCGCCGGCCGTGGACGCGCGGGGCCGCGGCGCGGGCAGCGCCCGCCGGTCCACCTTCCCGTTCGGGGTGAGCGGCAGCCGCTCCAGCGCCACGAACGCGGAGGGCACCATGACGTCGGGCAGTTCGCGGCGCAGCCGCCCGCGCAGGGCCTCGCTCGACAGCGTGCCGCCCGCCGCCGGGACGACGTAGGCGACCAGGCGCCTGTCGCCGGGGGCGTCCTCGCGGACGACGACGGTGGCCGCGGCGACGTCGGGGCCGGCCAGCAGCACCGCCTCGATCTCACCGGGCTCGATGCGGTGTCCGCGCAGCTTCACCTGCTCGTCCAGCCGCCCCAGGAACTCCAGTTGCCCGTCGGCCAGCCAGCGCACCCGGTCCCCGGTGCGGTAGACCCGGCGCGGCGTGCCGTCGACGTGGACGGTCACGAACCGCTCGGCCGTCTGGCCCGCCTGGCCCCGGTACCCGCGCGCGAGTCCGGTCCCGCCGACGAGGAGTTCGCCCGGCACTCCGGTCGGCACCGGCCGGCCGTGCCGGTCCACGACGTACACGAAGGTGCCGGGCACCGGCCGGCCGATCGGTGGTACGGCCGTGCCGGGGACGACTTCGGCCGAGGTCGTCACCACCGTCGACTCGGTCGGTCCGTAGTTGTTGACGACGCGGAAGGGCAGGCGCAGTCCGGCCGGCAGGCGCAGTGCGTCACCACCGGTCAGCACGTACTCGAGGGAGGTCGGCTCCGACCAGTCGAGGGCCGCCAGTGCCTCCAGCATCGGTGTCGAGACGAAGGTGCCCGTGACACGCCGCTCGGTCAGCCAGCGCTGGAGGAGCGCCGGCGTCAGCCGCACGGTGTCGTCGGGTACGCACACGGTGGCACCGGTCGCCAGCGCGGGCCACAGCTCCCAGGCCGCCGCGTCGAACCCGACCCCCGCCAGCAGCGCGACACGCCGTCCCGGGGCCGCGCCGAAGGTGTCGGCCGTCCAGCGGACCAGGCCGGCCAGGCTGCGGTGCTCGATCTCGACGCCCTTGGGCCGGCCGGTGGATCCGCTGGTGTAGATCACGTACGCCAGGTCGCCGGGGGCCGCCGCGGGTTCCGGGTCGTGCGCCGGCAGGTCCGCGAGGGACGGCCAGTCCCGGTCGGTGCGGAACCGGCCCGGTTCCTCGGGCAGCCGTGCGGCCCCGGCGCCGTCGGTGACGACGAGCGCGGCCCGCGCGTCCGCGACCATGTGGGCGAGCCGGTCGGACGGGTGTTCGGGGTCCAGCGGCACGTAGGCGGCGCCGGACTTGAGGACCGCGAGCAGTGCGGTGATCTGCTCGGGGCCGCGCTCCAGGCACACGGCGACCGCGGTACCGGGACCGGCTCCTCGGGAGCGCAGGTGCCGGGCGAGCCGGTTGGCCCGCGCGTTCAGCTCCCGGTAGGTCAGGTCCCCGTCGGCCGAGAGCACCGCCGTGGTGTCCGGCCGCAGGGCGGCGCACTCCTCGACGAGCCGGTGCACCGTCGCCCCGGCGCCGGCTTCGGCCCCGGTGTCCGCGGCGAGCCCCGTCCCGCTCCAGTCGGCCAGCACCCGGCGCCGCTCGGCACCGGCCAGCGCCTCCAGTTCCGACAGCCGGCGCTCCGGTCCGGTGACCGCCGCGCGCAGCAGCGTGGTGAAGTGGCCGGCCAGCCGCTCGGCCGTGTCCGGTGCGAACAGGTCGAGGGCGTAGACCAGGTCGCCGTCGAGCGAGCCGTCGGGCCGCTCGGTGAGGAACAGGGTCAGGTCGAACTTGGCCTCCTCCGCACGGACCGCGAACGGCTCCACCGCCGTTCCGGGCAGGCGCCAGGCGTGGCCGTCCGGGGTGTTCTGGAGCACGAACATCGTCTGGAACAGCGGGGTGCGGGACAGGTCGCGGTCGGGGGCGAGTTCCTCCACGAGGCGTTCGAAGGGCAGGTCCTGGTGGTCGTAGGCGCCCAGGGCGGTGTCCTTGACCCGGTCCAGGAGTTCGGTGAAGGCGGGGTCGCCGGAGAGGTCGGTGCGCAGGACGAGGGTGTTGACGAAGAAACCGATCAGGTCCTCGGTCTCGGCGCGGTTGCGGCCGGCGATCGGGCTGCCGACCGCGATGTCCTCCTGGCCGCTGTACTTCGCCATCAGCAGCTGGAACACCGCCAGCAGGGACATGAACAGGCTCGCCCCCTGCCCCGCCGCCAGCCGCCGGGCCGCTCCGGCCACGTCGGCGGGCACCGAGAAGGAGACCGTGCCGCCCCGGCCCGACCGCTCGGCCGGCCGCCGGTGGTCGGCCGGCAGTTCCAGCGGCCGCACTCCGGCGAGCCGCTCCCGCCAGTACGCGGACTGCCCCGCCAGCGCCGGACCGTCCAGCGCCTGGCGCTGCCAGCTCGCGAAGTCCGCGTACTGCAGGCCGAGGGGGGCCAGGGTGTCCGGCCGGCCGGCCACCGCCGCGCCGTACAGCTCGCCCAGCTCCCGCGCCAGGATGCCTTCCGACCAGCCGTCGGAGACGATGTGGTGCACCGCGAGCAGCAGCAGCCACTCCGCGTCGGCCACCCGGACCGCCACCGCGCGCAGCAGCGGCCCGGCCGCCAGGTCGAACGGCCGTCCCGCCGCCTCGCGCAGGATCTCCCGCGCGGCGGCGGCCCCGAGCCGGCGGGCGTCGTGGACGTCCACGGCCACCTCCCGGACGGCGTCGACGACCTGGAACGGGCGTCCCGTGCCGTCCGCGACGAACCGGGTCCGCAGGATCTCGTGCCGGGAGATCAGCGCCGTCAGCGCGGCGCCGAACGCCTCCGGCGCGAAGTCCCCCTCCAGCCGCAGTCCCACCGGGATCGCGTACTCGGCCCGGCCCGGCGCCAACTGGTCCAGGAACCAGAGGCGTTGCTGCGCGAAGGACAGCGGCAGGGGTCCCGCCGACCGGTCCGCGCGCGGGATCGCGGCGGACGTGCCCGGCCCCAGCGTGTCCACGGCAGCCGCCAGCAGCGCCGGCGTCGGCGCGTCGAACAGCGTGCGGTGCGGCACGTCCACGCCGAGGTCCCGGCGCAGCCGGGAGGCGACCCGGGCGGCCAGCAGGGAGTGCCCGCCCAGTTCGAAGAAGTCGTCGTCCGCGCCGACCGCGTCGACGCCCAGCAGCTCGGTCCAGATGCCGGCGATCGCCCGCTCCGTGGGCGTGCGCGGCGCGGTGAACGCGGCGGAGACGTCGGGGCGGTGGCTCTCGGGTGCGGGCAGGGCCCGCCGGTCCACCTTGCCGTTCGGGGTGAGCGGCAGCCGCTCCAGTACGACGTACCGGGCGGGCACCATGTGCGCGGGCAGCTCCCGCGCCAGGGCCGCGCGCAGCCCGGCCACGGCCACGGCCGCGCCGCCGGCCGGCACCAGGTAGGCCACCAGCCGTTTGTCACCGGGGACGTCCTCGCGGACCACGACCGTGGCCGCCGCGACGTCCGGCCGGGACAGCAGGGCGTTCTCGATCTCTCCGAGTTCCACCCGGTGTCCGCGCAGCTTGACCTGGTCGTCCATGCGGCCCAGGTAGACCAGGCGCCCGTCCGGCAGCCACTTCACCAGGTCGCCGGTGCGGTACACGCGGGCCTCGGGATCGGCCGAGAAGGGGTGCGGCACGAACCGCCGTGCCGTCAGCTCCGGCCGGCCCAGGTAGCCGAGGGCCACGTTGACGCCGCCGATGAGCAGCTCACCGGGGACTCCGACCGGCTGGACCTCACCGTGCGCCCCGACCACGTACACCTCGGTGTTGTCGATCGCCCGGCCCATCGGGACGTGGTCCGCCGCCGGGTCCACCGTCACGGACCGGCTGACCACGTTGCCGACGGTCGCCTCGGTCGGCCCGTACTCGTTGACGATCGCCGTGTCCCCGCCGCCCAGGGCCAGCACCCGGTGTGCCAGCGCCGGTGTCAGGTCCTCGCCGCCGGCGACCACCGTGACGATGCCGTGCCGGACGCCGTCCTGCTCCAGCCGGGCGGTCAGCAGTTCCAGGTGCGAGGGCGTCGCCTTCAGAAAGCTGATCGGGACCCCGGTCGCGACGATGTCCACGGCCGCGTCGAACACCGAGCGGCCCGGTTCCGGCCGCGGCACGACCAGGCACAGCCCCTGCACCAGCGGCAGGAACAGCGCGGTCACCGTCAGGTCGAACGCCGCCGACGAGCACAGCAGCGAACCTATCCGCGCGCCGGGTGCCGGAGGGTAGTTCCGGTCGCACCAGTGCAGGTAGTTGACGACGCCACGGTGCGCGACCCGCACCCCCTTGGGGCGACCCGTGGAACCCGAGGTGTAGATGACGTACGCCACGTCGTCGGGGCCCGCGGCGACGGCCGGGGCGGTGCCGGTGCCGGCCGGCCACTCCCGGTCGGCCAGCAGCAGCGCGGTGCCCGGCGCGAACAGGTCCGCGTGCGCGGACTGCGTCACCACCACCGGGGCGTCGCTGTCCTCGACCATGTACCGGAGCCGCTCGGACGGGTAGGCCGGGTCCAACGGCACGTAGGCGGCACCGGACTTGAGCACGCCGAGCAGCGCGCACACCAGGTCCGGGCCGTGGTCCAGGCACACCGCGACCAGCGCGCCGGGGCCGACGCCCCGCTCCGCCAGGTACCGTGCCAGCCCCTCGGCCCGCTCGTCCAGCTCCCGGTAGGTCAGCTGCCGGCCGCCGTGCTCCAGGGCCACCGCACCGGGCTGGAGAGCGGCCCGCTCCTCCACCAGCCGGTGCACGGTGGCGGTGTCCGGGAACGCGGACCGCGGCCCGTTCCACTCGATGAGGATCCGGTGCCGCTCCGGCTCCGTCAGCATCTCCAGCGCGCTGAGCGGCTCCCCGGGAGTGTCGCCGGCGGAGCACGCGAGTGTCGCGAAGTGCCCCGCCATCCGCTCCGCCGTGGCCCGCTCGAACAGATCGGTCCGGTAGCCGAGGACACCGCTCAGCCCGCCACCGTCCGCGACGACCTCCAGGGTGACGTGCGCGGCCCGCGGGAACACGGCGGCCTCCCGGACCGCCGTGCGCCACGCGAACCACGCCATCGCGTCCGCCGGCGCCGCGAGCGGCACCGGCCCCCGGCCGGTGGCGTCCGCCAGGCCCCGCGCGACCTGCGCCACGGCCTCGGTGAACGTCGGGTCGCCGGCTGCGCCCCGCACCACGATCGCCGCGTCCGGGGCGTCCGCCGGCACCGCCACCGGGACGTCGCCCCGGCCGGCGTACCGGCTCAGCAGCGTGTGGAACACCGTCAGCAGGACCGCGGGCAGCTCCACGCCGCCGTCGCCGGCCAGCGCGGCCAGCGCGTCGGCGGTCCGGGCGGGCACGTCGAACAGGACGCGGTCCACGGGGCCCGGGCCGTCTTCCGACGGCCGGCGGTCCGACGGCAGTTCCAGCGGTTCCAGGCCCGCCGACTCGTGCCGCCACTCCCCCAGCTGGTGATCAGCCACCGTTCACTCCCCATCGTCAGGACATCGGTACAAGCGGTTCACGGGCGGCACGTCGTACGACGCGCGGTGAGGGGTGGGGCGGGGCACCTCCGAGCAGGCCGGGAGCCGCGCCGCCGGCAAGACCACGACCCCGGCAGAACGTCCGCGAGAAGCACGCTAGGGCGCGCGGGCGGGCGCCCCCAGTGGGCACAAATGACTCCCCGCGGGGTGGTCACAACTGCCCAGTGCCGCCCGCGATCACCGCTGGCCACCATGGACGGCGTCACTAGTGGACAGCCCGGACGCCCCGACCGAGGGCGCCTTCACGGGCACCCGGCCCGATCGCAGCGGTCGCGGCCCCATCACGGTGTCGAGAGGAAAAGCCGGTGTACCCGCATCACCAGCCCCCGGACAGCCCGCGCCACGCGGTCCTGACCACCATCGCCTCGGACTCACACACCTGGAACCTGCTCTTCCTGCAACTGCTGCTCGAGGAACAGGGCTTGGAGGTCACCAATCTCGGCGCGTGCGTCCCGGTCGACGTCCTGGTCGAGGAGGCCACGGCCCGCACGCCCGACCTCATCGTCGTCAGCACGGTCAACGGACACGGCGCCGAAGAGGCACCGGGCCTGGCCCGGGCGGTGCGCGCCGTGCCCGCACTGGCCGAGGTGCCGCTCGTCGTCGGAGGGAAGCTGGACACCTCGGGCACCACCGCCCCGGACGTCCACGCCTCGCTCCTCGACGCCGGCTTCGACGCCGTCCTGACCGGCGCGAACGCCGTCTCCGGCCTGCTCGCCCTGCTGGACGCCCTGCCCGAGCACCGGCACGGAAGGTCCCACGCCGATGCCGTCCGCTGAAGCCTCCCCCGCCGCCGGCGCCTTCCACCGTTTCATGGCCGACGCCGCCCGCACGGGCACCCTCGTCGTGCAGCCCCGTATGGGCTTCGCCGACCCCGCCCGGATGCGTTCGGGCCTGATCGCCACCCGGGCCGCCGACGCCACCACCGTCGGCACCCTCACCCTGGACAGCTTCACCCGCGTCGGCGACTACGCCGCCGCCGCCCGCGCCGTCGCCCAGGGCCACCACCTCAACGGCTATCCGCTGGTCAGCATGGACCGCGAGACCACCACCGGTCTCCTCGACGGCGTCCACGGACCCGCCTTCCCCGTGCAGGTGCGGCACGGCTCCGCACGGCCCGGCCGGATCGTCGAAGCCCTCATCGCCGCCGGGCTCGACGCCACCGAGGGCGGTCCCGTCTCCTACTGCCTGCCCTACGGCCGCACCCCGCTGGCCACCTCGGTCCGTGCCTGGGCCGAAGCGTGCCGCAGCCTCGCCGCCCTGCGTGAGACCGGCACCGAACCGCACCTGGAGACCTTCGGCGGCTGCATGCTGGGCCAGCTGTGCCCGCCTTCCCTGCTCGTCGCCCTCTCCGTCCTGGAAGCCGCGTTCTTCCGCCGGCACGGCCTGCGCAGCGTCTCCCTCAGCTACGCCCAGCAGATCAGCCCCGAACAGGACGAGGAGGCCGTCCACGCACTGCGCGCCCTGGCCGCCGAGCACCTCCCGGACACCTCCTGGCACGTGGTCGTCTACGCGTACATGGGTGTCTACCCGGAGACCCGGGCCGGTGCGCTGCGGCTGGTCGCGGACGCCGCCCGGCTCGCCGTGCGCACCGGGGCCACCCGTCTCATCGTCAAGACTCCGGCGGAGTCGGCCCGCATCCCCTCCGTCGAGGAGAACGTCACCGCGCTGGAGACCGCCGCAGCCGCCGCCCGCACCGCGCGGCCGGCCCCTCCGCCGCCGTCCACCGGCGTCGAGGCGGAGGCCCGCTCCCTCGTCGAGGCCGTCCTGCACCTGCACGACGATCCCGGCCAGGCCCTGATCCGTGCCTTCGCGCACGGCTACCTCGACGTCCCCTTCTGCCTGCACCCCGACAACGCGGGGCGCACCCGCAGCTTCATCTCCGACCGCGGCCGGCTGGAGTGGTCCCGCACCGGATCGCTCCCGCTCGGCCGGCCCACCGCCGCAACGCCGTCCCGGCGGCTGACCTCGTCCGGACTGCTGCACGCGCTCAACCACGTCAAGAACCGCTACGACGCCCCCGCCGCCCTCCTCGGCAGGGCGAGCTGACCCGAGCGGCCGCCGCCCCGGACCCCCTCCGCGACCGGTGGCCGGTCACTCCCACCCGGTATCGACAGGACAGGACACGACGAACATGACTCTCCAGATGGATCTCCCGCCGGCGCCCGAGGCCCTCGCGCTGCCCTCGCCGCTGGAGCACCTGCGCGACCCGCGTACCCGCGCGGCCCTGCGCGTCCAGCAGGCACTCGTGGCCGGTGCCCGCGCCTTCCTGCGCTCCGACGGCGCCGTGGAGATGGCCCACCCGGTCATCGGCCCCGTCACCGACCCGGGCTCGCGCGGCGCCAAGCAGGTCGACGTCGACTACTACGGCCACCGCTACAAGCTGATGACCAGCGCGATCCTCTACAAGCAGGCATCGCTGCTGGCCTTCGACCGCATCTTCCTCGTCGCCCCCAACGTCCGCCTCGAACCCATCGAGACCAGCAGCACCCACCGCCATCTCGCCGAGTTCCGGCAGATCGACGTCGAGTACGCGGGCGCCACCCGCGACGACGCCATGGCCGTCGCCGAGCAGCTGGTCCGCCACGCCGTCACCACCGCCGTCGACGAGTGCGGCGACGACCTCGCCGTCCTCGGCCGCGACCCCGACGCCCTGCGCCGCTACGTGGCCCGGCCGTTCGCCCGCGTCCCGCACGGCGAGGTCGTCGACGGCCTGCGCCGTGACGGCTATCCGCAGGCCGCCGGCACCGAGATCGAGTGGGAGGCCGAGGAGCGCATCTCCCGCCAGGCGGACGCCCCGTTCTTCATCGTCGGCTACCCCAAGGGCTCCCGCGGCTTCTACGACAAGGAGAGCCCCGCCGAGCCCGGCACCCTGCTCAACTTCGACCTCATCGCCCCCGAGGGCTGCGGCGAACTCTGCAGCGGCAGTGAACGCGAATACGACTACGCCGCCCTGGTCACCCGGATGCGTGAGACCGGCGAGAACCCCTCCAAGTACGCCTGGTACCTCGACGTCGCCCGGCACGGCATCCCCAGCAGCGCAGGCTTCGGCATCGGCCTGGAGCGCCTGACCCGCTGGGTCACCGGCCTGGACTCCGCCTGGCGGACCACCGCCTTCCCGAAGATCGCGGGGGTCGTGTCGCCGTGAACGAGCTGACCGCACCCGGCCTGCCCGAGGACACCGTCCGCGCCCGGGCCCGCGACGGCGCCGCCGCCGTCTTCCCGCCCCTGGGCAGCTACGGCACCGCCGTCTTCGGCGCCGCCCCCGAGCCCGCCGGCGACGAGATCGACGCGCTGCGCCTGGTCCCGCCCGTCTTCATGCCGGGCCGCCTCGCCGCACTCATCGACCTCGGCCGCGAACCCCTCTACTCGGACGTCCGCCTGGACACCGACCTCGGCGGCTTCACCGCCCCGCTGCCGGTCTACCTGTCGGCGCTCGGCTCCACCCGCGTCGCCGGCACCAGCCTCGCTCTCAGCCGCCAGGCCGGACGCCTCGGCATCCCCATGGTCATCGGCGAGAACGTCGCCCCCATGAACGGCTTCCGCTCCAGCGGCGACGACCACCGCAAGGGCCTGCTGGAACGCATCCAGGCGTACTGCGAGGAACTCCCCGACGGTGTCGGCGGCATCTGCGTCCAGCAGAGCACCGAGGACGCCGACTCCGAGGTATGGAACCACGTCTACAGCGACCCCGCCGTCACCGGCCTCCTCGCCTCCGGCCGCCTCGGCTTCGAACTCAAGGTCGGCCAGGGCGCCAAGCCCGGCCTCGGCGGCCTCACCATGATCAGCGAAGCGGTCGCGTCCGACCTCGCCGGGCAGTACGCGGTGGAACGGCTCGGCCCCGGCGCCTCGTCGATCCTGCGCTGTGCGAGCCCCGGCACCTTCACCGACGAGATCTTCCGCCGGCAGATCCAGCTCATGCGCAACAACTACCCGCGCGCCCGCTGCTGGGTGAAGCTCTTCCCGGGCCGCGACGTCGGCCATGCCGCCACCGTCGCCTGGGACGCCGGCGCGCACGCCGTCGCCGTCGACGGCGCCGAGGGCGGCACCGGCTGGGCCCCTGTCGGCTTCCTCGGCCACGTCGGACTGCCCCTCGCCGAATGCCTGCGCCGTGTCGACCCCGCCGGCCGCACCCTCCTCGCCAGCGGACGCGTCTGGGACGGCATCCGCGCCGTGAAGCTGCTCGCCCTCGGCGCCCGCGCGGTCGGTCTCGGCCGCGCCGCCCTGATCGCCGCCGACGAGGACCCCGAGCACGGACTCGAGCGCCTGCTGGACGCCATGGCGCTGGAACTGCGCATGGCCGTCAGCGCGCTGGGCCGCTACGCGGCGGAGGAGACCGGCCCCGAAGACCTGTGGGAGCCCCGGTCATGATCTACGAGCACGCCTATGAGCTGGTCACCGACGACTTCTTCGTCCTGCTGCCCCGGATGGTGCCCGGCTCGGACGTCTTCCTGAAGATCGAGGGCCTCAACCCGGCCGGTTCCGTCAAACTGAAGACCGCGCTGAGCCTCATCGAGGACGCCGAGCACCGCGGCGTCCTCACGCCCGGCGCCCGTGTGATCGAGTCCTCCTCCGGCAACCTCGGCATCGCCCTCAGCTCCATCTGCGCCACCAAGGGGTACCGCTTCACCTGCGTCGTCGACCCGAACACCAACGCCACCAGCATCGATCACATGCGCGCCCTGGGCGCCGAGGTGGTCGTCGTCGACACCGTCGACGCCAACGGCGGATTCCTCCAGTCACGCATCGCCCACATCCGCCGCCACATCGAAGCGGACCCGACCGTGGTCTGGCTCAACCAGTACGCCAACCCGGCCAACCCGCGCGCCCATTACGAGCAGACCGCGCGCACCCTGCTGAAGGAGGTCCAGCACCTCGACTACCTGTTCATCGGCGTCGGCTCCACGGGCACCTTCGTCGGCTGCGCGCAGTACCTGCGCGAATTCTCGCCCCACACCCGGATCGTCGCCGTCGACGCCCTCGGCTCCGTCATCCTCGGCGCCGCTCCCGGTCCGCGACGCATCCCCGGACTGGGCGCCAGCCGCGTCCCCGAACTGTTCGAACCCGGCCTCGCCGACGACGTCGTACTGGTCGCCGAGGAGGACGCCGTGCGCGAGTGCCGACTGCTCGCCCGCACCCACGGCCTGCTCACCGGCGGCTCCACCGGCTCGGTCCTGGCCGCCGTCCGCCGCCGGGCCGACACCCTCCCGGCCGGCTCCCGCATCGCCGCGATCTCCCCCGACCTCGGCGAGCGCTACCTCGGCACGGTCTACAACGACGACTGGGTCGAGCGGAACTTCGGCGCCCTGACGTGATCCCGCCCGCGCCACCTGCCCTCGAAAGGCAATCACCGATGTCGACCTTCCACGTGATCGACGGCTCCGTCGCCCAGGATGTCATCGGCTCCGCGCCGTCGGACGTCCTGGACCTCGTGCGGGAGACCTACCTCCAGCACAGCCGCGGGGCCACCGTCAACCCCAACAGCCACTTCCTGCGCTTTCCGCACGATCCCGGTGCCCGCATCATCGCCCTGCCCGCCCACCTCGGCGGTGACACACCGGTCTCCGGCCTGAAGTGGATCGCCAGCTACCCGCAGAACGTACGCCAGAACCTGCCGCGTGCCTCCGCCGTCCTCCTGCTGAACGACGCCGAGACCGGCTACCCGTTCGCCTGCCTGGAGGCGTCCGGCATCAGCGCCGCCCGCACCGCGGCGTCCGCCGCGCTCGCCGTGGAGACTCTCGCCGACGGCGACACCCCGAAAACGGTCCTCTTCGTCGGCGCCGGCATCATCGGCCGGACCGTCTCCGACTTCCTCGCGGCCCGCGGCACCAAAGTCCGCGAATGCCTGGTCCACGACCACGTCGACGCGTACGCCCAGACCTTCGCCGCCTATGCCGCCGACACCCACGGCTGGCAGACCCGCACCGTGTCACAGATCGACGCGGCCCTGGCCACCGCCGACCTGGTCGTCCTCGCCACCACCGCGCC
Source organism: Streptomyces sp. NPDC038200 (assembly GCF_055600785.1). Taxonomy (NCBI): domain Bacteria; kingdom Bacillati; phylum Actinomycetota; class Actinomycetes; order Kitasatosporales; family Streptomycetaceae; genus Streptomyces; species Streptomyces sp. NPDC038200. The sequence continues at coordinate 87,446 of NZ_JBVJYH010000029.1, forward strand.
GGCGCCCTGGCTCGCGGACGGGCAGACCCTCCTGCCGGGCCAGCTCATCCTGAACCTGTCCCTGCGCGACATCCACCCCACCGTCATGATCAAGTGTCACAACGTCCTGGACGACATCGACCACTGCCTCACCGCACAGACCTCGCCCCATCTGACGGAGACGGAGTACGGCACGCGCGACTTCATCGACGGCACGCTGGCCGACGTGCTGCGCGGCGACGTGACCCTCGGCCACGACCGTCCCACCGTGTTCTCTCCGTTCGGCCTCGGCGTCCTCGACCTGGCCGTCGGCTACCACATCTACCGGACCGCCGTGCGCACCGGCCGGGCCACCGAGATACCGGGCTTCTTCCCCGAGCTGAAGCGCTGGTGAAGCCGGGCGGCACCGGCCGCTGCCCCCGACGCCCCGGTCTCGTGCTCCCACCGAACACAAGGTGGGAGCACGAGACCGGGGCGTCGCCGCGTGCGCCGGAGGGCGAGGGGAGAAGAAAGGCCCGGGGGCGCAGGACGGGGGGGCCGGGGGGCTAGGGGACGGGGGGAGGCCGGGGGGACGGGGGGTGGAGAGAGCGCGGGGCTGCGACGTCACCGGCCGCGGAGTCCGAGATGGTCCAGGGCCGTGAGTCCCGAGGCTCCGAAGTCCCCCGGCTGCGAAGCCCCGCCGCCCCGGCCGACAGCACAGGCCCGATCCCCGCGGCGGCCTTCCGGGCCCGGGTGCACGGCGCGCACCGCGACCTGGCCGATCCGGGCGAGACCCGGTGACGCCGAGTGAAGCAGGGGGCGCCGGGCGGGGAGGGGCCGAGCCAGACGGCGCGCTCCCGGGGCCGCGGCCCCACCACTCAGGGACGACGCCCGGCCGATGAACAGCACGAGGGGCCCGCCACGTTCGTGGCGGGCCCCTCGTCGGCTGTGGGCTCCGGTAACGGCGAAGTCTGCCGGTCAGGCCGGCAGCAGCTCCCGTTGCCGGTCGGGGGCGGCCGCAGGCACGGCTTCCCGCAGCGTGGCGACCACCAGGTCCAGCTGTTCGTCGCCCCTGACCATCTCCATGTGGCGACCCGGCATCGCCCGCTGGGCCAGACCCGCCGGGTACAGCCCGCGCCAGTGGGCGATGTACCGGGCTTCCGGCACCTCGTCGCCACTGCCGTCACGCACCGTGTCGCTGACGAACAGCGTCGCCCTGGCCATCGAGCGTCCGGGCCGGTAGGCGGCGAGCGAGCGCACCTCGGCCTCCAGCACCGCATAGGGCAGCCACTCGTCGAGCGTGACCAGATTCTCGTCCAGGTTCATCTCCGGTGCCAGGCGCCGCAACTCCCGCTCCGTGGCGCTCCGTTCGGCGCCGTGCTCGTCCTGGCCACGGCGCCACAACGCGTTCACCCGGCGGTACACCTCGGCGTGCCGCTGGAAGCGGTCCCGCTGGTCGTCACCGGTCACCGCCGGCTCCAGCAGGAACAGACCGGCCACCTCCTCCGGGGCTCCCGCGCCCATCGCGTGCGCGATCACGGCGCCCGTCGACCATCCGAGGATCGTGCACGGGCCCACGGGCTGCACCCTGCGGATCTCTCGCCAGTACCGCTCCGCGATCGACTCGATTCCGACGAGCGGCGCCTCGTCCGCGTTCAGCCCCGGAGCCTGGACGCCGTACACGGTGTACGTGCCCGCCAGGCTCCGTGCGAGCGCCCGGTACGGGTGGGTGCTGCCGCCACCCGGGTGTACGCAGAACAGTACGGGCAGCTCGGGATCGGCCACGGACGAAAGGAGCACCACAAGCCCGGACGACGCCGGTTGCGGGACGTCCAGCGCGGCCGCCAGCTGGGCCACCGTCGGGTGCCGAACGATCTGCTGGAGGGCGACGCCCAGACCGGCCCCCCGCAGCCGGGACACCACCCGCACCGAGCTGATCGACTGTCCGCCCAGTTCGAAGAAGTTGTCGTGGATGCCGACGGTGTCGACGCCGAGGACGTCGGACCACACGCCGGCGATGGTCTCCTCGGTCGAGTTCCGGGGTGCGGTGTAGGTGGTGGCGAGTTCGGGTCGGTGGTGGTCGGGTGCGGGCAGGGCCTTGGTGTCGACCTTTCCGTTGGGGGTGAGGGGGAGCCGGCCCAGGGTGACGTAGAGACTGGGGACCATGTAGTCGGGCAGTTGTTGCTGCAGGTGGGTGCGCAGGTCGGCGGCCGTGGGATGGTGTCCCGGGGTGGGGACGACGTAGGCGACGAGCTGCTTGTTGCCGGGCGTGTCCTCGCGCGTGGTCACCGCGCTGGTGTCGATGTGCGGGTGGGAGATCAGGGCGTTCTCGATCTCACCGAGCTCGATGCGGTAGCCACGCAGCTTGACCTGGTTGTCGATCCGGCCGATGAACT
>NZ_JBVJYH010000030.1:0-64168 GCF_055600785.1 Streptomyces sp. NPDC038200
AGCGTGTTGACGAAGAAGCCGATCAGATCCTCGGTCTCCGCACGATTGCGGCCCGCGATCGGAGTGCCGACCGCGATGTCGTCCTGGCGGCAGTAGCGGGCCAGGACGATCTGGAACAGGGACAGCAGCGCCATGAACAGACTCGCGCCCTGCCCGCTCGCCGTCGCCCGCAGCGCCTCCGTCACCTCCGGCGGCACCGAGAAGGTGACCACGTCACCGCCGCCGTTCGGCCGTGCCGGACGCTGGTGGTCCGTGGGAAGTTCGAGGGGCGTGACTCCGGCGAGGCGCTCCCGCCAGTACGCCACGTGCCGCTCCACGGAGTCGCCGCCGAGCTGCTCGCGCTGCCAGACGGCGAAGTCGGCGTACTGGATGGGCAGTTCGGGCAGTGACGCCTCGCGGCCGGAGACGGCGGCCGCGTACAGCTCGCGCAGCTCTCGCGCGAGGATCCCGGACGACCAGCCGTCCGACACGATGTGATGCAGCGTGATCAGCACGTACTGGTCGTCGTCCGCGAGCCGCACCACGTCGGCCCGCAGGAGGCGGCCGGCGTCCAGCTCGAACGGCCGCGTGGCCTCGGCGCGCAGCACCTCGCCCGCGCGGGTCTCCGCGTCCGCCTCGGCCCGCAGGTCGTGGACCGTGACGTCCACCGGCCAGGGTGCGTTGATCACCTGCCGCGGTGTGCCGTTGTCGTCCGCCGGGAACGCCGTCCGCAGCACCTCGTGCCGGGCCACCAGCCCCGACAGTGCCGTGCCCAGGGCGGCGACGTCCAGCGCGCCCCGCACCCGCAGCGCCGTCGGCACCAGGTAATCCGCGCTGTCCGGCGTCAACCGGTCCAGGAACCACAGCCGCTGCTGCGCGAACGACAGCGGCTGCGGTTCGGCCTCCCGGTCGGCGCGTACGATTCGGGTCGCTTCCGCGCGCCGCCGCATACGGGACAGCAGCCGCGCCTCGACCGAGTTCTCGCCCATGATGTTCCGTCCTCTTCGTCTTCTCGCGTGGGCAGTGGGCCGCTGGTTCAGGAATCCTGTTCCTGCGCGTCGAACGATTCGATGAGCTGTTGCTTGATGCCGATGACCGTGGGCGACTGGAAAAGGCGTCGCAGGCCGATGCGTACTCCGGTCGCCGACTCCACCTGGTTGACGAGCTGGATGGCGAGCAGGGAGTGACCGCCGGCGTCGAAGAACCCCTCGTGGACTCCCACGCGTTCGACGCCGAGCACGGCGGCCATGATTCCGGCGATCTCCGCCTCGATCTCGTCCTTCGGCGCGGTGTATCCGGCCGTGCTGTCGCCGTCGCTCCCGAGGGCCGGCAGTGCCGCGTGGTCGACTTTGCCGTTCCGGTTGAGCGGCAGTTCCGGCAGGACGGCGAAGGCGGACGGCATCATGGCGCGCGGCAGGCGTTCGGCGGCCCACTCGCGCAGCGCTCCGGCCCCCACCGTGCCGCCGGGCGCGGGCACGCAGTAGGCGACCAGCCGCTTGTCGCCGGGCGTGTCCTCCCGGACCACCACCGCGCACGCCCCGACCGCGTCATGGGTGAGCAGCGTCGCCTCGATCTCGCCGAGCTCGACCCGGACGCCGCGCAGCTTCACCTGACGGTCGATGCGTCCCAGCAGGTCCAGTTCGCCGTCCGCGGTGAACCGGCCGAGGTCGCCCGTGCGGTACATCCGGCCGCCGCGGAACGGGTCGGCGACGAAGCGCTCGGCCGTGAGCTCGGGCCGCTGGTGGTAACCGCGTCCGACGCTGTCGCCGCCGAGGTACACCTCGCCGAGCACACCCGCGGGTACGGGACGGCGGTCCGGATCCAGGACGTACACGGTCTGGTTGACCATGGGCCGGCCCGCGCGGACCGGGCCGGCCGGGTCGGTGCGCGAGGCCCGCCAGTACGTCGTGTCCACCGAGACCTCGGTGGCGCCGTACAGGTTGACGAGGTCACCGGGGAAGCGTTCGGTGAACCGGCTCACCAGCGTCGGCTGGAGTGGCTCGCCGCTGGCGAAGGCGTACCGCAGGTGCGTGCAGTCCGCGGGCCGCACCCGGGAGACGAACAGGTCCAGCAGGCTCGGCACGAAGTGCAGGCCGACCACGTGGTGGTCGCGCATGAGGCGGGACACCTCGGCCATGTCGAGCCGGTCGGAGCCGGGTACCAGCACGACCTTGGCGCCCTGCCACAGGGGCCAGAAGATCTCGTACGCCGAGACGTCGAAGGACAGCGGCGTGGCCTGGAGGAAGCCCTCGCCCTCGGCGAGCGGGAACGCGTGCTGCATGCCGGCCAGGTAGTTGACCACTCCGCGGTGTTCGATGCGGACGCCCTTGGGGCGGCCCGTGGAGCCGCTGGTGTAGATCAAGTAGCAGAGGTCGCCGGGTTCCGCGAGGGGTTCCGGCGCGTGCGTGGGGAGGGTGTCCGGCAGGTCGGCGGGCCGGTCCACGGCCAGCAGGTCCGGGCCCTCGGGCAGCAGGGCGGCGTGCGCGGTGTCGGTGATGATCAGCGGTGCGCCGGAGTCCGCCACCAGGTACGCCAGCCGCTCCGCCGGGTGCTCCGGGTCGAGCGGCACGTAGGCGGCGCCGGCCTTGAGGATGCCGAGCAGCGTCCACACCATGGCGGGCGAGCGTTCCAGGCAGACGCCCACGCTTACGTCCGGACCGATGCCCGGCACAGCGCGCAGCCGATGGGCGAGGCGGTTGGCCCGTTCGTCGAGCTGACGATAGGTCAGGGCGTCGGTGCCGCAGACGACGGCCACCGCGTCCGGGTTCTGGGCCGCCCGCTGCTCGAACAGCCCGTGCAGTGTCGTCGCCGGAACGGGCGAGGCGGTGTCGTTCCACTCGGTGAGGATGCGGTGCCGCTCGCTCGCGTCCAGCATCTCCATCTCGGACAGCGCGCTGTGCGGGCGAGCCGTGGCCGCGGCGAGCAGGTTGGTGAAGTGGCCGGCCAGGCGGCGCGCGGTGTCCTCGGTGAACAGGTCGTCGGCGTAGACGACGGCGCCGTCCAGGGTGCCGTCCGCCGCCTCCGCGAGGTACATCGACAGGTCGAACTTGGCGTTCCGGACCGGGGTCTCGACGGGTTCCGCCGACAGCCCCGGAAGGTTCCAGGCGTCCGCGCCCGGTGCGTTCTGCAACGCGAACATCGTCTGGAACAGGGGGTTGCGGGACAGGTCGCGGTTGGGGGCGAGTTCCTCCACGAGGCGTTCGAAGGGCAGATCCTGGTGGTCGTAGGCGCCCAGGGCGGTGTCCTTGACCCGGTCCAGGAGTTCGGTGAAGGCAGGGTCGCCGGAGAGGTCGGTGCGCAGGACGAGGGTGTTGACGAAGAAACCGATCAGGTCCTCGGTCTCGGCGCGGTTGCGGCCGGCGATCGGGGTGCCCACCGCGATGTCCCGCTGCCCGCTGTAGCGGGCGAGCAGCAGCTGGAAGACCGCCAGCAGGGTCATGAACAGGCTCGTGCCGCTCTCGGCGGACACCGCGCGGGCACGGGCGGCGACCTCGGCGGGCACGGAGAACCGGACCGCCTCGCCCCGTCCGCCGCGTTCCGTCGGCCGGGCGTGGTCGGTCGGCAGCTCCAGCGGCTCCAGTCCGTCCAAGCGTTCCGTCCAGTAGGCGAGTTGGCGCTCCAGCGGCGCGCCGGACAGCCAGGCGCGCTGCCACACCGCGTAGTCGGCGTACTGCACCCGCAGCGGGCCGGGCCCGGACGTGCCGGACCGGTCCGAGACGGCTTCCGCGTACCGAGCGGACAGCTCGCGCACCAGCACGCCCACCGACCAGCCGTCGAAGGCGATGTGGTGCACGGTGACCGCCAGGACGCACTCGTCGTCGGCCAGCCGGACCAGCAGCGCGCGCAGCATCGGTCCGGTGCCGAGGTCGACCGGCCGCAGTCCGTCCTCGCGCAGTACCTCCGCCAGGGCTTCCTCGCGGGCGGTGACGTCACCCAGCCCGCGCAGGTCGCGTACCAGCATCCGCACCGGCCGCGGCGGGTCGATCAGCTGCACCGGCGAGCCCGCCGTGTCCGTGCCGAAGCGGGTGCGCAGGATCTCGTGGCGCGCCACCACCGCGGTGAACGCGGCGTTCAGGGCGCCCATGTCCAGGGGGCCGCGCAGGCGGAAGGCGAAGGGCAGCAGGTACTCGGCCCGGTCCGGCTCCAACTGGTCGAGGAACCACAGCCGTTGCTGCGCGAAACTGAGCGGCGGCGGACCGCTGTCGCGCGGCACCGACGGGATGCGGTCCGCCCCGGTGCCGTCCAGCTCCGTCACGGCCGCGGCCAGCAGCGCCGGGGTAGGCGCGCTGAACAGCGTGCGCACCGGGACGTCGGCACCCAGCCGCCGGCGCAGCCGCGACACGACCTGGGTGGCCAGCAGCGAGTGCCCGCCCAGTGCGAAGAAGTCGTCGTGCACGCCGACCCGGTCGACGGCCAGCACCTCGGACCACACCTCGACCACCGTGCGTTCGGCGTCCGTGCGCGGCGCGGTGTACGCGGCGCCCAGTCCGGACCGGTCGGCGGCGGGGACGGGGAGCGCCCGGCGGTCCGTCTTGCCGTTCGGGGTGAGCGGTATGCGCTCCAGCGGAACGAACGCCGCGGGCACCATGTAGTCCGGCAGGTCGCGTCGGAGGTGGGCACGCAGCCCGCTCGCGTCGAGGGACCCCACGGGCACCACGTACGCCACCAGCCTCTGCGCTCCGGGAACGTCCTCGCGCAGCATGACGGTGGCGCCGGCGACCGCGGGGTGGGCGAGCAGCGCCGTCTCGATCTCGCCCAGTTCGACGCGGTAGCCGCGCAGCTTGACCTGGTTGTCGGCGCGGCCCGTGAACTCCAGCCGCCCGTCCGGCAGCCATCGGGCGTGGTCACCGGTGCGGTAGACGCGCCGTGGTGCGCCGTCCACGTCCACGACGGTGAACTTCTCGTCGGTCAGCTCGGGCCGGTTGAGGTAGCCGCGGGCCAGTCCGGGGCAGTCGATCCACATCTCGCCCGGCACTCCCACGGGCACCGGCCGGCCGTGGCGGTCAACCACGAAGACCTTCGCGTTGGCGACCGGCCGGCCGATCGGCACCCGGTCGACGGGCCCGGTGATCCTGGCGGTCGTCGCCTCCTGCGCGGCCTCCGTGGGCCCGTAGCCGTTGACCAGAGGCACCGAGCAGTGCCGGAACCACTCCCGGACCTGCTCCCGCTGGAGCGCCTCGCCGCCGAGCCGGACCAGCCGCAGCTCCGGGCCCAGCGTGTCCGGCCCGTCCAGGTCGGCGGCCAGCGCCCCGAACGCCGACGGGGTGAGCCACGCCACCGTGACCCGGTATGCGCGGAGCGCCGCCGCCAGCCGGCCCGGGTCCCAGGCGTCGTCGCGCAGCACCAGGCCGGCTCCGGAGACGAGCGGGGCGAATATCTGGCCCACCGACGAGTCGAACGCGATCGACGCGAACTGCAGGACCCGGTCCTCGGGGGTGAGCTCCAGCTCACGGCATGTCTCGCGCATCCGTGCGCGCAGCGCGCCGTGGGTGATCTGCACACCCTTGGGACGCCCGGTGGAACCACTGGTGTAGATCACGTAGGCCACGTCGTCCGGACCGGCCTGCGCCACCGGACCGGCGGGGGCGGTGTACGGCGGCTCCGGCCAGGACCCGTCCAGCAGCAGCGTCGGCGTGTGGGCGGGCAGGCGGCCGGTGTGCGCGGACTGGGTGACGATCAGCGGGGCGCCGCTGTCCTCGACCATGTAGGCGAGCCGGTCCGTGGGGTACGCCGGGTCCAGCGGCACGTACGCCGCGCCCGACTTGTGGATGCCGAGCAGCGCGCACACCATGTCGGCACCGCGGTCCAGGCAGACCGCCACCAGGGTGCCCGGCCCGGCACCGCGCTCGCGCAGCCGGCCGGCGATCCACTCCGCCCGCTCGTCGAGCTGCCGGTAGGTCAGCCGGTCGGTGCCGCACGTCACGGCCGGCGCGTCCGGGTGGCGAGCGGCCCGCTCCTCGATCAGCCGGGTCACGGTCAGGGTGTCCGGGGCGTCGGTGTCGGCGCCGTTCCACTCGTCCAGGATCGTCCGGCGCTCGGCGGCGGTCAGCATCTCCAGCTCGGACAGCCGGGCGTCCGGGGTGGCGCAGGCGGCGGCCAGCAGTGTCTCGAAGTGTCCGGCGAGCCGCGCCATCGTGGCCTCGTCGAACAGGTCGGTGGAGTACACGACGGTGCCGTCCAGAGCGCCGTCGGCGGCCTCGGTGGCGTAGAAGGTGAAGTCGAACTTGGAGTCCTGGGCGGACACGTCGAGCTGCCGCACGGTCAGGCCCGGCAGCTCCCACGACCGGCTGTCGGGGGTGTTCTGGAGGACGAACATCGCCTGGAACAGCGGATTGCGCGACAGGTCCCGCTGCGGCGCCAGCTCCTCCACCAGGCGTTCGAAGGGCAGGTCCTGGTGGTCGTAGGCGCCGAGCGCGGTGTCCTTGACCCGGTCGAGCAGCTCGGTGAACGTCGGGTCGCCGGACAGGTCGGTGCGCATGACCAGCGTGTTGACGAAGAAGCCGACCATGTTCTCGATCTCGGCCCGGTTGCGGCCCGCGATCGGGGTGCCGACCGCGATGTCCTCCTGGCCGCTGTAGCGCGACAGCACCGTCTGGAAGACCGCCAGCAGTGTCATGAACAGGCTGGCGCCGGTCTCCTTGGAGAGTCTGCGGGCGCCGTCGGCGGTCTCGGCCGGCACGCGGAAGGTGAGCATGGCGCCGTGGCCGCTGCGCCGCGCCGGTCGCCGGCGGTCCGTGGGCAGTTCCAGCGGCTCGGTGCCGGCCAGTCGGCCGCGCCAGTAGTCCAGTTGCTCCGCCAGCACGTCGCCGGTGAACCACTGGCGCTGCCATACCGCGAAGTCGGCGTACTGGAGGGGGGGTTCGGACAGGCCGGTGGCCCTGCCCGCGACCCGTGCGCCGTACAACGCGGTCAGCTCCCGGGACAGCACCCCCGCCGACCAGCCGTCGAAGGCGATGTGATGCACCGTCAGGGACAGCAGGTGCTCGTCCTCGGCCAGCCGGATCAGCAGCGCACGCACCATCGGTCCGGTGCCGAGATCCATCGGGCGGAAGCCCTCGGTGTCCACGAGCGCGGTGGCCGCCTCCTCGCGCGCGTGGTCCCCGGCGACGGATCTCAGGTCGTGGACGGCGAGAGGGAGCGGCCGGGGCGGGTCGACGATCTGGCCGGCGTGGCCGTCCGCGTCGCTGACGAAGCGGGTGCGCAGCACCTCGTGCCGGGCCACCAGCTCCGACAGCGACGCACGCAGCGCCGGGACGTCCAGCGGACCGCGGATGCGCAGTCCCATGGGGATCAGGTATTCGGCCCGGCCGGGCTCCAACTGGTCCAGGAACCAGAGCCGGTGCTGCGCGAACGACAGCGGCAGCGGACGCCCGTCCCGGGGTGCGCGGGGTATGACCGGAGCATCGTCCGGAGTCCCGACCGCCATCAGGGCGCCCATGGCGTCCGCCGCCTCCTCGGCGTCGAAATCGGGCGACTCGAACAGCCGGCGGGCCCTCAGCACGGCTTCCTCCGCGAGGAAGGACGCCACCGCCCGCACCGTCAACGGCTCGGGCAGCGGTTCCGTGCCGAATTCCGAACCGAATTCCTCCGCGATCCGGCGGGCCATTTCCGTCGCCTGCCGACGGGTTCCGCCCAGTCGGAAGAATTCGTCCTCCGCCGCGGCCACCTCAGTGCCGATCACCGCATTCCACACTGCGGCGATGCGGGCTTCGGCCGGGGAGAAACCGCCCCGCTCGGCCGTCTGACCGGAGTCCGCGGTCATCATCGGATTCGTCGTCATGTGTCCACCAGTTCCTCGTCATCGACCGTTCGCGAAAACCCCTCGGAAACTCAGCCGAATCCGATGCTCGCAGAGCGATCTTGAGGAGATAACTGGTTACTTCTGCCCGCCGGACGTGGACACTTCTGCCCCTCCGGATGCGGCACCTGGCGGTTCGCCCGCCGGGCGGAGTGCCGCGCACCTCGGCGGAGGCGGGCGCACGAAGCGGGCAGCCGGCCGGGGCGGTCCCACCGCCCCGGCCGGCGCCGGTCCCCTGCCGCGGCTCAGGCGGCCGCCCTGGCCACCGCTTCCCCGGGGACGGGAGCCGTACCGGCCGTACTCCCGTTCTCGTGCGCGGTGCCGAGGGGGCTCACGTCGGACACCGTCCGCTTGCGCATGCCTGCCCACTCCCGGTTCAGGGCCGGCACGCCGATGGCGACGAGGTAGAGCCCGCCCACGATCCACAGCGCGCCCGAGGTGCCCGCCACCGTCACCAGTCCCGCGCCGAGCAGCCCACCGAACGGGATGCCCGCCCAGGTGACGGCCTGGGCCAGTGTCTTGACCCGTCCCAGCAACGGGGTCGGGATCAGTTCGTACGTCACGGCCCCGACGATCGGATTGACGAAGCCCGACCCCAGGCCGCCCACCGCCAGCACCGTGAGGACCAGCCACAGCGGCGCGCCCGTGGCCATGGCGACGAAACGCGGGACGCCGCCCAGGGTGAAGCCGATCAGGTAGACGGCACGCCGGGGCAGCCGCTCGGCGACTCCCGCCGCCACGAGCGCGGCGACGATCGATGTCGCGGCGAAGACGCTGACCACCAGGCCCACGGCCTCCGCGCCGTTGCCCGTCTCCTTCGCCCAGACCGGCAGCAGCACGGACATGAACGCCTGGTCGAGCAGGTTGGTGGCGGCGAGCATGCACACGATGGACCGCAGCAGCTTGGCGTCGCGCAGGAACACCGCGCCCTGGCGCAGCCGCGAGAGATAGCCCTCGGCCTCGTCGACCGGCGTCTCGTGCGGCTCGGGCACCGGGTCGCTGAGGGTGGTGGAGACGACCAGTGCCGACACGCCGAACAGGCAGGCGGTGATCCACAGGGCGTAGAGGCTGCCGAAGGAGGCGACGACCACGCCGGCGATGGCCGGCCCGATGGTCGTCGCGGTCCGCTCGACCGCCGCTGACAGGCCGGTCCCCCGTTCCAGCGGCACTCGGGCCGCGCGGGTCGCCGCCGGTACGAAGAGCCCCTTGGCCCCGTTGGCCGGGCCGTCCGCCGCGCCGACCACGGCCAGCAGCCCCAGCAGCAGGCCGAAGGACAGGTGTCCCGTGAGGTAGAGCAACGGGGCGGTGGCCGTGGCGACGGTGGAGGCCAGGTCGCCGGCAACGCTGATGCGCTTGGGGCCGACCCGGTCGATGATCGGCCCGGCCAGCGCCTGGGCTATCACGTACGGCACGATCTGGCAGAAGGCGACCAGGCCGGTCTTGCCGACGCTGCCGGTCGTCGTCAGGACGAACCAGGGCAGGGCGATGGAGAGCACCCGGTTGGCCGACAGGGCCGCCGCGTTGGCCGACAGCATGCCGACCAGTCCGCGCAGGACCCGGGGCCCGCCGGCCGGGGCGTCCGGGGCGTCCGGGGAGGGCGTGCATGTGCCGCTGTCCGCCGCCTGCTGGGCGGCCGCGTGCCGAGAGGTCATCTTTCTCACTCCGAGTCTGGGGGGTGGGAGACGTGCCGGTCCGCACTGGTGGGGAACAACTGGAACTGGAAGGCGACCCGCGCCGCGCCCTCGGGCAGCGGCGAACCCGCCGGATCCGGCGGGGAGGTGCGCCGACGGAGCAGTCGGTGGATGTCCGCCGACAGCTCTTCGGCCTCGGCGGGGGTGAGGGTGAGCACGTAGTCGCCGAAGTCCTGGGCTTCGCGCCACTCGGGCGACAGCGAGGCGGTCGCTTCGATGGCGGTCGTCATCGCGTCGGACCAGACGCGGCCGAGCGCCTGCAGGTAGGCGATGCCGAGACCTTCCCCGCCCGCCAGCACCGAGTCGTCCGGTACGACCGTGTTGACGTGCGCCGCCTGCCACCACCGCTCTCTGCGGCCGCCCCGGGACGGCGCCTCGACGATGAAGCCGTACTCGGCGAGCTGGCGCAGGTGATAGCTCGTCGCGCCGGTGTTCTGGTCCAGCCGCCGAGCGAGCGTGGTGGCCGTGGCCGGCCCCTCCGTCCGCAGGACCGTCAAGATCCGCACCCGTAGCGGATGGGCGACGCCCCGCAGGTTGCGAGCGTTCAGTTGGACCTGGGGCGGCTGCTCGGGATGTTCCATGGACCCCACGGTAGAAGACAAAGACTATTGTGCAAAGACTTCTGTGCACAGAAGTCTTTGCAATCGAGGGGATGGCTGAGTTCCGTCGGTTGGATGGCCTGATGTCAGCGCCGGCTGGGGTGCCCGCCTGCCTGGCCCGCCATGCGGGCCCTATGAGCGGGGCTGCCGCTCGGGCGGCCTGCCCCTGTCAGTGCGTCGACTCCTCCGCGGTCATTCGCCGAGCAGGAGTGCGGCAACGGCCTCCGGTGCCTCATGCATGGCGTCGTGGCCGGTCGGGAGGTCGTGCACCTGCCACCCGGGATCGGTTCCGAGTCGGGTGCGCTGCTCAGTGAAGGGCGTGCCGTCCCATCCCGAGCAGAAGACGAACTCGCGGCGCGGGATGTCGGCCAGGGCGCCGGTCAGCCGGATCGCCTGGAGGAACGACGCGAGGGGGTGAGGGCGGCGGCGGGGATCGCCGCCGTCGGGCGGGCGGACGGCGTAGCCGCTGTCCGCGGCACCGGCCACGAACACCTGCCGATAGCGCTCGGTCGTGGAAGACCAGCACGGCTCCCCGTTCCGCGGGACGTAGGCGTCGAGATGGACCAGGCGGGTCACCCGGCCGCGGGCGCGATCGGCTGCCGCGGCGACCACCATGCCGCCGTAGCTGTGGCCGACCAGCGTCGCGCTGGTGATGCGGGCGCGATCCAGGTGCCGCAACACGTCGTCAGCGTGGGTGTCGAGGTTCGCGGCGGCGACGGTCGAGTCGTCGTCCGGCCGCAGACCGGTCAAGGTCAGCGCATGAACGCTGTGGCCGGCACGCTCCAGAAGAGGCACCACCGCCTCGAACGACCAGGAGCCGTGCCAACCGCCGGGCACGAGCACGAACGTCGCCATGCGCTTCCCCTTTCCGCAAGCCGAGGCTTCGAGCTCCGCGTGATCGAAGACCACTCCGTACGACGTCGAATGTCACCCGGCGGGGGTGTAGCCGGCGACCGATAGGCTGCCAACCGATGCCTCTTCGCCGCCAACCTCGCCAGACCCGTGTGACATCACGCAGCTGCGCATCCGGCGGCCAGCACCTCTCGCCGTCCGGGGAATCGAGCGCGACACAGTCCCACGCCCAGGGACACCTGGTGTACGCCGCCAGTGGCGTCTTGGCGGTTCACACCGAGCGTGGTGCGTCGATCATCGGAACGACCCCTGGGCGCTACCGAACCAGCGACCCGACCACCGCCCACGCAGCTCAACTCCCGCCGACGGGCGAGAACTCGGGGTAGTTCGTTACCCCTACCAGGGACGATGCGGTCCGACACGGGACAGCGGATGACCGCCGTGCGTTCCTCGCTCCCGGGAACAGCCGGACAGAAACATGGATGTGAGGACGACTTGCCGCACCATCTGCCACCCTGGTGGAACAAGCGGGCGGTGGTCGGCCGGCCTGGTCGAGGGGGCGCCCGGGACGGGGGCGACGGTATGTCGAAGGAGAACACGGACCACGCGAACGCCGACGGGTGCGACAGCGACCGTACGGCACCCGCATCACACTCGTCGGAGGCACCGGCCCGCGCGTTACATCCCGCGGTGCCCCGGCAATCGGCCGTCTGGGGCCGGTTCCTCACCATCAGCGCGTGGCCGACTGGCGCAGTCGGCGCCGCCCTGGCACTCGTGGCCGTGCAGCACTGGCAGGAGACAAGACTCCCGGAAGGGGCCCTCCTCGCCGACGCACACGAGAAGTGGTGGCACCTGGCGGTGGCCCTGGCCGGCGCGGTCGCCGCGGGAGCAGTCCTGGTAGTCGTCTACCGGGCGGCCATTCTGCGCAGACTTCCCACCGAGGGGACATTTCTTCCCGTGCGGTTGTTCCTGGCGATCGCCGCATTCAACGCGATCAACAGGAGTTGGCGGGACGACCTCTCGGTGCCCTGGTGGGACTTCGACCTCCTGATTCCCCTGGCCTCGGCATCCGGGTACACGCTTCTGTCGGGCGCCCGGCAACTCGCGGTGCTCGGACGACAGCACCTGTCCGAGATCATCCAGTCGCCCGAGGACCTGCGGAGCGGTTCCTACTCCCTCTACCTGAGGTCCTTCGAGGACGACCTGCCGCGCACCATGCTGGAGCAGACCGAGCACAGAGCTCCCGGACCAGGCGCCGTGCTGCCGGACTTCCGCCTGTCCGGACTGACGGAGGAAGAGCAACTCGCCGAGGCACTCAAGCCGGTGGCACCGATGGTGGCCGTGGGCCGCCCCGGAGAGAGACTTCCCCTGGTGGGCGCCCGGCGGTTGTACCTGCCGATCGACAACTGGCAGGACACGGTGCGCGACCTGATGCTGCGGGCCCGACTGGTGGTCATCGCGGTCGGCCCGGGTGCCGGACTGCAGTGGGAATTCTCGGAGGCGATGCGGTTACTGCCCGCACGACGTCTCGTGCTGCTCGTCCCGGGCCGGGAGACCTACGTGCGCTTTCGCGCCGCGGCCGGCACGGCCCTGGCCGAGGCGGCTGGAAGCCCCATGAGGGACGGCGTCCGTGCCCCCTGGCCACCACCGGCGCTGCCGCCCTATCCGGAGGGAGAGCCGGCCGGCAACCTCTCGCTGAAGGGCGCGGTCTACTTCGACGACGGCGGGAGCCCGCACTTCGTCTTCTTCGGGAGCGACAAGATCCGGGACACCAGGCACCGTGACCGGGTGCTGGGGTTGGTGAGAAAGGGACTGGGCCCGGCGCTCGACCGGCTTCCGGCATGGGAGCCCTGGCGTCACCCGGAGGAGTCGGCGGCCGGTCAACGGGGCTGCGGAGTCTGAACGGACCCGTTTGGCGGAATCGATCCGGCCGCAAGGGGTGTTCGGTCATCATGAACGCATGGCCGGCATCGACGACAGGCTCTGGAACGAGGGCATCAGCCCGTCGGACTTCTGCGACGGCACCGCCAAGTACCAGGCGGCGATACTGGAGCAGTACAAGCTGTGCGTCGAGATGGCCGACCGGGTCAGTGCCCGGCGCAATCTCACCAACACCTTCTTCCTCACACTCAACACTGCGGTCGTCGGCGCCCTCGCCGCCGGGTCCGGCGCGGGCTGGCCGCACTCCTCCGCCTGGCTCCTGGTGGCAGGACTGCTGATCCTCCTCGCCCAATGCCTGGCCTGGTACGTGATGGTGCGCTCGTACCGGCAGCTCAACGCGGCCAAGTACGCGGTGATCGGTGCCTTCGAGGCGAAGCTCCCGGCCTACGCGTACTCGCGGGCGGAGTGGGGCGCGCTCGGCGAGGGCCGCGACTGGCGCACCTACATGCCGCTGACGCACGTGGAGCAGTGGGTGCCGGTCGTCTTCGCACTGTCGTACCTCGTGGCCTTCGGGGCCGTGGCGACACGGTGAGCCCACCGCCAAGCGGCAAGGACGGTGCCAGGACCCGCGGTGGATAGGATCCCTCCGTCGAGGTGAAGGGGACGGTCCATGACAACCATCGCGGTGACCGGGCACATGGACCTGGCCGCGGACAGCGTCCCCGCGGTCCGCGCCGCCCTGGACGGGCTGCTCCGGCCGTACGCCCGCGACGGCGCACTCGTCGGCGTCTCGTGCATCGCCGAGGGTTCCGACTCGTTGTTCGCCCAGTCCGTACTGGCCAACGGCGGACGGCTGGTCGCGATCATCCCCTCCCGCGACTACCGCCGCACCGTCGTCGGCCCACGCCACGCGCCCCTCTTCGACCATCTCGTCGAAGCCGCCGACGAGGTCGTGGTCATGCCGCACGAGACGGCCGACCGGGCTGCCTACGACGCCGCCAACGCCGCCCTCCTGCAACACGCCGACCGACTCGTGGCCGTCTGGAACGGGGAGCCCCCCAGCGGAAAGGGCGGGGGCACGGCGGACGTGGTCCTCCAGGCACGGGCGCAGGGAATGCCCGTGGATGTGGTGTGGCCGGAGGAAGCCCGTCGGGCCGGCTGACCGGGGGGCGCGGAGCCAGAGCGTGTCTCTTTGACGGGTTGAACGGTTGATCGGACGGGCCTGTCCGGTCAGTGATCACCGACCGTCCCCGTGATCCGGCTACCCGGCCGTACCGGGGCTCGCGGGCTGTGCCTGGCGTGGCTTCTACAGCTCGAACTCCACGTGCTCGATGTCCGTGAAGCGGACCTCCTCCAGGCTGCCGGCGCGTCGGCCGCCGTCCTGGAAGTACACCTCCCTCAGCCCGTCGGCGGCGATCTGCTGCAGTTGCCGGTCTTCGGCGCCCGCCTGCTGCGCGTCGAAGAGGCGGGCGGCGTACGGCGGTGGGAGCGCGACGGTCAAGTGGCGAATGCGGGCGTCGTCGGTCGAGCCGATCGGCGCGGTATAGCCGATCCGGGCGCGGGTGTCCATGACGATGCCGCCGGTGGTCGCCGCCTGCTGCCGGGCCCTGGCCCGGATCTGCGGCTGCCACCGCTTCTTCACCTCGCGCTCCATGCGTGCGGCGAGGTCCGGGCGGGGTTTCTTGATCTGGTCCCTCACGTACCGTTCGACGGTGCGCTGGGAGATACGCAGCGTCTGGGCGACCGCGCGGGTGCCCTTGAGCTGCTTGACCAGGTAGCGCATCTGCGCGCCCGCGCTCTTGGGCGCCGGGCGGGTGAAGGACTGCTGCAGCGCGGCGTCCAGGCCGTCCCCGAACAGAGTCATCGTCGCCTTCGCCTACTCTCCGTTGTCGGCGTCGGTGACGGTGCCGTCCTTGATGTAGCGGGCCAGGTTGAGTTCCGGGGCGTTGAACCGCTCGCGGACCTCTTCTCCCCACAGGACGGTCTGGGTTCCTTCGTGCTTGACCAGGCCGGGGTTGATGCCGAGCTTGAAGCCGCCGGGCAGTGGCTTGCCGTCCCGGTAGGGCAGGAAGTCCAGCGGCGAGGTGCCGTCGGCCGCGTACACGACGCAGTCGGACAGGACGGCGACCGGGTACTGCCCGGTGAACGCCGCGTGCTTGACGATCTTGCGGTGAAGGTTGATGCGTGTGCGGGAGATGACCGCGGCACGGATGTCCGGCCGCCACGTCGGCCGGGACAGGGCCCGCCACGGATGGCCCGGCCGCCAGCCCTCACCGCGCGGACGTTCCCGCAGTTTGCCCAGGCCGCCCTTCACGGTCGCCTTGATGGCCGAGACCACGATGGCCAGCTCGGGGTCGCGGTCCTTGTAGCCGTCCATCGCCGCCAGGAAGTCGGCCGGCGCCATGTCCGTGTGCACGCCGAGATCGGCCATCGTGGCGAGAAACGCGTCGCGCAGCCGCTGGTACCAGCCGTCCAGGTAGCGGCCGTTCTCGTACCGGACCCACGCCTCGATCGGCCGCACGTCGTACCCGAGCTCCACCGCGTACGCCACGGTCGGTGTCGCGTACCAGGCCGGCCCCTCGGGCCGCTCGCCCTTCGGTGTGAAC
This sequence comes from Streptomyces sp. NPDC038200, assembly GCF_055600785.1. Classification (NCBI taxonomy): domain Bacteria; kingdom Bacillati; phylum Actinomycetota; class Actinomycetes; order Kitasatosporales; family Streptomycetaceae; genus Streptomyces; species Streptomyces sp. NPDC038200. The sequence goes on from NZ_JBVJYH010000030.1 coordinate 15,407, forward strand.
GGGCTGGGCAGCAGACTGGCGTCCAGTTCCGTCCACTTGTCCTTGCCGACTCTCACCCGGGCCAGGTCCACATGGCTGAGGTCGACCAGCCATGAGCCGGGCAGCTTCGGGTCGAACACCGGCGCCTTGACGTGTGTGGGAGCCCCGAGGCCGACGACCAGGCCGTTGGCGCCGGCGGCGAAGGCCATGTTCACGTCGATGCCGACCAGGTGCCGCTGGGTGCACTCGGCGTCGGTCATCGGCCGCGCCCAGTCGTACGCCTCCTCGAACAGCTTCTCGTCCGGTCCGCGTACGTGGAAGCGCGGCAGGTCTGCCAGCAGCGGGTGGCCGTCGGGGGCCTCACACGGCGCGCAGTCCACCGGGTCCTTGCCCAGCGAGCCGGGGTTGTGCTCGGCGTGCCGGCGGCCGTCGGCGTCCGGTTCGGAGGCGCGGGTCGGCGGATGCAGGGCGGTCATCAGCTCCAGACCGGTCACGGCCGTGGAACCCCGCGGCGTCATCACCCGGGAGGCGTACACATTCAGGATCCGGGCGAGCTCCGCCGGTGGTAGCTGCGCGGCCTCGCCCCAGTGGCGGGAGCCGAGCGCGTGCCAGGACGGGATGCACAGTTGGACGCAGGCCCGCTCCGAGCCCTGCGCCGGGCGGTAGATCCTCGCCCACGGGCCGAACCCGCGTTTGGTGAGCTTCCAGTCGGCGCGAGCCAGCTGCTTGACGACCTTGTGGTCCTCCGGGATCCGTCCCGAGAGCCGTTCGTGCTCCGTGAGGGTGGCCGGCAGGCCGTAGCGCTCCAGCGCGGCCTCGGTGAGCACGAGCAGCGGATCGGCGTCCTTGCCCGGCCCGGACAGCTTCGGCTGTCCGAGCCGTGCTTCCTTGAGCGTCCACTCGACCAGGGCCGGGAGGGACTTGGCGGGCACGTCCAGGACCAGGCCACCGGTGCAGTACGCCAGGGCCCGCCCCTCCTCGACATCGACGACCGCGAGAGGCCCGTGCTCGAAACGCGGGTCGGGGCCCGCCGAGGTGCCGGCCAGGGCCGTTCTCCTCGCCTCCGGACGGTGTGACGTTGCCGTGCCCCGAGCGGTGCGCGCCGGACGCGGCGGGGCCTCGGTTCGGGTCGCGGGGGCAGTCCGGATGTTCTCGTGGGCTGCCGTGGCCGGAGCCTCGGGGGCCGGCTCCTCGGGCGGAGTCCGCGACTCCGGCGAGGCGGGCTGTTCGGCAGACGGGGTAGCCACGTCCGGCTCCGCAGCCTGGGGGAAACGCTCGGCAAGCTTCTCCAGGAGCCGGGCATAGGCGGCGCGCTGCGGCGGCCGTGGCTCGGTCTTTCCCAGCTCCCAGTTGGCGACGGTCTCACGGCGGGTGTTCAAAGCGGTCGCCACCTGGGTCTGGGTCAGCCCGGCAGCCTCCCGCAGGCGCCTGCGTTCGGCAGGGGCGGGCAGATCGTCCTGGGCTACTCGCTCCAAGAGCGCGTCCACCGCACTGAACAGCTGATCCTCCGTGGACACAGAGCTCACCTCCGTGAGAATCCTACCCTGAACGCTCATTGAATCGCACATTAAATCGCTTATTCAATGCCACGCGATGAGGGAATTTCCCCCATGGTTCCGGCGCCCATCCCCCGTTGTTGCGCGCCCATCCCCCGCGACTACTGCAACGTCACGAGCTCGTCGTCCCCGCCCAGACGCACATTCGACGCGTCGAGCCCAGGTCGATCCTCTGAGCGCGCTGTCCGACGCTGTCCGACTGCGGCCCCCTCCCCGCCCGCCACGGCACCCGCGAACCGTTCCGCGACGTCATCACCGACATCGAAACCAACCTCGATCTCCACCAGCACAAAACCGGCACCCTCCCCCGCACCCGCTGACCCCACCCGTCGACCAGACAGACCAACCCTGACCAGCACGTCGCGGCCAGGTGAGGGAGCCGATTCCGATGGCCAGGGCCCCTCAGGGCGTCGGCCGATTGACCCATGATCAGCCATCAGAAATGAACCACTTCATGGGCCTTTTCCAGTCGTAGAGTTATGGACGCAAGGCCGGGAGGGAACACCGGAACGGCCGCTGAACAGGGGAGACACCACCATGAGCACCAACATGCTGAAGCCCGTCCTGACCCGTGCCGTCGAAGCGGAGACGACCAGTGACCCGAGCAGCACGATGACGCTGCTGGCCGACTGCGGTACCGACGGCAGCCCGATCACCAGTTACCGTTCGACGTTCGCGAAGGGCGCGGTCGGGGCCCCGGCGCACTTCCACACGCGGGCCTCGGAGCTCTTCTTCGTGATCGGCGGCGCGCTCCAGGTCTTGGTGGACGACGAGGTGAAGACGCTGAACGAGGGTGACTTCCTGCTTGTCCCGCCGCACACCCCGCACGCCTTCGCCGCGGCTCCCGGCTCCACGGCCGATGTGCTGTTCACCTTCACGCCCGGCATGCCGCGCTTCGACTATCTGCGCCTGCTCGGCCGCGTCATGCGCGGCGAGGCGAGTCCCCAGGAGATCAAGGACTCCTCCGAGCTGTACGACAACCACTACGTCGACAGCCCGCTCTGGCACGCCACCCTGGAGGCGGCGGCAAAGTAGGCCCGGCGCCGCGAGGAAGACCCGGACGCCACCGACCGTCCGCACACCTCCCGCTTGCTCCGCCGAAAGCAGCGCGCACGAACGGAAGTCAACCAGTGCTCGTTCGACGGGTTGGCCGGTCCTGTCGTCGAGCCAGACTGCCGCGGTCAGCGCGAGGATGCGGGACAGGGCCCGGACGGCGACTTTGGCGGGACTTCTGCCGCCGTGTCGTTCCGAGTCGAGCTGGCCCTTGACGGTCTGGTTGATCGACTCGATGGTCCTCCGCAGCGGCTTGCACGGGTGCGCTCCGGCCCGCGCGGGCTCGCAGGCGATCCCTTCAGCTCATTCGTCTTAGGGTGTAGATCGCCACAGCAACGGATGGGGGAACGATGCATTCGCCGGACAGCGCGCTCGCGCTCGGCCCGGGCGGGCCAGTGGGTACCGCTTGGATGGCCGGACTCGCCCACGGCCTGCGCTGCCTGGGCGTCGACCTGGGCGCGGCGGACCTGGTCGTCGGCACCTCGGCCGGCGCGATCGTGGGCGCCGCGCTGGCCACCGGCCAGGACCTCGCGCACTTCGCCGACCCCGCCGGCAGCCGCGGCGACGGTCCGCGGTCGCCGCAGGCCGATCCGCAGCGCATGGGTGAGGTCTTCGCGGTCCTCGGTGCCGGCCTGCCACCGGAGGAGGCTCGCCGGCGGGTCGGACGGATCGCCCTCGACGCGGCCGATCCGGAGGCCGAGCGGGCCTTGGTCGCGGTGCGACGTCGACTCGTCGGCACGGACACCTGGCCGGCTGAGCGCCGCCTGCTCATCCCTGCCGTGGAGGCGGGAAGCGGCGAGCCGGTGGTCTGGGATCGCGACAGCGGCGTCCCGCTGGCGGCTGCCGTCGCGGCCTCGAGCGCGTTCCCGGGCGCGGCGCCTCCCGTATCGGTCGGCGGACGCCACTACATCGACGGCGCGCTGCGGGCGGGCACCAACCTGGACCTCGCGGCCGGTGCGCGTACGTTGGTCGTCGTGGAGTCGATGGCGCGTCAGGCTCCCGGGCAGGAAGCGTTGGCCGCGCTGGGCGCGGAGACGGTGGTGTCGCTGTTCCCGGACGCGGCATCGGCGGCGGCGCTCGGCACGGACCCGTCGGACCCGTCGGCGTGGGTGCCTGCGTTCCAAGCGGGGCAGCTGCAAGCCGTTGCCGCGCGGGAGCAGTTGGCCGGACTCATCCATCTGGGGCCTGTTGGGAAAGTGGCTGGAGATGCCGGGTGTGGTTCAGAGACGGCGAATGGCCTCGGCCAGGTCGGCTCCGCAGGAAGCCCAGCAGATCACTGAGCCGCCATCGTCGAGCTGACCCATGAACCACTCGCCGTCGTCTTTCACGACGCACAACTCGTGGAACGTAAGGATCACATCGGGCCGGAGCGGTTCGTAGCCGCCTTGACCGACCACCTCGACGACTACGAGTCGGTCGACAGAGAGCGCGGCGGCACTTGGGTCTCCGGAAAGAGCACGCACACGCGCTCGGGGTTCGGGGCGCGGACGAAGGGGGCACCGGCCAGGAGATCGAGGTCGGGCCCGCCCGACTGGAGGCCCTGGAGGGCCGGCATGGGGCCGAGCTGCCTCAGTTCGTCGGCGGTGAGGGTCTGCAGGGTGTAGCGGCCCTGCGGGATCCGTGCCCCGGGGAGGTCGCCGGTGAGACCCCTGTGTCCGGCCGATGCTGCCGCCGGGCACCGTCCGCGGCCGGTCGGCGGATCAGCAGTCCGCTGGCCGGCCGGAGTGACGCGACCGGACGTCAGGGGAGCGCGAGCACCGCGGCGATGGCGGAGCGGAGTTCCTGGTCGTCGAGGACGGCCCGGTAGTCCCGGTGGTTGGAAAGCCGCAGATCGCGGGCCCCGACGAGGCGCAGTGCCCGCCGTGCGGCCGGCGTGACCGTGCCGATGCGCAGGAACCCGCGGAGTGCCTCGGCCAGGTCGCCGTAGCGGTCGTCGTCCCCGGTGAAGCGCACGACGACCTGCTCCAGCACCGCCAGGGGGGCACCCGGATCGCCGGTGATCGCCCACAGGGCCACCGCCGCCGTCGCCCTCCCGTACTCGGCGTTCTCCATGACCTCACGCACCCGTCCGGCGTGCGCCGCGGCGGCGGGGCCGAAGTCGGACAGGAGGAGGACCGGTCCGTACGGCGACGCCTGCTCGTCGTGCACCGCCTCGCCCAGGAGCCGCAGGGCGGTGCCGTCGTCACCCCCCGCGATGCGCCACGCGGCCCAGGCGGTCCTGAGGTGGTTGCCCGGATGGTCGAGGACGACCGCGTCACGCACGGCGGGCGCCGTCCAGGCGGCACCGGGACCCATCGCCAGCAGCACGTCGACCACGCGCAACGAATACCGCGTGTCCTTCAGGAGCGGCAGGACGACCGGGAGCACGGGCAGCGCGTCCGGCCCCCATTCCTCGGCGACGTGCAGCAAGGTGCCCATGATCTCGCCGTGGTCGCCGTGCCGCTCGTAGTCCTGTCGCACCTCCTCCAGCAGCGCGGGCAGCAGGACGTCCGTGTGCTCGCGCAGCGGCGCGAGGACTTCGTGCATCTCCGGCCGGCGCGGATCGCCCGCCACCCAGCTGCGCCCGAACTGCTCCCGGTAGGGCGCCCAGAGCGACTCGACCAGGCCGGGAAGGCCGCGGGGGTCGCCCAGCCTGACCAGGGCCCAGCGTGCGAAGTCGCCGACGGTCCCCTCGATCCAGGAGATTTCGTCGGTCCCGGGATCGTCGAGCAGTCCCGCCACGCGGTCGGCGTACGGGCCGGAGTCAGGGGCGAGCATCGCGAGGAGGTGCGCGGCCTTGAGCCGCACGCAGTCGTCGGCGCAGTCCAGCAGGCGTGCCGCGAGCGGCAGCACCGTCGGTGCGGCGGAGCGCCGCAGCACCAGGTGCCGCCACGCCTCGTCCAGGACGACCCGGCGCAGCCCGTCGTCCGCGGTGCGTTCCGCCGCCTCGGCCAGCCGGGTCACGAACGACAGGGCGGCCGGGGGTGCGTGATCGAGGAGACCGGACACCCATGCGGCGACGTCGTCACGGGTGAAGGGGGTCTCGACGTCCGGCAGCCACCAGATCCGCTCGAACCGGGACCGCAAGGCCGGATCGGCAAGGACGTCCAGCAGCAGGCCGGCATGCCGGAGGGGAGCGTCGCGGTCGAGGGACGCCCGGGCGATCACGGCCGCCACCTTCATCACCGGCTCGTCGTCGCGCAGCACCCGGCTCAGCACCGCCTCCACCGCACCGGCGAACCGGTGCCGGCCGCCGGGAGACCCGGCCTCGGGCGCACCGGCGCTCGTCGCGGCGCGGGTGCCCAGCGCCAGCAGGAGGGGCAAGCGTACGGCCGGCTCCGTCTCGGCGTACCACCGTGCCAGCAGCGCGTCGTCGTCCGCGAGGAGGAGGGCGGCCCGCCGGACGTTCGGCGCGGGGTCCGCGAGGAGCGCCGTGATCTTGCCACCCTGACGCCGCCACTCCTCCCGCCACGCTCCGTGCGTACCCTGTTCACCGGCCTCGCGCGCCGCACCGTGCAGGGCGCCGAGCAGTTCGACGAGAGTGACTCGTGCGCCGTTGGAGGGGTCGGAGGCGAGCGCCGTGAGAAACGGCAGGGCCGCGGCCGCGGCCGACGGCAGCCCGCCTTTCGGGGCGAACAGGCAGGAGTACAGCGGGTAGCAGTCCTCCTCCGTCGCCGCCGGGCCTCGCCTGACCAGGCGGCGCAGCGCCCGCGGGACCTCCTTGACCGGATGGTGCTCCGGCACGCCCGTCCGGAACCGGCTCCAGTCCACCGCGTCCACCGCCTCGACCGAAGTCCCCGCCACTGCCACCCCGTAAGTCCGCCGTACGTCGACCGACCGACATCCTGGCATCGACCCGACGGGCTGATGACACCCGGGATACTGGAGGACCCCCGCGATCCACGTCGCTCCGTCGCGCATCTGGCGAACGCGCCGCTCGGGCCGGCGGCCCTGGCCGTGCCGCCCGGGTCCGGCTGTCAGCTCCCGTCGCGGGCGATGTGCCGGCAGACGGCCGTCCAGACCGGCTCGGCCGGTTCTTCGGGCACGGCGCCGGTGAGGCCGTCGAGGTGCTGGACGGCCTCACGGGTGATGTAGCGGTCGGGGTCCGGGGGCTGCAGGTAGTGGCGCAGCAGGTCGGCGTCGAGGTCCTGGCGCTGGAGGCAGCTGGCAGGTGGACGGCTGAAAGCACCCCGACTGCCGCGGTCACCCCCCATGCCTGCGCGCCTCGGGGGCGGCCGTGGTGGCGGGCGGGCGGACTGTGCCAGGTCGCGCTGTATCCGGTCGGCTTCCCCGCGGACCTGGACGGGGACGTCGCCGCGCTCGGCGAGGAGGCGGTCGTAGACGGGAGTCTGCGAGAAGACGGTGGGGGATTCCCTTCAGCGGGCGGTTCGCCGGGCTGGCGCAACCCGGTGCGTTGTGCTGATGTGCAGCCGGCCGGCCGCACACGGTATCGATCACGCCGCCGGGCTCCCCATCCCGCGCGGCCGGTCGGTCTCCGACACGGCCGAGTTCACCGAGCAGGTCGCCTGGCTCGACACCGCGCTTGCCGCCGCCCGCACGTGGGCCCGCGAACTGGCCGCCGCCCACCGCACGCGCTCACCAGTGCCCGTCCCGACCTCGACGCCACGGTCCGGGTCCGCCTCTGTCCAGGATTCGAACGGCTGTCCTTCGGTGTCAGGGCGGGCGCCAGCCGCTTCATCAGGTGGAGGGACGGAGGCCTCGCAGCAGGACGGCGAGGTAGGCATCGATGAGTTGCGGGGAAAGAGGCTGAGTGCGGGCGATCGCGAGGGCGGTTCGGCCGATCAGACTGGTCGTGACAGCGGCATCGATGTCGGTGCGGACCGCGCCGTCGCGCTGAGCCCCTTCGACCATCTCCTCCATCAGGCGGGCGAGGTCACCGCGCAGGGCGCTGGTAGCGGGCATGTCCAGTCCCCCCCACTGGTCGCTGGCGGAGTGGTGTGCGGCCTGGAAGGCGATCAGCTCGCGCAGGAAGAGGCCCAGAGCCTCTCCGGGCGCCGTCTCGGCCAGCAGGTCGCGGGCCCGTTGCACGACTGGGGCGAGCAGACCGGAAACCGCCGCGTCGAGAAGGGCGTCCTTGCCGCCGAACGTGCGCACGACGGTGGCCGCTCCCAGCCCCGCTCTTCTGGCGATGGTCTCGACAGTGAGAGGTGTGCCGGGCTCGGCCAGCAGCGCGGTTGCCGCGTCGAGTGCGAGCCGGCGGTTGCGCAGGGCGTCCGCCCTGCGCGGGGATCCCGAGGACGTTGACAAGTGAAACGCACCTTCCACATAATCTACTGGAACGTCTATTCCACTTAGTCTAGCGGGAAAGCGGCTGCCCATGAACGAGCGGGTCCTGATCTCCGGAGCCAGCATCGCCGGTCTGACCCTGGCCCACTGGCTGACCCGGCATGGCTTCCGGACCACGGTGGTCGAGCGGGCTCCGGCACTACGCACCGGCGGCAACGGGGTGGACGTGCGCGCCCAGGCCGTCGAAGTCGCCGAGCGGATGGGGATCATGTCGCGGGTCCGTGAACAGGCCACCGACGTCCGGGGGATGAAGTTCGTCGACTCCTCGGACCGGGCCGTCGCCCGAGTCGGCACACGGGACCCGGCCTCTGTGGAGATCATGCGAGGCGACCTGGTCGCACTGCTGGACGCAGTGACCGACACCGAGTACCTGTTCAACGACTCCATCCAGCGCTTGGAGCAGGACGACGACGGCGTGCACGTCACCTTCGAACAGGCGCCCGCCCGCCGCTTCCACCTGGTGGTCGGCGCCGACGGGATGCACTCCGCCGTCCGTCGGCTCGTCTTTGGAACGGAGGAACGCTTCATCCGCTTCAAAGATCACTACTTCGCCTTCGCGAACGCCGACGCCTCCCTCGGTGAGGACCGCTGGGTGACGATGTTCAACACCCCGGGCCGCATGACCGGGATCTACCGTTCCGGGAATCATGCCCAGGCCAAGGCCTACTTCATGTTCCGCTCCGCGCCGCTGAAGTACGACCCCCGAGACGTCACCGAGCACAAGCGCCTGATCAGCGAACGGTTCGCCGGCGACAAGGCGTGGCGAATCCGGGAGCTTCTCGACTCGGCTCTCGCCGACCCGGAGTTCTACTTCGACGCCCTGGGCCAGGTCAGGATGAGTTCCTGGCACGACGGCCGCGTCGCGCTGGTCGGGGACGCCGCCTGGTGCGCGTCCCCCGCGTCGGGCGCCGGTGCGGAACTGGCGCTCGTCGGTGCCTACCGCCTGGCCGGGGAGCTGGCTGCCGCGGACGGCGACCATCAGGCCGCCTTCCCCCGCTACCACGCCGTCCACCGCCCGCTGGTCGACCGGAAGCAGCAGATCGGGCCCAACGTCCGCATGATGATCCCCAGGACCGCCGGCGGCCGGTACGCCCGCGACGCCTTCGCCCGCCTCCCGCTCATGGACGCGATCGGCGCACTGGACCGCCGTTTGCAGGCGAGGAACGCCGCCTCCTTGCCGGACTACTCCCGGCCCCGGCAGCCGTAGACCGCCGTCGCATCCCGCCACCGGCGCACACGCCCCTCGGCCGGATCCCCCTTTTCCGAATTCGTCCAGCCCGAGGAGGGCCCATGCGAGCACTGCTCAGCACGCCGGACACCCCCGCGGGGGTGCGGCTCGGCCAGGCACCAGACCCGGTGGCAGGTACCGGCGACGTACTGGTGGAAGTGGAGCGGTTCACCCTGCTCGCCCGTGGCCTCGAGCACGCGGCCACGCTGCCGCCCGGAAGCATCCCGGGATACGACGCGGTCGGCGTGGTCCGGCAAGCCGCCGCGGACGGCACCGGCCCCGCCCCCGGCACCCGAGTGGCCACACTGACGACCGGTGACGCCTGGGCACAGATGCGGGCCGTCTCCACCCACGAGGTGGCGACCGTACCGGAAGGCGTCGACCCCGGCCAGGCCACCACCTTGCTGGTTCCCGGAGTGAGCGCGCTGCGGGCGGTGCGGCGCCTCGGTGCCCTGACCGGCCGCCGTCTGCTGGTCACCGGAGCCACCGGCGCGGTCGGACACTTCGCCGTCCAGCTGGGCCGGCGCGCCGGTGCGCACGTGACCGCCGCTGTGCGCGATCCTCGCAGCCGGGACAGGGTACTGGCACTCGGAGCCGACGAGGTCGTCACCGATCTCGGCACGGCGTCCGCCCCCGTGCACGGTGTGATCGACCCAGTCGGCGGACCAGTGCTGTCCCAGGCCTTCGACCTCCTGGCCGAGGACGGCGTCGTCCAGCAGGTGGGCTCCAGTTCGGGGCAGCCGACCACGTTCCACCCCTACCAGCTGGCCGGACGACGCCGCGTCATCGAGGGATTCGGGGCGGGTGAACGGTTCAGCGCCGACATGACGTACCTCCTCGGTCTCCTTGCAAACGGCAAGCTGGTTCCGCTCGACGCCGAACACGCCCAGTGGGACGACATCGACGCACTCGCCCACCGGCTCCGCGCCGTCGACGCGCCCCGCCGGATCGCGGCAGCTGTCGCATGACGCCGTCTGACCGCCTCCGCGATGTCCGGGTCCGCCAGACGCGGCGGAGCGGCCTGCCGGTATGCGGCGAGCGCGCGACGATAGCGGTCCGAGGCGGTCTCCAGTCGGCCCGCACGCGCGGCCAGGTTGGAGTTCTTGGCGTGCAGCAGTTCGGGGTCGGCGACGTAGGCCTGCTGTCCTGCGCGGTGGCCGTGGCCTGCTGCGTTTCCAGCCCTTCGACGGCGTGCTGCGCGGTGACACAGCTGCGGCGCCAGGCGGTGGCCGGGCCGCTGCTGTGCACCGAACGGGCCGGGACGGGAAGGCGTCCAAGATGCGCTGCGCCTGCGTCCTGTGCCCCGAGTACGCTGCGGCGGTGTAGGCCCGCACCGCATCGCGGGCCTAACAACGGCTAACACAATGAGGTGGATCGGTCCTGGTTGCCGTGTCCAGGGCAGTAGTTGAGCGTTCGGTCCAGTGTGGGGACGTCGCTGCGGATCGTGTCGGATGAACTGTGGGACGCCTTGAGCCGCTGCTGGATGCAATCCCGCCGGTCCGCGGCCGGGTCGGCCGTCCCCGCCGAAAGCCGGACTCGCTGTTTGCCGACCGCGGCTACGGCCATGACGTCTACCGCGACCAGGTCCGCGCTCGCGGCATCGTGCCCGCAATCGCCCGCCGCGGCACCCGGCACGGCACTGGGCTGGGTACCTACCGCTGGGTCGTGGAGAGGAGTTTTGCGTGGCTGCATGGCTTCCGGCGTCTGCGGATCCGATGGGAACGACGGGCTGACATGCACGAAGCGTTCCTCAAGCTCGCCTGCTGTCTCATCACCCACCGACAACTCGGCTCACTCTGTTAGCCCTTGTTAAAGCAGGTCACCCAGCCGGGTGGCCTGGCGCAACACATAAAGGTTCACGCGACGGCATCGTTTACGTTGTGGTCACCTGGCAGTACGGCGGTCTAGGGAGCAGGAGCTATCCGATGCCAGTTGAGCCCGAGCATGTCCGTGATCTCGCCAACGCGTACCGAAAGATGCTCGATGAAGGTGATTCCCGCTTCCGGGCACGCTGGCTAGACGAAAAGGTGCTCCTCGCGATCGTCGTGAAGTCCGCAGGGGACCAGGCCACCTGGATCGGCTCCCGCGTCCCCGACGGCGGCGCGCTGAAGGGGGAACTCGATTCCCTGGCGGAGGACCTCCGCAAGCGGGACGTCGTCGGATACAGCCTGCAATCGATGATGAGCTGGGTGCAGCACCAGATGATTACGCTCGTCTTGGCTGCGGTCGGCTTCGCTTCATGGCCGGCTTGGCTACTGATCGTCCCGGTTCTCCTAGGACGGTGGGGTGCTGTCGTGGTCCTGGCCGGGGAAAAGACTGGCTTCCTGCTGATCGGGCTAGCAACTGTCGGCGGTGCCTCCTCACTGCTGTACATCGTGTTCCGACTCCTTCATGAGGGGGCCGAGAAAGTCAAGACCGCGCAGTTGTCCATCGGGGTCGCCGTCATCGGCAGCGGCCCGGAAGCTCTTTTCCGCACGCACGCCCGTCCCGCGTTGGAGAGACTGCGCAGCCAGCACGGTCCGGTCGACCAGCCCGCGCTCAACACCCCAGTCGTCCCCACACTCCGCACCCTGGCAGCACTCGGCCTCACTGCCTCGTGCATCTTCCTCGTCGTCAGCGTGTTGTGGTTCGTTGACGGTGTGTCGCAGGCGTGGGAGGAGCACAACAAACTACCCTGCATTCCTAGCGTCACCACCACTTGTTAGGAGTTACAAGGGCTAACAGAGTGAGCCGAGTTGTCGGTGGGTGATGAGACAGCAGGCGAGCTTGAGGAACGCTTCGTGCATGTCAGCCCGTCGTTCCCATCGGATCCGCAGACGCCGGAAGCCATGCAGCCACGCAAAACTCCTCTCCACGACCCAGCGGTAGGTACCCAGCCCAGTGCCGTGCCGGGTGCCGCGGCGGGCGATTGCGGGCACGATGCCGCGAGCGCGGACCTGGTCGCGGTAGACGTCATGGTCGTAGCCGCGGTCGGCAAACAGCGAGTCCGGCTTTCGGCGGGGACGGCCGACCCGGCCGCGGACCGGCGGGATTGCATCCAGCAGCGGCAGCAGCTGAGTGACGTCGTTGCGGTTGCCACCGGTCAGCAAGACCGCCAGCGGTGTGCCGTGCCCGTCGGTGATCAAGTGGTGCTTCGAGCCGGCCCAGCCCCGGTCGACCGGCGACGGGCCCGTCTGACTCCCCCTTTTAGTGCCCTGACGTGGGAGGAGTCGGCCACGCAGCGCGACCAGTCCAGCTTCGCCGCCGCGTTCAGCTCGGCCAGCAGCACCTCGTGCAGCCGCTGCCAGACGCCGGCCTCATTCCAGTCCCGCAGGCGACGCCAGCAGGTCATGCCCGAGCCGAAGCCCAGGTCCTTCGGCAGGTACTCCCACTGGATCCCGGTGTGCAGCACGTACAGGATCCCGCACAGCACCTCACGGTCCGGCAATGGCTTGCGCCCCGGATAGCGAAAGCGCCGTTCCCGCTGCGGCAGCAGCGGCTCCAAACGGTCCCACAACTCATCCGACACGATCCACGGTGACGTCCCCACATCGGACGGAACGCTCAACTCCCGCCCTGGACACGGCAACCAGGACCGATCCACCTCATTGTGTTAGCTGTCGTAAGTCCAGCGAACGCGCGGAGGGGGATGTTCGGCAACCGGTCGCAGGTCTGCTGCAGCCAAGCAACGGGGCGGCTTGCATCGGCTACGGTGGCGCCGTCCCCGTTTCTTTCGCGACAGGAGACGCTGTTTCATGACCGACGGCCTTCAGTGGCTCGAGGATCCGATGCCTCTCCCCGGCGGCTACTGCGCCATCTTCGCTCGCGGTATCGATCCCGAAAACCTCGTACGCCGGCTCGCTCCTGGGAGCGAGCCTCGCTTCATGGGTCTGCGTACCCATGCAGCATTCGAGACCGACCTGTTCGAGCTTGACCGCAGCAAGCTCGTGAGCACGACCGTAGGTATCCGGTACGGATCGGCCGGCGACCTTTCTTTCTCCATTGCCTACGGACCCTGGTATGAGCTCCTCAGCCGGTTCGACACGCATGAGATATCTCACGGAGGTGCGCATACCTACGAACTCTATTTCATGGCCGAGCATCCGAACGTTCCGCCTCCCCATTTCCGTTATAACCATGACGGCGTGTACGAGGTGATGTGCGATCTCAACAACGACGACTGGGCGGGATTCGACGACGTCCTTGGAAACAACGCCGAGCTAGTCGCTGCGCTGGAAGCCGACAAACGGCACCCCATGGAAAGCTTGGAACAACGGTTCGATCTGACGCTTCCGAAGGAAGAGATCCTCACGGGCGCCCTTGCCGCCGCGATCATCAGAGATTGACAGCGCCGAGACCGGTCCTGGAAACCTCAGCCGACCGGTCTCTCTGTTGTGGCGCTACCGGGTTCAGGGCTCGGAGGTGTCGGTCAGCTGCTGACGAGCGCCGACCGAGTGCGCGGGGACGAGGCCAGGGGGAGATCACATCTCCGGGTGCGTGTACTGCCTGCACCAGGTGGAGCCTTCACAGCCCGAGGCGTGACAGCGGACTCCCGCCGTCCTTGAACAGGACGACTCCATACACCGGGCCCCGGGAATGCCTTCACTCCCCGGGGCGCGTGGTGTGTCCGGACGCCGGTCAGATCTCCCCAGCCGCCGTGGCGGTGAGCCAGTCGGCAGGTTCTGCATCGTTCATGAGCAGCGCCTGCGTCGGGGGGGGCGTCGCCGTCCTGGACGACGTGGACGCGGCCCGGGAGCGGGCTGCTTTCGGGGCAGAGCCTTCTATCGGGGCGAGCCGCTGCCAGGTGCCGGCGCTGACGCGGGCGAGGATGACGGTGAGGAGGGCGGTCACTCTGCCGATGAGCACGCCCGCCACGGCGAAGTACCACATGCGCGCATGGCGCTGGGGGCGAGGGCCTGGGCCGCTCACGCGGCGGGTTCACCAGCAGACTCCACCTGAGCGCGGACGGCCGCTGCCGCCCGCTGTCCCTGATCGTCACCGCAGGCCAGCGAGCAGACTGCACCCAGTTCAAGCCCGTCCGTCACAAGATCCGCGGGCCCCGGCCGGGGCCGGGCAGATCCCGCAAGAAGCCGGACAGCCTCGCCGCCGACAAGGCCTACAGCAACGGCCCCGTCCGCGCATACCTGCGGCGAGGCGGAATCCGGACACGATCCCGGAGAGGACCGACAGCCAGGCCGCCCGCCTGCGCAAAGGCTCACGCGGCGGACGGCCACCAGGCCTCGACGAGGACGCTACAAGAAGCGCAACACCGTCGAACGAGCGATCAACCGCCTGAGACAGCACCGGGCCGTCGCCACCCGCTATGACAAGCGCGGCTACGTCTACCTCGGCCCCGCGACCGCGGCAGCCCTCACCATCTGACTACGAACTCGATAGGCCGGACAAGTCCTAGTAGTAAGTACCCCCTTCGCCGCGTCAGGCAGCTTCCTGCCGATGTCCGCGTGCGCCGGTTGCCGTCTGGTCTCCTCGACGACATGGATGAGCATCCAGCGAGGTTGGCGTTGCCGGAGCGGCAGTCAGTCTGGCGGCGACCTCATCACAAGAGGCCGCGGCCACATCTCGTTGCTGCGTGCGCACTGGGCCTCACACGACGCACACACGGTCGGGAGTGCGCGCCATCGCTTCGAGGGAACCGGATGCGCACTGCCGGCCGTCGTTCAGGCTCGGGTGTAGCCGCCGTCGGCGAAGAGTTCGGCGCCGGTGACGAACGACGAGGCGTCCGAAGCCAGGAAGAGGGCGGCCTCGGCGATTTCCTCGGCGTCAGCCAGCCGCCCCAGTGGCACGACGGCCTCGGCGAACTGGTCGACGTCCGGCCCCGCGGCGCCCAACAGGCCAGGGGTCCGTGTGGGTCCCGGGCTGAGTACGTTGACCCGGAATCGACGCTCCCGCGACTGCCGGGCCCAGTTGTGCACGAGGTTGCTCACCGCCGCCTTCGAGGCGCTGTAGACCTCGAGTTGCTCATTGGGCCGCACGCTGTTGCTGGACCCGACGACAAGGATGGAGGCGCCCTCCGCCAGCAGCGGAAGCGCCTTCTGAACGGTGAAGAGTGGGCCCTTGACGTTGACGGCGAGCGTCAGGTCGACGTTCGCCTCGGTGTGGGCGCCGAGCGCGGCGTCCGCGACGATTCCCGCGTTGGCCACCAGCACGTCGATGCGTCCGGCCTCCTCGCGGACTCGCGCATAGAGCGCGTCCAGGTCGGCCAGGACCGAGACGTCGGATCGTACGCCGGTGGCCGCAGGGCCCATCTCCTTGACTGCCGCTTCGAGGCGGTCGATGTCCCGGCCGGTCACGAAGACCCGTGCGCCCTCCCGGACGAAGCGGTGGGCGATGGCCAGCCCGATCCCGCTGGTCCCTCCGGTGATCACGGCCACCTTCTCCTGCAGCACGCCTGGCATGTCGAAACCCTTCAGTTGTGGAATGGATCGTCCATAACGTAGGCAGTAATGGACGATCGAGTCAAGAATGGCTAGGCTGAGACCATGCCAAGACCACGCGCATTCGACGAACGCCAAGTCCTGGAGCAGGCGCGAGAACAGTTCTGGGCGACCGGCTATGCGGGAACCCGGATGGACGACATCGCCCAGGCGACCGGCCTGGGCAAGGGCAGCCTGTACGGCGCGTTCGGCGACAAGGGCAAGCTGTTCCACCGCGTGTTCGGCGACTGGTGCACCGCAGTCGTTGAGGTGGCCGAAGGGCGGCTGGCAGGTGGCCCGGACGCAGAGGCCTTTGCCCGGCTTTCGGGATACGTGCACCTCATGGCGGAGAACACCGCCTCAGACACCGAGCGCCGCGGGTGCCTGTTGGCCAAGGGCGCTGCGGAACTGGCCCAGCACGATCCAACGGTCGCCAGACGGTCGGCCGAGACCATGACGGCACTGTTGACCCTGCTGCGGACGGAGATCAGCGCCGCCCAGCGCCACGGCGACATCGATAGCGCTGCAGATCCAGAGCGGTTGGCGGCACTGCTGTTGACGGTGGTCCGCGGTATCGAGGCGGTAGGCAAGGCCGGCCTGGACCCAGAGACGCTGCGGAACATCGCAGACACCGCACTGGCGGTCCTGCCCATGCCCGAGGGGCAGAAACGCCTCGCAAGCGAGCGCAGTCCGGCCCACGAGAACTGACTTGGTGGATAACCCCGTTCTCCGGGCTGAGCCCGTCCTGCTTCCGCAAGCTGAACACCGCGTTACGCCGCGAAGCCGCGGAGCCGGTGCGCAAAGGCCGTCCCCGGAGCCTGCCGCTGGAGGACCGCGTCGTGTAGGTCCACGCCGTCGTCCAGGAGCTCGCGCTCCATGCGGTCGGCGCCCGGGTGCCGGCCTTCTCCTGACAACAGCTTCATCTGCCGCTCCGTCACCACCTGACCGGCGGTGAGACCAAGCGCGGAGTGGAGCTCTGCCTGATCGGCAACTCCGGCACCGGCAAGTCCCACATGCTCATCGCCCTGGGCACCGAGGCCACGATGAAGGGCTAACGCGTCCGCTACACACTCGCCACGAAACCGGTCAACGCGCTGGTCGAGGCCGCCGACGAGAAGCAGCTGAACAAGACCATCGCCCCCTACGGCCGCGTCGACCAGCTCTGCATCGACGAACTCGGCTACACGGAACTCGACCGCCATGTCGCCGAGCTCCTCGTCCAGGGCCTGACCGAACGGGAGGAGAAGAGCAGCGTCGCCATGGCCTCGAACGAGTCGTTCGACGGTTGGACCAAGACGTACACCCACCCCCGGCTCTATGCGGCCATCGTCGACCGGCTCACCTCAACGGCACCATCATCGAGACCGGCACCGACTCCTACCGCCTCGCCAGCGCCCGAGCCCGAGCCGAGGAACCGGCGAAGGCCGGTTGACATCTGCCCCTGCCTGACTCATGGCCTGCCGCCCTGACGGGCGGCTGGTGGTTCCGCGTCCTGTTGTCCTGTTTCAGCGGAGGATGCGGCTCCGGGAGTCGCAGCCCACGGGACGAAAAGCATCCTCCAGAATCGAGGCATGGACGTTCCCAAGCTGCTGGAAGCCGCCTCACTGCTGGTCCCCGAAGCCGTCGCCACCAAGAACGACATCACGGTGAACGACGTCTGGGAGTACCTCGCCCACGACGAGTGGGCAGTCGCTCTCGACCTGCTGGAGGAGCTTGGTGATGTCCACCCGCTTACGCTCGCCTTCTGGCAGACCCTCGCCATCGCCGCCGAGCAGATGCGACTCGACAGGAGCGCGGCCTGGTGTCACTGGCGCTGCTTCGAAGCTCGCAACGGCAGCATCCGAGCCGACCTCACCCTCAGACCAGCCCACGAGGCCCGCCGACAGACTCCCTTCCCTGGAGCCGGCGT
Organism: Streptomyces sp. NPDC038200; assembly: GCF_055600785.1. Taxonomy (NCBI): domain Bacteria; kingdom Bacillati; phylum Actinomycetota; class Actinomycetes; order Kitasatosporales; family Streptomycetaceae; genus Streptomyces; species Streptomyces sp. NPDC038200. Next base: position 32,831 of record NZ_JBVJYH010000030.1, read on the forward strand.
CCTACGACCGATGTGGGACATCGGAAGGAAAACCCCGACAGGGGAACCCGACCTCTTCATCGCCGCCCTCTGGGTGGAGTTCACGCCCTTTCTGGAGCCCGGAGGGCAGGCCACGGTGCGTCTCACCCCGCTCTCCCCGTCGAAGTGGCAGCAGCTTCGGCCCGGTCAAGTGATCACCATGCACGAGGACCGGACTGTCGCTGGAACGGCGGTCGTCCTGGAGATCCAGGGCCCATCAGTCCCGCCTGCCACATTGCAGTCGTAGCCGACGGGATCCCCCAAAAAACTGCCGTCATTTCGCCTCGACATCTTCGGACCAGTTGATCAACAAGTGCCTTCCGAACCGATCGACAAGTGCTGTTCCTGGAGAGGTTCTGGTCCAACCTTTGTGGAGCGGTGACGCTCAGTGTTTGTTGAAGGCCTCCGTGCATGGTGACGTGCCACCCTGACCGACGGGGTGTCGGTGGGACGGTCGACAATGCCGGTCATGGCAGATCGCAAGCCGGTCCTCCGGATCATCACCTCGGCGGCACGGGAGTCCCTGAAGCCGCTTGGCCTGGCCCAGCGCGGCCGGTCGCGGCTGTGGATCGATGATCACGAATGGTGGCTCGGGGTTGTGGAATTCACTCCGCCGCGGATTGCTGGCAGTGGTCTGTACGTCGGTGCGATGTGGCTGTGGCATGACGTGGACCACCTGGCCTTTCATGTAGACGCAGTCCGGGTCGGCTCCGAGCTGTTTCGCACCGAGGACCAGTTCACGCGCGTGGCGCTCGAACTCAGTCAGCAGGCGACTACGAGCGTGACCGCGCTGAGGGAGAGGTTCCGGGCTCTGCCGGATGTAGCCCGATACCTGACGTCCAGGCCGGTTCGGCGGGGATTCCTCTGGGACAGCTTCGACTCCGGGATCGCAGCCGCTCTACTCGGGGACCCGGACACTGCCCGCGATCACTTCGAGCGAGTCCTTCGAGAGGATCCGCCGGCCCCGTGGATGGTCGATGCCCAGGAGAAGACGCGTGAGCTTCACGCGATCGCGGCAGATCGCGACGCCGTGATTGCCTGGGTCACCCGGGCCGTCGACTCATGCCGGAGCAAGCTGGGGCTGGATCCCGTGCCGCTCGGGATCAGGTGAACGAACCCGCTCGTTGAGCGACAGAGCTGCGGTCAGGCCAGGAGGAACTCGCTTCCGCAACAGGCCGAAGCCGGCCCGGCCGTACATTTGACGCTTGATCATTTTGATCCGGTTGACGCGGCCCTCGACGACGCCGGAGCTCCAGGGCAGCGTGAGGCCGGCGGTGACGGCGGCGAGGTCCCGTTCGAGGCCGTTGACGAAGGTGTGGAGGCTGGGCAGGTCGTCGGCGCGGACCGCCTTGATCCACTGCTGCAGCTGGTCACCCTGGAGCTGGGTGAGTATTTTCCCGAACGCGCGGACGTGCCCGGTGAGGGCATCCAGTTCGGGGCAGCTGGCCAGGACAGATTTGAGCTTCAGTCGCTCGCCCTCCGGCAGGGTGTCGGGGTGGGTCAGGATCCAGCTGGCGACCGTGCGGGGGGACGGTGGACGGGCTGCAGGTGCGGTCGGGGTTGTGCGAAACGGCTGGAGGTAGGCGCGGACGGCTCCGTAGCCGCCGCTACAGCCATTCGTCTTGATCTCTTCCCAGAGGGTCCAGGCGTTCGTGCAGCCCTCGGCCCATCGTTCGTGCAGGTAGGGCTTGCTCTCGGCCGGTGCCGGGGCCGGAACCTTCTCCGGCACCGACTCGGCGAAGGTCACGCGAAGGCACGAGCGGTGGCGGGAGACGCCCCGCTCGACCGCTTCGCCGAGGTTGCGCCACAGGTGGAACCGGTCGGCGACCTGGACCGCGGTGGGTGCTGCCCCGATCCTGGCACCCTCGGCGAAGAAGGGGGCACGGTCGCGACAGACGACCTCGATCCCCGGGTGCTCGGCCAGCCAGGCCGCGACAGTGCCCGCCTCGCGATCCGGCAGTAGGTCCACCGGCCTGCGGGTCTCGACGTCGACCAGGACGGTCCCGTAGACACGGCCCTTGCGCATCGCGTACTCGTCGACGCCGACCACACGCGGGACCTGTGGCTGGGGTTCTGGGAGGGCGTCGACCAGCCGTAGGACCGTGTTCCGGCTGACCCTCGCCCCGAAGACGTCGGCCAGCCGAGCACCGGCGCGACCGGCCAGGGCGAGGCCGACCTCGGCCAGCACCGACCGCATTCGTTCGGTCCGCTGGCTGTACCGCCGGAAGAGCAGCTCTTCCAGCCGGAGCAGTACCTCGCGCACAGCCCAGAACCATCAGCCCGAACGCGGTCAGCACCGGCAGTTTCCAGACGATCTCGCGAGACATACCAGCAAGACCACAGTCACAGGGAGTGGGCACACCACAGAAGTTGGACCAGAACCCCTGTGACAGACGAAGCCACGTGAAAGGCGTCCAACGCTCAGGGCGTTTTCGAGCTGGCCTGGGACGGTGACGGCCGTGCCACGTGGTCCTACGGGGAGGAGATAGTCCGCGGCGAGGGCACATCTTCTGGCGCCGCATCGGAGGCCACGACGTCTTTGCCGGGCCCTGACGGTCACAGACGACCGCTGTCGGGGGTCCAAGGGAAGCGGCCGTGGGAGCGGTTTACGCCGTAAGACTCAGCGGTACTGCTTCATCTGGCGGCCGATCTTTGTGTATGCCTCGGCTACCACAGTCGAGGGGCTGTAGAAGGTCACCGGCTGAGCAGCGGTGTATGCCTGCGGGACCCGCACGTCGGCCCACACCGTCTCGACGCCTCCGCCACTCCCCGGCCGCGCGTAGGGGCGGATCTGCGCCAGTCACGTTCATGGACTTCAGCGGCGTCAACGTCCTCATCGCCGCCCACTGTGCCCTCAGTGAGGCCGGCGGCCGGCTGCGTCTGGCCGGACCGGCCGAACGACATCAGACCTCGGCCATGTCACCGACCCGCTCAGCTAGCTCCTCCAGGAGTGTGCCCCCCTGCGCTGGGCCCGTGCATCAACTCTTGCTCCACGCAGGCGAGTTATGCGCTTCGTGCCATTAAGTGGCGTGACGGCGTGTGGGCGAAGTGAAGAAAACGTAAGGACATGTTTAATATGTGATCGCTTCTGATCACAGCCTGCTGGGTCCCGCGCCGCGACGGCGGGGTTCTTCGGCATGCCTGATGGGGACAGGGCGCGCAAACCAGACTTGAGTATTTGGAGAAAGACACATCATGGGTTTGGAGAAAGACACATCATGGGTAAGGGCAAGTGGATCGTGGGCGGCGTCGTCGCCCTGGTAGTCATCGGTTCTGCCGGTAGTTGCGGCGGTAGCGACGACGCGAAGGCGGACAAGCCGAAGGCTGCCAAGCCGTCCGCTACGACTTCGAAGCCCGCCCAGTTGCCCTCGACCCCCTCGCCGAACGCTCATCAGCGGGCGGAACTGCTGGCCGCGCTGAAGGGTATTGACGCTGGCCTGGTTGCTGACGAGGACCGCGCCGTTCGCCGGTCGATCAACGTTTGCTCGGACATCAAGGACGGAAAGGACTCGAACACGGTAAAGGCCAACGCCAGATATCGATTCGAGGGAGGAAATGTCCCTCACCTGTCCAACGCTCAGTCCGGGCAGGTCGTCTCGGCCGTGAAGGACACCTTCTGTTCGGTTCAAGGGAAGACGGACACGAAGACGAAGAAAGCAAAGACGCATGCGGAGGCTGAACCCAAGTCCTCGCCCACCATGTCGTCGGAGGCGGACATCTTCAAGCGGTGGACGAAGGCCAACGGCAGCGCAGCGGACAAAGCCGCAGTCGCTCACGTCACCCGCGTGCACGGAGCGTTTGGCGGTAACGGTCTGGTCGACGTTTACACCGATTGGACGGGCGGCATGTTTGGTGGTCACAACCCGGATGGCAAGCTGGTCGTCTCCGCCTATCAGACCTGGATGCCGGGAACGGGTAGCGGTCTGGTGACCGTGTACGACGCTCATGGCGAAATCCTGGCCAACGGCAACTTCTGACGGATGCGTTAACAGGCCATCTCGTGTGGTTCGTTCGGGAGCCTGCGGATGCGGGGATCATTGAGCGGCTGGTGCCAGATGAGCTGTGGGAGTTGTGCCAGCGGGTAGCGCCAGAGGCACCCACTCGCCCACACGGCGGAGGTCGGCGTCGGCACGGCGACGGGAGGTTCTGCCCGCGGGGAAGCTCCACGCTCTCGAAGCGCCCGGCAACAACTCCCAACTACTGAGGTTGAACTCGTGATGTCGCCGGGTGGCTTAGGTGGGTCTGATTGTCGGGCCGGTCTCGGCGAGGCGGCCGTCTATGACCAGACCGCTGGCCGCCGCTGACTACCTGGTGCGCTCAGTGCGGTCGTCGTACTCTTCGCGGGCGGTGATGACTTCTTCGATGTGCAGCACGGACCACTCCGTGAGCGCCTTCAGCGGTTCCCGTAGCGTCTGGCCGAGCGCGGTCAGCTCATACTCCACGTGCGGCGGCACCTCTGGGTAGACGGTCCGGCTGACCAGCCCGTCGCGTTCGAGGGTGCGCAGCGTCTGGGTGAGCATCTTCTCGCTCACGCCCGCCAGCGCCTGCCGGAGCTGGCCGAACCGGGAGGTCCCGTTCCGGCCGAGTTCGCCGAGCACGAGGACCGCCCACTTGCTGCCGATCTGGTCGAGCAGGTCCCGCGACGGGCAGCCGCGCTCGTACGGATCGAATGACGGCGTGGGCCCGGTCACGTTCTCGACAGCAGCCATACGGCTCACCTCCATGCTTTCGCTGCGGTAAGTACCCTACCAATAAGTGGCTACTCCCCAACAGAGAGTGTCCAGGTCATTCTGTGTTCCATCCCGCGGCGGACGGACCGCGGCAGGCGTGCAAGGCACGCGCGGAAGGAAGGAATGACCATCATGCCGATCGTCGTCACCGGAGCCACCGGCCAGCTGGGCAGGCTCACCGTCGAGGCACTGCTGCGGCGCGGGATCCCGGCCGCGGACATCATCGCGACCGGCCGGGACATCGCAGGGATCAAGGATTTGGCCGACCGAGGCATCACGGTACGCCGCGCCGACTTCACGGACACCGACGGCCTGGCCGAGGCATTCGCGGGGGCGGAAAGGCTGCTGCTGATCTCGGCCTCGGTCCCCGTGGGCGAGCGGGTCGCCAACCACCGCCGCGTGATCGACGCCGCGGCGTCGGCAGGCGTGTCGCTAGTGGCGTACACGAGCACGACGCACGCGGACACGGCCACCACCGTCATCGGTGCCACGCACGGCGAGACCGAGGCGTATCTGCGGGACCGCGGAATCCCCAGCGTGCTGCTGCGCAACGGCTGGTACCTGGAGAATTACACCAGCCAACTGCCGCAGATCCTGCAGAACGGCGCGGTCGTCGGCGCCGCAGGCGAGGGGCGAATCAGCGCCGCGTCCCGCGCCGACTACGCCGAGGCCGCAGCGGTCGTCCTCACCGCTGAAGGCCACACCGGCGCCGTGTACGAGCTCGGCGGCGACGAATCCTTCACCCTGACTGAGCTCGCCGCCGCGATCTCCGCTGCGGCCGGAAAGCAGATTACCTACGCTGACCTCCCGGTGGCCGACTTCGCCCAGGTACTGGCCGCCGCGGGCCTACCCGCCGAGCTGGCGGAGGTCCTCGCTGACGCTGACCGCGGCATGAACCGCGGCGAGATGTACACCGACTCTGGCGACTTGCGCCGCCTGATCGGCCGCCCGCCCGTGACCCTGGCCGAGGCACTCGCGGCCGCCCTGCATCACTGAGGTTGAACTTGTGATGTGGCCGGCTTGCTCAGGTGGGTCTGATCGTCAGGCCGGTCTCGGCGAGGCAGCCGTCTATGAGTTCGCTGCGGTACTGGATGTGCCGTAGGCCGCGCCGGATGCGCTGGACGTGGTGTTCGGGGGTACTGAAGGCGACGTTGGAGAGCCAGCCGCGTCGCAGGAGGGACCAGATCCCCTCGACTGGGTTGACGTCGGGTGCGTAGGGCGGCAGATAGTAGATGGTCAGCCAGTCCCGGGCCTCGGCGAACGTTTGCAGGTCGGCGGCCTTGTGGACGTTGAGGTTGTCCCAGACGAGAACGATCGGGCCGCCGAGCTGCTGGTGTGCTGCGATCAACAGGTCCCGGTAGTCGCGCCAGGAGAAGCTCTTGCGCCCATCGCGACGGCCGTCGTCATGGCGGGGCCGGTAGATGAGCCTGGAGCGGTGACCGAGTTTGTAGCAGGTCAGCGCGGCGATGGAGATCCGTCTACGGGAGCGGCCGCGGACCCGAACCACCGGGGTCCGGCCACGCTGTGACCAGGTCTTCGCGTGCGGCGGCGTCATGGAGAATCCGGCTTCGTCCTCGAAGACGAGCCAGGCTCCACGGGCCGCCGCGAGTCTTCCGCGCAGGGCCACACCTCCTTGACCCACCCGGCCACCACCCCGTCGTCCCGCTCCATGGCCCGTCGGGCCGGGACCTGCCAGGACCAGCCGTTACGCGCCAGCAGTTTCCGCACGCCCTGGATCGTGTAGGCCATGTGAAAGCGCCGACCGATCACCGTCTTGATCCGCGCCAGTGTCCAGCGCTGGTCCTCCCAGCCGTGCTCGGCCGGCCCCTTGCCCAGCTCCGCCTCAAGCTGCGCGAACTGCTCCTGGCTCAGCCTCGGCAGCGATGCCGGCCCCTGCGACCGCAGGGCCCGCGGACCGCCCTCGTCCCACTTCTGCCGCCACCGTTGTACCGAGCGGACGTTGACGCGCAGAGCCTTGGCGATGACCGACCTCGCCTCGCCCTGGGCGAACCGCTCGGCCGCCTTGAGCCGTAACTCCTCGCGGAACTGCTGCCGTTCGGCAGTCAGCCCGCCTCCTTGTGGATACCGCATGTCCCGGTGATACCGCACGGGCGACGAGTCATCAGCCCCTACGACACCACGAGTTCAACCTCAGTAACCCAATAAGCATGGGGTGTTCGAGGCGCTGGCGAGGCCTTCGGCTGATGGAACGCCTCACCGGCAGGTTTGACGGCACGAGTGACGAGGAGCCCGACGCGTTCTCGTTCGGTCGACAGCGCCAGCAGCGCCTCCTGGACGGGCGAGGGCGGCTTCAGGTACTCGGTGGGCACGGCGTCGTACGAGACGCCCTCCCACGGGTCGTGGACGGGGACGGTGGCGCGGCCCAGTACAAGCCGGTCCGCAAACGGGGCAAGCGCATGCGCCCCGGCATGCTCAACCAACGACTCCGACTCCTCGCCGAGCGTGCGGGCGAGCCGTACATCGACGGCAAGAAGGTGACCTCTCACGCCTGGCGGGCCGGAGCGAACACCGACATGGCCGAACAGGGCGTCCCGCTCCCCGAGCGCCACAGGACCGGCCGATGGGCAGAAGGCTCCCACACCGCGGACACCGTCTACGACCGTCGTCACAGCGTTGGCAAGCGTGATCCGCTCGCCGCGGTGCCGCTGTACGGGGGCCCGGCCCACGCAGCGGTCGGGGCCGGCACGGCTACCGCACTGAATGACCCGCGGTACGGAAGGTGGGCCGCCCTCACACGAGGCGACCCACCGTGGAGATGTCCGGCCCATGGGCCGGTGTAGTAGCCCGCACTGCACGAGGCGGGTTGAACCGGCGATCTCCTTGCCCGCCCGACATGGCGCCGTGATACCGGGAGAACGATCCTCTTATGCCGTCTATCCGTTGGCGAAGATCTCCTCGTTGGTTTCGAAGTGGTGCTCATCCAAGGGCATGTCGGGGAAGTACTCGGACTCGATCTCTCCCGTCATCAGTCCCAGCAAGAAGGGTGTGCAGGGGCCGTCGTGCCGCTCCCCTTCGGGGCCGCGGCCTGCATTGATCATGATGGGCCAGTTCTCGGGCTTCTGGCCGGGGGTGGACAGGAAGTAGAGGACTTCACCGCCCTCGTCCTCGTAAGCCCACGGGATGAGGCGGGCTCCTTCCTGGTCCAGTTCGGCGGGGCGGGGCTCGCCACGGCCCCACAGAAGCTTCAGGGACTCGCGGCACTGAGCGTCCATGGCGATCAGGTCGTAGCGCGGGCGCTGGCAACCGGGCTCCAGCAGCCAGACGTTCTCGTCGAACAGACCGCCACCGTAGGTGTCGACGAGTTCCTTGTAGTCCTGCGGCAGCTCAGTACCCAGTTGCTCCTCCACAGCAGCCCAGTTCTTCGGGGCCACTTCGGGGGGGCGACAGCAGCTCGGTCAGGCGGGTGAGGGAGGGGTTCATCAGCGTTCCGAGTTGGCCAGGGTGCGGCCGAGGAGGGGCAGCAGGTGGTCCCAGTGAAGCTGCAATGCAGCGGGGTTGAAAGCGTCGGTGTCGGCCATGGTGAAGCCGTGGACGGTGCCGGGGTAGATCTCAGAGGTGTAGTCGACACCCGCGGCGTCCAAGGCCTGGTTGAGTTCGGCGAGGGCCTCGGGCGTCAGGTCGGTTTCGGCGTGGCCGAAGTGGACCTGGGCGGTGAGGCGGCGCAGGCTGTCGGGCCCCGCAGCGCCCACGGGGGCATGGAATGCGGCGACGGCGGCCACATGGCCGGGGTGGGCCGCGGCGGTGCGCACCGCCAGGAGGCCGCCTATGCAGTAGCCGGTCACCGCGACGGGTCCGGCACCGGCCTCAGGCTGGGTGGCGAGGAACCTGAGGTAGGCGTCGGCGTCGCGCAGGGTCCGTTCGACGGTGTGCGCCTCAATCAGGGGCATCAGCCGACCCATGACCGCGGTCCGGGCCTCTTCCCCGATGTGCTCGGGAAGTTCGACCACAGGTGCCGGGCCGTGCCGGTAGAAGAAGTTGGGGACGAGCACGTAGTACCCGTGGTCGGCCAGTTCGCGGGCCATCTCTCGCAGCACGGGCCGGATGCCGAAGCCGTCCGCGTACATCAGCACCCCTGGGTGCCGCTCGCCGTCGTCGGGGAAGGCGGCGAAGGCGTCGGCCTGGCCGTCCGCGGTGGGAACCTGCAGCGTCTTGGTGGGCATGAACTCTCCTGTCGTGGTTGATGTGTCCTGTGATCAACACGACGGAGGCGGCGCCCGTGCGGCAGCGCAAGACTTTCGATCGAACAGCGGGCCTGCACTGGCCCGTACGGCGCTCAGAAGAGCACCGGGTCACCCATCCGTGTGTGGCGCAATGCCGTCCCGGTAGTCATCCCCACAACCTAGTCCACCGAACAAAGCCGGCACCAGCACACCCCGTCCGCAGCGCGGTTCGCGAGAATGATCTCGGCCAACGCCACGGGTCCTGAACCCGGTCAACGCGCTGCCTGAGACTCCAGTACCGAGCTTGTGGCTGCACGGTCCTCACCGCGTTTCTGGAACACGCCCTAAAGGGTGTTGCAGGAGGCTTGGTGGCGAACATCTTGCCTGTGTGGGTGGGGTGTTGAGGGCTGAGCCTGTGTGGATGGAGCCAGCGCCCAACCGGTCCAGCCGTGTGATCGACAGGACAGCGCCTAGTAGTGCTTCGTTAGGTTCTGGGCTGTCTATGACTGCTCCGAGGGCTGGGCAAGGGGGTGTCCGCAGGTGGTGCAGGTACCGGTCCAGCACCTCAACAGGTCCTGAAGAGCGTCGAGGACCTGGTAGAGAGTCAGGCCGGTGTGCGGACTTTTGGGTCGTGCCGCCTGGGGGTGAGGAATGCCTGGGCGGCGGTGACGAGGGTGACGTGGTGGTGCCAGCCGCGCCAGGTGCGGCCCTCGAAGTGGTCCAGTCCCAGGCCGTGCTTGAGTTCGCGGTGATCGTGCTCGATCCGCCCGCGCATCTTCGCCCACCGCACCAGGTCAGCGACCGATGTGGTGGCAGGCAGGTTCGACATCCAGTAGTCCGTCGCAGTGTCCTGGCCGCCCGGCCATTCGATGAGGAGCGTCTGGACGGGCAGGACACCGTCCCATTGCGGCCGCCGCCGGCCTCCTGGGCTGCGGTCAGGGACTGCTTGCCCGCGGGCCACACTGCCAGCACCGCGAATCGTGAGGCCATCGCGCCTTTACTGCCCTGCCTCCAGGTCACCTCGGTGAACCGCTCCGCACCCGCCTCCGCGGTGAGGACGCGGACGGCTCGCGGTGGGGTGCGGTAGCGGGGAAGGGTGGGTGGTCCGAGCCCGCCGTGAGCAGGCTGGTGCGGCTCGGCATCCTCCCGGTGGGCGACTTCCTTCCCGTTCAGGGCCAGGACGTAGGACAGACCTCGCTCAGTTCGCCCGTTTGCCGACCGCTCCGCAGTACTGGCGGGCCACCTCGACCGACGCGGTGCCGCACCTGGGGAACGACACGTCGTCGATCACCCACACCTCAGGGCGGATGGCCTCGCACAGCCGCTCGGCGATCCGCCGCCTGACCGGAAGCGGATCCCACGGCGACTGGTTCACGAACTGCTGCAGAGCCTGCATGTTCCCGTCCGGCAGCCGCTCGGCCATCGGCTGGATCGACTTGCGCCGGCCGTCCAGCATCAGGCCCCGCAGATAACACGCGCCCCACCGCCGCTGATCCCGCCGCGGCAGCGAGGCGAACACATCGGCAACGAACTCCGACAACTCACCCCGGAGCCGTTCCACCTCCCCCAGCCTCATACCAGAGAAGATGCCCACCACCAGGCGAGATCACCCGACGTAACGAAGCACTACTAGGCGGTGCGGGTCAGGACGTTGTTGACGGTGGCAGCGCTACTCGGGGCTGTTGGCGGTCATGCCCGTGTGGTGCGGGCTGTTGCGCCGCGTGTCGCGCGTTCTGCGACATCGGCGGGAGCTGCGGCGATGACTTTGTCGAGTGCGGAGCGGGAAGTTTGCAAATCGGTGATGGCCTTGGTGATCCGCTCGCGTTCCTTGGTCAGGTCGGCGAGGAGATCGGAGCAGGTCGGTACCAGGCGTTCGCCCTCGTCACGCAGGCAGGGCAGGATTGTCGCGATGGTGGCGGTGTTCAGGCCGGCGGCGAGCAGGCTGCGGATGCGGCGCACGGTATTCACGTCCGCCTCGCTGTATTCGCGGTAGCCGCTGGGCCGCCGCTCGGGCTGGAGCAGGTTCTGTTCTTCGTAGTAGCGCAGCAACCGTTCGTGTACGCCGGTCTTGCGGGACAGCTCACCGATCCGCACGTCATCCTCCACATAGATGTCCAGGCGGGCAAGACCGCTTGACTCTCACACCGGTGTGAGACTTTAGCTTCCCCGGCATGAACAAGAGTTACGCCTCGCTCGCGGCCTTGTGCGCGAGCGTCTTCGTTGTCGGTACGTCTGAATACCTGGTCGCGGGCATGCTGCCCGACATCGGCGCGGATCTTCGGGTATCGCAAGGCACGGCAGGACAGGCGGTGACCGCCTACGCGCTCGGCGTGGTGATCGGTGGGCCCGCGGTGACCATGCTGACCGCGCGGCTGCCCCGCAAGCCCCTGGCACTCGGGCTGATGCTGCTGTTCGCCGCGGGCAGCGCGCTGAGCGCCCTGGCCTCCTCGTTCACGATGTTGCTGGCCGGGCGGGTGGTCTCCTCGCTCAGCCACGCCGCGTTCTTGGCGTTGGCGCTGGTGATGGCCACCACCGTGGTGCCCGAGCACAAGACCGGCTCGGCGATCGCCACTGTGGCCTCCGGGTTCACCGTCGCTACCTTGCTGGGGGTACCGCTGGGCTCGCTGCTGGGACACGCGGCAGGCTGGCGGGCCCCGTTCGCGGTGCTGACCGTGCTGGCCTTGGCCGCCATCGCGCTGTTGGCGCTGGTGCTGCCCGAGCGGCAGGTGTCGTCCGCCAGCCTGCGCGACGAGCTGCGCGTAGTGAGCCGCAAACCGGTGCTGCTGGCTATCGCCACCACCGCGGTCGGCTTCTCCGGCGTCGCCGTCGTCTTCACCTACATCGCGCCGCTGCTCACCCGCATCGCCGGTTTCTCCCCGGCCGCCGTCTCCGCTCTCCTGCTCGCCTATGGCGCCGGCAGCTTTCTGGGCAACCTGGCCGCTGGCAAGCTGACCGACAGGTCCATGTCCGCCACCGTGCGCGGGGTGTTCGGCGGCTTGACCGGCGTGCTGGTGGCCATGCCGTTCGCCGCCGCCTGGCAGCCCACCGCTGTACTCGCGGTCCTGGTCCTGGGCCTGCTGGCCACCGCCACCATCGCCCCGCTGCAGGGCCTGATCCTGAGCCAAGCCGGCTCCGCTCCGACATTGGCCGTCGCGGCCAACGTCGGTGCCTTCAACCTCGGCGCCGCCGCCAGCTCTGCCCTCGGCGGAGCCATGGTCGCTGTCGGCGCGCTGCGCTGGACCGGCCTGGCAGGGGCCGTACTCAGCCTCAGCGGCCTGGCCCTGACCTACCTGGCTCTGCCCCGAACCGGGACCGCGCAGCACACCGGCAGTGCCCCGGTGAGCACCGGTGTCTGACCCTCGAACCCACCCTCTCTGGAAGGTCCCTTCTGACCATGCGCGCTGTCCAGATCGACCGACACGGCGGTCCCGACGTCCTGGTCCTCCGCGAGGTCGCCGCACCCGAACTCGCCTCCGGTGAAGTCCTCATCCGCACCGCGGGCAGCAGCCTCAACCCTGTGGACTGGAAGACCCGCGCCTGGCAGGTCGGCCCGCCGCTGCCGGCCACGCTCGGCTGGGACATCTCCGGCCGCGTCGTCGCGAGCAACGACCCTGCCCACAAGGTGGGCGCCCACGTGATCGCCATGTCCGCGCAGATCGCCACCGGCCGCGGTACCTGGGCGGAGCTGGTCGCCCTGCCCGGCCACCTGCTCGCACCCGCACCGGCCACGGTGCCGTTGGCCGACGCGGCGTCCCTTCCGCTGGCCGGGACGACCGCCCTGCAGGCTCTGCGGGCCGCCGAGTTGAGCGCCGGGGAGCGCATTCTGGTCGTCGGTGCCGCCGGGGCGGTCGGCGGCCTGGTTGTCCAACTCGCCCGCTTGGCCGGCGCCCACGTCGATGCCCTGGTCTCCCGGCACGGCCATGAGCCGGCCGCGGTGGAGCTCGGCGCGGAGCGGGCCTGGCACCGCCCGCAGGACCTGCCCCGCGGCCGGTTTGCGGCCATCCTCGACACCGTCGGCGCGGACGTGGCTGCGGCGCTCGTCCCCGGAGGGCGTTTCGTCTCCATCGCCGACCACCCCCTACCCGACGTGCCAGGCGCCCGCAAGAGCTACGTCCAGGAGAACGCCACCGACCTCGCCCACCTCGCCAAGCTCGTCGACAGCGATGAGCTGCGGCTGCGGATCGCCGACCGCTTCTCGCTCGACGACATCCGCACCGCCCACGAGCGCTTCGAAGCCGGCGGCCTCCTCGGCAAGGTTGTCATCAGCTTCTGAGCTTGTCTTTTAACCTCGGTGTGAGACGAGACGGGCAAGTGGCTCCGCGGGCCGGCAGAGCCATTCGAGAAGAGGGTCGGTGACCACGAACCAGTGGATGCTGATTCGGCCCTGCTTCTTGTCCAGGAGCGGTGGGGCCTCGTCCCGGTAGAGGTAGCGGTGGTATCGGTGACGGATCGGCGCTCCGGCGCGCAGCAACACCGTTGAGGAGATGAGGATGGCCACCGGGACCGGCGCTCTCGCGATGGTGAGCTTGGCTTTCTCCTCGTATTGCCTGCGTTCAGTGTGCTGACGCCCATGCCACTCGTCACCGGGTCCTGTGGGGTTTGGTGCCGACCTTGTGGTGGGTGGGGCGCCGGTGGCCAGGGCGCGTCCGACCTCGTGACGGGTGGCGGGGCGACGGTTCTTCGAGCAGGTGGGCGATGCGGGGTGCGTCGTATCCGGCGTCCAGCACGACCAGGACCTCTTGAGCACCCGGCTGCCGCTGACCGGCAGGGACGAGCTGCTCGACGACCTCGCGGATCTGGGCCGTGGTCACCGCGGCGACGGCCGCCCCGGGTTCCAGGCGGACCGCGTCCAGCACCGCTGTCTCGGACGTGCGGCCGGACTCCAGTGCGGCCACGATCGAGTACGGCCAGCCGGGCGCCATCTGGTGCTCCTCTTCGAGAACGCCATCCGCGCCCTACCGGCCGAAGGCCACAACGCCTTCATCGAATGCAGCCCCCACCCCGTTCTCACCATCGGGCATCAAAGAAACCGTCGACACAACCGACGGCAACGCGATCGCCCTCGGCACCCTCCGCCGCCACCACGGCGGCCTCGACCAACTCCTCACCTCCACCGCAACGGCCTGGGTCCACGGCACCCACGTCAACTGGACCGCCTGCTTCCAAGGCGTCCAACCCGCCCCGGACGCCCCCACCTACCCCTTCCAAGACCAGCACTACTGGCTCACCCCCGCCGAACATCCTCGCCTCGGCGCGGCGGTCGAACTCCCCGACGGCACCCTCGTCCTCACCGCGGAACTCTCCACCCGCTCCCACGCCTGGCTCGCCGACCACGCCATCGGTGGAGCGGTCCTGCTGCCCCGTACGGCGCTGCTGGAACTCGCGGTGGCGGCCGGGGACCGGGTCAGGTGTGGCCGAGTGGAAGAGCTGACGCTCGCCACGGCGCTCGTGCTGCCCGCCGACCGAGCGGTGGAGGTGCGGGTGCTGGTGAGGCCCGAGCGGGATCTGGAGATCCACTCGCGGCCCCACGAGGGCACTCCGTGGGTGCGGAACGCGACCGGGGTGCCGGCCGCGGACGCTATGCCGGCGGAGGCGGAGGCACTCACCGCGTGGCCGCCGGCCGGTGAACCGGTCGACGTGACGGACTTGGACGAGCGGGCCGCCGGTCTCGGCTACCAGTTCGGACCTGCCTTCCGGGGGCTGCGGCAGGTGGGGCGGGCCGGGGGCGAGGTGTACGCCGAGGTCGAACTGACCGGCGGAGCGGCGACTTCGCCGTGCACCCCGCCCTGCTCGATGCCGCGTTGCACCCGCCGCTGCGTGATGACGGCGGAGGTGACCCGGCCAAGATGGGCCGGGTCCGCCGCTGTCTGTACGAGGGCGTTGTCCAGACTGCCGAAGACTCCCGCACACAGTCCGATGACCGCAGCCAGCACCACGGCGAGCCACAGCGTAGGCACCAGCGCGATCGTGGCCGCGCCCGCGCAGCCCCCGAGCGGCGTCCCCGCCATCATCAGGCCGGAACGGGGCAGCCAACCGGCGATCGCGAGCAGCGCGGCGCTGGCCGCGGCACCTGCGCTGAAACGGCTGACGATCCAGCCGCAGCCGGAAGGGCCCCAGCCGCGTTCGGCGTCGAGGAGCACCATGCCGACGTTGAGGGTGCCGATGAGGCCGAGTTCGCAGATGGCGCCGGCGGCGACGAGCGGGCCGACGAGGCGGTGGCGGCGGATGTAGCGCAGGCCATCGAGCAGGTCCTGCCGCGCGGTGCCGGGCTTCGTCTGCTCGGCGCCGCTGGCCCCGAGGGGCCGTATCCGTATCGTCAGCAGGAGCGGCAGGGACAGAGCGATGAGCAGTCCGGCAACGGTGAAGGCGGTTGCGGGTCCGCCGAGTCCCATGGCCAGGCCACCGATCGGCGGGCACGCGACCTGGCTGAGCGCATCGACAGCGAGCGCATGCCGGTGACCCGGGCCAGCTGATCAGGGGCGGTGATCCGGGGTGAGAGAGTGCCGACAGCGGGTACGAACAGTGCGTCGACGGCGCCGAGGACGAGCGCCACCGTGACCAGGATCCACCAAGCCAGAGCCGTCAGTGCGATCCCGGCGGCCACTGCCAGGATGAGGAGGCAGCGCAGCGTTCGAGTGAAGATCCGACTGGACCTCGGTCAGTCGATGCCTTCGACGATGCGGAAGTCGCGCTCGACGCCGTCGGAGAGGGCGAGCAGCGCCTCCTGGTAGGCCGCACTCTCGTGCGCCGCGACGGCCTGCTCGAAGCTGTCGAACTCGATCAGGACGGTGCGCTCGGCGATTCCGGCGTCATGCGCCACGACCCGACCGCCACGGACGAGGACCCGGCCGCCCCCGGCCTTGACGGCCGGACCAGCCAGCTTGTTGTAAGCAGCCAGCTTCTCGGGGTCTGAAATGGTGCGGTAGACGCTGACCCAGTAGCCCTTGGGCATGGAACCTCCAGTGTCGGGATGAGTGCATCTGACTTACGGGTTGGTCTCGGACGAGCGTCGGCGGGCGAGAGCGAGGCTTGTCAGCGCCGTGATCACCATGGCGCCGATGCCGACCAGCGCCGCGGTGGTGTAGGCGCTGTCGTCGGGGAAGAGGTGGCCGGGGCCGGTGCCCGCGGCGAGGATCAGGCCGCCGAGGGCGCTGCCCAGCGAGTACCCGACGCTGCGGACGACGTAGTTGAAGCTCATGGCGCTCGACGTCTCGCTCTTGGGGGTGACGGCCAGGATGACGCCGGGCATCGCGGCCGAGAAGCCGCCGACGCCGAAGCCGAGCACGCCCATCGCCGCGAACAGTTCGGCCAGGTCCGACCGGGCCGCCGCGAACAGGGCGAACCCGCCGCCGACCACGACAGCGCTGCCGGCCAGGAGCAGGGGGTCGGCGATCCGCGTCCGGGCCCGCGGCGTGAGCTTGCCGGCGACGAACCCCAGCACCGAGAACGGGATGAGGACCAGCCCGGCGACGAAGGTCGTCAGCCCGAAGCCGTAGCCGGCGCCGTGCGGCGTCTGCGCGTACCGGGTGACGAGCGTGAGCAGGAGGTACATGCCGATCCCGCCGACGAACATGGCGAGGTTCGCCCCGGCGACCGCCGGGTGCCGCACCGCCCGCACATCGACCAGGGGCGTCGTGCTGCGCAGCTCGATGACGGCCCAGACGCTGAGCAGCACCACCGCGACGACGGCGAGGCCCGCCGCCACGGCGAGGTGCCGGCTCCACAGATTCCGTTCGCCGGCGAGGAACAGCACCAGGAGCAGCGCAGCGGCCAGGACGACCGCGCCTGCCACGTCCACGTGGGCGGAGCGGCCTTCGGGGGCTTCGGGCATGGATCGCCACGCGGTCAGGAGGGCGGCGGCGGTGACGACCAGGCCGAGGCCGTAGGCGGCCCGTACCCCGCCGAGCTCGGCGAGCAGTGCGGCCAGCGGGTAGCCGACGCCGGCCCCGATGATCGAGACCACCGAGATCAGGGCGATCACGGCCGCGCTGCGCTCCTCGGGGAGGTGGTCCCGGGCCACGCCCATCATCAGCGCCGTCAGCCCGAGCCCGACGCCCTGGGCCGCCCTGCCGGCCAGCAGCCACGCGAACGGCAGCGGCAGCACGGTGAGCGCGCTGCCGGCGACGACGACCGCCAGCGTGGCGAGGATCGTGGCCCGCCGGTGCGGGCCGGCTCCGAGCCGGCCCAGGACCGGCGTGGCGACGGCGCCGCTGAGCAGCGCGACGGTCAGCGTCCACTGCGCGCTGCCGAGCGAGACGTGGAACGACGTCGCCACGCTGGTGATGAGCGGCGTCCCGAGGCTGGCGACCGCCGCCACGACCAGAGCGATGAACGTCAGTGCGGGGACCAGCAGCCGCGCCTCGGAACGCGCCACCGGGAACGCCTTCGCCGCGACCCCGCCGACCGGCTGCCCGGTCACTGCTTCGGCCCTTCGCGGTCCTGGCTTTCGAGCTCTGCCAGATGCTTCAGCGCCGGCAGGGCCGCCACCAGCGCCTCGACCTCGTCGCCGGTGAGCTCGCCGATCAACCGCTCGAACGCGTGGACGCCCGCCTGGCGCCGCGTCCGGACATAGGAGGCGCCGGCCTCGGTCAGGCACACCAGCGTGACCCGCTTGTCGGACGCGTCGCCCCGCCGCTCGACCAGGCCGGCCTGCTCCATCACCCGGACCAGGGCGGTCATCGCGGGCTGGGTGACGCCCTCGACCGCGGCCAGATCGGTGATGCGCCGCGGGCCGGTCCGGTCCAGGGTGGCCAGGGTGGCGGCGGACGTCAGGCTCATGTCCCGGGGCAGGCGTCGCGCGGCCCTGGTGGCCAGGCCGTAGAGGGCTGCCCCGATGGCGGCGGACGCGCCAGGAGCGGTGTCTTGACGACTCATGCTCAAAGCATAACATTTTTATATTCATAGTTTATGGAAGTGGCCGACTGGCGCGAGCGGCCTCGATCCGCACCCGCGACGGCGGCCGGCCATGTGCTCGGTGCGCGGCCGGAACCTGCCGCGCCCGTCGACCAGGAAGTGCTCGTCCAGCACCTCCGGCGCGTGGTGGGCCATGGCCGTCTCATGTGGGTGAAGGACGACGGCACCCGCGAGCGGGTGACCTTCCGGTTCCTGGCCAACCATCCGCAGTGCCGGCCATCGTCTCGGCCGTCGTCGGCGGGGGCGGACCGGGGCCGCCAGCGCAAGGCGCCTGAGGACCTGACAGCGGGCCGGCTGGGGCTGATCGAGCTGCGGATGGCTCACCTGCCGGAAGTGGCGACCGGGTTCCGCTCCGGTGACCCGTTCCGCCCGGGCCCGGGCGAGCCGGGAGACGAGTACGACCCGGCGACGACGACGTTCACCGAGCGCCGGCACGCGAAGGTGGCGGAGCTCGCGGCCCTGGATCCGCAGCCCGCGAAGCCGCTGGGGCTGGGCCGGGTCGGCTACCGCACGCTGATCCGGTGGGAGAACGCCCGTCAGCCCCGGCCGGCCGAAACGGCGAGCACAGCAGTACTTCACCGAGCTCATCCTGCTCGCCGGACCGGTCATGATCTGCTGGCCGCGCGTCCAGGCGGTCGGCACCACCCGCCAACTCGCCGCGGCCGTCGACCGACACCTCGCCATCCAGGAGAGAGCCGGCTCCCGTCCCTACCGCTCCAGCGGGGCACTCGCCGACGCCCTTGCCTGCGCCGGTCTCCTCCAGGTCACCGATCGCATCCTGACCGCCAGCGACCTTCGCGAAGCACTCGCCCCGCTCGCACCCGAGGAGAACCGGACCGGCAGCGGAATCCTGCCCACCCGGCACCTGCTCTGGGGACAAGAACTTCAAAGCGATCTGGACAGCGGACAGCACGAATGCGTGCAGGGGCAGGAACCTCCGGGTGGGGAGGGTGAAGGTGAAGAAGGGGGCGGCCCGCGCGGGCTGGGCCCGGGGTCAGCGCTCGGACTTGGGAGGCCGCTGCATCAGCGCGGCGGCGGCCTCGCCGAGGGTGACCTTCTGATTCAACAGGGCGGAGACGACCTGGGTGATCGGCATCTCGACGTCGTGGGCGCGGGCCAGGGCGAGGATCGCCGCCGCGGACTTGACGCCCTCGGTGGTCTGCCGCGTGGCGGCCGTCACCTCCTGAACGCTCAGCCCGGTGCCGAGGTGGGTACCGAAGGTGCGGTTACGGGAGAGCGGAGAGGAGCAGGTGGCCACCAGGTCGCCCATGCCGGCCAGGCCGGAGAAGGTGAGCGGGTCGGCGCCCATGGCGATGCCGAGGCGGGTGGTCTCCGCCAGACCACGGGTGATGAGCATGGCCTGGGCGTTGTGGCCCAGTCCCATACCGGAGGCGATGCCGACCGCGAGAGCGATGACGTTCTTCACCGCCCCGCCCAGCTCGCAGCCGGTCACGTCGGTGGAGGTGTAGGGGCGGAAGTAGCCGGTGTGGCACGCCTTCTGGAAGCGGTGGGCGGCGCCCTCGTCGACGCAGGCGACGGTGGCCGCGGCGGGCTGGCCGTCCATGATCTCGCGCGCCAGGTTCGGGCCGGACAGCACCGCGACCCGGTCGGCGTCCACGCCGGTCACCTCGGTGATGATCTGGCTCGCCCGCAGGTGGCTGCCCTGCTCGATGCCCTTCATCAGCGACACGATCACCGTGTCGGGTCCGATGCGCGGCGCCCACGCGGCGAGGTTGGCCCGCAGGCTCTGCGCGGGGATGGACAGCACCAGGAAGTCCACGCCGTCCAGGGCGGCGGCCGGGTCGGTCGTCGCGGTGAGGTCGGTGGGCAGCTCGATGTCCGGGAAGTAGCCGGGGTTGCGGTGGGTCGTGTTGATCGCGTCGGCGATCTCGTCCCGGCGGGCGTGCACGGTGACGCCCGTTCCGGCGTCGGCCAGGATCTTGGCCACGGCGGTACCCCAGGAACCGGCCGAGAACACCGCAGCACGGGTAGAGCGGTGAGGGGTCACTGGGGGCCTCTCGTCGGGGTGGCCGGGTCCGGTCATCGTATCGGCCGCAACGGGCCCGGCCGGGGAGGGCGGGGCGTCGCAGGGTCAGCACCACGGCGCGGCGGCCCGGCAGTGCGGGCAGCGCCTGGCGGGCCTCGCGCAGCATGTTCTGCGTCTGGCCGTCGCCCAGCTCCCTGCGCAGGTCGTCGGCGCGGGCGACCCACAGTCGGTAGAGCCGCTCCCACAGTGCGGACTCGGTGGGTTGCTCGTCCACGTGCTCCCCCGTGAGGCCGGCGGCGCGGGCCTGCTCCGTCCAGGAAGGGGCGGCGCCCTGCCGCGTGGCCCGGATCATCGCCAGTCGGCCGCCCGGGGCCAGGACGCGGCCGAGTTCGCGCACTGCCACGCTCGGGTCGGCGGCGCCGCCGAAGGCGTCCACGCACACGATCCCGTGGGCGCGGGCATCGGGCAGGCCGGTGTTCTCCAGTGCGGCGACGCGGAACGCGGCTCGCTCGGCGGGCAGGCCGAACCGGAGGCGCCGCTCGGCGGGCAGGCCGAACCGGAGGCGCCGCTCGGCGGCCTGGGCGATGGCGACGGTGGACAGGTCGAAGCCCTCCAGGCGCAGGGCGAGAGCGCGGGCCAGCCACAGACCGACGCCGCCGGTGCCGCAGCCCGCGTCCGCCAGGAGCTGGCCGGGCCGCGCATCCTGAGCCGCGCGGTCATCAGCCCCAGCCGGGGCCAGTCGCAGGAGCTGGAGGCGGCGACCTCAACGGGGTGGTCCTCGCCCATTGCCGCGGCGGACAGCCGGGCGACCAGATCGGTGCGGGCGCGGGCGGCGTGGAAGGCGTCGTACTGCGCGGAGCGCCCGCCGCCCGGCGCGGGCGAGACGCCGGGCAGTGCCGTGGTGGTGGGGCTCATCGGGGTATCGACCTTCTGATCCTCGATCGGGCACCGGGGCAGAGCACCTGCACGGCGTGGACGGGGGAGCCCTGGGCGGACAGGTCCAAAACCACCAGCACGTGCTCGACCCGGCGCGCCACGTGGGTCACCTCGGCGAAGCCGCCGCCCACCGGGGTGAAGTGGCCGGTGGCCTGCGGCCACGACGTCAGCCCGGTGGTCGTGGCGGGAGGGAGGGGGTGGTGTCGAACGAGGCGGGGTCTCCGGGCAGGTCGCCGCGGGTTCCGGCGATGGCGGTCAGCCGGGACTGCGCGGCCTCGGTCAGCGCCCGGGTCAGCGCGATCGCCGGACTGATGTGGCAGCCGCCGCCGGCGAAGACGACCGGCAAGTCCTCCGACCACAGGTAGGCGACGCACACCGGCAGTCCGTACGGGCCGGCCACCAGCGAGATCTCCAGCGCCCTGCCCGCGGTCGGCAGCTGGTCCACGACTTCACGGCCGTGCGGGTCGTCGACCGTGCCGGGCTCGATGAGGGTGCGCCGCCGACCGCCCGCCTGCCCGTCCCGGTGGAGCACGTCCCGCGCTGGGTACGAACACGGGGATCCGCGCGATCGTGGCGACCGGCGAGCACGGCGAGAGCGAGGCGGCGCTGTGGCACGTGCGCCGGCACTTCATGACCGTCGACAACCTGCGGACCTCCGTGCGCAAGCCGGTGAACGCCACCTTCACCGCTCGGGATGCCGACTGGTGGGGCACTGGCACCGCATGCGCGAGTGACGGCAAGAAGTTCGGGTCCTGGTCCGGCAACTTCACGACCGAGTACCACGCCCGCTACGGCGGCAACGGCGTGCACTCGTCCGAACCGCTGGTAGATCGCGTCGTCCCGGAGGGAGGCTGTGTCCCATGACGACAACTTTGATCACAGGCGCCAACAAGGGCCTCGGCCACGAGACCGCCCGCCGCCTGATCGCCGCGGGTCACACCGTCTACCTGGGAGCGCGCAGCCCCGAGCGGGGCGAGGCTGCCGCCGCCGCGCTCGGCGCCCGGTTCGTGCAGCTCGATGTCACCGACGACACGTCGGTAGCGGCCGCCGCGGCCACCGTCGAGGCCGACGGTGGCCTGGACGTCCTGGTCAACAACGCCGGTATCGAGGTGCTGTCCCCGGACGGCGACATCATCGGCGCCGCGGAGTTGACCGCCGACGTGATGCGGGAGGTGTTCGAGACCAACGTCTTCGGCCTGGTCCGGGTGACCCACGCCTTCCTGCCGCTGCTGGAACGCTCCGCCGCCCCGGTCGTGGTCAATGTCAGCAGCAGCCTGGCCTCGCTGGCCCTGGCCGGCAAGGGATACGCGGGGGTCGCCTACCCGGCCTCCAAGACCACGGTCAACATGCTCACCGTGCAGTTCGCCAAGGCGTTCCCGCGCATGCGGATCAACGCCGTGGAGCCCGGCTACACCGCGACGGACCTGAACCGGCACCAGGGCATGCAGACCGTCGAGCAGGGCGCCGAGATCATCGTTCGCATGGCCCAGCTGGGACCGGACGGCCCGACCGGCGGCTACTTCGACGTGGCGGGCCCACTGCCCTGGTAGCCGATGGGGCCGTGGCCCGCCCCGTCGGCGGGCACGACTTCCGGGTCCGCAGCGGGATGTGCCTCGATGCGCTGGGCCGGCTGAGCACAGGCACTGTCCTCGTCCGCCGCGGCCCAATGAAGGTCAGCACGACACGCGCCTCAGCGCCGGACCGGGCGGACCGGGAGCGCTTCGACGCTGTTGCCGATGAAGCTGCGCTGGCGGGGCAGTTCGGTCTCGGGAACGGCGAGGTCGAGGTCGGGGAAGCGGGTGAAGAGGCGTTCCAGAGCGATCGTGGCCTCGAGGCGGGCGAGCGGGGCGCCCACGCAGTAGTGCACGCCCTGGCCGAAGGAGAGGTGCCGGGCCGCGCCGGGCCGGGTGACGTCGAAGCGGTCGGCGTCCGGGCCGTGGAAGGCCTCGTCGCGCCCGGCGGCGGTGTAGCCGGCGAGGACCGGGGTGCCCTGCGGGATGACGGTGCCGCCGAGGGCCAGGTCGCGGGTGGGATAGCGGAAGGGGAACCAGCTGACCGGGCCGTCCCAGCGCAGCGTCTCGTCCACCACGTCCGACCAGGTGGCCTTGCCCTCCAGGACCAGCTCCAGCTGGTCACGGTGGGTGCAAAGTGCCCGTACGGCATTGGTGATCAGGTTGAGGGTGGTCTCGTGGCCGGCGACCAGCATCAGACGCATCGTGCCGATGAGTTCGGCCTCGCCGAGCCGGTCGCCGTCGTCGTCGCGGGCGGCTATCAGGGCGCTCGTCAGATCGTCGCCGGGGGCGGCCCGGCGGGCGGCCGCGATCGTGCCGAGCAGCTCGACGAGTTCGCGTACGGCGGCCATCACCTCCGCGGGGGTGGTGTCGGTGGCGATGATCACCGTGTAGGTAAGGTCGTGCAGCCGGCCGCGGTGCTCGGGGTCCACACCGAGCAGCTCGCAGATGACGCTCATCGGGAGCGGGAGCGCGAAGTGGGTGCGAAGGTCCGCGATGCCGTCCGGGTCAGCGGCGGCGGCGCGGCCCAGGTCGTCGAGGAGGCCGGCGGTCAGCTCCTCGATGCGCGGCCGCAGCCGCTCCACCTGGCGGCTGGTGAAGGCGTTGCCGACGAGGGAGCGCAGTCGGCGGTGGTCGACGCCGTCGGCGGTATGCATGCCCTGGGCATTGGCGAAGACCCGCAGCGGCCAGTCAGCGGGGATCGTGCCGTCGTTCAGAGCTGGGCAGTGGCGGGCGTCCTTGGCCACGTCGGGGTGGGCGAGGAACTCCTTGAGCGCGTCGTGCCCCAGGACGACCGCCGCGGGCACCCCGCCGGGCAGGACGATGTCCGCAACGGGTCCCCGGGCCCGCAGGCCGGCGTTCAGGGCGTGCGGGCAGCCGCCGGCGGGATCGACGACGTGAGCGGGCGTGGGAGCGGGGATGTGGGTGGACAAGCCGGGACTCCTGACCGTATGAATGATTATCGGCCAACAGTGCGGTGTCGGGGGCCGCTTGTACAACTCCGTCCCGCCGACGTCCGGGCCGAGAGGCCCGGCCCGGCCGGCCCGGCCGGCCCGGCCGGCTTCCGAACTCTGAAACGCGTGACGCGCGCAGGTCTCTTCAGCGGTCACAGGGTGGGGCTCAGCGGTCACAGGGTGGGGCTCAGCGGTCACAGGGTGGGGCAGCGATGTATCGCGCCGGGGCCTGTGCCCGCCTTGATGCCGAGGCCTCGAAATACCGCCTGGCTTCACGGGCCGCACGTCACGTGCGGGTCAGCCGCCCTGTCCGGCGTTTCCGACCGGGCCGACCTTCACCGGGGAGCCGGTGCCGTCCGTGACGGGCAGCGTGGCGGCGCCCGGCCAGTTGAGGGTGACCGTCTTCGTTTCGTCCGGAGGGGTCACCAGCAACCCCGTGACGCGGACGCCGGAGCCGCCCGACTCGTTGATGGGGTAGTTGATACCGAAGGCCGTCGACTGGCCGTCCTTGAGGATGAGTGCGTTGGTCTGCTCTCCGTTGCGCTTCGCGGACAGCACCCCCGAGCTGGTCTTCAAGTCGACCCCCGCGTACCCGGAGATCGCGCAGTCGCGGCCGCCGCCGTTCTTCAGCTGCACCGTGACCGTGCCGTCGGGGTCGCCGTCGATGGTGGTGTCCTTCGCCGTGATCTCCAGCTCGTCGGTTCGGCACTTACCGGCCTTGCCGTTCGCGTCGGAGCCGGTCCCGGCGGCCGTGCCCTGCCCGCCGGAGCCGCTCCCCGCAGAGCTGCTGCCCGCCGAGCTCTTCCCCGCGGAGTCCTTCCCGCCGCCTTGATCCGAGCCGCCCGAACCGCCCGAGCCGCCCGAGCCCGAACCGCCGCCCTGAGAAGCCACGGTGGACGCGGACGACGGGTCGCTCCGCCCCGCGCCGTCCTGGTCGCTCTGGCACGCCGTGAGTGAGAGACCGGCGACAACGGCGAGGGCTGCGAAGGTGAGCTTGTGGACGCGCATCATGTCTTCCTCGGTATCGGTAGGGGGTGCCGGCCCGTCGGTACGAGTCGGCGTGAGCGATCGCTTCTGATCACCAAGAGCCGCCCGGCCCCGCGAGCCGTTCCGGCCAACCACCCCTTAGTACGTTCCCGTTACACACACAGCCCGGTACGCCCCGTCCGTACCCGCCCCTCCCCCGCCGTCGACCGGCACCGCGGAACAGGGGCCGGAACACAGCTCGACGAACCGCCGAGGCGTCTTCCGCCGCACGCGCCGCCTCGGCTCAGGGGCCGGGCTCGGGGTCCGGTGGACGGAAGGACGCGAGGATGCTCAGGAAGCGTTCGGAGCCGCGGATGACACCGGGCCTGTCACTGCCGGGCTGAGCGGGCTCCACGCCCACCGCTTCGATCGCGCCCTCATGGATCCACAGCACGTTCGAGCTCAGCCGTTCTGCGGCCGGTGCCTTCTCCCAGTTGTCCCGAACCACCGAGGAGTAGCCGACCAGCTGGGAGTGGAGGAGGGGCCCGTCCACGGCCTGGAGATAGAAGGACTCTTCGTGCGGGATCATGGCGAGGATGCCGAGGGGAGTCGGCCGGCCGAGGACCTCGGCCGCACGCAGCACATGGGTGCAGGTGAAGCCGGCCTCGCCCTCCACACACACGACCGGATTCGCTTTCCCGTCGGTGTCGAGCCGGACGGGTTCGGCGCGCAGATTGTCCAGAGCGATAGCCCACACCTCGTCCTCGGTGACGCCCCAGGAACGGAACTGGCCCGGCGGCACGGCGGCCGAGAGGTCGGCGTCGATGCGGAGCACGACGACGGCGCTCAGCTCGGTGGTCAGGGGCGACGTCAGGGCGTGTTCCTCGCCGACGGTGTCGGCGGGCACGACGCGCGGCAGGATCAGCCGGCGTACCTCGTCCAGGCTTGCCCGGTACAGAGCCTCTCGCCGGTCGCGGATCTCGAGCTGCCGCGTGAGGTGGGCGACCGTGGCGGCACGCCAGTCCTTGTGGGCCAGCGGCCTGACGATCATTGCGATCTCGGCGAGGTCCAGCGGTATGCCGGGCTCGTCCTCCGCGCCGAGCCGCAGATGCCGCTCGGCGCCGAACTGCATGGGTGGTCCTGAGTTGTTGCCGTCCAGGAAGACGTCGTTGAGCAGGTCCTGGAACGCTTGCCAGTCGGCGGGAGTGAACCAGGAGCACCAGGGCGGCACCGGGGAACCGGCGTGAGCGGTGGCTTTCTTCGCTCTTCGGAAGAGAGGCATGGCGGAAGGGTAGAGGGCGCGAATCACCCTGTTAGCCCACATTCAAGGCATACCTGGGTGGGGTTCAGGCCATCGCATACGGCGTCACCGTGCGGACCGGCGTATGCGGGGAGCGGCTCCTGCCGGCAGTGCCCTCGTCGGCTGCCGTCGCTCAGCCACGATCCCCACGGCAACCGGGCCCCGGCCGATACCGGCGGCAGGGGCTTCCGCTCGCCGAATCCGGCAGGCGGGTGCCGTGGCTGGGACCCGCGGATCGGCAGCGGCCCCACCCTCCCACGGCTACTCCCTACCGCCCGCCCCAGGGAGAAATCTGCGACCCGGGCACGTTCATCGGTGCGCTCAGGTGCGATGCCGGCGTCTGGAGTATCCGGGCCAGGTCGCGGCTTATGCGTTCGGCTTCTCCGCGCACCTGGGCGGGGACGTCACCGCGCTCGGCAACGAGTCGGCTGAAGATGGGAGTCTCCTGGAACACGCGGGATCCGCTCTCTGTCGAGGTGGCCGCCCGGGCGGCGGCCCGTTGGCCTTGGGGTGATTACAGCTGGGCAGCTCGGTGGTCGCGCCTTGAACGCCGTGGACGAACAGACCGTGGGGGCGGTGGCCATCCCGGCGACATCCTAGGCCAACTCGTCCCCACGGCTGTCGGGTGGAGGCCCTGACAGGGAGCACCCCCACCAGGTCACACTGTGACGGACCGGGTGCGTCGCGACCGGCAGAAACCCGCTGCGCCCGACTCATCGACAACCGCGCCCCAGTGACGAACCTCGTGCGAGGCTCGGACTCGATGCAGTCCCCCACTCCCCCGCCGAAGGCGCACGCCTGCGGCCGCACACCCCCCGGGCGTACCAGGGTCTGTCGCGAAAGTGGATCAAGGCCGTGGATGATCGCCGGCCGTTGGAGAGAGGTGATCTGACGCACAGCCAGTGGGACCGGCTTGAGCCGCTGTTGCCGATGGGCAAGAAGCCGGGCCGACCGCCGGTGTGGACGCGGCGGCAGCTGATCGACGGCATACGGTGGCGGACTAGAACCGGCCTGCCGTGGCGCGATCTCCGGGAGCGATACGGCCCGTGGGACCGGGCCTACGACCTGTTCCGGCGCTGGCAGCGCGATGGCACCTGGCAGCGGATCTTCGAGCAGCTTCACGCCGAAGCCGATGCGAAAGGCCTGATCACATGGGACGTGAGCGTGGACTCCACGATCGCCCGCCCCACCAGCACGCCGCTGGGGCGCGTAAAAGGGGGATCTGCAGAAGGAGCCTCCCGGTGGCGTCGGCAGCGAACTCGACGACCACGGCCTCGGGCGCTCGTGGCCGTACAGCCGGCCGCGCGCCGCCGCCTCCGCGCGCGGTGGGCTGACAACGAAGCTTCACCTGGCGGTCGAGCAGGGGCAGAAGCCGCTGTCTCTGCTCGTCACCGCCGGTCAGCGGCACGACAGCCCGCAGTTCCAGCCGGTCCTGGATGGCATCCGCGTGCCCCGTATCGGCCCGGGTCGGCCGCGCAACAAGCCGGACAAGGTCCGCGCCGGCAAGGCGTACGGCTCTCGCGCGAACCGCGCCTACCTGCGCAGACGCGGCATCCACTGCACCTTCCCGGAGAAGGCCGCCCAGATCCGCAACCGCAAGAAAGGCCATCAACGAAGGGCTGTGAGCAGCACCTTAACAACTGCCCCTGGGCGAGGTTGTCGGTGACGCGCTGGAGCACGGAGACCGCAGTCGCGTACTCCTCCTCCGTGATGTCGCCGAGGAGTTCCGCGCGCACCCGGTCCATGTGTTCCTTCGCCGTCGCCAGGCCCTCGCGGCCCTGCTCCGTGAGGGTCAGCCGGCCGTCCGTGCCGATGCCGAGCCAACCCCGGTGTACGAGGGCGTCGGCGGCGTGGACCATCACCTGGGTGCCCATGCCGTAAGGCACGGCCAAGGCGCGGATCTCCTCCCTGGTGAGGCCGTGCTCGGCCCGGACGATGTTGTTGAGCGCCCACCACTGGGGCTGGGTCATGTCGATGCGTGCCAGGGCGGCCTGCGAGCTCCGTAGGATCGCCTCGGTGGCGCCCCAGGCGACCAGGGCGATGGGCCGCTGGCCGAGCATGGTGGTGCTGTGCTGCGGGGTGCTTACGGTCGTCATGATCGCCAAGCTAGGACCTCAAGTGCGGTTGAGGTCAAGGCCGGTTCAGATCATCCTGGCTGCGACGGTGCAGCGCCAGTGGGTGAACGTGCGGGATCGCCGGGGGATCTCCTGCATTTCCGCGAGGGCCTTCCGTTAAGCCGCGAGTCATTCGCACTTCTGGCGGGATCACGGCAACAATCCCGGTTCCGGCGGACCGAGTCGCAACCGTCAGAAGCTCCTGCGCAGTGGCGCCGCCGCCACGAGGTGCGAGGAACTTGCCGTGCGTCAAGTGGCAACTATGCTGGTCGCAGTCCTCAACGAGCGGCCGTGACCAGCACTTTCGCAACAGACCCTAAAGGGTGTTGCAGAAGGCTTGGTGAGGGCGGGTCTGAGTGGTGTCCGAGCCTGTTGTCTCACCGTGCCATGGCGAGGTTGTGCATGGTGGCGACTGCTTGGACGGCGCGGTGGAGGCCGTCGCCCCGTTGGCGGCAGTCGCGAGGATCTTCCCGTCCTTCATCCGGGCGAAGGTGTGCTCGACGCGGGCCCGCACGCGCCGGTGTTCGGCGTTGTCTTCCTCCTGAGCTCGCGGGAGGGGTCCTCCGGCGGTAGGCGCCGTCCGCGATCACCGTGGTGCCTGCCGCCACGGCTGGCAGGTCCGACGCGCGCCGGACGTGTGCGTCCGCCTTGTTGCGGAAGACACCACGGCCGGCCACCACCAGGGCCGTCGCCGCCCCTCTCCCGCACCACCCGCAGCAGCCTCACGAAGCGACCCATCCGCAACCCGGTGAACGTCTCCCCCCACACAGGCTCAGCCCTCAACACTCCACCCGTACAGGCAAGATGTTCGCCACCAAGCCTTCTGCAACACCCTTTCGTACTCCAGCCATAGATCGTGATCTTGCTGATCGGGAGGGGGCGTCAGCCGGGGACGGCCACTATTCCAGCCACGTCCCGTCGCGCATGATGACTCTGCCGCGTAGTTCCGATACGCCCCGCCAGGCCCGCACGCTCTTCGGCACCACGCGCACGTACAGGAAGGAACCCTCCTCCACACGCGGGTCCCACCCGAACTTGGCGGCGAACGCCTCCGCCGCGGCTTCGGGCACATCCTGGTCCAGGAAGCTCTCCGCCTCACCCTGAAGAAGCACCACATCGAAGGTGTCGGGCAGCGCCAGGCGCACGCGCGGCTCCTCGCGGACGTTCCGCGCAGTCGCGGAAGTGGCACTGGTGCACATCCACACTGCACGCCCATCCCACAAGAACCACAGCGGCACCTGGTGCGGCCCGTGATCAGGATGTGCTGTCGATACCCATACATCCCGCTCGGTAACGAGCCGTTCCAGAGTGTCGCGCCTACGCTCCGCCGCCTGGCGGCGAACAAGCCCCGTGGTCTGCATGGGTCCCGACCTTAGCCAGCAGGCTCAAAGCGCGCATGAGGCGAGGGACCTACGCCCGGCGACCGATGAACCCCTCAGCCTCTGACTCGGGACGGCCAGTGCAGGCGGGCTGACAGACGGGTGCGGCCACCGCTGATCATCGTGTGTTGTGTGGACAAACGAAGAGACCGTGGTCGCAGACCACAGCGTAGACCCTGCCCGCAGGCAGGAGGTGTTCGAGGTCCCGATGGGCCGGATAGCGGGCCGGTTTGCGCGGGTTGAGCCCCGGCGCCGGGAGCGGGACCTGGTACTGGGGCTGCTGTCGGACCTGCCGCGCAAGAACTGCTGGTCGATCGCCGAGTGGGTCGGGGAGGCGAGTCCGGACGATATGCAGCACCTGCTCGGCCGGGCCAGGTGGGACGCCGACGCCGTGCGTGATGACGTGCGTGAGTACGTTCTGGAGCATCTGCACGATGAGGACGCGGTGCTGGTGGTCGACGAGACCGGGGACGTGAAGAAGGGTGCGCACACCGTCGGTGTCCAGCGCCAGTACAACCGGCACCGCTGGCAGAATCGAAAACGCGCAGGTCGCCGTCTATCTGGTCTACGCAGGTCGCCGTCTATCTGGTCTACGCAGGTCGCCGTGGGTATGCGGCGGTGGACCGTGAACTGTACGTTCCGCGCTCGTGGACGCGCGCCCCGGGCCGCTGCCGGTCCGCCGGGCGGGAGGAGATAACTGCGTTCGCGACGAAGCCGGAGCTGGCCGCCCGGATGATCGGCCGGTTTCTGGACGCCGGGCACCGTGTGGGCTGGGTCGCGGGTGACGAGGTCTACGGAGGCAATCCGAAGCTGCGGGCGCCGCTGGAAGAGCGCAAGGTCGGCTATGTAGTCGCCGTGGCCTGCTCTGCCGAAGTCACCATCGGTGCGGGGAAGTTCCGCGGACCCTGGCCGCGAAGGTACCCAGGCGGGCCTGGCAGAAGCTGTCGGCAGGAGCCGGCGCCAAGGGGCACCGTTTCTACGACGGGGCCGTCATCGAACTTGCCCACACCTTCCTCGCCGTCGTCCGCACCGACGAACACGCCCACGATCCCGCCCCCAACGTGCCGATCCCGCTCACCCGGGCCGTAGCGGCGGGTCGACAGGCCGCCGAGCATGCGCTCCATCGCCAACCCGGGCGACGATCTCGGTGCGGTTGAATTGTCCGGGAAGACACCCGAGGCCTACCCCGGGGCCGGATTCAGGTAAGGGGACCACCACCTCAACTTCTACGAGTCCCAGGACAACATCAAGACTGCCTCCGCAGAGGTTTGATCACCTGGAATGCGACCGCTCCCCCTGTTGCTGCTGTGGCGTGGTGGAGCGGTCTGCCTTTTACTTGTAGATATACAGAGAGTGGCCGGCGCCAGGCCTGGGCACTGGTCGATCTGGACACCTGACCAGAGGGCGCATCGGATCGGCCAACCCGAGCGCCCAGTCACCCCCACTGGTGTCCCGATCCAGCACTTCGTCTATCAGATGCGTCAGCTCCGCGAGCACATCGGCCATTCCGGCTACTACCAGATGGCCCAGGTCGCGCATTCCCGCGGAAGGTGAGCTTATGCTGAAGCTTCGAACATGGGGCACGGCCGGGCTCGTGCTATTGGCAGTCACCCTGGCCCCCGTTTCAGACCGTGCGCTGGCCGCCACTTCAGACGCTAACCTGTCCACTGCGGTCTACCTGTCTGACGGGTCGCGGTTCCCGGGATGGTCACAGTGGAGCGACCGAGACGGTGGCTGGATCGACGGAACCCCATGGGTCGCCGGGGACTTCAATGGCGACAAGAGAGCCGATCTTGCCACTGTCTGGAACAACGGCGGCTCAAACACCATAACCGTGAGCCTATCGACC
>NZ_JBVJYH010000030.1:64265-78924 GCF_055600785.1 Streptomyces sp. NPDC038200
CGTGGGTCGCCGGGGACTTCAATGGCGACAAGAGAGCCGATCTTGCCACTGTCTGGAACAACGGCGGCTCAAACACCATAACCGTGAGCCTATCGACCGGTTCGGGCTTCAAACGCAGCCACTGGGCCACGAACGCAGGCGGCTGGATGGACACCACCAAGTGGGCCGCCGGAGATTTCAACGGCGACGGAAAGAGCGACATCTCCGCATCCTGGGCCAACGGCGACACGTCTGGACCTGGAGAGTGCCAGAAGGCGGAAGAGCGGTACGCCGGCTATGTCGACAAGGTTCCCCAGACCGACGCCGAGGTCGTCAACGCCGAGCACGCGCTGCTCTACCTCGTGAACGTGGAGCGCTCGCAGCGCGGTCTGGCGCCGCTCTGCTTCAACGACCACCTCGCATCCGCGGCGCGGGCACACTCCGAGAACTGGGCGGCCGCCCCGGATCGAAGCTGCCCGTCCAACCCGAAGTGGTCTGGATGCGGTCACTGGGACTCCAGAGCGGGATACGCCTGGCCGGAAGACCGCATCGCCAAGTCGGGCTACGGCCCGTACAGCGCGATGAGCGAGAACGTCCAGAACGGCGGAGGGCCGAGCGACGGCACGAAGGTCGTGCCTGCGGGATGGACCTGGGGCACCCCCAAGGCCGCCGTCTATTGGTGGATGAATCACGACCCCCAGAACAACTACGCCGCCAACGGGCACCGCAAAGCCATCCTCGACCCTCGATTCAAAGACGCAGGTCCCGGTGTCGGCCGCTACACCGACCGCTATGGCAACCGCGCTGCGACCTTCACCTTGATGTTCGGTGTCCGCTGATCCCAGCGCGCTCAACGCCGGATTGGCCATGGTGACCTCCGGAGGTCGCCATGGCCGACTTTCGCCAGCAGGTCCACAAGCGGCGCAATGTCGTCGAACGGTGCTTCAACCGCCTCACGCAGTGGCGCGGCATCGCCACCCGCCACGACAAGACCGCCGAGTCCTACCACGCGGCCCTCGCCCTCGCGTCGCTGATGTGGGCGTGCCCTTCGACGACGACTCCTGGCCGCCTCCTCGAGAGATGTGACGTACAGTCTGGGGGCCTTGGAGGTTCTCATGTCGCGACCTACGCCGGCCGTGTCGCCGCATCACGACGAGCACAACGCGCGGAGGACGAAGGGCCCGTGAACGTGCAGGCGGCCGGTGCCGAGGCCCCTGGTGTGGGGCGGGAGGGCACCGGCCCCAGTGCGGCAGGCCGCAGAGCGTGTTGCTGAGCCTGCGTCCGGTTCCTGGTGCCGCGCAGCACCGAGCATGCAGCACACACCTACACGCTTTCTACGGGAGATCTTTGACGTCAAACCCCGCCACGCTAATTACACTGAGCAACAGTCAACAGACACCGTCGGGGGAATCCGCACCAGTGGACAAGCGAGCACTCAAGCACCTCCTCAGAACCAGCCGTGCCCAGATAGCCCCTGAGACGCATGGCCTGCCCAGGCCCACCGGACCCGGCCGACGGGCCCCCGGGCTCTCCCAGCACCAGATCGACCAGCTCCTCAACAGGTCCCTCGGCACCTACCGGCACCTCGAGGCCGGCCACGCCGACAGCCCCCCGTTCGACCTGCTTCGTGACATCGCCCGCCTGTTCGGCTACAACGAACAGCAGTGGACGACCCTGTGCCGGCTCGCGCGAGGCGAGAACCCGCCCGGCCCCCTTTACGACACTTCCGGCGATGCCGTGCCATCCGCCTGGGAGGACGCCGTCAACGGGGTCACTCACCCCGCCTACGTCACCGACGCCAGCTGGAACCTGCTCACCTGCAACCCCCAGTTCCACGCCTTGTTCGAGGGCGGCAAGGCCCCCACGAACACGATGCGCTGGATGCTGATCGACGGCCGCGAGCAGCTCACCGACTGGGAGACGGCGTGGGCGCCGCTCGTGATGCCCCAGCTGCAGAACGCACTCGCCACACGGCCCGACGACAAAGTCCTCTCGCGCATTCGGGACGAGGTCCTCGCCGATCCCGGATCGACGGCCCTGTACAACGCCGGCGGCACCAGCATTCATCCCGACGGGGACGAACGGCCGATCCGGCACGCGGTCGAAGGACCGGGCTGGGTGACGATGTGCGTGGCACAACCGCTCACGGCTCCCGGATCCCGCTTCATGATCCTCGTTTTTCGGCCGGGCCCGCGCCGGACCGTCACGCGTCCGCAGATGCTTCGGGCGCGCTAGCCCCACCGCGCGCGAGAATTCGCCCTGGTGTGGTGGGTAGTGGGAGAGCATGGCGGGATCGGCAGGGGAAATGATCCAGCCAGATTTGCCGTACCTTGACCCCGTCAGGTTACGTGCGTCCAGGGGGGACCCATGCCCGCATACATCACTCGGCCCACGACAGTCCTCGCCGCTCACAAAATCACCACAGACGAGATAGCCGACGACATCCGCACCCACCACCCCAACCACCACCGCCTCGGGGCGATCCTCCGCGTACTCGCCAACTGCGGCGTCAGCAGCCGCTACTTCACCCAGCCCCTCACCGCGGACACCATCTCCGGTACGGCCCCCGTCGCCGACCGCACCACCAGTGCATTCACGGACGGCCTCGCCATGGCCGAACAAGCCGCCCGCGCCACCCTCCGACGCCACAACCTGCAGCCGGCCGACATCACCGGCATCATCACCACCCACGCGACCGGCTGGGCCGTCCCGAACCTCGACATCCACCTCACCGCCCGGCTCGGCCTCAAGTCGACCATCCGTCGTACCGCCATGACGACCGTCGCCTGCGCCGGCGGCGCCCACGCCCTCATCCGCGCCGTGGAGCAAGCTCTTCTCTACCCCGGCTCCCGGATCCTGGTCGTGGCCGCGGAAGTCCTGTCGACCGCGTACAACCACGCCGACGACAACATCGAGCACATGATCTACAAGGCGCTGTTCGGTGACTCCGGCGCGGCGACCATCGTGAGCAGCGACCCCCTCGGACCCGGCCTCGCTGTCGACACCGACGGTCTGTTCGAGTACGCCCTCCCGGGCAGCCTGCACTTCTACGCCGGCCGTATCGACAGCACCGGCATGCACTTCGACTCCACCAAGGCCGCCACCGGCGGAGCCACGCACGTCATGCCTGCCGTGGTGGACTGGCTCGCCGGCCGCCCGGTCGACATCCCCGTCATCCACCCCGGCTCCAAGCCGATCATCATGGATACCGCAACCGCCCTCGGCCTGGGTGAGGACGACGCCCTTCACTCCCTGGACACCCTGAGCGAGGAAGGCAACCTGGGTGGCGTATCGGTTCTGCGCGTCCTCGAACGCACCCACGCCGAGCCGCCCGCCGACGGCGCGCAGGCTCTGATCGTCGCCTACGGGCCGGGTTTCTCCGTCTCCGCCCTCCACGGCACCTGGTCCGACTAGGTCTCCCGCTCCCCTCATCAACGGCTTCTCCCCGGCGACCGGCGCGAGCAGGCGATCGCAGCCCGCCGTGAAGTCCTCCGCCGGGATCGCACAGCCGTCCGGGTCGATGGTGTGCCAGCCCATGTCGTTGACGCCGTCGAGGATCGACACCACGTCCGCTCGCGCGTCGAGCACGTCCGCCTGCCATCGGGCTTCCGGATCCGTCGCCTTGGGGTCCGCGATCCCGGTGTTCAGCCAGGTCACGGAAGTGGGGAGTGGGCCGCCGGTCGATCGGGGTCGAGACGCCCCGGGGCGCAGGCGGGTCGGGCGCTCGCGTTCAGACCCTGGCGGCAGTCTCCGCTTCGGCGGCGTCGTCGGGGGCCGCTGGTCCGGGGAGACCGGGCAGGAAGAGGGACAGCGGGACGGCGGCGGCGGTGAAGGCCACCGACCACCAGAAGGCCGTGCCGAAGGCGTCGGCCAGGGCGCTCGGGGTGTGCACATCGCCGGCGGCGTGCTGGAGGACGAC
This sequence comes from Streptomyces sp. NPDC038200, assembly GCF_055600785.1. NCBI lineage: Bacteria > Bacillati > Actinomycetota > Actinomycetes > Kitasatosporales > Streptomycetaceae > Streptomyces > Streptomyces sp. NPDC038200. The sequence continues at coordinate 68,164 of NZ_JBVJYH010000030.1, forward strand.
GGCGAGGACGGCGATGCCCACCGAGCCGCCGATCTGCTGGGCGACGCGGGTGATGATGCTGGCGTCGGGGATCTCCGCGTGCTCCAGTCCGACGTAGGCGGCACCCATAGGTGCGATCATGGCAGCGCCCAGGCCGATGCCGCGGACGAACAGCGCGGCCAGGAGCAGGATCTCGCTGGTCTCGGCGGTGACGAAGGCGAACGGCACGGTGGCCGCGGCGACGAAGGCGAAGGCGGCGAGGGCGACCCGGCGGGGTCCGATGCGGTCGGTGTACCTGCCTGCCAGGCTGCGTGCGAGGAGTGCGCCGACACCCTGCGGGATGACCAGGAGCCCGGCGCCGAGGGCGTCCTCGCCGCGGACCTGCTGGAAGTACAGGGGCAGCAGCATCATCGACCCGTACAGGGAGATGCCACCCAGGAATATCAGGGTGGAGGAGGAGGCCACCGCGCGGTGACGGAACAGCCGCACATCGACCAGGGCGCCGGTGGTGCGCGTCAGTGCCCAGACGGTGAAGCCCCCGACCAGGGCGAGTCCGCCGAACAGCGGGATGAGGACCTTGACGTCGGTGAAGCCCGCGCTGCCCTGTACCTGGGAGAGGCCGTGGATGAGGGCGGCGACGCCCGGGCAGAGCAGGAGCAGGCCGACGACGTCCAGGCGGGCGCGGGGGCGGTCGGGTAGGGGCCGGTCGTCGGGCAGGTTGCGCCGGGCGAGCCAGCCGCCGACGACGCAGAAGGGGATGTTGACCAGGAACATCCAGCGCCAGTCGGCCAGATGCAGGATGAGACCGCCCAGGACCGGGCCGAGAATCGGGCCGAGCGCGGTGGGCACGGTGATGACGGCCATGACCTTGCCGATGCCGCGGCCCTTTGCGGCCTGCACGAGCAGCGTGGCCGTGAGCGGCATCATGATGCCGCCCGCGATGCCCTGGACGACGCGGAAGGCGATGAGGGCGGTCGCGTTCCACGCCAGCGCGCTCAGGAGGGAGCCCAGCAGGAATCCGCCCAGGGCCGCGATCCACACGTGCCGGCCGCCGAACCGTGACTGAGCCCATCCGGCGAGCGGAATGGAGACGAACACCGCCAGCAGGTAGCCGGTGCTCACCCACTGGATCGTGGCGAGCGGGGCGTCGAGTTCCTTCGACAGGTCATCGAGCGCGACGCTGACGACGGTGGTGTCGAAGACGACGGCGAGCGCGCCGACGATGAGGGTGATCGCCATGCGCCAGACGGCTGGATCGACACGATCGGGGGCCGCCGCCGTGGATGCGGGATCGGACCGGTGAAGAGCACTCACGAACAGCCACCTTAAGATACAAAGGTCTATCTTACGGCTGTCAGGGTAGGGCGCTAAGATAAGAAAGACAAGCCTATCTAATGGAGGGGTGTATGCCCGAGCGACGCCGCGGAGCGGCACTGGAGAAGGCGCTCCTCGACGCGGCCTGGGACGTGCTCACGGACACCGGCTACGCCAGGTTCACCATGGACGCCGTCGTCAAGCGCGCGGGCACCAGCCCTCCCGTTCTCTATCGCCGCTGGTCCGACCGCGACGACCTCGTCCGGGCAGCGATCCTTCACACCCTGAAGGAGTCCCGCCTCGACGTTCCCGACACGGGGAGCCTGCGGGAGGACGTCCTCACCCTCATGCGGGAGATCAACTCCACTCGCGTCCGGCTCATCACCGTCGTCAACACGCACCTGGCCGACTACCACCGGGAGACCGGAACCAGCCCCGGTGATCTGCGCGACCCCCTCGTGACGGGACGCGCGGAGGCACTCGACGTGCTCTTCGGCCGCGCCGTCGACCGTGGCGAGGTCGATCCGGAACTCCTCACCGAGCGCATCAAGTCCCTCCCCTTCGACCTGCTGCGCCACGAGATCCTCACGACCTTCGCCCCCGTACCCGACCACACGCTCGAAGAGATCGTCGACACGATCTTCCTTCCCCTGGTGCGCTGAGCCCGGCACGACCGGCCGCCCCTCGGCCGAGGAACCGAAGGGACCTAGCCGAGAGGCGGCGGTGTCGTGGTGGCGTCCCGCTCCTGTCGAGTGGTCGCCGGGCCCACCGGGGTGTCACCGCGCAGGGTGATGCGGTGCATCACCCGGTGCTGGTCGCCGTAGTCGCGGTTGGCGTAGTGGGCCGTGCTGCGGTTGTCCCACAGAGCCACGTCGCCGGGCTGCCAGCGGTGCCGTACCACGTGTTCGGGCTTGGTGAGGTGGGCGTAGAGGATGTCGAGGATGCCCCGGCTCTCGTGCTCCGATACGCCGACGATGTGCGAGGTGAAGCCGGGGTTCACGAACAGGCCCTTGCGGCCGCTCTCCGGGTGCACCCGCACCACGGGGTGCTCCACGGGCGTCAGCTCGGTGAAGACCTCCCCCTCCCACAGGTTGCCTCGGCCCTTGCGGCGGTGGGCCAGGTAGTAGCCGAACTCGCGGCTGCCGTCGTGGACGGCGGTGAGCGTGTCGACGTACGCCCTCAGTCCGGGCGACAGCGACGCGTAGGCGAGCTGGCTGTCGGCCCAGTTGGTGTCACCGCCGTTGGGCGGCAGTACCACGGCCCGCAGTACGGAGATCGCGGGCGGTCGTCGTACGAACGTCACATCCGTGTGCCACACGTCGGCGAAACCGTTGTCCTGGCTGTCCAGGGAGTACACCTCGGGTGCCACGTCACCGGAGTCGTGCACCGGGTGCCCGACAGTGACCTCGCCCAGCCTTCTGCCGAACTCGATCTGCGCCGTGTCGTCGAGACCGTGCTGTCCGCGCACGAAGAGCACCTTGTACCGGACGAGAGCCTCCCGGAGCGCGAAGACCTGCTCGTCGTCGAGCCGGCCGAGGTCGATGCCGTGGACCTCGGCACCGAAGTGCGGACCCAGCTCGACGATCGGCAGCCGTGCCACCGCGGGCTGGTCGCTGAGGATGCTCATACGGGTGTCCTTCCTTGATACGACTCCCTCGCGGAGCCGTGGCCTACGGGAGGTAAGGGGGTACGGAGGGGTGTCCGGGTACGGGGGTTTGGGGGTACAGGGGACGGGGGGTTTGGGGGTACGGGTACGACGGTCAGGCCGCCGCCGCGGACTTCACGGCGTGCGCCACCTGGGCGCGCAGCTCGCCGAACTCGCGGGACTCACGCAGTGCTTCGGCGTCCACGTCGCCGCGCGGCAGGGGGATCGGCAGGTCGAGGGCGACGGTGCCGGGGCTCTTGGTGAGCACCACGATGCGCGAGCCGAGGAATACCGCCTCGTCCGCCGAGTGCGTCACGAACACGGTGGTCCGCCCGGTCTGCCCGGCCACTCGGCGTACGTCCTCCTGGAGCCGCTCCCGGGTCAGCGCGTCCAGTGCCGCGAAGGGTTCGTCGAGCAGGAGGAGCGGATGCTCGGCGGCGAGCGCCCGCGCGATGGCGACGCGCTGCTGCTGGCCTCCGGAGATCTCCCACGTACGCCGCTCCTCGGTCCCCTCCAGTCCTACGCGGGCCAGCAACCGTGCCCGGTGCTCGCCCCATCGGGCGCGGTCCACGCCCGCGTAGCGCAGGGCCAGGTCGACGTTGCCGCCCACCGTCCGCCACGGGAACAGCCGCGGCGTCTGGAACACCACACCCGCCGTCTCCCCGGGCCGGGGGACGGTGCCGGAGACCCGTACGGAGCCGTGGGTGGGCTGCTCGAATCCGGCGATCAGCCGGAGCAGGGTGCTCTTGCCGCAACCGGAGGCGCCCACCAGGACGAGGAACTCCCCCGCCGGCACGGTCAGATCGACGGGGCCCACGGCGGTGACGGCGCCGTACCGGTGCGTGACATGCCTCAGCTGCACGGCACCGGCCCGCTCGCCGCCGGTCGCGACGTCGCCGGTCACATCGCCGCCGGTCGCGGCGCCTTGGGCGGTCTCACTTGAGGACATCGGGCAGCCCCTTCAGATAGAAGGCCTTGCGTACGACCTCCCGGGCCGGCGCCGCGTCGATCTGCTTCTGGCCGGCCAGGAAGCGGCCCGTGTCGGTGACGTAGGACAGCAGCTTGCCCGGGGAGCCGTCGGTGCCCAGCCAGTCGGCGGACGTCACCTGCTCCGGGGTGAGGAACACGCCTTGGGCGAGCTGCGCCTTGGCGTCGGTGGTGCTGATGCCCAGTTCGGCGGCGACCGCCTTGACCGAGCCGTCGGGGTCGGACTTGAGCAGACGCAGGGCCTGTGCCTCCGCCTTGCGCCAGGCGTCGATGGCCTTCGGGTCGCGGGCGATGAGGTCGTCCGACACGACGGCCAGGTCCAGCGTCGGCTTGCCGGCGGCGCCGATCTGCTTGCTGCCGGTGAGCTGGGTGCCGGTCCTGCGCAGCTCGTCCAGTGTGGGCAGCCACACGTAGGCGGCGTCGATGTCGCCGCGCTGCCACGCGGCGAGGATCGCCTGCGGCTGAAGGTCGACGAGTTTGACGTCGGAGGTCTTCAGACCGGCCGTCTCCAGTGCCGCGAGCAGGCTGTAGTGCGAGGTGGAGGCGAACGGCGTGGCGATCGTCTTTCCCTTGAGCCCGGCGACGTCGGAGATGCCGGTGCTCCTGCGCGCCACGAGCGCCTCGTTGTCACCCGCCACGTCCAGGATCCAGGCGACCTTGTACGGGATCGGAGAGGCCCCTGACACACCTCGCGCGAAGGGACTCGACCCGAGGGCGGCGATGTCCAGGGACTTGCCGATGAAGGCCTGGTTGACGCTCGCACCGGAGTCGAACTTGATCCACGTGATCGTGTACCCCGGCAGGGCCTTCTCCAGGAGCTTCCTGTTCTTCACGATGAGGTCGCCGCTGGGGAAGGCGAAGTAGCCGATGCGCAGCCGCTTGGCGCCGCCGGACGACGCCGCGTCACCGGAGGAGCAGCCGGTGAGAGCCGCCGAGGCGGCGGCGAGGGCGCCGGCGAGCAGGATGCGGCGGGAGGGACCTTGAGGGACACGGGACATGGCGGGACCGTTTCTGTACAGGGGGACTCTTGCTCGGTGTGCGGGTCTCACGTGCGACCGCGCCAAGGGACGACGGCGCGTTCCAGCCGCAGCAGCAGGCCGTCGATGACCAGGCCGGATACGCCGATGGCGATGATGCCGACGAACACCACCGGGGTGTTGTTGTAGTTGGCGGCGTCCTTGACCATGCCGCCGATGCCGGGCAGCCCGTTGACCAGTTCGGCGGCCACGAGGGAGGAGTAGGCCACGCCCACGGCCAGCCGGACGCCGGTGAGCGTCTCCGGCAGCGCGGACGGCACCACGATGTCCTTGACCACGTCCCACCGCGAGGCGCCGAGCGCGCGGGCCGCCTCGACCAGGCTCTTCGGTACGGCGGCCACGGCCGTGGTGGTGGACACCGCCACCGGTGGGAAGGCGGCCACGGCCAGCAGCGTGATCTTCGGTTCCTCGTTGATGCCCAGCCAGATGACGAGCAGGGAGAAGTACGCCAGCGGAGGCAGCGTCCGCAGGAAGGTGATCCAGGGCTCGAACAGGGAGCGCAGCGGGCGGACGGTACCCATGAGCAGCCCGAGGACCACGCCGGCGGCGATGCCGATCCCGGCCCCGAAGGCGATCCGGCGCAGGCTGATGCCCAAGTGCTCGATGAGATAGGTGCCGTTGTAGCCGCGTACGCCGTCGTGCGTGGTGGACACGTCGAGGAACGCGTCCCACACCTTGGCGGGCGGCGGCACCAGTGTCTCGCTCCACGTCCCGCTCGCCGCCAACGCCTGCCACAGGACGAGGAACAGCACCAACGAGCCGAGGGGAAGCAGGACATGGGGTATCCGCCCCGGGGCGCGGGGACGGCGCCGTTGCGGCTCCTTGGCGGGTAGGGGGACGGGATCGGCTTCGTCCAGACGGGGCGTCGGGGACACGGGCGGCCTCCAGAGGGCGCCGGAGCACGGCGGGTCGACGTCCACCGGGCGACACGGCGGACGGCCCTGCGCCGGGGCTGGGCGGTCAGAGCGTGGAAATCGGCCCCGTGACGAGACGAGGGCCGTGAGAATCACCGGCCGGGGAAGTCACCGGCCGGGGGGCAGCGTCAGGGACGCGCGTTCAGAGACAACACGAGACCGGACGGCGGCACAGGTCGATGACCAGGCGTCGTACCAACGGCTCGTGAATCATGAGACCTATTTCTACAGCAGCTCGCCGCGCCGGACAAACAGCCGTCCACCTGCTGAAACCCCGGTCACGAAGCCATGTCGCACCCGTAGGCGACCGGGTTGGCGTGATCAGGTGGGGCCCTGGCCCACGGGCGGGTCGGTGGTGCAGCGGAGAGTTCGGTGTGCAGGCGAAGGATGCTCCGTGGGCGCGTGAGATCGAGCTGTGCGACCCTGACGGCAACCGGATTCGTATCGGCACGCCGACGAAATGACACCCGATCGCCGAAGTGACGTCCACCACCAGGGGCCGGGTCCGAGACGTTGGTTGTCCACGCAGAGGCCAGGGTCGCGGTAAGCGATCGCCCCGCCGTGTGGGGCCGGTCTGGCTGCCGGCGGCGACCGGGAGAGAGGGCAGGGAGTCCGATGCCGGTCATCGATGCGTGGATGCAGCACCCCGCCGCGGCGGAGTTCCCGCACCGCCTGGACCGGGCGGGTGAGATCCGCGCCGGCCACCCCGCGCAGCCGCCCCTCGGACCGTGCGACGAACTCGGTCACTTCGTCGTTGCTGATCAGTGGCCCCTGGGGCCCCTACCAGGCCGCCGACAGGCCGATCTCGACGTCCGCGGCGGCCATCGCGCCCACCGTCGCCTTGACCGGCAACGGCTTCTCCAGCAGGCCCTGTCCCGTCCACCGGCGCAACGACTCGAACATGTCGTGGTGGAAGTGACGGAGCGTGGGACCACGGAGATGAGGGGAGCGGGTCCGGGGCGGCCTTCGGCCCCTGCTAGGCCGCCGGCCGGTCGTTGAGGATGTGCTGGAAGAGCACATGGTCGCGCCAGGCCCCGTCGATGTGCAGGTACTTGGGCGCGACACCGATCCGCTCGAATCCCGCCTTCGCCAGCACGCGCTGGGAGCCTACGTTGTCCAGGAGCGTGCCTGCCTCGATCCGGTGCAGGCCGGCCACCTCGTCGGCAAATCGGCACACGTACCGGGCGGCCAGGGTCGCCAGCCCCCGGCCGGCGTGCCCCTCGTCGATCCAGTAGCCGAGGCCGGCACTCCGGAAGGGTCCCATCGAGATGTTCGACAGGGTGGCCGTCCCGACGATCCGCCCGGCTTCGGTCAGCACCCAGGGCAGTGCGTGGCCGGTCTCCCGAAGCCGCAACTGCCGTCGGATCCGGGCCTTTTGCCCCTCGGCGGTGAAGAACTCCTCGGTCCGGTTCGGCTCCCAGGGCCGGAGGTAGTCACGATTGCGGACGTATGCCTCCGCGAGGGGCCGGGCATCCGCCTCTTCCACGGCACGAATGCGTACGTCGCCCGACAGGACAGCATTGCTTTCGAACATTCGAACAGCATAGATGGCCGAATTCACACGGCTTCCGACACGCACGCGGCCGCCTGAGCCGGATGAACGCCGCCGCCGGAGAGTGCCTCGCGCACGGCAGGACCAGCCACAGCGCCGCCCGGCCACTGCCCCGGCCGCAGCCGGGGGCCTCGCAGCCGACGTGGAGGTACGTCTCGCGCCTTACCCTGGCCGCGCCCTGCGCTCGGGCATCCCGGCTCGCGGCGGCTTGCCAAGAGGACGGGGCACCGCTGAACGGGGCCCGGGTCCGGCCGTCAGGACCCGGCCGGTGCCCACGGCTTCTCGGGAGGCGGCGGGCCTTCCAAAGCGCTGCGGAACTTGTCCTTCAAGCTCTTCGGCGGTGCTTCCTTTTCCTCCTTCGTATGCACGAGCCGGGCAACGGACACGCGTATGTGACACTCGCGCTGCCGCTGTCTGACGAGCACCACCCACGCTCCGTCCCGGGTGAGCAAGGCATGCCGTGCCGGCTCGTCCCCCGGCCGGGCGTGCCGGGCAAGCACGTGAGGCACGTAGTGCAAAGCCGCGTCCTCTGCCGCTGCTACGGCCTGTGCCTCGTCTCCGTCGATGCGGTGAGTGCCGACCAGCATCCAGCGGTGCAGTCTCAGTTCCACGCCCTCCACTCGTTCGGTCACCCGAGTGTCCTCTTCGATGAGGACGTACCACTCAGCATTCATCGGCTGGCGCCTATCTGTCTTCAAGGGCCGGACCAAGCCGGCGGAGACTCGCGAGCGCCGACCGGGTCACCACCGGAGATACCCGTCGGGCGGCATGCGCGTCCATGCTTCTCGTCAGTGCTGCGATCCTGCCACGTGGATCACCGACAGCGGACAGCGGACAGCGGACAGCGGACCCCCTCGCCGTGCTTTTCACGCCGGAACCGGGCTACGGCAACCGACGCGCCCTGAGTGCCGGGGGTCGCCGACGATCCGTTCCGAATGCAACTCAAGGCAGGGGCACGTTGACGGACACCGACAGTTCGCGGGGCGTGCGTACGACGGATTTGCGCCACTCGGTGGGAGAGATTCCATAGGCAGCCCGGAACGACCTGCTGAAATGGGCGGCGCTCACAAAGCCCCACCGGTGAGCGACCGCGGCGATCGTCGATCCCGCCCCTTCCCGGCGGGCCAGGTCTCTTCGGCACTGCTCCAGCCTGCGTTGCTGGATCCATCGGCCGACGGTGATGCCCTCGGGCTCGAACAGCTTGTGCAGATAGCGCACGGAGATGTGATTGGCCCGGGCGACAGCCACGGGCGTCAGGTCGGGATCCGTGAGGCGTTGGTCGATGTACGTCCGGATCCGCAGCAGCAACATCCGGGCCGCCGCCGGAGTGTCCTCGGTGTCCCTGCCGAGCCGCTCATCGGCCAGCGCCTGGACCAGGTCCACGACGTTGCGGGCCACCCTTTCGCCCGTCCGGTGCGGATACGTCGCGGCGGTGTCCACCAGCCGGGACAGGAACGGCGTGAGCAGTTCTCCGAGTGCCGACTCGCAGCCGAGCGGGGATGCGGTGATCTGCTGCAGGTCCGACTCGCGCAGGCCCAGCAGTTCGCGGGGCAGGACCAGGGACTTCGTCTGGAAGGACTCGGGAATGGTCAGCTGAACGGGGCGTGCCATGTCGTAGACGAAGAGCTGCCCCGGCCGCATATACGTTTCACGCGCATCCTGCTCGACACGGGCGACCCCCTTGCTGAGCAGTTTCACGACGACGTAGTCGTCGTTGTCGCCGCCCGCGATGAGTCGCCGGCTGCGCCGGGCCTGGTGTGGATCGCCGTCCACCGTGACGACCTGCATCACGCCCAGCGCCGACGCACGGATCGTGCCGGAGTCGACCTCGTCGGGAACCCGCATGTCCACGGCCCCGAACGTCTGGGACAGCGCGTCACGCCAGTACGCCCGTCTGCGGTGCGCGGGCACCGCCTCAGTGGTGTACAGGATGCCCGAGGACACGGGTTCCCGCTGTGATGGCTCTGGCGACACGGCTTCCGCCCTTCGAACGCGTGCGCTTCTCACCTGCACCGTGCCAGAGCGGGCTGAACGCCGGCATCGCGTGAACACATGAAAGGGGGGGATGCCGCTCAGCCTGCGGCCCCAGCCCGGTGGCAGGATGTCAGAACCGAGCGCCCGGGCCTGCGCGACGGCCCCGCGTGCGATACGAGGCACGACTGGGGGATACTCCGGCTCATGCGCATACGGCGAGAGGTCCGCTGGGCCCTTTGGGGACTGTGGCTTGGATGTCTGGGGTTCTCCCTCTGGTTCTTCACAGAGGTGATCGCGCTGTTCCTCGAGGCCGAGACCTGGTGATGGCGAACCGTTCGTCCATGCACGAAGGCGACCGTCTGCTGCATCTCGATCGCACCCTCGACGAGCTGGACCCGCCCAGCTGGATGCCTCCAACCGCCGACGCGACCCATCTGGTCCGCAAGGTGCACGGGTTGCGGCGTGTTCCGCTGGGCGAGCTCGGCCCGGCGGATCTTCGTACCCTCGTCTCCCAGCAGGTGGCGCTGCCGTACGTGCTTCCCCTCGCCGTGCGGTTCCTCCTCCAGGAGCCGCTGCTCGACGCGTACTTCTACGAGGGCGACCTGCTGCTCGCCGTCGTGCAGGCCCCCGATACGGCCTGGGCGCTGCTGCCGGACCTCGCCGCCCGGCTGGGCACCGTGATCGCGGCACTGCCGGACGCAGCGGTCGCCGAGCTGCCCCGCGGCGCCGCCGAACAGCTCGCCCGCTTCGTCACGCGGCACGAACCCTCTCGCTGACCTGACAGCGGCAAGGAAGATGCCGGTGTCGTTCTCGCGACAGACCCTGTGCTGCAGTCGGGTGAATACGAGCCCCAGGACGAACCCGCGGTGTCCGCCACGGCGTCCTGGCCTTCATGGAAGCGATGCACGAGGAGCACGTGTCGGTGCCGGGCCTGGTCATGGTCGACATCGCGGCGGCCGACGACCAGACTGCCTTTGCCTTTCACGCGGCATTGGCCTCGATGTGGGCGACGACCGCCGTGGAGCGCACGACGCGTGACTCCGGCCACCCCGGGGTCAGGCTGCGCTGCTACCTCGATATGCGTCAACGCCCCTGAGCAGCAGGTGCCGTACCGCGCAGAGAGCCGGTCGACCGAACGCTCGTACGCCGTTGCAGCGACTGGGTTCGGGCCGTTCACCCCCGGGTGCGCCGGGACAGCGGTCCGCACGTCGATACGGACAAGAATCCGGGTGCGCAGGCGTCCGCGCCGCTGTGGAGCGCCTTCGGCCCGGGCGGGAGGGGGTTTCAGTGCCGGCCGGTTCGGCAGCACGCGGTCGCGCCGCCGCGTTCGATCGCGTGGTAGCCGTAGGCCGCCGACAC
>NZ_JBVJYH010000031.1:0-75705 GCF_055600785.1 Streptomyces sp. NPDC038200
TCGTACATCCGGCTGCCCCGCGCGCGGTCGAACACGGTGGGCCAGCCACGGCAGTAGCTGCGCACCTCGGACTCCAGGGTCTCGAAGACGCTGAGGTCCGGCTGGGTGATGGTCACGCCGGCACCTGGTTGCGCAGCGTCGACTCGACGAAGTCGGTGAAGGTGTCCACCGACTCGAAGTCGTCCGCGTCCAGCTCCTCCGGATCGACGGTCAGCCCTATGGAGTTCTCCAGGGCCATCAGCATCTCCAGCATGGTGGTGGAGTCCAGGTGCAGGTCGTCGAAGAGCCTGACCTCGCCGCTCAGTCCCGTGACCGGGCGCTCCAGCACGTCGGTCAGCGCGGCTTCGAGTGCGCGCACGATCGCCTCACGGTCCATCAGTGGTCCTCCTTGCTCGATGCCTCTTGCTCGGCAGTTGTCACTCGGCAGTTGTCAGTCGGCAGTTGTCAGTCGGCAGTTGTCACCGGGCAGTTCTGGCCCGGCAGTCGTCACCCGGCTGTCGTCATCGGCAGTTCTCGCTCGGCAGGTCTCGCCCGGGGCTTCCCGCTCGGCGGGGATCGCTCGGCGGGGATCGCTCGGCGGGGACCGCTCCGCGCTCCCGCTCGTCACTTCGCCGAGAGGGTGGAGCTGTCGGCCGACTCGATCCAAGCGGCCAGCTTCTTCCGGTCGACCTTGCCGTTGCCGTTCGTGGGCAGGGCATCGGCCCGCAGACAGCGCCGGGGAATCTTGAACGGCTCGATGTGCTCGCGCATCCGCTCCCGTACGGCGTCCGCGGAGACACCGTCACCGACCACGACGAGCACCGCGCCGCGCCGCCCGGCCGGCGGCAGGACCGCCGCGGAGGTCACGCCCTCCACGTGGTGCGCCGCCGCCTCGACCTCGGTCGCGCTGATCCGGAAACCGCGCTCCTTGTACAGGTCGTCGCGACGGCCGGAGAAGTACAGGAAGCCCTCGTCGTCCACCCAGCCGTAGTCACCGGTGCGCAGTTCCGGGAAGAGGCCCTCGGCACGCGGGAAGCGCTCGGCGTCGAGTTCCGGGCGCCGCCAGTAGCCGGCCATGACGTGCGGGCCGCGGACGACGATCTGCCCCATCTCGCCGGGCGGCAGCCGCCGTCCGTCGTCGTCGACGACGTGGATCGAGGTGCCGGGCAGCGGGTAGCCGCAGGATCCGGGATGCTCCAGATCGCCGTCCGGCGGCATGATCGCCGCGCGCTTGCACTCGGTGAGCCCGTACATGACCTGGACCCGCAGCCCGGGCAGGGCCTGCCGCAGAGCGCTCAGGGTGCTCTCCGACAGGGCCGCACCGGTGTTGGTGAGCAGCCTCAGGTGCCCCAGGGAGCCGGGGCTGCGGCGGACGAGCCAGGCCAGCCGGTCCGCGATCGAGGGCACTCCGGGCAGCACGGTGGCCCGGGTCCGTTCGAGGTGGCGCAGCAGCGGCGGACCGGCCTCGGCCGCCGTGCCCAGATGCAGCCGGGATCCGCCCAGAGCGGCGAGGTAGACCTGGTAGAGGCCGTAGTCGAAGGAGAGCGGCAGCGGGCAGAACACCACGTCGTCGGCGCGGTAGCCGAGGCAGTCGTGGATCGCGGACGCCGCGAACAGCACCTGCTGGTGGGTGCTCACCACGGCCTTGGGCAGCGCGGTCGTGCCCGAGGTGTAGATGAGGCAGACCGGGTCCACGGCCAGCGTTCCCGGGTTCCCGGGTGCGGCCGGGGCGGGCTGCCCGCCGTCGAGGGCGTCCCGGAGCAGGTCCGCCAGCTGCCGGAAGGCGACTCCGTGGGCGCGGGCGGTACGGCCCGCGCCGGTGTCGTCGGAGACGAGGAGCACGGGTTCGCAGTCGCGCAGGACGTGTTCCAGCGGACCGCCGCGCACCTCCTCGTGCAGGACGCTGAAGACCGCGCCGAGCCGGGAGACGGCGAACACGAGCACGGCCGTGCCCAGTCCGTCGGCGGCGCTCACCACGACACGGTCACCGGCGCGCACGCCCTGCTCGTGCAGCCGGCCGGCCAGGCGGACGCTGGCGCGGGCGAACTCCCCGTAGGTGAGCGAGGCTTCGGTGGTGCTCAGCGCGGTGGAGCGCGGGGCGCGCTCGGCGGCGCGGTCGAGCAGTTCGTGCAGCAGCACGGGCGACGAGGTCATCACGACTCCTTCGCGGTGGTCGGCGGGAGCGGCCCGGGTCCGGTACCGGTGGGCACGGCGGCCCGGGGCGTGGTCCGGCCCCGGCCGCCGGCCGGCCTCCCCGTGGCCTTCTTCATGGGGATCACCGTCGTCGCGGTCGCCGTGCACACCAGCCGCGGGGTGCCGAGGATCTCCACGGCGCTCGGCCCGTCGGCCGGGCGGGCCTCGATGACCTTGTGCGCCTCCAGCTCCACGACACGGCGCAGCCGGGTGGCGCGCACCAGGCGGGCGCGTGCCTCGATGTAGTCACCGGGCCGCACCGGTGCGAGGAAGCGGACGGAGGAGTACTCGGACAGCAGTCCCTCGTCCTGGTCCGTCCGGGCGGTGATCTCGGTGACGAGGTCGCCGAAGAGCCGCAGCAGGTGCGCGCCGTCCACCAGGCCGCCGCCGTAGTGGGCGTCCTCCTGGCCGATGCGCACGCGGAGGAAGGCGGTCGTCCGGGCCTCGTCCTCAGTGTCCGCCAGGGACATGGGGGCATCGTCCTCTCTGAGCGTGTGGGCGGGGGGCGGGTCCGCCGGCGTGACCACTCCGAGGGCCACGGCGGCGACCACGTCCTGTTTGTGGGTGATGGACAGCTCGATGGCGGCCGGCTCCAGGGTGGCCGCGCGGCCCCGCAGGACGACCACCGGAGCACCGTCGTCGGTCTGGTCGACACAGATGTCCCGGGGGGCGACACCCCGCAGCAGGCCGGTGCCCAGCACTTTCACCACGGCTTCCTTGGCCGCGAAGCGTCCGGCGAGGAACTCCAGCCGGCGCTCCGCGCCCATGCGGTCGGCCAGCCTCAACTCCTCGGGGGCGTAGCTGAGGCGCATGAACCAGGGCCGGGTGAGGAGGCGGCGCAGTTCCGTGCGGTCCAGGACGTCCACGCCGATCCGGATGCCGGTGTCCGCCGCACGGGGCACGGCGGGCCCGACGCCGGCGTCCGCCGCAGGAGACACGACGGGCCTGACGGTGGCGTCCGCCGTGCCGGTCACGGGGCCTCCTCCTCGCCGTCGAGGTCGCCGAGGTCGTCGTCGAGGTCCCCGAGGTCGTCGTCGAGGTCCCCGAGGTCGTCGTCGAGGTCCCCGAGGTCGACGAGGCGCTGTCTGGCCAGCAGGTCCTCGGTCGTGTCCCGCTCCCGGACCAGCCGGGCCCGGCCGCGGTGGACCAGTACCTCGGCGGGGAAGCCGTGGCTGAGGAAGAGGCCCGGGGAGGCCGTCGGGCCGTAGGCGCCCGAACGCGCCACACCCAGCAGGTCACCCGGGCGGACCTCGGGCAGCGGCACCTTCTTGGCGACCACGTCGTTCGGCGTGCACAGCGGCCCGGTCAGCGAGTAGGGACGCTCGGGATCGTCCGCCGGGCGCCCGAGATGGGTGACGGGGAAGTTCCGCTTGACGAAGCTGCCGATGCCGACCGCCGCCATGTGGTGGTTGGTGCCGCCGTCGGCGACGACGAACCACTCGCCTCTCGACTCCTTCACATAGCGGGCGCGGACGACATAGGTGCCGGCCTCGGCGGTGAGGAAGCGGCCGAGTTCCATGATCAGGCGGCAGTGCGGATGCCGGGCGGCGAAGGGGGCGACCACCTCGCGCATCCCCGCGCCGAGCGCGTCGAGATCGAGGTCCTGCTCGTTCTCGAAGTACGCGATGCCCAGCCCGCCGCCGAAGTCCACGGTCTCCAGCGGAACGCCCAGATGCCCCGCCAGGTCCTCGGCCATGGCGAGGATCCCGGCCGTGTTGTGCACGACGTCCGCGTGGTGCAGGAACCGGGTGCCCATGTACGCGTGCACGCCCTTGACGCGCACGTGCCGCAGATCGGCCAGGGTCTCCTTGGCCCTGCGCACTTCTTCCTCGTCGATGCCGAACTGCCGTGGCTTGCCGCCCATGGCGAGCCCCGACCCCTTGCTGCCGAACGACGGATTGACCCGCAGCAGCACGGGGAACGGCGCTGCCGCCCCGCTCTCGGCCACCAGGTCGTCCAGTTGCCGTAGCTCTTCCAGGGACTCGCAGACCACGGCGTGGATCCCGGCGGCCACGCAGGCCGCCAGCTCCCTGGCGTCCTTGCCGGGTCCGAGGAAGATGATGTCCCGCGAAGCCACCCCGGCCCGCAGCGCGGTCACGAGCTCGGTGTGCGAGGAGACCTCCGCGCCGGCTCCCTGGGCGCCGAGGAACGCGCACACGCTGATGTTCGGGTTGGCCTTGAGGGAGTAGAAGACGTCGACCGTCTCGGGCAGCAGCTGCCGCAGCCGGCGGTAGGTGTCCGCGAGCACGTCGGCGTCGTAGACGAACAGGGGGGTGCCGAACTCCTCGGCGAGGGCGGTCATCGTGATGCCCTGGATCCGGGCTTCCGCGGCGTTCATACGGCGGGCCTTTCCGCCGGGCCGGGAGTCGGCTCGGCACGGTGCGGGGGGGGGACGACGACCACGGCGCTTCGCACGCGGTCACTGCCAACCGGGTTCGCCGGCCGGCCCCAAGGCGTCCGATCCGTCCACCGGAGCGGAGGACGGCACGGAGACGGACCCACGGGGCGAACCGGCCGGACCGGGGTCCGCAACGCTTCCCACAGCAAGTCCGGCGGCTACGGCGAAAACACCGACGGAAAGGACGGAAAGGACGCGACTACGCATTGTCAGTTTCCCCTCGGTCGCGGATTTCTTTTCCCGACGAGAAAGATTGTTGGCCGTTACCACCATCTGGCGAAAGTGGTGACCGGTGGACACAACCGTCCCTGACCGGTTCAGGCCGCACGGGCCGCGTCAGACCTGCCCGCCGTCCGGCCACAGGACCTCGGGCCGCAGCAGCGGCGCCTCGGCCCGGCGCAGCCGCCAGGCCGCGAGCCGGGGCCTGCGTGCCACCGCGCGCCACCACAACCGCTCCGCCGCCGCCTCGGCGAGTCCGAGGTCGGCGTGGCACAGGAACACGCCGATGACCGGCCACGGCACGGCGGACGCGTGGACGACGACATGCTCCAGCCCGTCCTCGCGGCCGGCGCAGCCCCGGATCAGGGCGGCGACTTCGTCGGGCAGCAGCTCACCGCACGGGGGCGGATCGAGCGTGAGATGAACGAGAAGCATTCGTCGACCCTGTCGCGTTCGATATGGTCTCACGATCCGTTACCGCTGGACGTTTCATGCCAAGGGCAGAATAGTCCAGGAAATTGGGCCCACTCGGCGGACTTGTGCGCGGTCGGGTTCCGCGAAAGAAATCCGGCCCGCCGCCGTCGGATACGACGGCGGCGGGCCGGTCACGGGAAGCGGCGGTTGCGCTCTCCGCTCAGTTGCCGAAGAGCCCCCGCTGTACGGCGTGGACGCCGGCCTGAAAACGGCTGCGCGCACCGAGACGGGCCATGAGAGTGGTGGAGATGCGCCGTGCCGTACGGGGTGACACCCCGAGCCGTTTGGCGACCGTCTCGTCGGTGGCGCCCTGGGCCAGCAGCCGCAGCACCTCGTGCTGCTGGCGGGTGAGGGCTTCGTCGGCATGAGGCCGCACATCCGAGGTGAACGGCTCGGCCGCCTGCCAGGTGGTCTCGAACAGGGAGCAGAGCGTGGCCAGTACGCCCGGCGTGCGGATCACGACCGCGCCGTCGGCGGTGTCGTCACTGTCCGTGGCGATGATGGCGACACGGCAGTCCGCGATGATCATCCGGTTGGGCAGGGACGGCACGGCCCGCACCTGGACGCCGACGGACGTGAGCCACTCGGCGTGCGCGACCGTGGCCGGGTCGTTGCGGATGCTTTCCAGATAGATGGTCCGTATGAGCACGCCGCGCCCCAGCAACTCCTGCGTCAGCGGCCGGGAGTTGCGCATGTTGTCGGGGGTCTGCGGCCCTCCCGGCGCGAACGTCATGAGCTGGGACTCGACGGTCCTGTTCATCACCGCCAGGTGGTCACGGATGTTGTCCAGCCCTCTGAGATGCTCGACGTCGCCCCGGGCCGCCCCCGGGTCCTCGCCCGCGAACTCGGAGATCAGCCGGACCGCGGCGGCCCGGCTCTCCTCCAGTTGCTGCTGCTGTGCCGCGACTTCCGCCTGCTTCCTGGCCAGCAGGATCTGCATGGCCAGGTGCGGTCTGACCGCGTGCAGACGCCGGGTGTCGCCGCTCGCCGGACGGATGAGCGCCATCTCGCTGAGCCGGTCGAGCGCGGCGTGCACGGCGCTCTCGGCGAGGCTCGTCCGGCCGCACAGTTCGCTCACACCGTCGTCGGGATGGGCGAGCATCGCCCGGTACACGGCGTCGGTCACGGGATCAAGCCCCAGAACATCAAGCATGTACCAGCGCCCCTTGAGACACCACGCAAGCCCCTCGTCTCGTCACTTCTTGCTCAGGTGTTCCACTCGGGCCCCTTACCAGAAGTGACACGATCAAACCGCGGCCGCTCGGGGGCAGTTGGCCGTACGAGCGCGGGCCGGGCGATCGGCCGCCGCCCCGCACCCCGCCGACATCCGGTCAAACCGTGGCCGACGCACCGACGCACCCTTCCTTCGTCGAGCACGTTGCGTGATGCTCTGCTCACCGGGGGAGATCAGCGACGTCACGACCAAGCCACGGAGGAACAGACGATGCCTCTCGGAAGGATCGCCGTCTACAACAAGGCGGACGGCATGGGCATCATCGCCGATGACGAGGACGGCGCACGGCGCCCCTTCTCCGGCATGGAGGCGCAGACCACCCGCGAGGGGCAGCGGGTCGTCTTCGAGGTGGTGGGTGCCAAGGCCACCAATGTCATCGCCGTTCGATGAACCGCCCCGCACGGCCGCGCCCCGCCCCCGGTGTCGTCGGGAGCGGGGCGCGGCGGCGGGGCTCGGGGGTCACTTCCCCTGGTCGGTGGGGCGGAGCGTCCACAGGACGCTCATCTCGCCGGTCACGGCGCCGTCCGCGCGCCGGATCTCGACCGACACCGGGAACTCGGGGCGCTGCCCCGCGTCCAGTTCGGCGACGACCTCGGCGGCCGGGCGGCCCAGCGTCGCGGTCGCGGTGACCGCGCCCATCGCCAGCTTCTTGTAGGCGATCTCGGCCCGCACGGCGAGCGGCACGGCGCGCGAGAGCTGGTCCCCGAAGGCGGCCAGCACGATGGCGCCGCTGGCCGACTCCCCGAGGGTGAACATCGCACCGGCGTGCGGGCCGCCCACGTGGTTGTGGTAGGCGCTCTGGTCCGGCAGGGACACCACGGCCTTGTCGGGCGTGGTCTCCAGGAACTCGAGGTTCAGCGTCCGGGCCATGGGCACGGTGGCGGCGAGCATCTCGCCGATCGACATCTGGTCTGCGCTCATGACCGGCATGTTACTCATGAGTAGCCAGGGCTGGCCAGAGAAGCGCACTAGGGTTACTGGCCATGTGGCCAGATCAGCAGCCGCCAGGGGGCGCGCAGAACCCGCAGCACAACCCGCAGCAGTACCCGCAGCAGCCCGGGTACCAGCAGCAGAACCCGTACCAGCAGCCCGGGTACCAGCAGTATCCGCAGGGCGGCCCGTACGGGCAGCAGACGCAGCCCGGCCCGTACGGGCAGCAGGCGCAGTGGGGACAGCCGCCCGCGGCGCCCGAACCCCCGCAGGGCGGTGGCGGCCGTACGAAGCTGATCGCGATCATCGCGGCCACGGCCGTCGTCGTCACCGCCGCCGTGACCGGCTACCTGGTGCTGGGCGGGTCGAAGGACGACGAGGCCGACAACGGCAAGGACGGACGGCACACCAGCACGTCGCCGACGGCCACCTCGTCCGGCTCCCCCGCGTCGTCCGACTCGCCCACGTCGTCCGCGAGCGACAACCCGCGCGCCAACGAGACGGAGAAGCCGACGGTCGCGGGCTGGAAGGTCGTGGTCAATCCGAAGTACGGCACCGCCTTCGACGTCCCGGCCGACTGGGAGGTGGAGCGGCCCGGCATCTTCGCCTTCTTCCAGGACAAGGAGAAGGGCGACGGCTCGGCCTACATCGGCTTCTCCGCGCCCTCCTTCCTGAAACCGGACTACTGCACCTCCGAGGACAGCGGCACGAAGGAGTCGCACGCGCTCGCGGGCAGCGGCACGAAGGGCGAGAACGGCGCCAAGGACACCGTCGGCATCGCCCGCGGCGACTCGGCCACCTTCGCGTTCGGCGGCTACACCGACCAGAAGGACGCCTCCAAGAAGTACCTGCGGATCGGCAAGGCGAAGTCCTTCACCACGGCGTCGGGGCTGAAGGGCAGCGTCGCGACGTCGTACGTCGTCGGCGCACCGAAGAAGAACAAGTGCGACACCGACGGCAAGGCCACCACGTTCGCCTTCAAGAACTCCGCGGGCAGCTTCGTCTCGTGGACGCTCTACGGCGCCAAGGGCGTCAAGGACGAACTGTCCGACGCCACCGTCGACAAGATCCTCGGCACGGTACGGCTGCACGGCGACCCGGTCGTGGAGTAGACCGGGCCGGAGTGGCACGGCCGACGCGGGATCCGGGCGACCCGGTCGCGGAGTGCACCGGGCCGGGGCCCCGTGGCCGGCGCGGGGCCGGCGGCTCCGGAGCGGCGGCGTGGCACCCCGCTGCCGTCCGCGAACCCACTTGGCAGACCCGGAGTCGGGCGGGGATAGTCGGCCGGTGACCCAGACCTCCGGCTCCCCCGCCCGCCCCCGCAGACCCGCCTGGGCGGGACGCAACCACTCCCTGCTGACCGCGGCCGCCATCGTCACCGGCCTCGGCGCGAACGGCTCGCTGATCGCCGCCGCCTTCGCCGTCCTGGAGGCGGGCGGCGACGGCGGGGACGTCGGACTGGTGGCCGCCTCGCGCACGCTGCCGCTGGTGGTGTTCCTGCTCATCGGCGGCGCGGTCGCGGACCGGCTGCCCCGGC
Organism: Streptomyces sp. NPDC038200; assembly: GCF_055600785.1. Taxonomy (NCBI): domain Bacteria; kingdom Bacillati; phylum Actinomycetota; class Actinomycetes; order Kitasatosporales; family Streptomycetaceae; genus Streptomyces; species Streptomyces sp. NPDC038200. The sequence goes on from NZ_JBVJYH010000031.1 coordinate 8,965, forward strand.
ACCGGGTGATGGTCGCCGCCAACACCCTCAACTGCCTCTCCCAGGCGGCGTTCGCGGCGCTCGTCCTGACCGGTGAACCCCGGCTGTGGCAGATGATGCTGCTCACCGCGCTCGGCGGCACCGGGCAGGCGTTCTTCGGCCCGGCCGCCGAGGGCATGCTGATGTCCTCCGTGCAGGGCGAACAGGCGGGCCGGGCGTTCGCCGTCTTCCGCATGGCCACCCAGGGCGCGGCTCTCGGGGGCGCGGCGCTCGGCGGCGCCCTGGTCGCGGCCGTCGGTCCCGGCTGGGTGCTCGCCGTCGACGCGGCGGCCTTCGCCGTCGCCGCAGCGCTGCGTTCCTTCCTCGACGTCGGCCACATCCCGCCGCGCGCACCGGGCGGCGGTATGCTGGCCGACCTCCGCGAGGGCTGGCGGGAGTTCATCGGCCGGCCCTGGCTGTGGGGCATCGTCGTCCAGTTCTCGATCGCCAACGCCGTGGTCGGCGCGGCCGACGCGGTGTACGGCCCGCTGGTCGCCCGGGACAGCCTGGGCGGCGCCGGTCCCTGGGGGCTGGCCCTGGCCGCGTTCGGCGCGGGCACGGTGGCCGGTGCCCTGCTGATGACCCGCTGGAAGCCCCGCCGCCTGCTGCTCGCCGGCACACTGTGCGTCTTCCCGCTGGCCCTGCCCTCGGCCGCCCTGGCCGTACCGGTGCCGGCGGGCGTGCTGTACGTGGTGATGTTCGCGGCCGGTACGACGGTGGAGGTGTTCGGCGTCTCCTGGATGACCGCGCTGCACCAGGAGATCCCCGAGGACAAGCTCTCGCGCGTCTCGGCGTACGACTGGTTCGGCTCGGTCTCGCTCATGCCGCTCGCCACGGCCCTGGCCGGCCCCGCGGAGGCCGCCTTCGGGCGGGCCGCCGCCCTGTGGGGCTGCGCCGGCCTGGTGGTGCTGGTCACCGCCCTGGTGCTGCTGGTCCCCGACGTGCGGACGCTGACCCGGCGCACGCACCGGGTCGCCGTCGCCCCGCCCGCGTCAGCCGATGCCGAAAGCGCCGTCGGGGGGCTCGGGTGACGGTACGGCGTCGGCGTCCTCGACCGGCCGGGCGGATCCGATGAAGTCCCGCACGGCGGCGCCGTGTTCGACCCGGGCCGGGAAGGCGTCCGCCGCGACGCGGCGGGCCAGCGCGGCGATGCCGAGCGGCCGGTGCGAGGCGACGAGTACCGCGTTGCCGAACCGCCGGCCGCGCAGCACCCCCGGCTCGGCGATCAGGGCCAGCTCCTCGAACACGGCCGAGAAGTTGGCCAGTTGGGACCGCAGGAAGGCGAACGGCGCCGCGTCGGCGAGGTTGGCCAGGTAGACCCCGCCCGGCCGTAGGACCCTCTCGGCCTCGCGGGCGTAGGCGCGGGTGGTGAGGTGGGCCGGAACCCGGGAACCACCGAAGACGTCCGCGATCAGCACGTCGGCGGAGTCGTCCGGCGCGGCCTCCAGCCAGGCCCGGGCGTCGGCGGCGTGCTGCCGGACCCCCGAGCCCGCCGGCAGTGGCAGATGCTCCGCGACCAGCTCCAGCAGTTTCCGGTCGGCCTCGACGACGTCCTGCCGTGAGCCGGGCCGGGTGGCCGCCACGTACCGGGGCAGTGTCAGCGCACCGCCGCCCAGGTGCGCCACGTCCAGCGCCTGCCCGGCCTCCGCCACCGTGTCCAGTGCGTGCCCGAGCCGCCGCGCGTACTCGAACTCCAGGTACGTCGGTTCATCGAGATCCACGTACGACTGCGGTGCCCCGTCGACCGTGAGCAGCCAGGCCCGCTCCCGGTCGACATCGGGCATCAGCTTGGCGGTGCCGTGGTCGGTGGTGCGGGTCACGGGTATCGATGCGTTCACCCCTTCATTGTGGGCGAGAGCGGCTGTGGGCGAGAGCGGCTGCGGGCGAGAGCGGCGCCCGCCGGACGCGGGGGCGCCGCCGCCGCGGGCGAGGGCGGCGACCCCACGCGCGCGGACGTCACCCCACGGCGGTGACGGTGCCCGCTCCCACGGTCCGGCCGCCCTCACGGATGGCGAACCCGAGCCCCGGCTCCAGGGGGACGTCCCGGCCCAGCTCCACCGTCATCCGCACCGTCTCGCCGGGCCGGGCGACGGCCGCCTCGCCGAGGTCGACGTCTCCCACCACGTCCGCCGTACGGATGTAGAACTGCGGCCGGTAACCGGTGGCGACCGGTGTCGTACGACCGCCCTCGCGCCCCGACAGCAGGTAGACCCGGGCCGAGAACCGTCGCGCGGGCACCACGCTGCCCGGCGCCGCCACGACGTGCCCGCGCCGCACGGCGTCGCGGGGCACCCCGCGCAGCAGCAGCGCCACGTTGTCCCCGGCCTGCGCCTCCTCCATCGGCTTGCCGAAGGTCTCCAGCCCGGTGACCGCGGTCTCGGCATCCGCGCCGAGCACCGACACCCGGTCCCCCAGGCGGATCGTCCCCCGTTCCACCGCGCCCGTGACGACCGTGCCCCGGCCGGTGATGGTGAGCACGTTCTCCACCGGCAGCAGGAACGGCGCGTCCACGTACCGCTCCGGCATCGGCACGTACGTGTCCACCGCGTCGAGCAGTGCCTCGACCGACGCCGTCCAGCGCGGGTCGCCCTCCAGGGCCTTCAGCCCGGAGACGCGTACGACGGGTACGGCGTCGCCCGGATACCCCTGCGCGGTGAGCAGGTCGCGGACCTCCAGCTCGACCAGGTCGGTCAGCTCCTCGTCCCCGGCGTCGGCCTTGTTCAGCGCGACGACGATGTGGTCCACGCCCACCTGCCGGGCGAGCAGTACGTGTTCGGCGGTCTGCGGCATGATCCCGTCGAGCGCGGAGACGACGAGGATCGCCCCGTCGAGCTGCGCGGCCCCGGTGACCATGTTCTTGACGTAGTCGGCGTGGCCCGGCATGTCGACGTGGGCGTAGTGCCGGGTGTCGGTCTCGTACTCGACGTGCGCGATGTTGATGGTGATGCCGCGGGCGGCCTCCTCCGGGGCGCGGTCGATGCGGTCGAAGGGCACGAACGTGCCGGTGCCGCGCTCGGCGAGAACCTTGGTGATGGCGGCGGTCAGGGTGGTCTTGCCGTGGTCGACGTGACCCATGGTGCCGATGTTCAGGTGCGGCTTGGTGCGCACGTAGGCCGTTTTGGACATGGCTGTACCTCGAAGCTTCCGGTCGGGCGGAACGGACGGGACCCCGGTGACGGGCCGACCCTCCCCCTGCGGGGTCCGCCGGACGATCCGGGGAGGGTCAGCTTCGGGCGCCGTCGACAGCGGCCACGAGGAGCGGGACGGCAGCCTTCGGGGCATCCGCGACGGCGGATGCTGCGAGGAGGAAGGCGTACCGGGACATGTCGTCGATCATTGCCGACGGTTTGTCCGGCGTCGAATGGTTTTTCGCGGTAAGCGAGTTCAGGACATACGCCGATCACACACATGTGTCGGTTACTGTCGTCGGATGCTCGATGCCAACCGCTCTGGCACCGCCACGGCCTCTCCCCGGGTCGCCGCCACGGAGCTCGCCGTCACCGCGCCCGTGCCCGGGGCCGGGCCGGCCGCGCCGTTGCCGCGCGCCGGGTTCGCCGGCCGGTGCACACGGCTGCTGCTGTCCCCTTACGCCCGGTTGTCGTTGCTGTTCGCGCTGCTCGCGGGCGGGGCGGCGGGTGTGCTGCTGTGCGAGCCGCAGCGGCTGCTGACGCAGGGCTGGCCACCGCAGCTCGGCGGGGCAGCGGCGGCCCTCGTCTTCGCGGCGGGCTACGGCCTGTGCACCGTGGCGTTCGTCCCGCGCCCCCTGCTGAACCTGGCCGCGGGCGCGCTGTTCGGCTCGCAGCTGGGGCTGGGGACGGCGCTCGCGGGCACGGTGCTCGGGGCCGGGGTGGCGTTCGGGCTGGGCCGGCTGCTGGGGCAGGACGCGCTGCGCCCGCTGCTGCGCGGCCGGTGGCTCAAGGCGGCCGACGGGCAGCTCAGCCGGCACGGGTTCCGGTCGATGCTGGCGGCCCGGCTCTTCCCCGGGGTGCCGTTCTGGGCGGCGAACTACTGCGCCGCCGTCTCCCGCATGCGCTGGCTGCCCTTCCTGCTGGCCACCGCCGTCGGCTCGATCCCGAACACGGCCGCCTACGCGGTCGCCGGCGCCCGCGCCTCGGCGCCGACCTCCCCCGCCTTCCTGATCGCGATGGCCTGTATCGCCCTGCCGGCGCTGGCGGGCACGGTGGTGGCGTGGCGCAAGCGTCATCAGCTGCGCGGCCGGTGAACCGGCGCGCCTCCCCCCGCAAGCCGCCCTCGAACCGGCTCTCACCGGACCGGCCCGCACGGCCGCCCCGGCCCGCGTTCGGCATCCGTGACGTCGCCGGCCGCACCGAGCCGGCCGCACCGAGCGCACCGAGCCGGCCGCCCGGGCGCGAGGCCGCCGTCGCGGCGACGACGAGCTGATCGCGGCCGCCGGGCGGGGTACGTCCCGGTGACCGGTCCGCGGACCGGCGGTGCCCGGACTCAGACGCCTTCCAGGATCATCGCGTTGGCCAGTCCGCCCGCCTCGCACATGGTCTGCAGGGCGTAGCGGGCGCCGCGTGCGCGCATCGCGTGGACCAGGGTGGTGGTCAGCCGGGTCCCGCTCGCGCCGAGCGGGTGGCCGAGGGCGATGGCCCCGCCGTGCACGTTGACCTTGGCGAGGTCGGCGCCGGTCTCCTGCTGCCAGGCCAGGACCACGCTGGAGAAGGCCTCGTTGATCTCGAACAGGTCGATGTCGTCGAGCGTCAGCCCCGCCCGGCGCAGCACCTTCTCCGTCGCCGGGATGACGCCGGTGAGCATCAGCAGCGGGTCGGAGCCGGTCACGGCGAAGCTGTGCAGCCGGGCCAGGGGGCGCAGGCCGAGCCGGGCCGCGGTCTCGCCGGAGGTGATCAGCACGGCGGAGGCGCCGTCGTTGACGGGGCTCGCGTTGCCCGCCGTGACGTTCCACTCGATCTGCGGGAAGCGCTCGGCGAAGCCGGGGTCGTAGTAGGCGGGCTTGAGGCCGGCGAGGATCTCCGGGGTGCTGTCCGGGCGGACGCACTCGTCGCGGGCCACGCCGTCCAGCGGCGCGACCTCGGCGTCGAAGAGCCCGGCCTGCCACGCGGCGGCGGCCTTGCGGTGCGAGGAGACCGCGAACTCGTCCATCCGCGCGCGCGTGAGGGACCACTTGGCGGCGATGAGTTCGGCGCTGATCCCCTGCGGGACCAGGCCCTCCGGGTAGCGCTCGGCGACGCCGGGCCCGAAGGGGTCCTTGCCGGCGGGCACGTTGGACCACATCGGCACCCGGCTCATCGACTCCACGCCGCAGGCGACGACGAGGTCGTACGCGCCGGAGATGACGCCCTGCGCGGCGAAGTGCACGGCCTGCTGGGAGGAGCCGCACTGGCGGTCCACGGTGGTCGCGGGGACCGACTCGGGCAGGCCGGCGGCGAGGACGGCGTACCGGGTGGTGTTCATGGCCTGCTCGCCGACCTGGTCGACGGTGCCGCCGATCACGTCGTCGATGAGCGCCGGGTCGACGCCGGAGCGCTCGACCAGGGTGCGCAGGGTGTGCGCGAGGAGCTGCACGGGGTGGACGTGGGCGAGGGACCCGTTCGGCTTGCCCTTGCCGACGGGGGTGCGTACGGCTTCGACGATGACTGCGTCTCGCATGGTGCGGGCCTCCTTGGCCGCCCTGGCTACCCGTAGGGAGCTACCGGTGAGTAGGAAATCCAAACTCACGATAACTCGCTGGGTTGGAAAATCAAACCCTCCTCTAGAATGGCCGCATGGCCGCCACGAAGGACCCGCGCCCCTGTTCCATCGCCGACGCCCTCGCCCTGGTCGGCGAGAAGTACTCCCTGCTCGTCCTGCGGGAGGTGTGCCTGGGCAACGGCCGCTTCGACCAGCTCGTGCGCAACATCGGCGCCCCGCGCGACATCCTGGCCGCGCGGCTGCGCCGCCTCGTGGAGGCCGGCATCCTCACCAAGCGCGTCTACAGCGAGCGCCCGCAGCGCTTCGAGTACCGACCCACCCAGGCGGGACTGGAGCTGGAGCCGGTGCTGATGACCCTCAAGGAGTGGGGCGACCGCCATCTCCGCAAGGGCACCGGCCTGCCGATGGTCGTCGAGCACGCCTGCGGCAGCGCACTCGTACCGGTGGTCACCTGCCAGGCCTGCGGCGACGCCGTGCGCCACGAGGACCTGACGGCCCACCCGCAGGTCCCGGGCTGGACCGTCGCGGGTCCGACGGCCGCCTGAACCGACCGGTCGCCACGCGCGGGACGGGCGACGAGGACCGCCCAACCGCCCGGCCCCTGTTGCCCCGCTGTCACCGGGGCCCGCTACGCTGCCCTCGTCACATGATCACCATTTCTCTCCAGCGCTTGGACGCCGTACCTTCATGTCTTGGTTTGAATCCCTCGTCCTCGGACTCGTCCAGGGGCTGACCGAGTTCCTGCCCGTCTCCTCCAGCGCCCACCTGCGGCTGACCGCCGCGTTCTCGGGCTGGAAGGACCCGGGGGCGGCCTTCACGGCCATCACGCAGATCGGCACGGAGACCGCGGTCCTCATCTACTTCCGCAAGGACATCGGCCGGATCATCACGTCCTGGTTCCGCTCGCTGTTCGACAAGACGATGCGCCGCAACCACGACGCGCAGATGGGCTGGCTGGTGATCGTCGGCTCCATCCCGATCGGCCTGCTGGGTGTGACGCTGAAGGACCAGATCGAGGGGCCGTTCCGCGATCTGCGGGTCACCGCCACCATGCTCGTCGTCGTCGGCGTGGTCATCGGCATCGCCGACCGGCTCGCGGCCCGCGACGAGACCGGCGGCCGGCACCGGGCACCCAAGCAGCGCAAGTCGCTGGAGAACCTCGGCATCAGGGACGGCCTGATCTTCGGCCTCTGCCAGGCCTGCGCGCTCATCCCCGGCGTCTCCCGCTCCGGAGCGACCATCAGCGGCGGCCTGTTCATGGGATACCGGCGCGAGGCCGCGGCCCGTTACTCCTTCCTGCTGGCCATCCCGGCCGTCCTCGCCTCCGGCGCCTTCGAGGTGAAGGACTCGCTGAGCGAGGGCCATGTGGCCTGGGGCCCGACCCTGTTCGCGACGGTGATCGCGTTCGCCTCGGGATACGCGGTCATCGCATGGTTCATGAAGTGGATCTCCAACAAGAGCTTCATGCCGTTCGTCTGGTACCGCGTCGCTCTCGGTGTGGTGATCATCGCTCTGGTCGGCGCGGGCGTACTGAGCCCGCACGCGGCGGAGTCGGCGGGCTGACGGGCCGGCTCCGGCACCCCTGTTTCGGACATCTTCCGCACCGCGGCCGCCCGCCTCCGACCTGGCCAACGCCCCCTGGACGGCGGGCGTTTCGCGGCCACGAACGGTCGGCGGCCCGCCGACGGTGACCAACCCCATACCTTCTGCGTAGCCACGCGGTAGCGCACGGTCAGTTCTTGCCCCTAGGCTGTCCGCATGTCCCCCGATTCCCTGCCCCCTGGTTCCGTGCGGTCTGCTGCCGAGGTGAACGAGAAGATCCGGGCGCTGTGGCTGCGCGCGGGCGGCACGCTGTCGGCCCAGGAGCGCGCGGAGTACGAGCTGCTGGTGATCGAGTGGGCCGAGGCGATCCGCGGGCGGGTCATCGAGGCGGCCTGACCCCGCCACCGGAACACCCGCCCGCCCAGCACCCCCTGCCCCGCGCAGCTCCCCCTGCCCCGCACCGCACTCCCTGCCCGGCGCCGATCCGCACCGCGACCGCCGTTGCTCTTGCCCAGCGGATATGCGAGACCGGCATCACTGACTAAAGTCGTCCCGTTACACCTGGTTGTGGGGACAACCAGAGCGCCTCGGGGAGGGCTTGCACCACATGGGTCGTCGCTCTAACGGCTTGGCCGGCATCTGGGCCGAGATGCAGAGGCAGCAGCAGCGCCGGCTGGAGGCCGAGGCCGGACGACAGCGACAGGAAGCGCAGCAAGCACGTGCCTACCTGCGGCGGGCTGCCCAGAGCCACCGCGAGTACCGGCAGGCCGAGGCACTGCGTCGCACACGGGAACTGGACGCGCGGGTCGCGGCGCTGCAAGGTCTCCTCGCCTCGGGCTGCCAGGCCCCGGCTTTCAGGGCCACCTCTCTCATGCGCCCGGCGGGGGTTCCGCCGCGCCCCGCAGGGGCCCAGGGGTTCGCTCCGGGAACACCGGAGCCGCCCGTCCCTGTGCCGGACTTCGGTCACCACCAGCCGCAGAGCGGGTGGGCCGCCGGTGTGGTCGAGCTGACCGAGGGAGTGAGGCGCCGCGATCCCGACGCCGTGGTCGAGTACTTCTCCGCCGCGCTCTACGCCTCGACGGCGTGGCCGGAGGGTTTCCCGCGCCAGGTGGCGGCGGCCTACGACCCGGCGGCCGGACAGCTGGTGCTGGACTGGGAGCTGCCCGCCTACGACGTCGCCCCCGAGGTCAAGTCCGTCCGGTACATGCCCAGCCTGGACCAGGACAAGGAGACGCCCCGGCCGGTGGGCCAGCGCCGGGCTCTGTACCGTGAGGTCCTCGCCCAGTGCATGCTGCTCGTTCTGCACGAACTCTTCGCCGCGGACGAGTCGGGCGCGCTCGAGTCGGTGGCCTTGAACGGATTCGTGGACGGGCACGACCCCACGACGGGCCGGCCGGGTCACATCTTTCTGGCCACCGTGATGGCTCCACGCTCGACGTTCCGCGACCTGCACCTGGCGCAGGTGGACGCCCCCAGCTGCCTGGCCGGCGCGCTGCGCGGGCAGCTTTCGGCGCGCCCCGACCAGCTCACGCCGGTGCGGACGAGTCGCCGGCCGCAGGAGGTCGGGAACCGTGTCGTCACGCATGGCAGCGCCGAGGAACCCGACCTGTACGAGATGGATCCGATCGCCTTCGAGGACCTCGTCGCCGATCTCTTCCGGGCCATGGGCATGCAGGCGGTCACCACCCAGCGCTCGAACGACGGCGGGGTGGACGTCGACGCGCTGGATCCGGCTCCCATCCGAGGCGGCAAGATCGTCGTGCAGGTGAAGCGCTACCGCAACACGGTCCCGCCCACCGCCGTGCGCGACTTGTACGGGACCGTGCAGGACACCGGCGCCAACAAGGGCGTGCTCGTGACGACGTCGGGGTTCGGCCCCGGCTCGCACACCTTCGCCCAGGGCAAACCGCTGGAACTGATCTCGGGGACCGAACTCGTCGACCTGCTGCACCGGCACGGGCTTCGCGGACGCCTGGGCGACGGAGCCCGGCGCGGCGGAGCGCGGCCGGCGCCGTCGGTCCCGGATCCCCGGCTGCCCGACGACCACAACGTCCTGGGCATGTCGTGGACCGGAAGGGTCGCCCTGGACGTGTGCGCACTCGTCTGCCGCGGCGACCGGGTCCTCAGCGACGACCACTTCGTCTTCTACAACAACCCGCAGACGCCGGACGGCACCGTGCGCGCCCTTCCCGCCGGCCCGCCCGACAAGGCCGCGCTCCGCGTCTCCTTCGACGCGTTGCCGAGGGAGGCCGACCGGTTGGTTCTCGTGGCCGCCGTCGATCCGGAGGCCGACGCGGACGCCGACCTGTCCGGCTTCACCGACGCCTGCATCCGGCTTCTCGATCCCGGGATGACCGAGCTGGGGAGACTCGCCGTCTCCGACGGCCGGCCCCGCGAGACCGCCCTGGTACTCGGCTCCTTCCGCCGCAGGTCCAACGGGGACTGGGAATTCGTCCTCGGCGGCAAGGGCTACCCGGGCGGTCTGGAGGAACTCGTCAGGGACTACGGCATCGAGGTGGAGTAGGCCGTCCGCGCCCAGGTCCGGATGCCGCGATCCGGCCCCCCCGTCCACAAGGACACAGCGCTGCACGGCTCGAAGACGGGGCGCCCGGGCCCGGGTGCGGGCACCACGGGCACGTCGAGGGATCGAGCACGCGGAGCCTGCCGGCAGACGGAGAGCCCCGGTTCACGCCGCGGTCGCTCCACGGCGGCTGCCCCGTCGGTCCGCCTCGTCACCGCTCCGTGATCCACGCTGCGGCTCTGCCGCTCCACCGGCCTCCCGCACAGGGGCATCGCGCCCTTGAACCCCCGCGCCCCCGCACGCCCTGACGCCGAGTCGGCGCTTGAAAAAAGAATACGGTCGACTGTATGTTCTCTTGCATGAAGCCACCCCTTCTCACCGAGGCGACCGACCCGTTCTGCCTGGAGCAGGCGGATGCCGTGGCATTGCTGACCGGGGCCCCGTGGCGCAGGTACGCCGTCATCGGCGACAGCCTCTCGGCGGGAACCGGCGACCCCGCCCCGGGCTACCGGGACCAGGGCTGGCCGGACCGGGTCGCCGGTGTCCTGCGGGCCGTCCGGCCGGAACTGGAGTACCTCAACGTCTCCGAGGCCGGGGCGACGACCGCCCGGACGCTGGAGAACCAGGCGGCCCGAATGGCCGAGTTCGCCCCGGACCTGCTCCATCTGCCGTGCGGGGCCAACGACATCGTGCGGCGCAGACCGGACTTCGGCGCGGTGGAGCGAACGCTTCGGCAGATGTACGACCTGGCGAAGGGGACCGGCGCCCTGCTGACGACCTTCACGCTCGGCAGGGCGTACGTCGTCCCCGTATTCCCCGACTGGCCGGAGCGGATCGCCGCGGTCAACGAGATCGTGCGGGGGCTGGCGTCCGAGTACGACGCCGTAGTGGTGGACATGTGGGAGCACCCGGTCAACGACCGCGGCAACCTGCTCAGCGAGGACCGCATCCACTTCTCGGCCTCGGGCCAGGCCGTCATGGCGGCCGAGATGATCAAGCGGTTGGCCGGTTCCCTGGGGCGCGCCGCCTCGGCGTGACGCCCGCTCCCGAGCCCGACCGCCGCCCGGCCGGACCCCCCGGGTGGACTTCCCGCGCGCACGCGATGCCGCATTCCGACGAACGAAGAGGTCTTCTGTCGTGGCAAGCAGTCAGCAATCCGTCAGCCGGCCGGTGGTGGCCGGGCAAGCCGACGCCCTTCCGTGGCTGACGTTATCGGTGGCTTTGGCCGCCCTGTTCATGGCGGTCCTCGACTCGTTCATCGTCGTGGTCGCCGCCCCCTCGATCGTGGCGGACCTGCACGCCTCCGACAGCGATGTGCAGTGGGTCCTGGCGGGTTACCAGCTGAGTTACGCGGTCTTCATCATCACGGCCACCCGCCTGGCCGACCTGTACGGCCGCAAGGGGATGTTCCTCCTCGGGGTGGCCCTGTTCACTCTGTCGTCGGTCGCCTGCGCGCTGTCCCCGAACGCGGGCGGCCTCATCACCGCGCGTGTCGTCCAGGGCCTGGGAGCCGCCCTGATGGTTCCTCAGGTGTTCGCGTACGTCACGGTGCTGGTGCCGGCGGCGAGGCGGCACCGCGTGTACGGAGTGCTGGGCATCGTCATGGGCCTGGCCACCATCGGCGGACAGGTCGTCGGCGGACTGCTGATCGGGGCCGACCTGTTCGGCTCTGGCTGGCGCCTGGTGTTCTGGGTGAACGTGCCGATCGGAATCGCCATGTTCCTGCTCGCCGTGCGCTACGTACCGAGGACGGGGTCAGCCGCCGACCGCAGGCTGGACACGCCCGGCGTCCTGGTGCTCAGCGCGGCCCTCTTCCTCCTGGTGCTCCCGCTGATCCAGGGGCGGGAGGCAGGCTGGCCGGGGTGGGTCTGGGCCTGCTTCGCGGGCAGTGCGGTGGCGTTCGCCCTGTTCGTCGCGATCGAGCGGGGACGGGAACGGCGGGGCGGGGATCCGCTGGTGCCGCTGTCGCTGTTCCGGCAGCGCTCGTTCTCCCTCGGCCTCGTTCTCGTCCTCGCCCTGTACGCGCTGATCTACTCCTACTACCTGGTGCTGTCGGTGGCGTTGCAGCAGGGCCTCGGCATGTCGGCGCTCGGCGCGGGCCTGGTCCACACGCCGGCGGCCACCGCCTTCTTCGTGTTCGGCATGGTGGCGAGCCGGATCATCCCGAGATACGGGCGCCGTGTCCTGGAGGCCGGGGCGATCGTCCTGGCGAGCGGATACCTGGCGACCGGTCTCCTGCTGGTGTCCGGACCGCGGATCACCCCCCTGCTCGTGATCCCCACGCTCGTGCTGCAGAGCGTCGGTGGCGGACTGGTGATCACACCGGCGCTCAACACGGTGCTGAGCCGCGTCGAGCCGGAGTCGGCCGGTGTCGCGTCGGGGATCCTGTCGACGGCTCAGCAGTGCGGCGGAGCGCTGGGCGTCGCCGTGATCGGTGCCGTCTTCTTCGGCTCGTTCCGTCCCGCGTCGGTCGGCAGGGTCGCCGCCGCCGGCCACGCCCTTGCGGTGGCGTCCTTCGGGACGCTCGTCATCGCCGTCACAGCGGGCGTCGTCGTCTTCCTTCTGCCGAAACGGCCGCAGGAGCACGAGTGAGCCGACCGCGTCACCGCGGAGCGGTCAGCAGCCCCTCGACGACGCGGCGGACCTTGCTCACCGCGCTGTCGTCCCCCAGCCGCAGAGCCGTGTTGGCGGCGCACAGCAGCGCGTCGATCTGGAAGACGGCGAGTTCGACGTCCAGGTCCGCGATCTCACCGGCGTCGACGGCGTACCGCAGTTCGCCGGCGATCACCTCGAGCCACTCCCGCTGGTCCCGGAAGAGCGCGTCATGGACGGGCCCGGTCCTGCCGTCGAACTCCGCGAGGTTCGCGGCCCGGAAGCATCCGCCCGCGAACAGCGGGGTGGAGGCGTAGACGACCCACTCGTCGAGCAGCGCGCGCAGACGCGCGACGCCGCGCGGCGCGGACCCGGCCGGCCGGACGACGTGGTCGACGAACATCTCGCGGGCGAAGTCGACGACCGCCAGCTGCAGCGCCTCCTTCGTCTTGAAGAGCGTCTGGATGCCCGCCTTGCTGTGCCCGGTGTCCGTGGCCAGACGGCCGAAGCTGATCCCTCCGAGACCGTCGAGCGAGGCGATGTCGACGGCCCGCTCCAGAATGGCCTTCCGGGTCCGGGCACCGCGCAGGAGGCGTTTGTCGGTGACGGCGGCCGCGGCACTACCCATACGGTCGATCGTACCCCAGTCCGTCGGGCTCGATCGGTGGCCGGCAAGGGAGTTGCGCGCGGCCGGGCCGCCGAAGGCGTCCCGCGCCACCGAACATTCACCCCGCACACCCCTTGGCTCCGCGTCCGCCGTGCCCAACACTGTGCCGATGACGCAGCGTGCGGAGTTCGCGACGGTGAGGGACCGGCTGGCCGTGGAGGACCTGGTCACCGCGTACGCGGTGACGGTGGACGACGGAGACTGGGCGGCGTACCGGGGGCTGTTCACGGCGGACGGCCGGGCCGACTACCGTTCGGCGGGCGGCATCGAGGGCGACGCGGAGCGGGTCGCCGCCTGGCTCGCCGAGAACCTGGCCCTGTTCGCCGTGCGGCAGCATCTGATCGTCAACCGGCAGGTGCGATTCGGAACCCTGGAGCAGGACACCGGGGACACCGCCCGGGTGCGCGCCGACTATCTCAACCCCCTGCGTTTCGCCGGCCCCGACGGCTCCGCCGCACCGGACCTCGTGTGCGGCGGGCGGTACGACTTCGGTGTGCTGCGGACCGCCGACGGCTGGCGGCTGCGCGAGGTCGTCGTACAGGAGAAGTGGCGCCGTCCGCCGACGAGCGGACCCGGCGCCGGGTGAGGGGCGCGGGCAGGCTCCGGGACGCACCGGTTGCGTCCCCGACGCACACTGGAACCACAGCTGGGTAGGAAGGGTCCTTATGAGGACGATCAACCACTGGCTGACCTCCCCCTGGCGTCGCTCGGCCACCGCCGCCCTCGCCGGCGCCCTGCCCGTACTCGCGTTCCCGGCCCCGTCGCTGTGGTGGTTCGCGTACGTCGCCCTGGTGCCGTGGATCCTGTTGGCCCGCTCGGCGCCGACGGGACGGCGGGCGGCGTACGACGGCTGGTGCGGCGGCATCGGCTTCCTGGTGGCCGTGCACCACTGGCTGCTGCCGAGCCTGCACGTGTTCATCTTCCTGATAGCCGCGCTGCTGGGGCTGCTCTGGGCACCCTGGGGACTGCTCGTGCGCCGGCTGCTGGGCGGGACGCCGTCGCCGGGCCGGATCGGCGCCGCGCTGCTGGTACTGCCGTCGGCCTGGCTGGCGGTGGAACTGGTCCGGTCCTGGCAGGGCCTCGGCGGGCCCTGGGGCATGCTGGGCGCCAGCCAGTGGCAGGTGGACCCGGCGCTGCGGCTCGCCTCGGTGGGCGGGGTGTGGCTGCTCAGCTTCCTGGTGGTGGCCGTCAACACGGCGGTGGCGGTGCTGGTCTCGGTCCGCGCGTCACGCGTGCCGGCCGTGGCCTCGCTGGCCGCCACGGCCGCCGCGACCTCGGCGGCCTGGGTGTGGGCGCCCCGCCCGGACGTCGACGCGGCCACGCGGATCGCCGTCGTGCAGCCGGGGGTCGTGGCCGGACAGGACAGCGGTGACAAGCGGTTCGACCGGGAGGAACAGCTGACCCGGCGGCTCGCCGGGCAGGACGTCGACCTGGTGGTGTGGGGCGAGTCCAGCGTCGGCTTCGACCTGGACGACCGCCCCGACCTGACCCGGCGGCTGGCCGCGCTGTCCCGGGTGACGGGTGCCGACGTCCTGGTGAACGTGGACGCCCGCCGCTCCGACCGGCCCGGCATCTACAAGAGTTCGGTACTGGTCGGCCCGGACGGCCCGACCGGCGACCGGTACGACAAGATGCGGCTGGTCCCGTTCGGCGAGTACATACCGGCCCGTTCCCTGCTCGGCTGGGCCACCTCGGTGGGCCGGGCCGCGGGCGAGGACCGGCGCCGCGGCACCGAGCAGACCGTGATGAACGTCGGGCACGGACTGCGGATCGGCCCGCTGGTCTGTTTCGAGACCGCGTTCCCCGACATGAGCCGGCACCTCGCCGAGGACGGCGCGGACATCCTCCTCGGCCAGTCCTCCACCTCGTCCTTCCAGCACAGCTGGGCCCCCGAGCAGCACGCCTCGCTGGCCGCGCTGCGCGCCGCCGAGACCGGCCGCCCGATGGTGCACGCCACGCTCACGGGCGTCTCGGCGGTCTACGGCCCGGACGGGCAGCGCCTCGGTCCGTGGCTCGGCACCGGCGCGAGCACCACGCGCGTGTACGACGTACCGCTCGCGCACGGCATCACGCCGTACGTCCGCTACGGCGACTGGCCGGTGCACGGTGCGCTGCTGGTGCTGGCCGCGCTGGGCGTGACCGAGGGGATACGGGCGTTCAGGCTGCGCCGGAGCGGTCCTGCACCGCTCGTACCACGCGCTCGCACAGCTCATGGGTCGCCAGCGCGTCACGGGCGCTGAGCACCTTCCCCGCCCGTACGGCGTCGAGGAAGGCGAGGACCGCCTGCTCGATGCCGCGCTGCCGGGCCACCGGCACCCAGTCGCCGCGCCGGCGCACGGTCGGCTGTCCCTTGTGGTCGATCACCTCGGCGAGGTTGACCACCTGGCGCTTGGTGTCCTGACCGGACACCTCCAGGATCTCCTCGCTGGAGCCGCTGAGCCGGTTCATGACGCCGAGCGCGGTGAAGCCGTCCCCGGCGAGCTGGAGCACGACGTGGTGGAGCAGCCCGTCCTCGGCGCGGGCGCGGACGCTGACGTCGTCGACCGGCCCCGGCACCAGGAACCGCAGGGTGTCCACGACGTGGATGAAGTCGTCCAGGATCATCGAGCGGGGCTCCTCCGGCAGCCCGACCCGGTTCTTCTGCAGGAGGATCAGCTCGCGGGGGTGGTCCAGGCACTGCGCGTACCCGGGCGCGTACCGGCGGTTGAAACCCACGGACAACGACACACCGCGCTGCTCGGCGAGGTCCACCAGCCGCTCGGAGTCGGCGAGTTCATAGGCGAGCGGCTTGTCCACGTACGTCGGGACGCCGGCCTCCAGCAGTCGGGTGACGATCTCGGGGTGGACGGCCGTCGGCGCGTGCACGAAGGCCGCGTCGAGGCCGGCGGCGAGCAGCGAGTCGAGGGTGGTGTGCCGCTGCTCCCGGGGCACGCGCAGGGTGTCCCCGACCCGCTCCAGGGTGGCGGGTGTGCGGGTCTGCAGATGGAGGTCGAGCCCCGGCTGCGCGCCCAGCACCGGCAGGTACGCCTTCTGCGCGATGTCCCCGAGTCCGATGCAGCCGACCTTCACGTGCTCTCCTCTACCGCTGGCCTGCGTATTGCCTGCCGGAAGCATACGGGGGCCGCCAGTCGGCGATGCCGTCGAAGCCGCGCAGGAAGAACGCCGGCCCGGCCGCCGACAGAGCCGCGACGGCCGTGTCGCGTACGGCCACCAGGGCACGGCCGCGGGCCATGTTGAGGCGGGCGACGCGGACGGCCCGGCGGGCGACGGCGGTCGTCCGCGGGAGGCGGGCGGCGGTGTAGGCGGGCAGGTCCGCGCCGTGGTGCGCGAGGACGACGGCGTCCTCGACGGCCTGGTTGCCGCCCTGGCCGAGGGTCGGTGGCATCGCGTGGGCGGCGTCGCCGAGGAGGACCGTCCGGCCCGAGTGGTAGGCGGGCAGGGGGCGGGCGAGGTGGTGGACGTCGTGCCGGAGCACGTCCTCGGGGCGGGCGGCGGCGAGCACGGCGGGGACGGGGTCGTGCCAGTCGCCGTAGCGGCGCAGCAGTTCGGCCTTCTCGTCGTCGGGGGCGTGCTCCCCGGCCGGGACCACGGCGGCCGCGTAGGCGTAGACCCGGCCGTCCCCGAGGGGGTGGGTGCCCCAGATGTGGCCGCGGCCCCAGGTCTCGTGCGGGGCGAACTCCGCGCCGGGCACCGGGACGAGTACCCGCCACGTGGTGAACCCGGCGTACGCCGGCCCGGGGTGGCGGGGGAACAGGACGCCGCGGACGCGCGAGCCGATGCCGTCCGCGCCGACCACCAGGTCGGCCTCCAGCTCGTCCTCGCCGGTGGTCACGCGGGCCGGCCGGTGTCGGTCGCCGGGGTCGGCGAGGGCCGCGGGCGCCGCGGTGCGGACGGTACCGGGCGGGAGGAGGGCGGCGAGCCGGTCGACGAGGACGGCCCGGGGCAGCAGCACCAGGGGGCCGCCGAAGCGTGCGGCGGCGGCCTCGGCGTCGGAGCGGGACAGCCAGCGCCCGCGGGGCGTGCGCAGGCCCCCGTCCCCCTGCCAGGCGGCCAGGTCGCGGATCTCGTCGCCGATGCCGAGGACGTCCAGGGCGCGCAGGGCGTTGGGGGCGAGCGAGATGGCCGCGCCGACGGGGTCCAGGGAGGGGGCGCGCTCCAGCACGGTCACGGCCCGGCCCCGCTGGTGCAGAGCCGCTGCCGCGGCCAGCCCTCCGATGCCGCCCCCGATGACGATCACACGCGTCGGCCGAGCCATGGCTCCCCCTCTTGACTACACCTGTAGTGCAGCCGACCTTACTACAGCCGTAGTGAGGCGGGTAGGGTCGGCGCATGTCCGTGGCACCCCCCAGCTCCCCCCACTCACCGAGCACCGCCCGCGCCGAACGGGTCGCCGATGCCGCCCTCGCGCTGCTCGCCGGGCGCGGCATGCGCGGGCTGACGCACCGGGCGGTGGACGAGGCGGCCGGGCTGCCGCCGGGCTCGACGTCGAACGTGGCGCGCACCCGGCAGGCCCTGCTGGAACTCGCGGTGCGGCGGCACGCGGAGCGGGAGGCACGGGTGCTGGCGCTGGCGGAGCTGCCGGACCCGCGCGGCGGACCCGACGCACTGGCCGAGGGTCTGGCGCTGGCGGTGCACCGCTCGCTGACCCGCGACCGCGATCTGCTGATCGCCCGCTACGAACTGGCCCTGGAGGCCACCCGCCGCCCCGAACTGCGCGCGTTCTACGACCGGACCGGCGCCGTGTTCAAGGAACAGCTGACCGCGATGCTCACCGCCGTGGGCTCACCCGCCCCGGACCGCCATGTGCTGTCCCTGGTCGCCTGGGCGGACGGGCTGATGTTCTCCTGCGCGGCCGGTTCCTTCAGCACCCGGACACCGGACCTGGCGGAGATCCGCACCGGGCTGCGGGAACTGCTGCGGGGCCTGCTGGGGAGCTGAGGATCCTCGGCCGTCCCCGGACCACGGCGGACGGACCGGCGACGCCCCCGGCGACCGGACGTCAGCCCCCGTACGGCACATCCCTCGCACGGGGCATGCAATCACCCGTGCGGGGCACCGGACTCGCCTCCCTGCTGCCAAGCCGGGCGCCGAACCAGCAGAGTTGCGCGGGTGTATCGAACGACGACCACCGCAGCGCTTCTGGTCACCGTGGCCGTCTCGGCCCTCTCCGGCTGTGTGACGGTGCGGCACCCGGCGACCCCGGGGCCGCCGGACACCGCGCCCTCGCAGCCGGCCGCGCCCCGGCCGGACGGCAGCGCGCCGCCCCGGGTGGTGGAGGCGCCGGCCGTCGAGGCACTGGAGATGGCCGGACCGTCCCGGCATCCGGAACGCTCCCGGCCGCCCGCCGGACACATGCCCCCGGCCGCGCCCGAGGTCATCCACCGGCCGCCGGCCCCGCCCGCGCCGCCGACCCCCCGCCCGGCCCGCCCCCGGTCCCCGGGCACCGACGCGCCCGCCCCGGTGCCGCCCCTGCCGGGGGCTCCGGACGTGTGCGCCCTGGGCAACGCGTACGGGGGCTGGCGCGAGGACGGCCCCGAGGCGAGCCTCTGCGAGCAGGCGTACGGGCACTGAGCCGCGTCCCGACAGGCGCGCGGCGGTCTCGGGACCCGATCCCCACCGCGCGGACACGACCGGCCGCGCCGGGGTTCCTAGCGCTGCCGGGGCGGGCCCCAGCTGTCGCCGCCCGGGGCGCCGTCCTCCCCCAGCCGCAGCGCCAGGCGGCTGATCGCGGACCGGACCCCCTCGCCGTAGCCGTCGTCGGACAGGGAGCCCGCCGCGCGGCGGGCCCGGCGCAGGTGGCTGCGGGCGGCCTCGGCGCGGCCCAGCTTGGCGTAGTCGGCGGCCAGGTTGAGGTGCAGGGAGGGGAAGAAGCCCTGGACACTGGACGGGTCGCCGCCCGCGCGGCCGTCGGCCAGTTCCTCGGCCGCCGACAACGCCCTCAGGTCCCAGGCGAGTTCGTCCGCCGGATCGTCCTGGGTGTCGGCCAAGTAGTGGGCCAGGGTGCAGCGGTGCAGCGGGGCGCCGTCCTCGCCGATCTCCGCCCACAGATCCAGGAAACGGCTGCGGGCCTCCTCGCGGTCGCCGCCGTGGTGCAGCATCACGACCTGCCCGATCCGCGTCAGCACGGCGTCCGGCGCCGCCTGCTCCTGTCGCTCCGCCACGAGGCCCTCCGGGCTGTCGACCGTTGTGTGGTTCCGACGCTAGACGGCGCCGACGGGATTCCCGGGCAGGCGGCGCCGTTGCGGGAGGCGCCGGCGGTCGGCCGCGGGCCGGTGGCGAGCCGGTCGCGCCCACGGGGCGGAGCCGTACACGGAGACGGCCCCGCGTCTTCGGGGAGTTGCGCCTGCGGCACTCCGCAGGCGCCCGCCGCCCTCAGCCCAGATTCGGGATTTGCCAGTCGATCGCCTCGTGCCCCTGCGCGGCGATGGCCTCGTTGATCTGTGTGAACGGGCGGGAGCCGAAGAACTTCTTGGCGGACAGCGGCGAGGGGTGCGCGCCCTTGACGACCACGTGCCGGCTCTCGTCGATCAGCGGGAGCTTCTTCTGCGCGTAGTTGCCCCACAGGACGAAGACCGCCGGGTCGGGGCGGGAGGCCACGGCGCGGATCACGGCGTCGGTGAACTTCTCCCAGCCCTTGCCCTTGTGCGAGTTGGCCTCACCGGACCGGACGGTGAGGACCGCGTTGAGCAGCAGCACGCCCTGCCGGGCCCACGGCATCAGGTAGCCGTTGTCCGGGACGGGCAGGCCCAGCTCCTCCTGCATCTCCTTGTAGATGTTCCGCAGCGACGGCGGGGTCTTCACACCGGGGCGGACCGAGAAGCACAGGCCGTGGCCCTGGCCCTCGCCGTGATACGGGTCCTGGCCCAGGACGAGGACCTTCACCCGCTCGTACGGCGTCGCGTCCAGCGCGGCGAAGACCTCTTCGCGCGGCGGATAGACGGGACCCTTCGCCCGCTCCTCCTCGACGAACTCGGTCAGCTCCTTGAAGTAGGGCTGCTGCAGTTCGTCGCCCAGAACCCCGCGCCAGGACTCGGGCAGCATGGCGATGTCGGTCACGTCAACGTCCTCACGATGTCGATCAGCTACTGCGTGTGGTCACTTCCAGGCCTCAGAACCTACAGGCGACCACTGACAACCGGTGCCCCGAGGGCGTTTCACCAGCTGGTCTTGCGGTGCAGTGTCCACATCATCATGATCGTCGACGGGTCCAGGGCCTGCTCGCCCCCGGAGACGTCATCGCTGGCCGCCACGAACTGCCGGCCCTGCCACAGCGGGATCAGCCGGGCGTCGTTCACCATGATCTGCTGGGCCGCCTCCACGTCCTTGACCGTCCGGGCGCGGTCGCTCTCCGCGCGCGAGTGGGGCAGCAGCCGGCCGGTGATCGCCTTGGCCGGGTAGGGCGTGCCGAGGGCGTTGTGCTCGCCGACGAACGGGGCGATGAAGTTGTCGGCGTCCGGGAAGTCCGGGAACCAGCCGCGCCCGAACACCGGGTACTCGCCCTTCTGGTAGCCGACCACATAGCTCTTCCAGGGGCGGCTCTTGAGGGTGACGCTGAACAGTCCGGAGTCGTCCAGCTGCCGCTGCAGCTCTCGGAACATCAGGGCCGTCTCGGAGCCGTAGCGGTCGGTGGTGTACCAGAGGGTGAGCGGGACGGGCCGGGTGATCCCGGCGTCCGAGAGGATCTTCCGGGCCTTGGGCACGCTCGGGTCGCCGTAGTCGTCGAAGAACCCGGTGGCATGGCCGGTGAGGCCCTTGGGGACCATCGAGTACAGCGGGTCGACGGTGTCCTTGTAGACCTTGTGCGCGATCGCCCCCCGGTCCACGATCTGGGCGACGGCCTTGCGCACGGCGGGCTGCTTGGCCCAGGGGTCCTTGGGGTTGAACACCAGGTAGCTGATGTCGGTGCCGGCGCCGTCGACCAGCTGCAGGTCCTCGTTGTCGTGCTGTTGCAGGGAGACGATGTCGTCGGCGGCGAGACCGCGGTAGGTGACGTCGATCTGCTTGTCCCGCAGCGCCTTGACCATGCCGGCGGAGTCCTGGAAGTAGCGGATGGTCACCGCGTCGTTCTGCCGCTTGGCGAAGCCCTGGTAGTTGTCGTTGCGGACGAGGACGGCCTCCGTGTCGTCCTCGTAGGACTTCAGCTCGTACGGCCCGGAGCCGTACACCGTGGTGTCCTTGCGCAGGGAGTTGGCGGGGTAGTCGTCCGGGTCGACGATCGACATGGCGGGGGTGGCCAGCACGAACGGGAAGGTGGCGTCGGACTGGTTGAGGTGGAAGACGATCTCGCGCTCGCCGGACGTCTCGATCCGGTCCAGACTGCCGAGCAGTCCGGCGGGGCCGCTGGGCGCGTTGATGGTGCGGATGCGGTTGATCGAGTACCGGACGGCCTCGGCGGTCAGCGCGTCGCCGTCGGCGAACTTCAGGTCCGCGCGCAGCTTGCAGCGGTACGTGCGGCTCGAGGAGTCGGTGAAGGCGCAGTTCTCGGCGGCGTCGGGCTGCGGGGTGGTGGCGCCGTTCGGGTAGGCGACGAGCGTCTGGAAGATGTTGCGGTACAGCTCCCAGGAGCCGTCCCAGGCGCCGGCCGGGTCGAGCGTGCTGGGGACGCTCGTGGTACCCACGACGATCGGACCCTGGCTGTCGGGATCACCGTCGGACAGCAGACTGCATCCGGCGACCAACGATATGGACGCGATCGCCGCGACTCTCCGCAGGAATCGGTTCCGGTTGAACACGCGCACGCTCCTCGATCTGCCCTACCAAGGGTCGGCAGACCATACCGCAGCGTCCGGCCCCCGGAACCTCCTTCGGAACAGGCGTTCTCGATCGACTGAGCCCTGACGACGTTGTCATTCCGCTGACCGGTTCCGTCAGGCCCTTCCGGGCGCCGATCCGTCCGAAAATCGGCGCCCGGAAGAAGATGCCCGGTCTCAGCCCACGCCGGCGTTGAGGAAGATTCCGCCGTCCACGACGAGCGTCTGACCGGTGATCCAGTCGGACTGCTCGGAGGTGAGGAAGGCCGCCGCCCCGCCGATGTCGGAGGGGACGCCGAGCCGGCCGAGCGGATAGGCCGCCGCCGCCTCCTCCTCGCGGCCCTCGTACAGGGCCTGGGCGAACTTGGTCTTGATCACGGCCGGGGCGATCGCGTTGACCCGTACCCCGGGCGCGAACTCGTGCGCCAGCTGCTGGGTCAGGTTGATCATCGCGGCCTTGCTGACGCCGTACGCGCCGATGAACGGCGAGGGCGCGAGGCCGGCGACCGAGGCGATGTTGACGATCGCGCCGCCGTTGTCCTTCTGCCAGGCGTGCCAGGTCTTCTGGGCGAAGCCGAGGGCGGAGATCACGTTGGTCTCGAAGACCTTGCGGGCGACGCCCAGGTCCAGGTCCGCGATCGGCCCGAACACGGGGTTGGTGCCCGCGTTGTTGACCAGGAAGTCGGCCCGGCCGAAGGCCTCCATGGTGCGCTCGACGACCTCGGTCTGGTGGTCCAGGTCGTGGGCCTTGCCGGCGACGCCGATGACCCGCTCGGCGCCGAGCTGCTCGACGGCCTCCTTGAGGGCGTCCTCGTTGCGGCCCGTGATGCACACGCGGTCGCCGCGTGCCACCAGCGCCTCGACGACGCCGTAGCCGATACCGCGGCTCGCGCCGGTGACGATCGCGACCTTGCCGGAGAGTTCCGGGAGTTCAGTCATGTCCGTGCTACCTCTGAATCCCTTAGTCGAGCGGTCCGCCGGCGACGTACAGCACCTGGCCGGAGACGAAGCCGGCCGCCTCGCCGGTGAAGAACGCGATGGCGTTGGCGATGTCCTCCGGCTCGCCGACCCGGTGCACCGGGATCTGCGTGGCGGCGGCCTTCTTGAAGTCCTCGAAGCCCATGCCGACCCGGTCGGCGGTGGCCTTGGTCATCTCGGTGGCGATGAAGCCGGGGGCGACGGCGTTGGCGGTGATGCCGAACTTGCCCAGTTCGATGGCGAGGGTCTTGGTGAAGCCCTGCAGGCCGGCCTTGGCGGCGGAGTAGTTGGCCTGGCCGCGGTTCCCGAGCGCCGAGGAGGAGGAGAGGTTGACGACCCGGCCCCAGCCCGCGTCCACCATGTGCTTCTGGACGGCCTTGGTCATCAGGAACGAGCCGCGCAGGTGCACGTTCAAGACCGTGTCCCAGTCGGAGACGCTCATCTTGAACAGCAGGTTGTCACGCAGCACACCGGCGTTGTTGACCAGGATCGTCGGGGCGCCCAGCTCCTCGGCGACCCGCGCGACGGCGGCCTCGACCTGCGCCTCGTCGGAGACGTCCGCGCCGACCGCGATGGCCTTGCCGCCGGCCGCGGTGATCTTCTCGACGGTGTCCTTGCAGGCGGCCTCGTCCAGATCGATCACGGCGACCGCGCGGCCTTCGGCGGCCAGTCGTACGGCGGTGGCGGCGCCGATGCCGCGCGCCGCGCCGGTGACTACCGCGACCCGCTGTTCTGTGGTGGACATTGCTGCTTCTCCTCGCCCTTGAGAGAACCTGTCGGACCCTCGGAGAGGGCCCGCCCATGCGGTGAGCGACCGCTTAGTACCTTCAGCACCCGTGACGCTAGAAGCCCTGGCACCCGGTGTCAACGGCACATCCGGCCGGTGTGATCCATTACCTCACCAGGAGGTCCAGCAATCGCTCCGTCTCGGCGGCGGGGTCGGCGGTCAGACCGGTGTGCGCAGGACCGGGCCGGACCACGGTGGAGCGGGGCGCGATCAGCCAGCGGTAGCGGCGCCCGGCGTCGTCCCCCGCCGCCTGCCCGGCCTCCTCCCCGCCCGCGCAGTGCCGCTCGATCGCCCGGAGCGCGGCGCGCACCCCGGCGACGTCGGCGGCCGGGTCCAGCGCGAGCAGCCGCGCCTCGTCCAGATGGGTGCGGGCGCCGACGTACGACCGGGCGCGGCAGTAGACGACCACGCCGGCGTTGATGCACTCGCCGCGCTCCACCCGGGGCACGACCCGCAGCAGCGCGTACTCGAACACGTCCCGGTCGCCGCCCTGGCCCGCCCGGGTGATGTGGCGCTCGGTCACATGGCCGGCCATGTGGATGTGGCGCTCGCTCACTTGCTCTCCTCGCATCGCTCGCTCATGTGCCCTCACTCGGTTCCGGAGCCGAGGCCGGTGATCCGCTCGGCGATGACGGCCGCTCGCGCGAGGAGCGGTCGTGCGTAGGCCCGGCGCAGGTCGTCCGGGGTGTCGAAGCCGGGTTCGTCGGCGAGCCAGGCGTCCGGGATCTCGGCGGTGACCTCGGCGAGCAGGTCCTCGGTGACCCGGGGTGCCAGCTCGGCCGCGGCCGCGGGCACGTCCGGGGCGAAGCGGGCGAGGGCGTGGTCGGAGGCGTCGTAGGGACGGGCCGCCGAAGCCTCGGCGGAGGGCCAGTTGTGGTGCCAGATCATCGTGGCGCCGTGGTCGATGAGCCACAGTTCGCCGTGGTGGACCAACAGGTTGGGGTTGCGCCAGGAGCGGTCGACGTTGTTGATCAGCGCGTCGAGCCAGACGATCCGGCCGGCCTCCTGTGGGTTCACCGGGAAGGCGAGCGGGTCGTAGCCGAGCGCGCCGGACAGGAAGTCCATGCCGAGGTTGGTGCCGCCGCTGCCCCGGAGCAGGTCCTGCACCTGCTGCTCGGGCTCGCCGAGCCCGAGGACCGGGTCCAGCTGGACGGTGACCAGCCGGGGCATGCGGAATCCGAGGCGCCGGGCGAGTTCGCCGCACACCACCTCGGCGACCAGGGTCTTGCGGCCCTGTCCGGCTCCGGTGAACTTCATGACGTAGATCCCGAAGTCGTCGGCCTCGACGAGCCCCGGCAGCGAGCCCCCCTCACGCAGGGGCGTGATGTAGCGGGTCGCGGTGACTTCCTTGAGCATCGCCCCAGGTTACTGGGGCAGGGCGCGGCGCCCGGCCCACAGCCCGCCGACAGCCGAGGCCCATGGCCCGCTCGTCACGGGCGGCAAGGATCCGGGCGTCCGTCTGAACGGCCGCCGTTCCTTGGCCGTACCCCATGGCGGATCACGACAGGCTCCGCGGAAGGGAAGTCCCCCATGACCAGCGCATCGCTCCAGCCCTCAGCGGGACCGGCCCGCCGTACCGTGGTGGCGGCGGCCGGGGCGGCCGGGCTCGCCGCCGCGCTGACCGCCTGCGGTTCGGACGACGGTTCCGGCAAGACCGTCACCACGGGAGCCGGGTCCGGCGACTCGGGCTCCGGCGGGTCCGCCCAGGACAGCGGCGGCTCCGCGCTCGCGAAGACCTCGGACATCCCCGAAGGCGGCGGCAAGGTCTTCAAGGACCAGGGTGTCGTGGTCACCCAGCCGACGGCGGGCACCTACAAGGCGTTCTCGGCCAAGTGCACCCACCAGGGCTGCGCGGTGGGCAGCGTGGCGAACGGCGTGATCGTCTGCCCGTGTCACCAGAGCCAGTTCTCGGCGGAGGACGGCAGCGTGAAGAAGGGACCCGCGACGCAGGCGCTGGCCGCCGCGAAGATCACCGTCTCCGGCGACGAGATCAAGCTGGCCTGAGCCGGCTCAGCGTCGCGCGTACGCCCGCCGGAGGCAGCCGAGCACCTCGTCGGTGGTCGCGATCGCGGCGACCAGCGCGAGGGTGTTGCGGATCATCGCCGGGGTGTAGTCGGCGGGCACCCCCGCGATGGCGTCGGCCGGGACGACGGCGGTGTACCCCAGGTTCACGGCGTCGAACACCGCGTTGGGAACGGCCACGTTGGCCGAGACCCCGGCGACGATCAGCGTCCGGCAGCCGAGGTTGCGCAGCAGGGCGTCGACCTCGGTGCCGTGGACCGGGGACAGCCCGTGCAGCCGCCGTACGACGAGGTCCTCCTCGGCGACCTCGATCGGGGGCGCGATCCGGACCGCCGTGCTGCCGCTCAGCTGCCGCACGGGCAGCCGCTCGGCGGCCCGGAACAGGCGGGCGTTGCGGCTCGCGCCCCGGCCGTCCGGGCGGCGTTCGGCGATCGCGTGGATCACCTGCACGCCGGTCTCGTGGGCGGCGGCGACCAGCCGGGCCACGTTGCGCAGGGCGCCGGAGGAGCGTGCCTCGCGGGCGAGTTCGGGCAGGGCGCTGTCCGGGCCGACGACGCCCTGCTGGCACTCCACGGTGAGCAGGACGGTGCTGACGGGATCGAGGAGTCCGCTGAGCTGCTCCGGCATGGCGCCCCCTTGAACGCGACCTGTTTTCTTTTCTGACGTGATGTCAGAGGATCAGTCAAGAGCACGATAGTTCGCCGACACGACGTCGAGAAGAGGGGGCCGCATGACCGTCACTGAGCAGCGCCGGGGCCGGAAGATCATGATGACGCCCGGCGAGCTGGACGCGTTCCTCACCACCCAGCGCACCTGCCGGGTCGCGACCGTCTCGGCCGACGGCACCCCGCACGTGAGCGCGCTGTGGTTCGCCTGGGACGGCACCTCGCTGTGGCTGTACTCGGTGGTGCGCAGCCGCCGCTGGGCGCAGCTGCGCCGCGATCCCCGGGTGGCCGTGGTGATCGACTCGGGCGAGGAGTACGACCAGTTGCGCGGGGTCGAGCTGACCGGCCGGGTGGAGTTCGTGGGCGAGGTGCCGCGCCGCGGCGAGCTGTGCGCCGAACTCGACACGGCCGAGACCCTGTTCGCGCGCAAGAACTTCGGCCTGGACGAGATGCCGCACGACGGCCGGCACGCCTGGGCCCGGCTGACCCCGGAGAAGATCGTGTCCTGGGACTTCCGCAAGCTGGGCGGGGCGTAGGACGAGGTGGGGGGCGGGCCCCCGAGTCAGCCGAGCCGGGCGGCGGTGCGCAGGGCCTCCACCGCCGCGCGGATGGAGGGACGGCGGTCGGCGTCCGCCCGCCAGACCACGTACACGTGCCTGCGCACGCGCTGCCGGAGCGGGATCGTGACGATGCCCGGCGGCACGGGGTGACGGCCCAGCAGCGGGGCTATGCACACGCCCAGACCGGCGGCGACCAGGCCGAGTTGGGTGTGGGTCTCGCCCGCGCGGTGGCCGACGATGGGCTCGATGCCCTTCGAGCGGAGCGTGAACATCAGCCACTCGTGACAGAACTCGCCCTCGCCCCAGGTGATCCACTCGTCGTCCGCGAACTCGGCGAGGTCCACCTCGTCCCGGTCGGCGAGCGGATGCCCCACGGGGAGGGCGACGTCGGCCGGATCGTCCAGCAGAGGAGCCTTGACCAGGCCGTCGGGCACGGGCATCGGCTTGTTGTACCAGTCGAGGACGACCGCCAGATCGAGATCGCCGCGGACGACCCCGGCGATGCCCTGCTCCGGTTCCAGTTCGCTGGAGCGCACGCGCAGCCCGGGGTGCTGGGCGCGCAGCGCGCCGAGCGCGGCGGGGAAGAGGCCGCGCGCGGCGGTCGGGAACGCCGACAGCCGCAGCTCACCGACGACCTGGCCCCGGTGCGCCTCCAGGTCGGACTCGGCCAGCTCGACCTGCGACAGGATGCGCGCCGCGTGCTCCGACAGCAGCCGCCCGGCGTCCGTGAGCCGCACCCCCCGCCCGTTCTTGGCGAGGAGCTGCTGACCGACCTCCCGTTCCAGCTTGCCCAGCTGCTGCGAGACCGCGGACGTGGTGACGTGCAGCGCGTCGGCGGCGGCACTGACCGAACCGTGCCGGGCCAGGGCGTCCAGGGTGCGCAGGCGCTCCAGGTTCAACATGTAAGTGATTCTAAGAGATATCAGGCGGGAAATCTCGATTGTCCTACGAGGTTGCCTCCTGCATCGTTGAGGGCATGAGCACGGTCGCCACGCCCCGCACCCAGTCCCCCGCCCCGGCCCCGGTCCGCCCCCGCGCCCGCCTCGACTGGCGGCTCCGCTTCGGCGCCCTGTCACTGATCTGGGGCTTCAGCTTTCTCTTGATCAAGGTGGGGACCGAGGGGTACGCACCCTTCCAGGTCACCCTCGGACGGCTGGTGTTCGGTACGGCGGTACTGGTGGCGGCGATGGCCGTGAAGCGGGAGCGGCTGCCGCGCGGGGCCCGGCTGTGGGGGCACATGGCGGTCGCCGCGTTCCTGCTGAACGCCCTGCCGTTCTCCCTCTTCGCCTACTCCGAGCTGACGATCCCGTCCACGCTCGCCGGCATCTGCAACGCCACGTCTCCCCTGTGGGGGATGGTCCTGTCCCTGGTCGCGCTGTCCGAGGACCGGCCCACCCGGGTCCGGGTCGCCGGCCTCGCACTCGGTTTCCTCGGCGTGCTGACCGTGCTGGGGGTCTGGCAGGGCTTCCACGGCCTGGACGCCACGGGCACGGCGATGGCGCTGCTGGCCTCGCTGAGCTACCCGGTGGGCTGGATCTACGTGCGCCGGACGCTGGCCGGCACGGGCAACTCGCATCTGGCGATGACCGGGGGGCAGTTGCTGCTGGCGACGGTGCAACTGGCCGTGGTGACGCCGCTGTTCACCGGCGTCCCGGAGCACGTCGCGGTCGTTCCG
Organism: Streptomyces sp. NPDC038200; assembly: GCF_055600785.1. Classification (NCBI taxonomy): domain Bacteria; kingdom Bacillati; phylum Actinomycetota; class Actinomycetes; order Kitasatosporales; family Streptomycetaceae; genus Streptomyces; species Streptomyces sp. NPDC038200. The sequence continues at coordinate 37,415 of NZ_JBVJYH010000031.1, forward strand.
CTGCTGGCCGTGGCCGCGCTGGGGGCGCTGGGGACCGGGCTCGCGGTGCTGATCCAGTACGGACTGGTCGCCGAGGTCGGGCCCACCACCGCCCAGATGGTCACGTACTTCATCCCCGTCATCGCCACGGCCGCGGGGGTGGCGATCCTCGGGGAGTCGCTCCGGTGGACCACGCCGGTGGGGGCGGTGATCGTGCTGGCGGGCGCCGCGCTCACCCAGGTGCGGGCCAAGGGCGCCTGACCCGGCGGGGCGTGGACGGCAGGGGGGCGGCACCGCGCCGCCCCCCTGCCGCGGCCCTCCTACCCGTAGACGCGTGCGGGTCCCGGGCGTACCGCCGCCGCCACCGCGTCGGCCAGAGCGCCGATGTCCCGCGGCGCGAGCGCCGAGACCGTGATGCGGATGCCCTGCGGGGAGGCGAGGCGGAAGCGGGCGCCCGGAGCCACCGCCCACCCCCCTTGCAGCAGCCGGGCCACCGCGCCGGTCTCGTCGGGGACCGGCACCCAGACGTTCATGCCGCTGCACCCGTGGGCGGTGACCCCGCGTTCCGCCAGCGCGCCGACCAGCGCGTCCCGGCGGGCGCCGTACGCCCGCGCCACCGCCGCCCGGTCCACCGCGCCGGACGCCCACAGGTGCGCCACGGCCCGCTGGAGGAGCAGGCTCACCCACCCGGGGCCCAGGCTCTGACGGCCCCGGACCCGGTCGACGGTGACGGGGTCGCCGACGAGGACGGCGAGGCGCAGGTCGGGCCCGTAGGCCTTGGCCGCGGAGCGGACGAAGGCCCAGTGCCGGGTGACGCCCGCGAGGGGGTGCAGCGGCAGATCGACGATGCCGTGGCCGTGGTCGTCCTCGATGAGCAGGGTCCCCGGGTGGTCCCGCAGCACCGCGCGCAGGGCACGCGCGCGCGTGGCCGTGATCGAGGCACCGGTCGGGTTCTGGGCGCGGTCGGTGACGATCACGGCGCGCGCCCCGGACTCCAGGGCGCGGCGCAGGTCGTCCGTGCGCGGCCCCTCGTCGTCGACACCGACCGGGGCCGGCTGCAGGCCCAGTGCGGGGACGAGGTCGAGGGCGCTGCCCCAGCCGGGGTCCTCCACGGCGACCGTGTCGCCCGGCTTGAGGTGCGCGGCGAGGACGCGCTCGATGGCGTCCAGGGAGCCGGAGGTGACGGTCAGCGGGCCCGCGGGGACGCCGTCGGCGTCGAGTTCGGCACGGGCGAGGCGGGCGAGGTCCGCGTCGACGGGGTCGTCCCCGTAGCGGACGGGCCGGCGGTCGCCCCGCTCCGCCGCCGCGGCGAGGGCCGGGCCCAGGCGGGGCAGCAGGGCGGGATCGGGGTTGCCCGAGGAGAGGTCGCTGCCACCGGGCGGGACCTCGACGCGCAGTTGCTCCCGGCCGGTGGTGGCGGGCTTGGGACGGACCCGGCTGCCCCGGCGGCCGGCCGTCTCGATCACCCCCCGCTCGCGCAGGGTGCGATAGGCCGCGGCGACCGTGTTCGGGTTCACCCCCAGCTGTTCGGCCAACTCCCTCATGGGAGGCAGGAGTTGCCCCGGTTCCAGCTGTCCGGCGCCGACCGCCTGCTCGACACTGGCCGCGATCTCGGCTGCGCCTCGCCCTGCGATCCGATATTCTCCTAGCACAAAGAGCATTATGCACTAGTGCAAAAGTTTTCGCCATGGAGGGACCGTCATGCCGGGCACGACCGAGGAAACCCAGACCGCCGCCTACACGCCGACCGAGCGGACCGTGCCCACACGCTCCGCGGACCGGGCGTCGTACGACAAGGAGCTGGTGCACGCGATACTGGACGAGGGGTACGTCTGCCACCTCGGCTTCGTCCGGGACGGCGCCCCGGTGGTGCTGCCGACGCTGTACGGCCGGGTCGGCGAGCGGCTCTACGTGCACGGCTCGACCGGTTCCCGCCCGCTGCGGATGGCCGGCGAGCCCGACCCGGGCCTGCCGGTGTGCCTGACGGTCACCCACGTCGACGGCCTCGTGCTCGCCCGCTCCGCGTTCCACCACTCGATCAACTACCGCTCGGTCGTGGTGCACGGCGTCGCGCACGAGGTCACCGACCCCGAGGAGCGGCGGCTGGCCCTGGACGCCCTGGTGGACCACGTCGTCCCGGGCCGGGCCGCCGACTCCCGGCCCGCGAACAAGAAGGAGCTGGCCGCCACCGCGGTCATCCGCCTGGACCTGGAGGAGGTCTCGGCCAAGGTTCGCACCGGCGGTGCCAACGACGAGCCCGAGGACCTGTCCCTTCCGCACTGGGCCGGGGTCGTCCCGCTCCGCAAGGGCTACGAGACGCCGGTCGCCAACACCGACCTGACGCCCGGCATCGAACTGCCGGACTACCTGGTGGCGCGGTAGCGGCCCCGGGTCACACCACCGGCTCCGACCCGGCGCCCGGCCCCTCGTGCCGTCCGGTCCGGCGGGTGCGCCCGGGGCGAGTGTCCCGGAGGCCGGGCTCAGGCGGCCGGGGGCGGAAGGGCGCGTGCGTGCGACGGCACGACCAGGACCTTACGCAGCGGTGCCGCGGGCGGACAGCTCCCGCTCCGCGCCGCCCGAGGCGACCGGCTCCGCGGAGCCCTTGGCGGGGGTGGAGGACTGGGCGATGAACGCGCCGACCAGGACGACCGCGCCGCCGGCGACCTGCGGAGCGGACAGGTGCTCGCCGAGCAGCACCCAGGCCAGCACGGTGGCGATGACCGCCTCCAGACAGGCGACGACCCCGGCGACCTGCGGCGACAGCCGCCGCACGGACAGCACGCCGGTGACGTAGGCGACGACCGTGGCGACCAGCACGATCCAGGTGAGCAGGGCCACGGCCGGTACGGCGGTGCCGTTCAGGTACGCCGAGCCCGCGAGCACCGACCAGTCCATGCTCCAGGGGCGGGACACGACCGTCAGCACAGCGGCGCCGACGAGCAGCCCGTAGGCGATGACGCCGAGCGGGTCCGGCGCCGCCTCGCCCGCGTCGCTGCCCTGGTCGGCCAGGACGAAGTAGCCGACCTGACAGCAGGCCGCGCCGAGGGCGAGGGCCAGGCCCAGCGCGTCGAAGCTCAGCCCGGACCAGACCTCCACCACACAGGCGAGCCCGCCCGCCGCGAGGACCACGCCGAGCGCGGCGGCGCGCGTGACGGGCCGCCGCTGCACGAACCGCACCCAGCCCAGCACGAGGGCGGGCGCCAGGTACTCGATGAGCAGGGCCACACCGACCGGGATCCGGGAGAGCGCGGCGAAGTAGCAGGCCTGGACACCGGCGACGGCGAGCAGCCCGAACCCGGCGAGCAGCGCGGGGCGGCGGCGCGGCAGGGCACGGTGGCGCACCGCGACCGGCAGCATCACCAGGGCGGCGCCCGCCACCCGCAGCCACACCACGTGGAGCGGGTCGAGCCCCGCCTCGATCAGCGGCTTGGCGGCCACTCCCGACCCGCCGAAGGCCAGCGCCGAGGCGAGTGCGAGACCGAGCCCTGCTCCCTTGCCGGGGCTGTCCTGACTGCTCACAGACGTATGCACCGGCACATGATGGCAGGAGCCGACAGGAGCGTCACCCCTGTTGACACCTGTCTCAGCTGGTGGACGGTCCGGTCGTCAGCAGGCCGCCTCGGGATCGGTGGCTTACTCGCCGGTCGCCGACTCGGGATCGGTGGCGTACTCGCCGGTCGCCGACTCGATCCGCGCGGTCAGTTCGCGGGCCGGGACACCGGCGCGTTCGAGGACCTCGACGGCCCGGGACCGGGGGTCCGCGGCGAGGGCGGCGAGCAGATCGGTGCCGGTGACGCGGGGCGCGCCCCGCCGCCGGGCCCGCGCCTGGGCGTCCGCGAGCGCGGCCGACGCCGCGGGGGACCAGCTCCCGCCGTCCCGGGCCGCGCCGCCCGGCCCGGCGACGGTCGCGGCGGCCTCGGCAGCCGCGGCGGTCTCGGGAGTCCCGGCAGTCCCGGCAGTCCCGGCGGCGGATCGGTGCCCGGCGGCTGCGGCCGGCCCGGCGGGGCCGGCCGGTGCGGGTACGCGGGGGATCGCGCCGGAGTCCTCCACACTGGCCTGCCAGCGCAGCCCGTAGCCGATGCTGCGCTGTACGAGGTAGCCGAGGAGCCGGGCGAGCCGCGCCGGCCCGCCGACGGCGGCGCGCACCTCGGGGTCGTCTTCCAGCAGGGCGTGGAGCAGATGGGCGGTGTCGGTCTGCCGGTCCCCGTCCCGGACGGCCCTCCGGCGGGCACCGGCGACCACCGCTGCCAGCTCGGCACCGAGCCCGGCAGCGCCGTCCGGGGGCGGAACCACTCCGTCATGGGCGGTCCGGTGGGCAGTACGGGGTTGCACATCCCCTACCTCATCAGCCTCAACGGGGGGGCGCATCCACGGGGGGAACCATTTTCGCGTCCCACGCGGAGTGGACATCACCGGACTGGATTTCATCCTTACGGAGGAGATCCGGCCGATCCCGCGCAAGAGGGCGCACGCCGCCGCCTCGCGGCGCACGCCCCGCCGCGATCGCGCCACCGGGCCACCGCGCCACTCCCCGGACACGGTCGCGGCACCAGGCCACCGCACCACTCCCCCGGACACGACCGCGCCCTCGTGGCCCCGCACCGCCCGCCCCGGACCACGACGAGGATCAAGCCCGCCTGGGGCCCGTTCGGCGCGCCGGGGACACGGCGAGCGAGCCTGCCGCGCCTCCCGCACGGGCCCGGTCGGGGCACCCGGGGCGGAGCTGACGGTTCATCAGTATTGAATGTTCGCGCCCCTGCGGCTACGTTCCGCGACACCGTAGCCCGCTACGCCCGATCCGAAGGGGTGGTCGCATGGCCGAAGTCAGCGCGCAGGCACGCATCCAGGCGCCGGCCGAGAAGGTGTGGGCCCAGCTCACCGACTGGCCGTCGTACGGGGCGTGGAACGCCACCCACACCGACTTCCCCCGGGGCGGCCCCGAGACCCTGGCCGTGGGCGGGACGTTCCAGGAGAACATGAAGCTGATGGGCTTCCCGGCCGAGGTCGACTGGACCATCGAGGAGCTGGAACCGGCCCGGGTGTTCGCCATCCGCGGCAAGGGCCCGATGGCGGTGACCGTCGCCACCCGCTACACACTGACCCCCGACGGGGACGCCACGACGGTCCGGATCGACGGCGAGTTCACCGGTGCCGCGGTGTCGCTGATGGCGGGCAAGCTGAAGGACTCGGCGACCGCGGCCCTGAACGAGTCGCTGCGCAAGCTGGACGGCCTGGTGGCCTGAGCCGGTGACCCGAGGCGGACACGCGAAGGCGCCCCGCGCGGATCCGCACGGGGCGCCCGGGTGGCCCTGCGCCGCTCAGTGCTCGTCGGCGAGGATGAGGTACAGCTTCTTGCGGGCGTCGTTGATGACCGTCAGCGCCTTCTCGCGCTGTTCCTTGGTGCCGGTCTTCCAGACCTGGCCGAAGGCTTCCATCAGGCCGAAGCCGGCCTGCCTGATCTCAGCGAGGGCCTCCCAGTCGACTCCGCGCGAGGCCTCCTCCCAGGGGGCCTCCGGTCCTTCGCCGGCGGCGGCGCGACCGCTCTCGGTCAGGGCGAACAGCTTCTTGCCGCCCTCGCTCTCACTGGCGATCAGCCCCTCGTCCTCCAGCAGCTGGAGGGTGGGGTAGACCGAGCCGGGGCTGGGCTTCCAGGCGCCGCCACTGCGTTCGGCGATCTCCTGGATCATCTCGTAGCCGTGCATGGGCCGGTCCTTGAGCAGGGCCAGGATCGAGGCGCGCACGTCACCGCGCCGCGCCCGCCCTCGGGGACCGCCCCTCCCTCGTGGCCCCCAGGGACCGGGCCCGAAGCCGGGGCCGCCGGGGCCGAATCCCGGGCCGCCCGGACCGAAGGGCCCGAAGGCGGCCCGTCGCGCCTCGAAGCCGCCCATGCCGCGGCGGTCGCGGCCCTCGTGCCGATGTCCACGCTCGAATCCGTGGGAACGCATCAGGATCACTCCATTCATCGCTGATCTGTCACGTATGCATCGCGTATCGTTCGCGATGTCTCAACGATATATCGGAAGCGATCGCCACGACAAGCCCCTTCCGTGAAACGCGGCCCCCTTGCCCCGGCGGAGGCCGACCGGCCTCGACGGACCGGCGACGAAGCCCGGGGCGACGAGGCGGGTGAACGCCTGGGCCGCCGCCGAGCGAGAACGGCCGGCGAACCCCGGGGCGACATCAGCCGACCGCGGGCCCGAGCCCTCGAACGCGGACTTCGCATCCACGCGCGTAACTCACGCCCGGAATATGACATATGCGACATCTGTGGCAGCATGGTAGGTGCGGCATTTGATGCTGGCGGGAACCTCCCTGCCGGAGCCTCGGCTGGGAGGGCTCAGACAGGCGAGAGGAGTGCATCATGATCGCCAAGCTGCTCGGCAAGCTGTCCTTCACCCGCCACTACGGCGCGTACGGGTCCCACGAATGGGACGCATACGCCGGCGACGACTGGAGCTGACCGCACGGCCGGCGGGCGCCTTCGCCGCCCACCGGCTGCCAGCCACGCTGCCGACGACATCGGCCTGGACGGGACCGGACAGGCACGAGAGTCACGGACGATCTCATGGGTCGAATGCAAGAGCCGCCGCGGTTGCCCGGAAGCGGCTTCGCGGTCTGGAGCCGCGACCGACTGGGGGTGGCGCGCCGTGGTGCCGACGAGTGCGGGGACGTCTGGCAGTTGGAGCCCGGGGTCTTCGTAGCCGCTACGGCCGGGCCGTGTGAAGCGGTGCTGCAGCGCGGGCAGGACTTCCCCAAGGCGCCCTCGCCTCTCTTCCCCCCGCTGGAGCGGTCCGGCGGAGCGCCGACGCCCGAGGAACGGCTGCACGCCCACGCCGCCCGCATGCGCGGACTGCGCCCGCAGGCGGTCGCGGCCCGGATCGGTGAGATCGCACCCAGGACCGCTCGATTCGCCGATCAGTGGCCCCCGGACCAGGACGTCGAGATTCTGCCCCTGGTCCGGCACGCCCTGGCGGAGGTCGGCGTGCACTACCTCTTCTCCGAAGACGCTCCCGCCCTGCTGCCCTTCGCCGCGCGGCTCTTCCTGGCCCGGGAGGTGCTCGTACGCCCCACGCGCTGGGCGTGGCCGCGCTGGGTCCCCACACCGGCACGGCGGTTCCGCACCCGGCAGCAGATCGCCTTCACCGACGCGCTGCGGCCCGTCGTCCGCCGGCGCCGTTCATCGGGCCGGCTCGGCGACGACGTGCTGGGGCAGATGCTCCGGCCCTCCTCCCGCCACGGTCCGCTGCCGGAGGAGGCCGTCCTCGACACGCTCCCCGGAATCACCGTCGCCACCTTCGAGACACCTTCCCGGGCCGCCGGGTGGATCCTGCTCGACCTGGCCCGGCACCCCCGGGCGGCGGACCGCGTCGCGGCCGAGGCCGCCGCTCTGCCCGCGGACCCGGCCGCGACGACCAGCGCCCACCTCGACAGCCTGCGCTACACCCGGGCACTGGTGCACGAGGTGCTCCGCCTGCACCCCCCGAGCTGGCTGCTGACCCGGCGCGCCATGCGCCCGACTCAGCTCGCCGGCTACACCATCGACGCCGGGTCCACCGTCCTCGTCTGCCCCTACACCGCCCACCGCGACGCGCGCGAACACCGTGAACCGGACCGGTTCCGGCCCGAGCGCTGGCTGGACGACGCGGATTCGCCGGCGGACCCCGGGGTCTTCCTCTCCTTCGGTACCGGGCCGCACGGCTGCGAGGGAGCCGCTCTGGCCATGGCGATGCTGACGCTCCTGACCGCGCAGACCGCCCGCCGCCACCACGTGAGCGAGCCGCCCGGAGGGGAACCCAGCCACCAGGTCACCACCTTCGAAGGCCTGACCACCGCCGGCTTGCGCCTGCGTGCCACCCCGCGCAGCTGAGCGCGGTCCGGCCTCGGCGACCGGCCGCCTCCGCTCGCCAGGGGGCGAACGCCGATCAGGTTCGAGTGCCCTTCCGCGCACGCTTCGACGACCGGCTCACGGTCCGCTCATCGTGTGCCGCCGGTCGAACTCGTCGGCGAGCATGCCCAGCAGGACGAGGTCGTGGTGCCGGCCGGCGAGGAAGACGTGTTCCCGCAAGCGCCCCTCCTCGGTGAAGCCGAGCCGGCGCGTGAGCGCCAGCGATGCCTCGTTGTGGGCGAAGACCGCCGCCAGGCACTTGTGGTAGCGCCGCTCGGCGAACATGAAGCGCAGCAGCAGTACCACGGCTTCCGTCGCGTAGCCCTGGCGCCGGTGGTCGGCGCCGATCATGACTTCGAACTCGAACCAGCCCGAACGCGTGCCGGTGCGGTGTGAGCCGACCGTGCCGACCAGCTCCGCCGTGGCCGTCGTCTCGACCGCCAGCCGGAAGCGGTCGTCGTCGCACCGGGCAACGGCCTGTTCCTTCGCCCAGGCCCGGTGGCTCTCGGCGGACCGCGGCAGATCCAGCCGGCTCCCCGGCCGTCCGGCCTCGTCGGCGAAGCGCGAGAAGGCTGTCCAGTCGTCGGGCTCGATGGCCCGTAGGCGTACCCGTCTACCGGTCCAGGACGATGCCATGCCCCATTTGATCACGCGGCATGGCGCGCGAGGCCGGGAGGCACGCCGAGGCCGGTGTCACCCCGCGCGCCGCTCACCGACGTGTCCCTCGCGGCGCAGGTCCGCGATGCCCTGGTCGAGAGCGGCCCGCAGGTGGGCCGACCGGCCCGTGGACAGCAGGATCGACACGCCCCCTTGGATCGCGGCCAGCAGGGCCGCGGCGCGCGCGTCGACATCGAGGTCCGCGGGCAGCCTGCCGGCCGCCTGGAGTGCCCGGATGCCCGCCGCCAGGCTCTCCTGCCAGCGACGCATCAGCTCGACGACGATCGCCCGCGCTCCGGGGGTCGACCGCCCGATCTGGAAGAACAGCGACCCGAGCGGGCACTCGTCGCCCTGCTGCTCATAGCGCTCGACCACCACGTCCCGCCACCGTTCCCACGCCTCCCAGGAGTCGAGCCGGCCCAGATAGGGCTGCTGGTCCTCGATGACCTGGTCCGCCTCGAACTCGGCCACGGACAGAAGAAGTTCGTCCTTGCCGGCCGGAAAGTAGTGGAACAGCTGGCTCTTGCTGGTGCTGGTCCGCGCCATGATGTCGTCGAGTGTCGTCGAGGCGACCCCCTTCTCCCGCAGCACCGCGGCGGCCCCCTCGACGATCCGGGCGCGTGTCGCCCTGCCCTTCGCCGTCAGCTTCCCGCCCACACCGCCTCCTCAGAATGGACTGCCTGGTCCATCGTAGTCCGGGGAGCACGGCCCCGACGCCCGGCGCCGAAGGGCCGCGGGCGGGGGCGTGATCTGCGAACGGGTACGGCCGCTGGGAGCCGGGGCGGGGCCGCGGGCGGGGGCGAGGTCTCAGGCGCTGCGCTCGGCCGCCCGCAGCGGGCAGCCCGTGCCGACACGGGCCGTGAGATCCCTGCGGAGTGCCGCCAGCGAGGCCATGCGCTCGTCGACGATCCGGATCTTCTCCTCGAACAGGGCGGAGAGGGCCTCGGCGCTGTCCGGGGCGTCCCGCAGTTCCGCGCCGTGCCGGGCGATCTCGGCCAGGGTGAAGCCGAGCGTCCGCGCGGTGCGGATGTAGTCGAGCCAGGCCACCGTCTCCGGCGGGAAGTCGCGGTAGCCGTTGGGCAGCCGGTCGCCCTCGATCAGGCCGGTCTTCTCGTAGAAGCGCAGCGTGTCCTTGGACACCCCGGCACGCTCGGCCAGTTCTCCGATGCGCATGACTCCCCCACCGCTCGGTCGACTTGACCTTGGAGCGTACTCCGCTGTTTAGCGTGGGCGGCGCCCGAGCGAGCCCTCCCGAGGAGCCCCGATGAGCCCTGCTGCCCCCGCCTACCTGCGCCTCGTCCGTACCAGCGGCTGGTACGACCTGATCGTCACGGCCGGCTTCGCCACCCCCTGGACGTACCGGCTGGTGCACCATCTGCTGTCGGCCGCGGGGGACGCGGCCGGCCTGGGCACGATGCCCGCGCTCACTCCGATGCAGACCCTGTACGCCAACCTGATGGGCTCGGTCGTGGTCGTCTGGTCCGTCCTGCGGGTCGTACGGCCGCTGCCGTCGCACGGCCTCCTCGACGGCACCGCACGCGTGCTGTTCTCCCTGTGGCAGGCGTACGCGCTGGCGCACGGCGGGCCGGCCGTGCTGTGGCCGTTCCTCGTCGTGGAGGTGTCGTTCGGCATCGCCCAGCTCGCCCCGTGGCTGCGGGCGCGCGCCACCGCCGGGCGGCAGTCAGTCCGGCACTCGTGAATTGGCCTTGGTCCGGGGGTCGGCGCAGCCGCTAGCGTCGGCGCCATGCGCATTCGAATCGTGGACGCCTTCACCGACCGCCCCTTCGCCGGCAACCCGGCCGGAGTCCTGCTCCTGGACGACGTCTTCCCGGACGACGACTGGCTCCAGAACGTCGCCATGGAGGTCAACCACGCCGAGACGGCGTTCGCGCACCCGCTGCCCGGGGGCGGTGAGGCGGACTGGGCGTTGCGCTGGTTCACGCCCGTCGCCGAGGTCGCGATGTGCGGGCACGCCACCCTCGCCACCGCCCACGTCCTGCACACCACCGGCGTCCACGAAGGTCCGGTGCGGTTCGCCACGCGCAGCGGCGTGCTGATCGCCACGCCTGCCGCGGACGGCTCGATCACGCTCGACTTCCCGACCGCCCCGCTCACTCCCGTCGAGATCCCGGCGGGGGTGGCCGAGGCGCTGGGCGCGGAGCCCGTGGCCGCGTTCGACACCGGGCCGAACGTCGGCGACCTGCTGGTGGAGCTGGCCGACGAGAAGACCGTCCTCGGCCTCTCCCCCGACCACAAGTCCCTGGGCGCCTACTCCTCGCGCGGCATCATCGCCACCGCCCGCGCCGAGGAACCCGCGCGCGGCCACGACTACGTCTCCCGCTGTTTCTTCCCGAACGTCGGCATCGACGAGGACCCGGTCACCGGCAGCGCCCACACCGCGCTCGCCCCGCACTGGTCCGCCCGCCTCGGCCGCGACGACCTCGTCGGGCTGCAGGCGTCCCGTCGCACCGGGCTGGTCCGCACGCTCCTGCGGGGCGAGCGCACGCTGCTGACCGGCCGTGCGGTGACCGTCGTCGAGGGCGAACTGCACGCCTGACGGCGCGGTCAGGCGGTCGGCAGCCAGCCCACCTTGCCCGCGAGGAGGGCGTAGCCGACGAACGCGCCGATGTCGAGCAGGGAGTGCGCGACGACCAGCGGGCCGACCCGGCCCCAGCGTCGGTACAGCCAGACGAACACCACGCCCATGACCATGTTGCCGAGGAAGCCGCCGATGCCCTGGTAGAGGTGGTACGAGCCGCGCAGGACCGCGCTGGCCACCAGTGCGGTCCCCGGGGTCCAGCCCAACTGGCCCAGCCGGCGCAGCAGATAGCCGACGACGATCACCTCTTCGAGGATGGCGTTCTGCAGGGCCGAGAGGATCAGTACCGGGTACTTCCACCACACGTCCGGCAGTGCCTCCGGTACGACGGTGAGGTTGAAGCCGAGGCCGCGGGCGGCCAGGTAGAAGGCGATGCCGGTGCTGCCGATCACGGCCGCGATGCCGGCGCCCCGGGCCAGGTCGGGCCCGGGGCGGGTGCGGTCGAAGCCGAGGGCGCGCAGGCTCGTGCCCTCGCGCAGCAGCAGGTGGGCGACGAGTGCCACGGGGACCAGCGCGGTGGCGATGCCGAAGAGCTGCCAGGCCAGGTCCAGCCAGGGGCGGCCCGGTGCGGCCGAGGCGTTGAGGGTGGCCGCCTGGTCCTTGAGGCCGCCCGGCTTGGTGACCGAGCCGATGAAGCTGATGAGCGCGGACACTCCGCTCGCCCCGAGCGAGAGCGCGAGCACGAGCAGTGTCTCGTCCCGCAGCATCCGCCGCGGGTCGCGCTCCCCCGCCGAGGAACCGGCCGCCGAGTCTGCCTCCACCTGTACCCCTGCCTCCAGCCGTCTCACGGGCCCCGGGCCCGCCTTCGCCTGGCAAGGATCGCAGAAGCACCCGCGGGCCCGACGCCCGGTCCTCTCACCTCCCGCCCTCTGGACTCCGGCCCCCTCGCCCACCGCGTGTCGCGGCTCCGCGGCCGTCGGCCGCGAGGTCGGTGCTCAGCCCAGCGGCACCGCCTCGGGCAGGCCCACCGGCCAGGTGTGCACCGGCTCGCCCACGTGCATCAACTCGGCATACCGGCGTGTCGTCGCCGCCAGGGCCGCCTCGCGGGAGAGCCCCTGTTCCAGCGCCCGGTGGAAGGTGGCCGCCTGCCAGGACGCCCCGTTCACCCGGCGCCGGCAGCGCTCCTCGATCACGCCCAGGTAGAGATCCCGGTCGGCGGCCTCCACGCCCCACGCGTCCAGCCCGGCGGAGGCGAGCGGCAGCAACTCGTCGCGGATCAGCGTGACCGCGTCGACCTCGCCCGTGCCGCCGTACCGTCCTCGCCGGGGCCAGACGAAGCGCGCGTCGATGCCGAGCCGGCACGCGGCGTCGAAGTTCGCCTCGGCCGCCGCGAACGGCATCCGCGTCCACACCGGCCGGGGCTCCTCGGCGAGGGCGCGGACGAGGCCGTAGTAGAAGGCGGCGTTGGCGATCACGTCCGTGATGGTCGGCCCGGCCGGCAGCACCCGGTTCTCCACCCGCAGATGCGGGACACCGTCCGCGATGCCGTACACCGGCCGGTTCCACCGGTAGATCGTTCCGTTGTGCAGGACGAGTTCGGCGAGCTTCGGCACCCCGCCGGCCTCGACGACCTCCAGCGGCTCCTCGTCGTCGCAGATCGGCAGCAGGGCCGGGAAGTAGCGCAGGTTCTCCTCGAACAGGTCGTACGCGGAGGAGATCCAGCGCTCGCCGAACCAGGTGCGCGGCCGTACGCCCTGTGCCTGGAGCTCGGGCGGCCGGGTGTCGGTGGACTGCAGGAACAGCGGGGGCCGGGACTCGCGCCACAGCTCGTGCCCGAAGAGGAACGGCGAGTTCGCGCCCACGGCGATCTGCGCGGCGCAGGCCACCTGGGCCGCGTTCCACACGTCGGCGAAGCGCGCCGGGGTGACCTGCAGATGCAGCTGCACGGAGGTGCACGCGGCCTCGGGCACGATGGACTTCGACGTACAGACGAGGTGCTCCACACCGTCGATGTCGAGCCGGAAGTCCTCGCCGCGGGCGGCGACGATCTGGTCGTTCAGGAGCGTGTAGCGGTCGACCTCCGAGAGGTTGGACGAGACCAGGTCGTCCCGGTCCAGCGTGGGCAGGATGCCGATCATCACGATGCCCGCGTCCACCTCGCCGGCCTTGCGGTCGGCGTAGGCGAGCGAGGTGCGCAGTTCCTCGGCGAGCCGGTCGAATACCCGGCCCCCCAGTCGGTGTGGGGCTATGTTCACTTCCAGATTGAACATGGCGAGTTCTGTCTGGAAATCACGGCTCGCGATGCGCTCCAGTACCTGCCCGTTCAACATTTTCGGCATACCGTCGGGCCCCGCGAGATTCAATTCGATCTCGACTCCCATGAGATTCTTGGGACGGTCGAATCGCTTCTCACGCAGCAGCCGCTCCAGTCCCGTCAGGCACTTCTGCAGCTTTTCACGGTAGCGCTGGCGATCGGACAGGTCGAACTGCCCCGCCACGACCTTCTCCCCCATCGAAGTGTCCCTCCTCGGATGGGCGGGCCGACGATCCGGCCGCTGGGCTCCCGGGTCAGGTGGGATGATGCCCAGCCGAAGCGATCGATAACGTCCCGCACCGGCCCGCCGCCCGCTACTCTGTCTGAATGTTCCCGGCGGCACATTCACGGGGCATGCCGCAACGTGCACCTTCGGGTGCCCCGAACGCCTCGTGAAAAACGCCGACGACATTCAGCCGTCCGCTACCGGTGCGTATGACGAGGTCAGCGGCGAGACCCCGGCCCGGAAAACGGGATGAGTTCCGCAAATCGACGGCCCAATTCAGCCTTGTCCGTTCGACCGGAATCGGATAGCCGAAACATCGGCCGAACACACGTCGTATAAACTTCGCCCACAAGGCAGAAGGTTGGCGCCCTCGGTTCTGGTTTCCGCTGAGTTCCTGTCCTCCCGGTTGACGGGCGGCAGGCCGAGCCGCACCCTCTTTCCCACCCACCCGGGCCCCCACCTCTCCGGCCTTCCGTGAGCAGACAGCGCCGTCCGCCCCACCCTCCTCGCGCCGCCGCGCCTGTCGAATGAGAGGCGACCCACATGCCGCTTCACGTGCCCCCTGCCCCCGCGCCCGCACTGCGCTCCGTCCTCACCGCCCTCGGTTCCCCCACCGCGGTCCGTGAGGCCCCGACCCCCTCCCTGCGTGCCGCGCAGGGACCAGCGACACCGGAACTCCCGCTGCCCGTCCACGTGCTGGACCGGATCACCGCGGAAGGCCTGTCCGCCACCCGGCTGGCCGGCTGGCGCTTCCTGATCCGGTGCGGCGACCGCGCGGTGGCCGCGGCCGAGACCATGCTCACCCCCGACGGCTGGGCCTTCTCGCACTTCTTCGAAGGCCCGTACGTCGCCTCCACCGAACGTGCCCTGGAACAGGCCGAGGCGTTGCAACAGCCTTACCAGGCACGCCTGTTGTCCGTGCCCGGGCTGTACATGCTCACCCTGTGGCTGCACGGTGACTGCTCCGGCGACGGCGCCGAGGGCCATCCGGCCGCCACGGACCTGCTCGTACCGCTGGCACCGGCGCCGCCCGGCATTCCGACGCACCGTCCCTTCCGGGTCGCCGAGTTGCTGCCGGTACTCACCCATCGGGCGACTCCTCTCCCGTTGCTCGGTTCACCTGCCTGACCCGACGTCCGCGTACCCCGCTGCCCGGAAGGGAAGCGGGGTACCGCCATGTCGGGCACCCCACCGACCGGACTAGTCCCATCCGGCCAGTGCGAACCACCCGAAGTGACAGTGCACTTGGACTGAACCGTCCGCGCGGGTGACGCGTCATGAACTGGTGAGAAGCGGTGCCGTGAAATCCCTGCGGAACGACGCCCAGAGGACAACACTGGTTTCCGACCGACTCACCATCACGGGGGACGGACATGATCACGACAGAGCGAGAGATCCCGCCCATGTGCCAGCACCAGCCGCCGTGCCCGCCAGCCGAATCCGCCGACCGGGAATCCGCCCGCCTCGTGGCGCATCACCCGGAGCAGGGGTGGAGCCTGCTGTGCAACGGCGTCCTGCTTTTCGAGGACACGGGCGAGCTGCTGCCCGACGGCCGCATCATCGCCCCGCACCGCCCGCTCGGTGCGGACCAGGTGATGACCGCCGCCTGAGGACGGCGCAGTGACGCGAGGGGCCGGCCGCACACACGGGGTGCGCACCGGCCCCGACGCGTGCCGGGCAGCGGCTGCGAGCCGTGACCGGGCGCTGGCGCAGCGCTGCGGACCGGTGGGCACGGGGCGTTCGGGGACGGCCTGCCGCAGCGGGGAGATCCGCGCGATCACGGCCGCCACGCCCCCCGCCGCACCCCCGCTCACCTCCAGGTCGTAGTGAGGGGCCTCGTCCAGGCGCGCGGACAGCCCCGCCCGGGGATGAGGGGATCGCCGTAGGTCCGCCTGCTCGCCTCCCCGAGGCGATCGAACGTTTCGGCAGGCTCGCCGGGTTTCCGAGGGGACAGGGTCTTGGCGGGAGCGTCGGAGCCGTCCGGCTGGTCGAATCGGCGAAGCGGGGGTGGGATGGAAGAGAGCAGGGACCTTGCAGGCGGGCGCGTCCGCGGGTGTCATCCCGCCGGTGCCCGTGCGGAACGGTGGAGTCATGTCCGGTGACGACGGCTCGGCGGTCGCGCGAGTGGTGGTCGGAGTGAGCGGATCCCTGGGCAGCGTCACGGCCCTGCGGCGGGCCACCGCGCTGGCCCGCCGGGTGGGAGCCGAGCTGTGGCCCGTGCTGGCCTGGGAACCGCCCGGCGGTGACTCCGCCGCCCGGCGCTCCCCCGCCGCCGGCCTGCTGGTCGAGGAGTGGCAGCGGCTGGCCAAGCAGCGGCTGGCCTCGGTGCTCGACGAGATCTTCGGCACGGAGGGCCCCGGCGTGCCGATGCACGCCCTCGTCGTCCGCGGCGCCCCGGGCCGGGCGCTGGTGGCGACCGCGGACCGGGAGGACGACGTCCTGGTCGTGGGCGCGGGGCGGCGCGGGCTGCAGCGGGCCTTCTCCGGCCGGGTCTCCCGGCACTGCCTGGGCCACGCGGTCTGCCCGGTCCTGGCGGTCCCCCCGTCCCCGCTCCAGTCCGAACTGCTGTCCGTCCACCGGCGCAACACGTGGCATCTGCGCATGGACACCCGGGGGTTGTGAGGCGCCGGACCGGTCGCCCGGCCCCGGGGGGCGCTGCGGTCCCGTCAAGAACCGGACCCGCGCCGTCAGGGCACCGTCAAGGAGGGGACGCGGCAGGCTTTCGGCGGTCTACCGTCTCTCTCATGGAGCACCGCAACGACACCCGCCCGCAGACGGCCGGCTCGTCCCCGTCCCGCGCCGGGACCGCGGTCTGCGACCGCAGCTGGAAGCGGGACGTACGCAGTTCGGTCCGGTGCGCCGCTGCACTGTTCGGGCTGCTTCTGGGCGCCGACCGGGCGGCCGGCACGCTGACCTGGTGGCACGGTGCGCTGTGGCTCCTGCTGGCCCTGCTGCTGCTCCTGGTCCTGTTCCCGGCGCGCGTGTCGGCCGGCCCCGGCTGGCTGGCCACCCGCCGCCTGCTGCGCACCCGCCGGGTCCGCACCGATCTCCTCGTCGCGGTGCGCCCGGTGGACGGTGTGTCCCAGCGCCTGGTGCTGCGCGACGCGCTCGGCAACCGGATCGAGATCGACCCGGAGGTCCTGATCCGCAACCCGGACCTGTGGTACCGGCTCGACGAGGGCGCCCGCCGCTCGGAGGCCGCCGGCACTCTGCTGTCCGGCACGACCGCACTGCACCGCCTGGCCCGCCGGCTGGACAGCGAGACGGCACGCGGCGTGTTCCGGGCATCGGGGCTGGAGTAGCGGGGCGCGTCCGGACGCCGGGACCCGGCGCGCGGATGCCCCGCAGGCCACGAAGACCGTCACCGGGCGCCGACTGCGGTGACCCGACGCGTCCGGGCGCCGAGAGCCTAGGCGAGAAGGAGCCACCGTGCTCCCGTGGGCAGGCGCTCCGGCGTCGTAGGCGATGACGCTCGGTGGCCGGAGTCCATCGGCCGCGTGCCCGGCCCCCTGCCCGCTCATCCGCCGCGTCCCCGCCCCGCGCGACCGCTCCGGCCTCCCCTTCTTCCTGCGGACCCGCCGCTCTCAGGCCATTCTTAACGCAAGCTTGACGCCTCCCGGCCCCCGATCCATGGGCCCAGGTATCACGCTCTGCTTACGCTGGTGCCGCCGTCCGCGTGATGGCCCGAAAGAGCTGAGCCACACGTCAGGAGCACGCCGATGGCCACGACCGAACACCCTCCCAGTACCAGCCGCCTGCGCGCCTGGATGCTGGAGGGGCTGTCCGACATGGGCAAGGGCGGTGGCCAGCACACCGGACCGCACGCCGCGCCCGAGCCCGCGCACCAGGGGCAGCGCTGGTGGCGGGTGATGTGCCTGACCGGTGTCGACTACTTCTCCACCCTCGGCTACCAGCCCGGCATCGCGGCCCTGGCGGCCGGCCTGCTCTCGCCGGTGGCGACCATCGTGCTCGTCATCGTGACGCTGGCCGGCGCGCTGCCGGTCTACCGCCGGGTGGCCGAGGAGAGCCCGCGGGGCGAAGGCTCGATCGCGATGCTCGAACGGCTGCTGTCGTTCTGGCAGGGCAAGCTCTTCGTGCTCACCCTGCTGGGCTTCGCGGCGACCGACTTCCTGATCACCATCACCCTCTCCGCCGCCGACGCCTCCACCCACCTGGTGGAGAACCCGCATCTGACGGAAGCCCTCGACGGCAAGCAGATGCTGATCACGCTGATCCTCGTGGCGCTGCTCGGCGCGGTCTTCCTCAAGGGCTTCCTGGAGGCCGTCGGGGTCGCGGTCGCCCTGGTGGGCGTCTACCTCGTGCTCAACCTCGTGGTCGTGATCGTCGGCCTGTGGCACGTCGTCACCGCCGGGCACGTGATCACCGACTGGAGCAGCGCGCTGACCACGGAGCACGGGAACGTCTTCGTGATGATCGGCGTGGCGCTGATCGTCTTCCCGAAACTCGCCCTGGGCCTGTCCGGCTTCGAGACCGGTGTGGCCGTCATGCCGCACGTGCAGGGCGATCCCGACGACACCGAGGAGCGGCCCGCCGGCCGGATCAGGGACACCAAGAAGCTGCTGACCACCGCCGCCCTGATCATGAGCGGCTTCCTGATCACCACCAGTTTCATCACGACGCTGCTCATCCCCGAGAACGAGTTCAAGTCCGGCGGCCAGGCCAACGGCCGCGCGCTGGCCTACCTCGCGCACGAATACCTCGGCAACGCCTTCGGCACGGTGTACGACGTCTCGACCATCGCGATCCTCTGGTTCGCCGGTGCCTCCGCGATGGCCGGCCTGCTCAACCTCATGCCGCGCTACCTGCCCCGCTACGGCATGGCCCCGCACTGGGCGCGCGCCGTCCGCCCGATGGTCATCGTCTTCACGCTGATCGCCTTCCTGGTCACGTGGATCTTCGACGCCGACGTCGACGCACAGGGCGGCGCCTACGCCACCGGCGTGCTGGTACTGATCAGCTCCGCGGCGATCGCGGTGACCATCGCCGCCCACAAGGCGGCCCAGCGCGGCTGGACCGTCGCCTTCGCGATCATCTCCGTGGTGTTCCTGTACACGACCGTCGTGAACGTCATCGAGCGCCCCGACGGTGTGAAGATCGGTGCCTGCTTCATCGTCGGCATCATCCTGGTCTCGCTGCTGTCCCGACTGGCCCGCGCCTTCGAGCTGCGCGTGACCAGCGTGACCCTGGATCCGATGGCGGAACGATTCGTCAGGGATATGGCCAGCCGCAAGATCCGGTTCATCGCCAACGAGCCCGACCGGCGCGACAAGGCCGAGTACCGCGACAAGGTCGAGCAGATCCGGGCCGACAACGAACTGCCCGAGCAGGACGACTTCGTCTTCGTCGAGGTCACGGTCACGGACCCCTCCGAGTTCGAGGCCGGACTGACCGTACGCGGCGAGGTGCTGCACAACCGCTACCGCATCCTGACGCTCGAGTCCGCCTCCATCCCCAACGCCCTCGCCGCGCTCCTGCTGCACGTCCGGGACATGACGGGCTGCACCCCGCACATCTACTTCGAGTGGACCGAGGGCAGTCCGTTCGCCAACTTCCTCCGCTTCTTCCTCTTCGGCCAGGGCGAGGTCGCCCCCGTCACCCGGGAGGTGCTCCGCGAGGCGGAACCGGACCGGACACGCCGACCGCGCGTGCACACCGGCTGAGCCCGGCAGCCGGGAGGCGGGGGCACCGGCGACCCGCCCGGTCCGCCGACGACCCATCGCGTTGTACCCGACGGCCAACCCCAGGTCCACGGTTCCCGCCGCGGGGCCCTATCGTGACCGGCATGCAGTCCTACACGATCGGCCAGGCCGCACGGCTGCTCGGCGTCAGCCCGGACACCGCCCGCCGCTGGGCCGACGCCGGCCGGGTGACCACGCACCGCGACGAGTCCGGGCGGCGGCTCATCGACGGCCGGGACCTCGCCGCGTTCTCGGTCGAACTGGCCAAGGGCGGCGGCGGTGAGGAGGACGCCTCCCACACCTCCGTCCGCAACGCCTTCCCCGGCATCGTCACCGCGATCAAGCTCGGTGATGTCGCCGCCCAGGTGGAGATCCAGGCGGGCCCGCACCGGCTCGTCTCGCTGCTGACCCGGGAAGCCGTGGAGGAGCTGGGCCTGGAGGTCGGCATGGAGGCCACCGCCCGCGTGAAGTCCACCAACGTGCACATCGACCGCGTCTGACCCCACGCGCTCACCGGCACGGCAGGACCGCCCGCGGACCGAGCCGGCCGCGGCGGCACGCGACGGACGCACGGTTCACGCAGCAGCCGCCGACGCGGGGCCGGGTGCGGCCGGCGCCGCACCGCGCCGGTCCGGCGCCGCGCTCCGGACGGCCGGTCCGAAGCGGTAGCCCCCGTCCACCCGGATCGCCGTGATCCCGCCGCTGTGCCGGGCCCCGCAGCGGTCCTGCGGAAGCACCAGCTGGGGCCCGGCCTCGTCCAGGGGGGTGCCGTCGATGGTGACCCGCCACGCGCTGCTGTCCTGGGCCGAGACCGACCCGGACTTCGCCGACGCGCCCGTCCTGCTGGTCCTTGCGCCGGGCCGGGTCGAAGCCAGGGCCGGCGTCGGCCAGGACGTTGCCCCTGAGTGCCGTACAAACGCACATGCAAGCTACAAGTCACAAGTTCGCGGCTCATGCGATGCGACAGGAGACTTACACCTGGCAGATGCGGCAGTATCATCGCCGCACGGCCGATGCCCGGCCGTACCCAGGGCGCGACAGCTCTTCCACAGAACCCGAGGAGTAGATCCGTGATGACCCGTTCCGTGCGCCGGACCCGGCGGATGCTGCAACTGGCCGGTGCGGGAGCCGCCGCCCTGATGGCACTGAGCGCCTGCTCCTCCTCGTCGGACTCCAAGGACGCCTCCGGTTCTCCGGAGACGTCGGCGTCCACTTCCCCGAAGCTGTCCGGCACGGTCACCGTGTTCGCGGCGGCCTCCCTGAAGGAGAGCTTCACGACGCTGGGCAAGGAGTTCGAGCAGGCGCACCCCGGCACCGAGGTCAGCTTCAACTTCGGCGGCAGCGACACCCTCGCCGCGAGCATCACCAGCGGTGCCCCGGCGGACGTCTTCGCCGCCGCCAGCCCCAAGACGATGAAGATCGTGACGGACGAGCAGGACGCGGTCGGCACCCCGGCCACGTTCGTCCGCAACCAGCTGGAGATCGCCACCCTGCCGGGCAACCCCGACAAGGTGGCCTCCCTGAAGGACCTCACCAAGCCCGGCCTGAAGGTCGTCCTGTGCGACAAGGCGGTGCCGTGCGGCGCCGCCGCCCAGAAGGCCCTCGACGCCGCCGCCCTGAAGCTCACCCCGGTCTCCTACGAGGAGGACGTCAAGTCCGCCCTGAACAAGGTGGTGCTGAAGGAGGCCGACGCCGCGGTGGTCTACAAGACCGATGTGAAGGCGGCGGGCGGCACGGTGGAGGGCGTGGAGTTCCCCGAGTCGGCCAAGGCCGTCAACGACTACCCGATCGCCCTGCTGAAGGACTCCCGGAGCACCGCGGCGGCCAAGGCCTTCATCGAGCTGGTGCGGTCCGCCGAAGGCCAGAAGGTCCTGAGCGAGGCCGGGTTCCTCAAGCCGTGACCCCGCTCGACGAGCCCGGCGCCGCGACCGGTCCCCGCACGGACCGGCCGCGGCGTCGCCGCGTCGGCACCGGCGGCCGGCGGGGAGTGCCGCTGCCGCTGCTGCTGCCGGGCCTGCTGGCCATGGCCTTCCTGCTGCTGCCGCTGCTCGCGCTGCTCGTGCGCGCGCCCTGGCGCGGCCTGCCCGGCCGGCTGACCAGCACCGAGGTGTGGCAGGCGCTCCAGCTGTCCCTGATCAGCGCCACCGCGGCGACGGCCGTCAGCCTCGTCCTCGGGGTGCCGCTGGCCTGGCTGCTGGCCCGTACGGAGTTCCCCGGCCGCGGCCTGGTACGGGCGCTGGTCACCCTGCCGCTCGTCCTCCCGCCGGTCGTCGGCGGTGTGGCACTGCTCCTCGCACTGGGCCGTAACGGCGTCGTCGGCAAGTGGCTCGACGCCTGGTTCGGGATCACCCTGCCGTTCACCACCACCGGGGTCGTGATCGCGGAAGCGTTCGTGGCGATGCCGTTCCTGGTGATCAGCGTCGAGGGCACCCTGCGGGCCGCCGACGCGCGCTACGAGGAGGCGGCGGCCACGCTCGGCGCCTCCCGCTTCACCGCGTTCCGGCGGGTCACGCTGCCGCTGATCGCCCCCGGTGTCGCGGCCGGCTCGGTGCTGGCCTGGGCCCGGGCACTCGGCGAGTTCGGCGCGACGATCACCTTCGCGGGCAACTTCCCCGGCCGCACCCAGACCATGCCCCTCGCGGTCTACCTCGCCCTGCAGAACGACCCCGAGGCCGCCATCTCCCTCAGCCTGGTGCTGCTGGCCGTGTCGATCACGGTCCTCGCGGCGCTCCGGGACCGCTGGATGACGACATCATGACAACAAACGACGACACGACACCGCCCTCCCACCCCACGGCCACGAACGCCGCCCCACCCGGGGGAACGACACCCGCACCGGCCGGCAGCGCCGCCCCCTCGCACGCCCCGACGGCGCCCACGCCCCCGCACCACCACCCCCCGGCCACCGGTCTCGACGCCCGCCTCGTCGTCGACCGCACCGGCTCTCGTGACCACGCCGGATTCCGTCTGGACGTCACCCTGACGGCCGCCCCCGGGGACGTCGTCGCCCTCCTCGGCCCCAACGGCGCCGGCAAGACCACAGCCCTGCGCGCCCTCGCCGGCCTCACCCCGCTCACGGACGGCCACCTCCGCCTGGACGGTGCCTCGCTGGAACACACGCCCCCGGAGTCCCGCCCGGTCGGCGTCGTCTTCCAGGACTACCTGCTCTTCCCCCACCTCTCCGCCCTGGACAACGTCGCCTTCGGCCCCCGCTGCCGGGGCGCGGGCAAGGCCGAGGCCCGTACCCAGGCGGCGGCGTGGCTGGAGCGCATGGGTCTCACCGACCACGCGGGCACCAAGCCGCGCCGTCTCTCCGGCGGCCAGGCCCAGCGCGTGGCCCTCGCCCGCGCCCTGGCCACCCGTCCCCGCCTGCTGCTCCTGGACGAGCCGCTGGCGGCCCTGGACGCCCGTACCCGCCTGGAGGTCCGCGCCCAGCTGCGCCGCCACCTGGCGGCGTTCGAGGCGGTCTCGGTCCTGGTCACCCACGATCCGCTGGACGCCATGGTGCTCGCGGACCGGCTGGTGGTCGTCGAGCACGGCCGGGTGGTCCAGGAGGGCACCCCCGCCGACATCGCCCGGCACCCCCGCACGGACTACATCGCCCGGCTCGTCGGCCTCAACCTCTACCGGGGCCGGGCCGCGGGACACACGGTGCGGCTGGACGCGGGGCCGGCGATCACCACCACGGAGGAGCTGTACGGCCCGGTCTTCGTGGCGTTCCCGCCGTCCTCCGTGACCCTGTTCCGGGACCGGCCCACCGGGGCCAGCGCCCGCAACCTGTGGCGCTGCGAGGTCGCCGGCCTGGAGACGCACGGCGACCAGATCCGCGCCGGACTCACCGGGGAGCTGCCCCTCGCGGCCGACCTCACGACGGTCGCCGCCGCCGAACTGGACCTGCATCCGGGTGCATCGGTCTGGGCGACGGTCAAGGCGACGCAGACCCACGCATACCCGGCCTGATCGGACCGGCGCTCTACGGTGGGTGCCCATGACCCTGAGCATCCGCAACCAGCTCCCCGGCACCGTCACCGAGGTCCACCCCGGCGAGGTCATGGCCACCGTCAAGGTCCGCCTGGACGGCGGCCCGCAGCTCACGGCCGCCATCACCCTGGAGGCCACCGAGCAGCTCGCCCTCGCCCCCGGCACGCCCGTCCACGCTCTGGTGAAGTCGACCGAGGTCTCCCTCGCCACCCAGCGGGTCGAGGGCCTGTCGATCCGCAACCAGCTGCCCGGCACCATCACCCAGCTCACCACCGGCGAGGCCATGGCGTCCGTGAAGATCTCCGTCGCCGGCGGCCGGATCACCGCCGTGATCACGAAGGACGCGGTCGGCGACCTCGGCCTGTTCGTGGGTTCCGACGTCATCGCCCTGATCAAGGCGACCGAGGTGTCCCTGGCGACGGCCTAGGAACAAGTGAGACGTCCTGGCGACGGCCCGGGCACAAGTGAGACGTCCCGGCGACGGCCCAGGAACGAGTGAGACGTCCCGGCGACGGCCCGGGAACGGGTGAGGGCCCCGTCCGTGTCGCGGACGGGGCCCTCACCTTCGTTCACTCAGTCCTCGTAGGCGTCCAGGGGCGGGCAGGAGCACACCAGGTTGCGGTCGCCGAAGGCCTGGTCGATACGGCGCACCGGCGGCCAGTACTTGTCGGCGGCCGAGACACCGGCCGGGAAGACGGCCTCCTCGCGGCTGTAGGCGTGCGCCCACTCACCGCCGAGCGCGGCGGCGGTGTGCGGGGCGTTCCCCAGCGGGTTGTCCTCGGCGGGCCACTGCCCGGAACCGACCTTCTCGATCTCCGCGCGGATGGCGATCATCGCGTCGCAGAACCGGTCCAGCTCGTTGAGGTCCTCGGACTCGGTCGGCTCGATCATCAGCGTGCCGGCCACCGGGAAGGACATGGTCGGCGCGTGGAAGCCGTAGTCGATCAGGCGCTTGGCCACGTCGTCCACGCTCACGCCGGTCGCCTTGGTCAGCGGGCGCAGGTCGATGATGCACTCGTGCGCGACCAGACCGCCGGGGCCGGTGTAGAGCACCGGGTAGTGCGGCTCCAGGCGCTTGGCGACGTAGTTCGCGGAGAGCACGGCCACCTGCGTGGCCCGCTTCAGGCCCTCGCCGCCCATCAGCCGGACGTACGCCCACGAGATGGGCAGGATGCCCGCGCTGCCCCAGGGGGCCGCCGAGATCGGGCCGACGCCCGTCTCCGGGCCGGCCTCGGGCTGCAGCGGGTGGTTCGGGAGGTACGGCGCCAGGTGCTCGCGGACCGCGACCGGACCGACGCCGGGGCCGCCGCCGCCGTGCGGGATGCAGAAGGTCTTGTGCAGGTTCAGGTGGGAGACGTCACCGCCGAAGTGGCCGGGCTTGGCGAGGCCGACGAGCGCGTTGAGGTTGGCGCCGTCGACGTAGACCTGTCCGCCGGCCTCGTGGACCTGGGCGCAGATGTCGGCGACGTGCTCCTCGAACACACCGTGCGTCGACGGGTAGGTGATCATCAGCACCGCCAGCTCGTCGCGGTACTGCTCGATCTTGGCGCGCAGGTCCTCGACGTCGATCTCGCCGTCCTCGGCGGTCTTGACGACGACGACCTTCATGCCGGCCATCACGGCGCTGGCCGCGTTGGTGCCGTGCGCGGAGGAGGGGATCAGGCAGACGGTGCGCTGCTCGTCGCCGTTGGCACGGTGGTAGCCGCGTACGGCGAGCAGACCGGCCAGCTCGCCCTGCGAACCGGCGTTCGGCTGGAGGGAGACCTTGTCGTAGCCGGTGACCTCGGCGAGGCGGTCCTCCAGCTCGTGGATGAGCGTGAGGTAGCCCTGCGCCTGCTCGGCCGGGGCGAAGGGGTGCAGCTGGCCGAACTCGGGCCAGGTGACCGGCTCCATCTCCGTGGTCGCGTTGAGCTTCATGGTGCAGGAGCCCAGCGGGATCATGCCGCGGTCGAGCGCGTAGTCACGGTCGGCCAGCTTGCGCAGGTAGCGCAGCATCGCGGTCTCGGAACGGTGCTGCTGGAAGACCGGGTGGGTGAGGTAGGCGTCGGTGCGCAGCAGCGCCGCGGGCAGGGTGTCCTCGGCGGTCGCGTCCAGCGCCTCGATGTCGGCCTGCGCGCCGAAGGCGGACCAGACGGCGCTCAGCTGGGCGCGGCCGGTGGTCTCGTCGCAGGCCGCGGAGACATGGTCGGCGTCGACCAGACGCAGGTTGACCCCGTTCTCCCGGGCGGCGGCGACGACCTCGGCGGCCTTGCCGGGCACGCGCGCGGTGACGGTGTCGAAGAACGCGCCGTTGACGATCTCGACACCGGCGGCCGTCAGGCCCGCGGCGAGGATCGTCGCGTACCGGTGCGTGCGCCGGGCGATGGTCTGCAGGCCCTCGGGCCCGTGGTAGACGGCGTACATGCCGGCCATCACGGCGAGCAGCACCTGCGCGGTACAGATGTTGCTGGTCGCCTTCTCCCGGCGGATGTGCTGCTCACGGGTCTGCAGCGCGAGCCGGTACGCCTTGTTGCCGTCGGCGTCGACGGAGACGCCGACGAGACGGCCGGGGAGGCTGCGCGCGAACTTCTCGTGCACGGCCATGTAGCCGGCGTGCGGTCCGCCGAAGCCCATCGGCACACCGAAGCGCTGGGTGGTGCCCACCGCGATGTCCGCGCCCAGCTCGCCCGGCGAGGTCAGCAGGGTCAGCGCGAGCAGGTCCGCGGCGACCGTGACCAGCGCGCCCAGCTCGTGCGCCTGCTCGATGACGGGCTTGATGTCCCGTACGGCACCGGAGGCGCCCGGGTACTGGATCAGCACGCCGTTGATCTCACGCTCGGCGACCTCGGCCGGGATGCCCTCGCTGAGGTCGGCGACGACGACCTCGACACCGGTCGGCTCGGCACGGGTCTCGATCACGGCGATCGTCTGCGGCAGCGCGTCCGCGTCGATCAGGAACAGACCCTTCTTGTTCTTGCCCATGCGCCGGGACAGCGCCATCGCCTCGGCGGCGGCCGTGCCCTCGTCCAGCAGGGAGGCGCCGGAGGTGGGCAGACCGGTCAGCTCCGCGACCATCGTCTGGAAGTTCAGCAGGGCCTCCAGACGGCCCTGGGAGATCTCCGGCTGGTACGGCGTGTAGGCCGTGTACCAGGCCGGGTTCTCCATGACGTTGCGCAGGATGACGGGCGGGGTGAAGGTGCCGTGGTAGCCCAGGCCGATCATGGAGCCGAGGACCTGGTTGCGGTCGGCCAGCGAGCGCAGCTCGGCGAGCACCTCCGCCTCGGTACGCGCGCCCGGCAGGTCCAGGGCATCGGCGTTCTTGATCACATCCGGGACCGCGGCGGCGGTCAGCTCGTCGAGCGAGCCGTAGCCGACCTGCGCGAGCATCTTGGCCCGCGCCTCCTGGTCGGGTCCGATGTGGCGCTGCTCGAACGGGATGCCGGCTTCGAGCTCGGAGAGCGGAATGCGATGGGCGGTCATTGCGGAGGCCTCCTGGTCTGACGCGACCTTCGAGGGGCACCACGGCATGGGTACCCCGACGGCCTCCCCCTCTGTCATCTCAACCTGAGAGCTTCACCGGGCGCCCGGGGACGCCGGCTTTCACCGTCGGTGAGGGCGGAAGCCGTCGACATCCGCCCTGCTTTCCAGAGTGACCTCGTCCGTGCGGTACGTGGGCCTGAGAGATTCCGGGGAGGATTTGCTCCTTCGGCGCCTCCGAGGTGGTCGGAGGACTCTCCCGCACGGGGTCAGCAGCCGCTGTCAGGGTACCAGCGAGGTCAACGCCGGGGCCTTCGAGTGGCCGCCCGCTTGAATGTGCTCTTTTGTAGTGCTTACGGATGAGTTGCGACCAAGTGGAGGGAGAGGGGCCGTGCAGACCGACATCGATCCGCGCAACCTGATCGGCCGCAAGGCGTTCGACCGCGATGGCACCAAGATCGGCACCATCGACGAGGTGTACCTCGACGACGCGACCGGTGTACCCGAGTGGGCGGCCATACGCACCGGCTTGTTCTCCCGGGACGCCTTCGTCCCCCTGGAGCCCAGCGAGCTGGTCGAGGGCACCCTGCGCGTCCCCTTCGAACGCGCCCTCATCAGGGACGCCCCCGATTTCGGCGTGGGTCGTCACCTCTCCCCCGAACAGGAACTCCAGCTCTACCACCACTACGGCCTCGACGTGACCGCACCCCCCAAGGTCCCGGACCGCGACTTCGGCAAACTCGCGGGCTCGGAGGAACCCTGAGCGCTGCCCCTCCACTCGCTCCGGCCCCGCCCCACACCCCGCATCCCTCCGACTGCCCCACCCGCCTCCTCCTCCACATTCGCCCCACGGACATCGCCCCACCCTTCCGCCCCGGGCCGCGCCTCGGCCGTCACCGCCCCACGGGCTGAACCTCGCCCGCCCCTCGCCCTTCGCCCCCGGTCACCTTCCGGGGGCGAACCTCAACCGCCCCCCGCCCCCACGGCCCCGGGCCGGACCTCGCCCCCCTGGTCCACATCCTCAGGTGTCGCGGGCCGGGCGTCCGCCGAGGCCGCCGGGGTCCGGGGCGTAGCCGCGTGGCGGTCACTGGAGGGAGATCCCCGGCGGTCACTGCCGGGCGGCCGGTCGAGACGGGTGGCCGGGTGGGCGAGGTCGGTTCCCGCGACCAACGGCAACGGCTCGGCGGACTCCAGCCCGGGATCGGCGACGAAGAACGTCCGCACCCGCCCCGGAGGGGACTGCGGCGTCTCGAACCGCACGGTGACCCGCCCCAGCCCGCTCCCCTGCACCCACCCGTGCCCGTACTCGGCGTGCCGCACGTCCTGCCCGGCCCGCCACTGCCGCTCCACCGGCTCCGGCCGCTCCGCGACGGCCTCGACCGCCGCCTGCTCCGGCTCCACCGTCGCAGGCACCGGCATGGCCTGCGCGAACAGGTCCTCCTGCGTGTAGTCGGCGAGCCCGGACACCCCCACCCCGAGCAGCCGCACCCCGCCCGTGGTGTCCACGGAATCCAGCAACCGCGCCGCCGCCTCCCGGACGACCGCGGGGTCGTCCGTGGGCCCTCTGAGCGTCTCGGAGCGGGTCAGGGTGGAGAAGTCGTACCGCCGCACCTTGAGCACGATCGTCCGCCCGGACAGCCCCGCCCCGCGCAGCCGCCCCACGCACCGGTCGGCCAGCCGCTGCACCTCCAGGCCGACCCGCAGCCGGTCATGGATGTCCACGTCGTACGTGTCCTCCACCGACACCGACTTGGTCTCCCGCTCGGCCACCACGGGCCGGTCGTCCCGGGCCAGGGCCATGGCGTACAGACCGTGCCCGTGCGCCTTCCCGACCAGCCGGACCAGTTCGTCCTCGCCCGCCTCGGCCAGCTCCTCGACCGTGGTGATCCCGGCCCTGCGCAGATGGTCCCCGGTGGCCGGCCCCACCCCCGGCAGGGTGCGCACCGACATCGGCCCCAGCAGCGCCCGCTCGGTCCCCGGTTCGATCAGCACCAGGCCGTCCGGCTTGGCCTGCTCGGAGGCGATCTTCGCGAGCATCTTGGACGCGGCGAGCCCCACCGATCCGGTCAGCCCGGTGGCCGCCCGGATGTCCGCGCGCAGCTTCTCTCCCGCCAGTCGCGCCGACTCCTCGTCCCGGGCCACTCCGCCCGCTTCCAGGTCCACGAACGCCTCGTCCAGGCTGAGCGGCTCGACCAGCGGCGACAGCTCCCGCAACAGCGCCATCACCTGGTCGCTGATCGCCCGGTACAGAGTGAAGCGCGGCACCAGGTAGGCCGCGTTGGGGGCCAGCCGGCGCGCCTGTGCCATCGGCATCGCCGAGTGCACGCCGAACACCCGTGCCTCGTACGACGCGGTGGCCACCACCCCGCGCGGTCCGAGGCCGCCCACGACGACCGCCTTCCCGCGCAGGCTCGGCTTGGATGCCTGCTCCACCGAGGCGAAGAAGGCATCCATGTCGAGATGCAGGATCGTGGGCGCGTTTCTCACATCTCCGATGCTGCACCACGGCACTGACAACGCGGTGGTGCCGGAGGCCCCTCGCGGGAGGTCCGGCGGTCAGACCGCCCGGTTGCGGCGCCGCGCCAGCTCGTCCGCGGGGTTGTGCCCGACGAGGGTCTCGCCGGTGTCGATGCGCTCGCCGTGCAGCTGGGAGAGGGCGCTTTCCACGTCTCGCCACACCACGCCGACGGCGATGCCGAAGATGCCCTGACCGCCCTGGAGCAAGGCGTGGACCTCGTCCGGCGAGCTGCACTCGTACACGGTGGCGCCGTCGCTCATCAGGGTCATCCGCTCCAGATCGCGGAAACCGCGTTCCCTGAGGTGCTGCACGGCCGTGCGGATGTTCTGCAGCGACACCCCGGTGTCCAGGAACCGCTTCACGATCTTCAGGACGACGACGTCCCGGAAGCTGTACAGACGCTGGGTGCCGGACCCGTGGGCGGGCCGCACACTGGGCTCGACCAGGCCGGTGCGGGCCCAGTAGTCGAGCTGCCGGTAGGTGATGCCGGCTGCCGCGCAGGCCGTGGGCCCGCGGTAGCCGATCTCCTCGGACGTCATGGCCGCCACCCCTCCGCCGTTCGGCACCGCCGTCGGCAGCTGCGGAGCGTGTTCCACCGCGCTGCCGGCATGGGCATGTCCCCCGCCTGAGCGCAGCCGCGAGCTCGGGGGCGGGTACGGACCGCTCTCCCCGAAACCGGGGGCACCCCCAGCCGTACCGTCGCCGCTGGTTCTCACGCCGACCTCCGTCCTTGACCTGCCTTCTCGACGGTAGGCAGTCACCAGGGGTGCGTCAACGATCGCCACACTCGGCACGCCGAGTGATAATCACCCTAGGAGTGGTTTCCCGTGCCCCACCGCGGGGAAAGGCTAGCCGAATGCGCTCGCGAGAGGCCGTAGGACGCTCTCACCGGCCGGAGGCAATTGCCGGGTCGCCGGCCGCACGGAGCCGCCGACGGCCCGCATGAAACCCCCGCCCCGGAGGGCCGGCTGCGCGTCTCACTGGCTGCTGGTGCCGAAGTCCTCCGGCGAGATCTGGTCGAGGAACTCGCGGAACTTCTCCACCTCGTCCTCCTGCTCGTCCGGGATGGCGATGCCCGCGTCGTCCAGCACCGTGTCACTGCCGTAGATCGGCGTTCCGGTGCGCAGGGCCAGCGCTATGGCATCGGAGGGGCGAGCGCTGACCTCGACCCCACTGGCGAACACCAGCTCCGCGTAGAAGACCCCTTCCCGCAGATCGGTGATACGCACTTCGGTCAGCTCCTGGCCGACAGCCTCCAGCACGTCCTTGAAAAGGTCGTGGGTCAGCGGTCGCGCGGGGGCCATGCCCTGCTGGGCGAAAGCGATCGCCGTCGCCTCCCCCGGCCCGATCCAGATGGGGAGGTAACGGTCGCCCCCCACTTCGCGCAGGAGCACGATCGGTTGGTTGGAGGGCATTTCGACCCGGACACCTACGACATCGAGCTCGTTCACACAGCAACCCTAGGCCGTGCCCGGGACGTTTGGGTAGTCGGGCCGGGAACAGGTGCCCGATCCGGCCGCTCCCGAGCCCGCCGGCTCAGGGAAGCCGCACGCCGAGAGCGGTCTTCACCAGGGCGGCGTGCAACTTCACCGTGAGGGCCGCCAGCTCCTTCGTACGGGCCTCGGCGTGTGCCCTGGTCTGTGGATTGCGGTGACGCTTGAGCGGGGCCACCACCTGGTCCACCAGACCGGCCTCCCGGTCGGCGGCGGCCTTCATCACCCGCAGATGGCGCGGCTCGATCCCGAACCGGCCCAGCTCGGCGACGAGCGCGGCCACGGTGACGGCCTCGGCGTCGTACGCCCCGTCCTCCAGGGGAGCGATGAGCCCGTAGGACTCCCACTCCTGCAGCTCGCCCTCGTCGATGTCCGCGGCGGCCAGCAGCTCGGCCTTGCCGACTCTGGCCACCGTGGGCACCTCCAGGGGCGCCGGCACGTCGTCCGGGGTGCGCTGACGCCCGACCAGGGGCAGCGGGGCCGCCTCGCCCCGCTCCACGGCGTCCAGGTGCTCGCGGATCACCTTGAGCGGCAGATAGTGGTCCCGCTGCATCCGCAGGACGTGACCGAGGCGCTCGACGTCCCGGGCGCTGAACTTGCGGTACCCCGAGGGGGTCCGCTGCGGCTCGATGAGCCCCTCCGACTCCAGGAAGCGAATCTTGGAAATGGTGACTTCGGGGAACTCGTCGCGCAGCACGTTCAGCACCGTGCCGATGCTCATCAGGCCACTGTCCCTGGCGGCGGTACCGCTTCCGGCACCGCCGCTCGGTGTTTGAAGCATGGACCTTCCCTGGGAGTCCCCCCGGACGTCGGTCCGGGGCGGGTCAGATGCCCTGCCGGCTCGCGTAGAACACCAGCCGGTACTTGCCGATCTGCACCTCGTCACCGTTCGACAGAGCGACCTGGTCGATACGCTCGCGGTTGACGTACGTGCCGTTCAGGCTGCCCACGTCGGCCACCGTGAAGGAGCCGTCAGGGGAACGCCGGAACTCCACGTGCCGCCGGGAGACCGTCACGTCGTCCAGGAAGATGTCGCTCTGCGGATGACGGCCGGCCGTGGTCAGGTCGCTGTCCAGCAGGAAGCGGCTGCCCGAGTTCGGACCCCGGCGGACCACCAGCAGCGCCGAGCCCAGCGGCAGCGCGTCCACCGCGGCCTGGGCCTCGGGAGACAGCATCGGCACCGCGGTCTGCCCGGTCACCTCGGAGTCGTAGGCCTCCAGACCGGAGATCGAGATCGTGGACGTCGTCTCGGAGGCCCGCTCGGGCGCCACACCGGGACGCAGCGGCGCACCACAGTTGGAACAGAACCGGGCGTTCTCCGCATTGCGGTTACCGCACCTCGTACACACCAGGACCGACATCGACGGATCCTCCTGCCGCGGCTGCCCCGCCGGGGCGTTGGACGCGTACGGGTCGGAGGAAAACCCTCCACCCGTACCTGAGGTTGACGGTTGCCCGAAACCTATGCCGCCGGACTGGGCAGGGTCAACTGACGCCGCGCCCTGACCTCCGGAAATGTCACCGCCCGGACCAGCGACCTGGTCCCGGAACAGCGGGCGCTGGCCCTCCGCGTCAGGCTGTGCGCGATGGCGAGCGGTCGCGTTGTCGCTACCCTCTCGCGCGCTCTTGCCGAACAACTTCGCAAACAACTTCACGGGCGATTCCCCTTGACCGAAACAGACCCGCCCGTGGGGCAGGACGAACCCTGATTGCCTACACCGGCCGAGCCGGACATTCTCACAACGTCCGTAACCACCAGACAGTTTCCACCACGCGCCACCCCTTCGGTGCGCCGACCCCCCGCAACCTCATGCCCCTGCCGGACGACCACCATGCACCGCCGGTTCACCGGGAGGACGACCGAGCGTAGTCAGGCCGCTTCGCCTGTCGCAAGGCGTCCACGATGATCTTGTCCGACCGCTCGACATTCACCGTGGCCTGCTCCTTCTCCAGAGTCTGCACCACGCCTCCAGGAATGTTCAGCGCCGGCTCGAGGTCCTGCGGCTTGCCGATGACCTTGAAACGATAGGGGGCGTTGATCTTGTTCCCGTCGACGCTCACACTCTTGCCGGAGTCGGTGAAGTAGGTGCCGGCGACCACCCGCACCCCGTTGACCTGGATCGCCTCAGCGCCGGCCGCGCGCAGCTCCTGGATCGCGTCGAGCAGCATGTCCGCCTGGACCGTCCCCTTCGTGTCCTCGATCGTCATGGTGATGCCGGGACCCTGCGCCGCCACGGTGCCCGCGAGGATACCGAGTTGTCTCTCCTTCTCGGCGGTCTGCCTGCGCGCCTCCGCGGCCTGGTCGGAGCTGGTCTGCAGCTCCGACCGCTGCTTTTCGAGTCCCTGCTTCTCGTCCTCAAGACGCTGCGTACGCGAATCCAGTTCATCGAGGATGCGTACAAGATCTTCCTGGCGTGCGCCGCGCAGCGCGCTGTCGGTGTCGCTGTTGGACGCCACCTGCACGGCCAGGCCGAAGCCGAGACCGAACAGCAGCAGCGCCACGATGAGTTGGGCCCGGGTGAAACGCGGCGGCCACAGGCCCTTGACGAGCCGCTGGCGGCCCGTCAGCGGCTGCTCGGACTGCTGCTCCTCGGCCGCCTGCCCGGCCGCGGGCACGGGCGCGGGCACCTCGGCCGGCAGTTCCCTGCGCAGCCGGTTCTCGGGCTGATCGTTCCGACCGTTCCGGTCGCTCTGCTCGCTCATGGTTGTCACGCCCGGAAGACGTGCCGCCGGATCGCCGCGGCGTTGGAGAAGATACGGATACCGAGAACCACGACGACCCCCGTGGACAGCTGCGCGCCCACGCCCAACTTGTCGCCCAGGAAGACGATGAGGGCGGCGACGACGACGTTCGACAGGAACGACACCACGAAGACCTTGTCGTCGAAGATGCCGTCCAGCATGGCCCGCAGGCCGCCGAAGACGGCGTCCAGCGCCGCGACGACGGCGATCGGCAGATACGGCTCGACGACCGCCGGAACCTCGGGCCGGACCAACAGGCCGGCCACGACTCCCACGACGAGGCCCAGTACGGCGATCACGATGTGCCCTTCTCGGTCTTCTCGGACTTCGGCTGTGCTGTGCGTACGATCACACTGGGGGCGGCGGGCAACCGGACGTCGCCTTCCGTGGAGAGGGTGGCGCGAATGCCGTAGTTCTCCTCCAGGGCATGCAGATACAGGCCGTCGGCGCCGTTCTGGAACCTGGTGCTCAGCCTGTCCCCGTCCCCCACCGCCAGCACCGTGTACGGCGGCACCAGCGGCCTGTTGTCGACCAGTATCGCGTCACCCGCGGCCCTGATCGCGGACAGGGCGGTCAGCCGCTGCCCGTTGATGGAGATCGCCTCCGCCCCGGAGGCCCACAGTCCGTTGACCACACGCTGCATGTCGCGGTCGCGCACCCGGCCGGTGTCGGAGAAACCCGAGGTCTCCCGGGGGTTGGCGCCGTCCCCGCCGCTGCTGGCCGCTTTGGCGTCGTTCACGACGAGTTTCACACCGGGGCCGTGCACCGCGGTGGCACCCGACAGCACGCCGGCCAGGTCCGCCTCGGCGCTGCCACCGCTCGACTTCAGGGCCGCCCGCTGGCGCGCGCTGACGTCGTCGCGCAGCTCGTCGACGGCGCTCTCCAGCTTGTCCGCGTCCGCCGTCTCGCTGTCGATGCGATCGATCAGCTCCTGGCGCTCCTTGGCCACCACCGGCGCCGACACGCGCGCCTGGGCCGCTCCCACGGTCACGACCAGCGCCGCGAGGACGAGTCCGGCGGCCAGGACCAGCTTGGCCCGCAGCGTCTTCGGCAGACCGCCCTCGCCCTGTGACTGCTTCCGGGCGGCCGCTTCGGCATACCCGTCGTCGAGGCTGTGGTCCATGACGTTGGTGATCAACGACATGGAGGCGTCCGGGCGCTGCGGCCGCGTGGGGCTGCTCCGAACGGGGGGTTGCTGCGGCATGCCGCACATCGTCGCATGTCGCGACCACTACCTCCGAACGGCCCCACCGGCGTGCCGGACAGGCCCCCTTGGGGACACTTGTCCGGCACGCGCGCGTGCAGCGGCTTTTGCCGTCCCGAGCCGCCGGGCGCCGTCCGCCCGGGGACGCCGCTCCGACGTCCCCGGGGGCCGTTTTCGTTCCGCCGTTACCGGCCGGCGCTGTCCACCACGGCCGCCCACTCGTCCAGCAGCGCCTGCGCGGAGGCGTCGTCGGGCCCCTCCGCCCACAGATGGGTGACGGCCTCGGCCGGGTCGGGCAGCACCATCACCCAGCGCCCGTCGGTCTCCACGACCCGCACACCGTCGGTCGTGTCGACAAAGCGGTCTCCGGCGGCCTCGACCACCCGCCGCATCACGAGACCCTTGACGGCCCACGGCGTGGCCAGGTCCCGCTTGAGGACGTG
Organism: Streptomyces sp. NPDC038200; assembly: GCF_055600785.1. Classification (NCBI taxonomy): domain Bacteria; kingdom Bacillati; phylum Actinomycetota; class Actinomycetes; order Kitasatosporales; family Streptomycetaceae; genus Streptomyces; species Streptomyces sp. NPDC038200. Next base: position 72,551 of record NZ_JBVJYH010000031.1, read on the forward strand.
CGCCCGCGGAATCCGGGCGTCGATCTGGCTCAGGGTGAGCTGGGTCCGCGCGACCAGCCCGATGAGCCGCACGAAGGCCGCGGTGCCGTCGTACACGCTGCTGAACTCGGGGACGATGAAGCCGCCCTTGCCGTCACCGCCGAAGATGGTCCCCTCTTCACCGCCGACGCGCGTGAGGTCGTCCGGCGACGTGGTGGTCCACTCCACCTGGGTGCCGTGGTAGGCGGCCACCTGCTCGGCGATCCGGGTCGTGGTGACCGGCAGCGCCACCCGCCCGCTGCGCCGCTCGGCCGCCACCAGGTCCAGCATGACCAGCAGCGCCCGGTCGTCCTCGATGATGCGGCCCTTCTCGTCCACGAGCGACAGCCGCTCGCCGACGGGGTCGAACCGCACACCGAAGGCGGCGCCGGAGGAAGCCACGATCTCCCCGAGCCGCACCAGTCCGTTGCGCCGCATCTCGCCCGTCTCCGTCGGCCGGGACTCGTCGAGACCGGGGTTGATGGTCAGCGAGTCCACACCGAGCTTGCCGAGCAGGCTGGGCAGCACGAGTCCGGCACTGCCGTTCGAGGCGTCGACGACGACCTTGAGACCGGATTCCGCTATCCCGGTCGTGTCGACGTTCCGCAGCAGCGATCCGGTGTACGAGTCGAAGACGCTGGCCGGGAAGTACAGGTCGCCGATCTCGCCGGGGAAGGCCCGCCGGTACTCCTGACGAGCGAAGACACGGTCCAGCTTGCGCTGGCTGCCCTGCGAGAGGTCCGCGCCCTGTCCGTCGAAGAACATGATGTCGACCGAGTCCGGGACCCCCGGTGAGGTCCGGATCATGATGCCGCCGGCGCTGCCTCTCGCGGTCTGCTGCCGGGCCACGGGCAGCGGCACGTTCTCCAGGTCGCGTACGTCGATGGCGCTGGCCTGGAGCGCGGAGATCACTGCTCGCTTGAGCGCCCGGGCGCCCCGGGAGTGGTCTCGGGCGGTGGTGACGGTGGACCCCTTCTTCAGGGTCGTGGCGTAGGCACCCGCGAGTCGCACCGCCAGCTCGGGTGTGATCTCCACGTTCAGGATGCCGGTGACGCCTCGGGCGCCGAACAGATGCGCCTGTCCCCGGGACTCCCAGATCACCGACGTGTTGACGAAGGCACCCGCCTCGATGGTCTTGAACGGGTACACGCGGACGTTGCCCTGAACGATCGATTCCTCGCCGATCAGGCACTCGTCACCGATGACCGCGCCGTCCTCGATCCGCGCGGCGCGCATGATGTCGGTGTTCTTGCCGACGACACAGCCGCGCAGATTGCTGTGCTGCCCGACGTAGACGTTGTCGTGCACGACGGCCCTGTGCAGGAAGGCGCCGCTCTTGACGACGACGTTCGAGCCCACGACGGTGTGCTCGCGGATCTCGGCGCCGGCTTCGACCTTCGCGTAGTCGCCGATGTACAGCGGCCCGCGCAGCACCGCGTCGGGGTGCACTTCGGCGCCCTCGGCCACCCACACGCCGGGGGAGATCTCGAAGCCGTCGATGTCGACGTTGACCTTGCCTTCGAGGACGTCCGCCTGGGCCTTCACATAGCTCTCGTGCGTGCCCACGTCCTCCCAGTAGCCCTCGGCGACGTAGCCGTAGATGGGCTTGCCTTCCTTCATCAGCTGCGGGAAGACGTCGCCGGACCAGTCGACGGGCACATCGGGCTCGACGTAGTTGAAGACCTCGGGCTCCATGACGTAGATGCCCGTGTTGACCGTGTCGGAGAAGACCTGTCCCCAGGTCGGCTTCTCCAGGAAGCGTTCGACCTTGCCTTCCTCGTCGACGATGGTGATGCCGAACTCCAGCGGGTTGGGGACGCGGGTCAGGCAGACCGTGACCAGCGCGCCCTTCTCCTTGTGGAAATTGATCAGCTCGGTGAGGTCGAAGTCGGTCAGGGCATCACCGGAGATGACGAGGAAAGCATCGTCCTTCAACGCCTCTTCGGCGTTCTTGACGCTTCCGGCGGTACCGAGTGGCTTCTCCTCATTGGCATAGGTGAGCTCCATGCCGAGCTCTTCGCCGTCACCGAAGTAGTTCTTGACGAGCGATGCCAGGAACTGCACGGTGACGACGGTCTCGTTGAGCCCGTGCCTTTTGAGCAGCCGTAGCACGTGCTCCATGATCGGTCGGTTGACCACGGGCAGGAGCGGCTTGGGCATGCTTGAGGTCATGGGGCGCAGGCGGGTGCCTTCGCCCCCGGCCATCACGACGGCCTTCATGTCGGAAGCGTCCTCCTCCAAGAGACGACGGTCTAGCCGACTTCACCCGTCCAGATTGTCCCGCACTTTTCCACCGCGGGCCATCGAGGCGTTAAGTCTGGACAATCGCCAGGGCTCAATCGGCCATGGCGTCCGCACGAACCAATCGGCGGACTTGTACCACGTAGAGCACTCCTGCCCACCAATAGAGGGTTGTACCCCATCCGGCGAACGCCCATCCGAAAATGGCAGCGAGTGTCGCGATCCAGCCGTGTCCGTCGCTGAGGAGCAGGAGCGGGAAGGCGTACATCAGGTTGAAGGTGGCGGCCTTCCCGAGGAAGTTCACCTGGGGCGGCGGATACCCGTGCCGGCGGAGGATGCCCACCATCACCAGGAGGACCAGTTCTCGTGCCAGGAGCGCGGCGGTCAGCCAGATCGGCAGGATCTCTCGCCAGGTGAGTCCGACCAGGGTGGAAAGCACGTAGAGGCGGTCGGCGGCGGGGTCGAGGAGCCGGCCGAGGCTGCTGATCTGATTCCAGCGCCGGGCGAGCTTGCCGTCGAGATAGTCGCTGATCCCGCTCAGGGCCAGGATGAGGAGGGCCCAGCCATCGCTCTGCGGGCCGCCGAACTCCGGCCTGAGGATCAACCACAGGAAGAGGGGTACGCCGACGAGCCGTGCCATGCTGAGGATGTTGGGGATGGTGAGGACCCGGTCTGTCTGGACACGGGTCTCCTGGACCTCCACCCGGGGGCCTCCTGTGCGAAATGAGCCAACGATGCCCCCTGACCTTACCTCAACGCAAAAAAGCTCCGGCTCTTGGGCAGTGCCCAAGAGCCGGAGCTTCAAAAGGAGTTCGGCGGCGTCCTACTCTCCCACAGGGTCCCCCCTGCAGTACCATCGGCGCTGTGAGGCTTAGCTTCCGGGTTCGGTATGTAAC
>NZ_JBVJYH010000032.1:0-70521 GCF_055600785.1 Streptomyces sp. NPDC038200
ACCACCACCGGCACCACAGCCGGAGACACACCAGCCCCGACCTCCCCGACCTCCGGAGCGGGCGCCTCCTCCACCACCACATGCGCGTTCGTCCCGCCCATGCCGAAGGACGAGACGCCGGCCAGTCGCAGCCGGCCGGTTCCCTGCTCGTCGGGCTGCGGCCAGGTTTCCAGTCGGGTGGGTACGTGCAGGTTGAGCCGGTCCATGGGAATGGCAGGGTTGGGCGCCGCGTGGTTCAGGCTCGGAGGTACCGCGCCCTCACGGACGCACAGGGCGGCCTTCACGAATCCCACGATGCCCGCAGCCGCTTCCAGGTGGCCGACGTTCGTCTTGGCCGACCCCACGGACAGCGGTGTGCTCCGGCCCCGGGCCGTGCCGAGCACCGCGCCGAGAGCCGCCGCCTCGATGGGGTCGCCGGCAGGCGTTCCCGTGCCGTGCAGTTCGACGTAGGACACCTGGTCCGGGCCGACCCCGGACCGTTCGTACGCCGTGCGCAGCACGGCTTCCTGGGCCTCGCGGTGGGGTGTGGTCAGGGTGGAGCCGCCGCCGTCGTTGTTGACTGCGCTGCCTCGGATGACACAGTGGACGCGGTCCCCGTCGGCCAGTGCCCGGTCCAGAGGCTTGAGGACGACGCAGGCTCCGCCCTCACCCCGTACGTAGCCGTTGGCGCGAGCGTCGAAGGTGTAGCAGCGGCCGTCCGGCGAGAGCGCGCCCATGAGCTCCATGCCTGCCGTGCTGTTCTCGGCGAGGATCAGGCTGACGCCGCCGACGATCGCGAGGTCGGACTCGCCGCGGCGCAGGCTCTCGCAGGCCAGGTGGACCGCGACCAGCGAGGAGGACTGCGCGCTGTCCACCGCGAGGCTGGGACCGCGCAGGCCCAGGAGGTAGGAGAGGCGGTTGGCGGCCATACCCCGGCTCAGGCCGGTCGCGGTGTGGCCGCTGACGGGGGTCTCGGACCGGTGCAGGAGTGCCGCGTAGTCGTCGGCGGCGATACCGACGAAGACGCCGGTGTCCGTGCCGGCGAGGCTGCCCGGGACGATCCCGGCGTTCTCCAGGGCGGTCCAGCCGAGTTCCAGCATGAGCCGCTGCTGCGGGTCTGCGGCGGCGGCCTGGCGGGGGGACATGCCGAAGAAGGCGGCGTCGAAGTCGGCGGCCCCCTCCAGGGAGCCTCGCCAGGTGCCGTCGGCGCGACGCTCGATCGCGCTGCCTCCGGAGGTCAGCAGTTCCCAGAACTCATCGATGCCAGGCGCCCCCGGAAGGCGGCAGGACATGCCGACGACGGCTATGTCGCTCGAACGCTGCGCACCATTCTTGGGGGCCATCGGAACTCCTGGTCGATCGATAGGGGCTGTCATGCTGACAGTGCAGGGCGACTGTCAGCACTTGCTGAAATGGGTGAGGCCGTATGCGCGGCATTCCATAAGGAATTGCCGGGGAATTGGCCGGTTGTCGTGTCGTGCGCGCAATTGGGGTTCAGTCGCTGTGGGTGCGCGTCACGGGGATTCTTCGGCACTGCACCGGGCGGCCGGCGGCCCGGATGCCTGCGTTAAGGTTGGCCGGTCCGCCGACTCGTCCGAAGGAACGGTGCCCCATGCTCAACAGGATCGTGCGATACCTCGCCTGCCCGCACTGCGGCGCTTCGCTGGCGCTGGGCGACCGTGCACTTTCCTGCCCCGCCGGACACTCCTTCGACATCGCGAAGCAGGGTTATGTGAATCTGCTTCCCAGGGCGACGAAGCTGCGAGCGGACACAAAGGAAATGGTGGAGGCCCGGGACGCATTCCTGTCGGCGGGTCACTACGACCCTGTGATGGACGCGCTGGTCGATCTGGCGCGGCGGACGGCTGATCCGGCCGTGCCCGGTTGCATCGTCGACATCGGTGGCGGAACGGGCCATTACCACGCCAAGGTCATGGACGCGTTCCCTGATGTCGAGGGACTGCTGCTGGACATCTCCAAATACGCCGTGCGACGTGCCGCGAAGGCCCATCCGCGGATCGCGGCCGCCGTCACCGACGCCTGGCAGACGCTTCCGCTGCAGGACGCCGCCGCCGCCGTGGTGATCAACACGTTCGCTCCTCGCAACGGTCCTGAACTGCATCGCATCCTCCATCCCCGTGGCGTCCTCCTGGTCGTCACTCCCCTGTCCGATCACCTGCAGGAACTCATCGGCACTCTCGGCCTGCTGCAGGTGGACGAAGGCAAGGAGTCGCGTCTCGCGGAGCAACTCGCCCCGCACTTCTCGGCCGTCGCCACGGAGCGGCTGACCCGGACCATGGCACTGGACCACCAAGCTCTGGCCCACCTGGTCGGCATGGGGCCCAATGCCTGGCACCGTGACGCGCAGCGGGATCACGAGATGATCCAGCGGCTGCCGGTGCCGTCCCAGGTCACGCTCTCCGTGCGGCTCTCCGCCTACCAGCTCTCGGCGTAGCGGCGCGGGCCCCGGGCCCGTCGGCCGGCGGGCGAGCGGGTTCCGGCCCACCCGCCCGGCGGTGGCCGTCTCAGGGCGCGACCCGTGCTGTCTCCGCCCACTTCTCGAGGATGTCGCAGGCGGTGTCCACTCCCCGTTCCTTGGAGACCAGTTCGCCCAGCCGCCTGGCCCGGGCCGCCATCGCGGGATCGGTGACCGCCTGACGGACGCTCTGTGCCAGTGCCTCTCGGCTGAACCGGGTGAAGGGGACCGGCCGGGCGGCGACGCCTGCTCTGGACAGCCGCGCCGCCCAGAAGGGGTGATCGGCGAAGACCGGCACGATGACCTGTGGCACTCCGGCCCGCACGACTTCGGCGGTCGTGCCGGCGCCGCCGTGGTGGATCACCGCGGCCATCCTGGGGAACAGGGTGGCGTAGTCGACCTGGTGCAGGCGGAGCACGTCGTCGGGCAGGTCACCGTCCGGCCCGTCGACCATGACCAGTCGGCGTCCGACGCCGCGGACGGCGTCGAGGGCGGCCTGGAGGGCTTCTTCCTGCCGATGGAGTGACCAGGTGCTGCCGAAGGTGAGCGCCACCGGGGGTTCACCGTCCTCCAGGAACGCCTCCAGCTCGGCGGGCGGCTCCCAGTGCTGGTCCCAGAACCAGTAGCCGGTGACATGGCTCTGACGCGGCCAGTCCCGCGGCTTGGGCAGCACACTGGGGCTGAAGGGGAACAGGTACGGGCGGTCGTGGCCCAGTCGGAGGAACGGGGACTTGTCGCCGAAGGGGCGGAGACCGAGTCGCTTCCGGTAGCCGTCGACCTCGGGCCGCCGCCACTCCCACTCGTCGCGGGCCGCCCTGCGGTGGGTGTAGCGGTTGTACAGAGGCGTCAGCGGACCGAATCTGCGCTGTCCGGACTCGACGGCCGGGAAGGCCGAGGTCATGCTGTTGGGCCACCAGGACACCGAGGCCCACGGGGCGGGCGGGTGCCCGTACGCGGCGGCCAGGGTGAGGGGCGCGTTCACGATGAGGTCGGCGCCCTCGGCGGCGTCGTGGATCGCGTCGACGACCTGCTGCGTGTAGCTCTCGGGTGCCTCGGGCATCCCCGCGAGCATGTTCTTGAACGAGGGACTGCGCCGCAGCGCTTCGATGACCTCGGGCATGCTGAAGAACCCGTCGGGGTCCCCGGGCGAGAGCTTGTACGTCAGCCCCGCGCGCTCGACCAGTGGCCGCAGCGTGGCGGGAGCGGCCAGGGTGACGTCGTGGCCGCGGGCCTTCAGCCCGATCCCCAGGGCGATGAACGGCTGTACGTCACCTCGGGATCCCACGCTCAGCAGGCTCACACGCATGCCGGCCTCCCGCCGTCCGGTCGGGTGTGTCCCGGTGGCTGGTGCCGACGGCTCCTCATTCGTGCCCCCCCGAAGAGACGGCGACCAGCGTCTCGAAGTCGCGCGGGATCCACGGGGGGATGCCGCCCTCGGCGTTGGTGCCCTTCTCGATGAAGGCCAGGTTGTGGTACAGGTGCATGCCGACCACGTGCTGGTCGACGTAGCCGGGGCGGTGGCCGCCGGCCTGCGGCAGTTCCTCGTGCTGGATCGAGTCCACGAGGGACTTGAGCAGACCCAGGCTCGTGCCGCTGTACTGCTTCGGGTCCTCGTTGCCGCCGAAGCCGGACCAGTAGGCGGTCCACAGGTCCTCGATCACATAGAGGCCGCCGGGCCGCACGTGCGGGAACAGGGCCTGGAACGACGTACGGATGTGGTCGTTGATGTGGCTTCCGTCATCGATGACGATGTCGAACGGGCCGTACTCCTCGGCGATCGACCGCAGGTAGTCGGGGTCGCTCTGGTCGCCGCGCAGGGTCGTGATGCGCGGCGCGTCGAAGTGTGACTTGTCGACGATGTCCAGCCCGTAGATCTCACCGCGGTGGAAGAAGTGCTTCCACATGCGCAACGAGCCGCCGCCCCACTCGGGGTGCTTGTAACCGCCGATGCCGATCTCCAGAACGCGTACCTGCTGGTCACGGTAGCTGCTGAAGTGGCGGTCGTAGTGGGGGGTGAACCAGTGCAGGGAACCCCACTTCGGGGTCAGGTAACGCGAGGAGAGTTCGCTGAGGTCCGGCTTGTGGGAGTGGCAGCCGGCCAGCACGGTCTGGGAGCCCTGCTGCGCGGCCAGGAAGTGCGTGCCGATGTGTTCGGCTCCCGAGCCCTCCTCGCCTTCCGACTGCGCGTCGGTGACGTACGGGAAGAGGGTGGTCCGGCGCACACCGGTGACGTTCTCCCGCACCGGCCCGAACAGCTCCCGCGCCAGTTCGCCCAGCTCGTACTCGACACGCATGGCGACGAACGCCTCGTCCTTGGTGGCGAGGCGCACCGGGCCGCCCTTGAGGACGTACAGGTAGGTGGGAAACAGCTGGTCGCCCGCCCGGACGGCCAGCTCGACGAGGACGGGGACATCGTTCACGGGAGCGGGGCAGCGCGTGGTGATCTCGTCCAGGAGCACACGGACGATGTCGGCCGGAGCGTACCGGGCGGCCAGGTCCTTGAGGTCGGCGTCATGTCCGCCGGCGGCTCGGATTATTTCTCGGATCAACGAGTTCGGGGCGTGCTTGACCACGAGTTACCTTCCAGGGGTGTACGAGAGGGGTTCAGCGCTTGTGAAGGCGGTACCAGCGAGCGGTCTCTTCCAGCCCGGCCCGCAGAGGCTGGGGATCGAAGTCGATCACTTCTGACATTCTGGACAGATCCAGAAGTCTGCTCGGGGCGCCGACCGGGCGGCTGGGGTCGAGGCGGATGCGCTCGGGCCGTCCCAGGACGGCCATCACCATCCGGGCCAGCTCCAGGATGGAGACCTGCTCCGCGCCGGCCACGTTCATCTCCGGGTACTTGCCGGTCTCCAGCAGGCGCAGCGAGGCCCGCACCAGGTCGGCGACGTGCACGAAGGACCGGGTCTGGCTGCCGTCCCCCCAGATCTCGATCTCCTCGCCCGCGTCGGCCTTGGCCAGCATGCTCGGGATCACCCGGCCCCGGGAGCGGTCGAATCCGTCCCCCGGCCCGTAGACGTTGCCCGGTCGCACCAGGAAGACGTTGGTGCCGAACTGCTCGCGGTGGAGCCTGGCCAGGATCTCGCCGTAGGTCTTGGACAGGACGTAGCCGTTGTCCGTGTACCGCATGGACCTGCGGAAGTCGTCCTCCTCGCGCGCCGCCGCGGTGGGCGCGGCGGAGTACAGCTCGGAGGAGCTCATGACGACAACCTCGCCCACGCCGAAATCCCGCACACAGTTGAGCAGGTTGGAGATGGTGCGCTGGTTGCTGTCGAGGATCTCGGCCGAGCGTTCCAGCTTGAACTGTGCGTTGCCGTCCATGGCCGCGCAGTGGACGACGGTGTCGATGGACGGTGCCAGGTATTTGAAGGCTCCCCGCACGTCCGACTCGTCCCGCAGCTCGGTCCGCACCAAGCGGACCCGGCTCAGTGCCGCCAACTCGGCTTGGACTTCGGGCCGTTCGGTGCGGTACAGGGCCAGCACCTCGGCTCCGCGCGCGTCCAGCTGCCGGACGAAGTGGGAGCCGATGAACCCCAGTGCACCCGTGACGAGCACCGTGCGGCCGGCCCAGCGATCAGCAGTCACTCGGTGTCCTGCGGCGCGTGACCAGGAGCCTCTTCGACGGTCACGGCCTGTACGGGGCAGAGTTGCACCGTCTGGAGCACCCGCGGCCACAACGCCGGCTCGGGCTCGGCGACCAGGACCCGGCTCAGTCCTTCCTCGTCCTGGCGGAAAACCTCCGGTACCAACTGCTCGCACTGGCCGGCCCCCAGGCACCGGCTCTGCTCGACTGTCACCCGCACGCTGTATCCCCCTTCCGTCACCACTCGACCGGCAGCTCGTGCAGCCCGAAGATCGTCGAGTCGTGCTTGACGCGCAGTGCGTCGACTTCGCCGGCCAGCCTGAGCGTGGGAATACGCTCCACCACCGCGCCCAGTGTGACCTCCAGCTCCAGCCGGGCCAGGTTCTGCCCCAGGCACTGGTGCGGGCCGTAACCGAAGGCGACGTGCTGGCGTGCCGAGCCGTGCAGGTCGAAGTCGTCCGGGGAGGCGAAGGCGCTCTCGTCACGGTTGGCGGAGGCCAGCGAGAGGATGAGACCGTCCCCGGCGCGCAGCGTGATACCGCCGAGCTCGATGTCCTCTGTGACCGCCCGCCGAAGGCCGTCCGCGATGGAGTGGAAACGCAGGAGCTCGTCGACCGCCTGGGGCAGCAGCGTACTGTCGCCACGCAACTCTGTTAATGCGTCGGGGTGCTGCAACAGTGTCAGGATACTCAGTGCCACCATGCTGGCACTGGTCTCGTGACCGGCGGCGAGCAACAGCACGGCGTTGTCCACGATCTCGGCGTGCCGCATCTCACCGGTGTGCAGTCGATCGGCGATGAGCCGGCACAACAGGTCGTCGCCCGGAGTCTCGATCTTTGCGGTGACCAACCGGTCCAGATAGTCACGCAGCTCCAGGAGGGCGGCCAGTGACTCCTCGTTCCCGCCCACCCGCGTGGCCTGTTCGCTGCGCTCCTGGAAGAACTCATGGTCTTCGTACGGCACGCCGAGGAGCTGGCAGATCACCAGGGTGGACATCGGCAGCGCGAGTTCGGCCACCAGGTCCACCGGTCCCCGCTGTTCGAGGATCCTGTCCAGCAGCCTGTGCACCGTGTGTTCGATGCCCGGGCGCATCTCCCGGACCCGGCGCACGCTGAACTCGGGTATGAGCATGCGGCGGAGAACGCTGTGGTCCGGCGGATCCATGGTCAGCAGTGACCGGAAACCGCCGCCGTCGCCGTCGGAGGCGGAGAGCTTGGGCAGCTTGGCCGGATCGATGGTGATCCGGGGGTCGGCGAGAAGGGCTCGCACATGCTCGTGCTTGGTGATGAGCCAGGTCCTGGAACCGTCCCAGACCTGAGCCCGACATATGGGCTCGTTCTTCCGCTTCTCGGCGTACTGATCGGGGAGGCTGAAGGGGCAGGTACGCGCAAAGGGCCATGCGACACCTGGCTCCGGAGGGCTGTTGTGAACAACTTTCGAAGATTCCAAGGATTTCCTTGCTCTAAACGTATTCGTGAGGAAGTGATCTTCCTCCAACATGCAACCACACGGTCAGCAGCCCAGCAAGGGTCGACCAGAGCGACCACGGTCGTTACTGCACCATATGGCCCTCATTTTCCAGACACGCGCGACAATTGACATGGCTCGTTTTCGACCCTTGCCCGAATCTGATCACTGAGGTTAGATGGTCACCCCATCCAGCCCATCAGCGTGGATGCAGGGAATTCAGCCCCGGCGGCTCCCGCCCTGAACGAGCCGCCGCTGGGCACTGCTACCCGTAGGCGAGGAAAATGACAGTCATACCTGCCGGCACAGACTTGTATCTCGACCTTCTGAAGAAGGCCGTAACGAACATGATTTACGAGGACCAGACCAACGTCGCCGGCTTCATCAAGAGCAGCTCGTATTCTGCGGAACTGCGCGCGGTGGGCGAGGACTACCCGCGCGTCGCGCACACGATGATCGGTCTCAAGCGGCTCGACAATCTGCAGAAGTGTCTCGAAGACGTGCTGCGTGACGGCGTACCGGGGGACTTCGCGGAGACCGGGGTCTGGCGGGGCGGGGCCTGCATCTTTGCCCGCGGCGTCTTCCAGGCGCACGGCGTGCGGGACCGGAAGGTGTGGGTCGCGGACTCCTTCCAGGGTTTCCCCAAGACCACCGAGGACGACCATCAGCTGGATGTCGACATCGACCTCGGCCAGTACAACGAAGTCCTCAACATCCCGGTCGACGTGGAGACGGTGAAAAGCAACTTCGCCCGCTACGGACTCCTGGACGACCAGGTCCGGTTCCTCCCCGGTTGGTTCAAGGACACGATGCCTACCGCACCCATCGAGAAGCTCGCGGTGCTGAGGCTCGACGGGGACTCGTACGCAGCCACCAAGGAAGTGCTCACGAACCTCTATCACAAGGTGTCGGCCGGCGGATACATCATCGTCGACGACTACTGCATTCCGGCGTGCCGGCAGGCTGTCCATGAGTTCCGGGACGAGCACGGCATCACGGACGAGATCCACCAGATCGATCGCCAGGGTTCCTACTGGAGACGCTCCAGCTGATCGGCTCGGCCGTGACCGCCCAGCCCTGCCAGTGCCCGATCAATCGGTCCGAAGGACAAAAAGCGATGCACCCACTCAGCATCGAGGGGGCCTGGTCGCAGGAACCCGTCATCCACTCCGACCACCGCGGGAGGTCCCACGAGTGGTTCCGGGGCGAGAGGTTCCGTCAGGCGTTCGGTCATGATTTCCCGGTGGCCCAGGTCAATGTCGCGGTGTCCCACCGCGGCGCGCTGCGCGGGATCCACTACACCGAGATCCCGCCCGGTCAGGCCAAATACAGCGTGTGTGTGAGCGGAGCGGGCCTCGACGTCATCGTGGACGTCCGTACCGGCTCACCGACCTTTGGGCACTGGGAAATCGTGCCCATGGACGCGGAACGCAATACCGCTGTTTACCTGACCGCGGGACTGGGCCGCGCTTTCCTCTCCCTCACCGACGACGCTACTCTCGTCTACCTGTGCTCCTCCGGATACGCCCCCGAACGCGAGCATTCCATCAATCCGCTCGACCCGGACCTCGGGATCACGTGGCCGGCTGACATCGAGCCGCTGCTCTCCGACAGGGACAAGAACGCCCCGACCATCGCGACAGCCGAACGGCTTGGACTGCTGCCGACCTATCAGGCGTGGCAGGAGCAGCAACGGGCCGAGGCGTAGGGCGTCCGAGCACAGCCCGCCGTACCGGAGACCATCCCGGCGGAGGAGGCACGGCCATGGTTCCTTCCCTCGCCGCCACCTGAGAATCCCCAGCGGTTCGGAAGCGCTGCGCCGCCTCACGGCAGGCCGGAAAACACTCCCCGTTCTCGGCATCCACGACACGGCACCTCCTGCATTCGGGATTGTTCGGATTGCGGGTCACGGATCGGGATGATTACTGCCTGCCGCTGTGTCCGCGAGGCAATCACCGGTCCGGCCGGTCCCTTCGAAAACGGATGCCGTGCACGCATCCGCGCTGCCCGGAACCTTCCACGACATGCACGCGGCCTGCGAACCCGGCCGCATCGAGAGGACCAACCGTGTTCGAGACACCGCTGAAACGCCCCAAGGTGAGGGGGATAGTCCTCGCTGGGGGCAGTGCAACTCGACTGCAGCCGCTCACCGGTGCGCTTTCCAAGCAGCAGTTGCCCGTTTATGACAAACCCATGATCTACTATCCGCTGTCGGTACTGATGCTGGCCGGCATCCAGGACATCCTCATCATCTCCTCGCACCAGCACGTGGAAACGTTCCAGGTCATGCTCGGCGACGGATCACGCCTCGGCATCCACCTCGACTACGCGGTTCAGGACGAGCCGCGCGGTATCGCCGACGCGTTCCTGGTCGGCGACAAACACATCGGAAACGACCGGGTGGCGCTCATTCTGGGCGACAACGTCTTCCACGGCCCTGGATTCTCCACCGTGCTGAAGCACTCCATCCAACGCCTCGACGGATGTGAACTGTTCGGCTATCCATCCAAGTCCCCCGAGCGCTACGGCGTCGCCGAGATCGACGGGCAGGGGAACCTGCTGTCGCTGGAGGAGAAACCGAGCCGTCCCCGGTCCAACCTCGCGGTCACCGGGCTGTACTTCTACGACAACGACGTGGTGGAGCTGGCGAAGGACCTCAAGCCGTCCGCCCGCAACGAGTTGGAGATCACGGACATCAACCTCTCCTATCTGGAGCAGGGCCGGGCGCGGCTGACCCAGCTCGGTCGTGGATTCGCCTGGCTGGACATGGGGACCCACGACTCTCTGCTCCAGGCGGGTCAGTACGTCCAGCTGCTGGAGCAGCGCCAGGGCGTACGCATCGCCTGCGTCGAGGAGATCGCACTGCGTATGGGGTTCATTGACGCGGACACCTGTTACCGGCTGGGGGAGGAGCTGAGCGCCTCCAGCTACGGGAGCTATCTCATGGAGGTCGCTTCGGGACTCGGGGCGACGCTCACCGGTTGATCACCCCTCCCCCCACAGCACGGCAGAAAGGCAGATCAAGGATGCGCGTCCTGGTGACCGGGGCAGCGGGCTTCATCGGCTCGCACTTCGTCAGACAGGTCCTGTCGGGCTCCTACCCGGAGCTGGCCGACGTCCACGTCCTCGCACTGGACAAGCTCACGTACGCCGGAAACACCGAGAATCTCGCCGAGGTCGCCGGCCACCCCCGTTACACCTTCCTGCACGGCGACATCTGCGACCGGCATACGGTCACCCAGGCTCTGCGCGGTATCGACCTGGTGGTGCACTTCGCCGCCGAATCACACGTGGACCGCTCGATCACGGACTCCGCCGCCTTCATCACCACCAACGTGCTGGGCACGCACATACTGCTGCAGTCGGCGCTGGACGCGGGCGTGAGCCGCTTCGTCCACGTCTCCACCGACGAGGTGTACGGTTCGATCCCCGAGGGCTCCTCGGCCGAAACCGGCCCCCTGGACCCGAACTCCCCCTACGCGGCGTCCAAGGCCTCCTCCGACCTCCTCGCGCTCGCCTTCCACCGCACGCACGGCCTCGACGTCCGAGTGACGCGCTGCTCCAACAACTACGGCCCCCATCAGCACCCCGAAAAGGTCATCCCGCTCTTCGTGACCCACTTGCTGGAGGGCCTGCGCCTTCCCCTGTACGGCGATGGCCTCCACCGGCGCGACTGGCTGCACGTGGACGACCACTGCCGGGGCATCGCCATGGTCGCCGGCCGGGGAAGGGCCGGAGAGGTGTACAACATCGGCGGCGGTACGGAACTGTCCAACGTCGACCTCACCCGCCATCTTCTCGGCATCTTCGGCGCCGACTGGTCCGTGGTCGACAGGGTGCCGGACCGAGCGGCGCACGACCGCCGCTACTGCGTGGACACCCGGAAGATCACCGACGAGCTGGGATGGGCTCCCCGCGTCGCCTTCGAGCGCGGACTCGCGGAGACCGTCGACTGGTACCGGGACAACAGCACATGGTGGAAGGCGCTGAAACCGTGACGCCCGCAAGCGGATCACGCATGGGCGGGACACCTGCCGCGCCCGCGCCCGGCTCCACCGACGCAGGCGACCTCTGGCTGCGCCGCTACCGGCCCGTCGTCGACCCCGCGCTTCGGCTCGTGTGCCTTCCGCACGCCGGCGGCAGCGCCAGCGCCTTCCTCCCTCTCACCCGCCTGCTACCGGACTCGGTCGAGGTGCTCGCCGTCCAGTATCCCGGACGGCAGGACCGGCGCCTGGAGCCGTTCGTGGACACCGTCGACGGCTTGGTGACGCACATCGTCGGGGCACTCGAACCCTGGCTGGACCGGCCGGTGGCGCTCTTCGGCCACAGCCTGGGGTCGTTGGTGGCCTTCGAGACCGCCCGCCGCCTAGAGAAACAGGCGCCGGGAAACAGGTTGGCGCACCTGTTCGTCTCCGGCCGCGTCGCCCCGACCGTCGTCCATCGGACCACCACACATCTCCTGAGCGACGACCAGCTGGTCGCCAAGCTCGCCGAACTGCAAGGCACCGAGCCTCGTGTGCTGGCCGACCAGGAAGTCCTGCGACTGGCCCTGCCCGCGATCCGCAACGACTACCGGGCCGCCGCCACCTACACCTGGCGCGCGGGAGCGCCGCTCGCCTGCCCGATCACCGTGCTGACGGGAAGCGAGGACCCCCACGTCCCCGCCGACGGAGCCCGGGCCTGGCACCGGCTGACCACCGGGGAGACAGCGTTCCATTCCTTCCCCGGAGGCCACTTCTACCTCACCGAGCACGCCGAAGCGGTAGGCCGGACGATCCAGGCGGCAACCGGGCTCGCCGTGCAGCGCTCACACCCCTCAAGCGCTCCCGCTGCCCCCGTACGACCGAGAGAGTATTCATGACGTCCAGTTGTCCGGTCCATCAGGCTCGCCCCTACCCCTTCTCCATACCCGACGGCGTCGCGCTGGATCCGCTCTACAGCTATCTGCGGGAGCACGAACCCGTGTCCCGGGTCCATATGCCGTACGGGGGTGAGGCCTGGTTGCTGACCCGGCACGCCGACGTGAAGGCGGTCCTGGGCGACCAGCGGTTCAGCATGGAGGCCGGGGCCGGACGTGACGTGCCCCGGCCCACCGAGTACCCGCTGCCCGCCGGCGGCCTCATCTCCATGGACCCGCCCGAGCACACCAGGCTCCGGCGGCTGGCCGGGAAGGCGTTCACCGCCCGCCGAGTGGAGGAACTGCGCCCGCAGGTCTCGCGGTTCACCCACGAGCTGCTCGACGGCATGGTCGCGCGCGACGAGCCGTCCGGTGAGATCATGGAAGATCTGGCGCTGCCCGTGTCGATCTCCGTGATCTGCAAACTGCTGGGCGTCTCCTACAGCGACCGCCATCGCTTCCGGGACTTCTCCGAGGCGCTGGTCTCCTCCTCCCTGAGTCCCGCGGAGGTACAGCAGGCGACCGAGGAATTCACCGCTTACATGGCCGAGCTGGTAGCCGATCGCCGCGCCCGGCCCACTGACGACTTCCTCAGCACCATGGTCCAGGCCCGCGACGAAGGTGACCGGCTCTCCGAGGCCGAGCTTCTCATGATGGGCGCCGGCCTGCTGATCAGCGGCTACGAGACCACAGCCACCCAGATCGGCAACTTCCTCCACCTCCTGCTCAGCGACCGCCGGCTCTACGGCCACCTGGTCGCCGACCCGGACCTGGTCCCCGCCGCCGTCGAGGAGCTGCTGCGCTTCACCCCGCTGAGCACCATGGACGGGTTCGCTCGCATCGCCCTCGAGGACGTCGAGATCGGCGGCACGCTCATCCGCGCGGGCGAGGCGGTCATCACCTCGATCGCGTCCGCGAACCTCGACGCCACGGCATTTCCCGGTGCCGAATCCCTCGACTTCACACGCGCCCAGAACCCGCACCTCGGCTTCGGTCACGGCGCCCACTACTGCATGGGCGCCCCCCTGGCACGGCTCGAACTGCAGGTCGTGCTGAGCACCCTGGTCGAACGCCTGCCGGGGCTGAGGCTGTCCGTCCCCGCGAGCGAGCTCCGCTGGCGGACCGGCTCCCTCATGCGCACCCCCGAGGCGGTCCCCGTCACGTGGGGCCACCCCGCTGAGTGATCCGTCCCGAGCCCCGGCCCGGGCGAGCGGCCGGCAGCACGCAGCGCCGCCTTCCGTGAACCGGGGGGGGCAGGCACGTATGACTGCGGCCGCCGCACTCCGGTTCCCAGGACGCGAAAGAACCCGACCGACTCGATGTGGGGCCCGAATTGACCAGCACGAAGTCCGCACCCGTCTCCTATCCCTTCAGCCGCTCGACGGGACTGGACCTGGACGAGGCGTACGAGCAGGCCCAGAAGAGCGAAGGACTCCTGTGGGTCCACATGCCGTACGGGGAGCCGGCCTGGCTCGTCTGCCGTTACGACGACGCACGTTTCGTACTCGGCGACCGGCGGTTCAGCCACGCCGCGGAGGCGGAGAACGACGCACCGCGCATGCGGGAACTGCGGACCCCCAACGGCATCCTCGGCATGGACGCACCTGACCACACCAGGCTGCGCGGGCTGGTGACCAGAGCATTCACTCCGCGCCGCGTGGAGGCCATGCGGCCGCGTGTCAGGAAGATGACCCAGTCGCTGCTCCAGGACATGACGGCGCTCGGCGCACCTGCCGACCTCGTGGAGCACTACGCCGTCCCGATCCCCGTGGCGGTCATCTGCGGCCTGCTGGGCGTGCCCGAGGAGGACCGTGCGCTGTTCCGCGGCTGGTGCGACATAGCGATGTCCACCAGCTCGCTCACCGCCGAGGACCATGTGCGGCTGGCCGGCGAGTTGACCGGCTATCTGGCAGACCTGATCGCAGACCGCCGCGCCGCTCCGCAGGACGACCTCGTATCGGCACTCGTGGAGGCCCGCGACGCCGAGGGCCGGCTCTCGCAGGAGGAATTGGTCAACCTGATCGTCTTCCTTCTGTTCGCCGGACACGAGACCACGGCCAGCCAGATCAGCAACTTCGTCCTGCTCCTGCTCGAACAGCCGGACCAGTTGGCCCTCCTCCGCGACCGTCCGGACCTGCTGGACAACGCGGTGGAAGAGCTGACGCGATTCGTTCCGCTGGGCAGCCAAGCGGGGTTCCCGCGCTACGCCACCGAGGACGTCGAGGTGGGCGGGACCCTGGTGCGGGCGGGCGAGCCGGTTCTGGTCCAGATGAACGCGGCCAACCGGGACGCCCTGCGCTTCCGTTCGCCCGGCGTGCTCGACATCACCCGCGACGACGCCCGTCAGCACCTGGGTTACGGGCACGGTCCGCATCACTGCCTCGGTGCGTCCCTCGCGCGGCTGGAACTCCAGGAGGCGCTGCGGACCCTGCTCGACGGACTCCCCGGGCTGCACCTCGCCCAGGCCGTCGAGTGGAAGACGCAGATGGTGGTGCGGGGACCGCGCACGATGCTCGTGGCCTGGTGAGCGTTGAGACACGGACTGAGGCGAGCGGACCCGGCCTCACACGCGTATTCCGCCCGGGGCCGGCGCCGAGGCCGTACGGACGGCGACCGGGTCGTGCCTACGGAGACGAATGACCCTGCCCCCACGAGGACGGCAGCCTCAGCAGAAAGGACATCTGTCAGCATGCTGTTCGGCACAAGGAGAACGGGCCGCCGCACCCGGCGCACCGTCGGCTACGCTCTCGCAGCCCTGTGCGTCGGCGGTCTCCTCACCGCCCCTTCCGCCACCGGCGCTCCGGCCGCCGGTCCCGGGACGCCGCGGGTGCGCAGCCTGGTGGCGAAGATGACCCTCGACGAGAAGATCTCGTTCGTCCACTGGACCACCGGGCCTGTGGGCGGGCCGACCATGACCGGCATCGGCTACCTGCCGGGCGTTCAACGACTCGGCATACCCGAGCTGCGCACCGCCGACGGCCCGGTCGGCATCCGCCTGCTCGGCGGTACCGCCACCGCCATGCCCACACCCGTGGCGCTCGCCTCCACGTTCGACGAACACCTTGCCGAGGAGTACGGCACCGTCCTGGGCCGGGAGGGACGAGCCCTCGGGCAGGACATCGTCCTCGGCCCCATGACCAACATCATCCGGGTGCCTCACGCCGGGCGGAACTTCGAGACGTACAGCGAGGATCCGCTGCTGTCGTCCCGGATGGCCGCCGACGAGGTCCGCGGCATCCAGGACCAGGGCCTGATGGCCACGGTCAAGCACTTCGCCGCGAACAACCAGGAGTACCAGCGGGAGACCATCGACGCCACCGTCGACGAGCAGACGCTCCAGGAGGTGGAGCTGCCGGCCTTCCGCAGCGCCGTCAAGGCGGGAGCCGCCTCGGTGATGTGCTCGTACAACAGCGTCAACGGCACGCACGCCTGCAGCAACGAGCATCTGCTGCAGGACGTGCTGCGCGAACAGTGGGACTTCCGCGGCTGGGTGCTGTCCGACTGGCTGGCGACCCACGCCACCAGCGACATCACCAAGGGCCTCGACCAGGAACTGGGCGTCGAGCTGGCCCTGGGCCAGCCGGTGCCGGACTCCAAGTACTTCTCCTCCGCGCTCAAGACGGCCATCGAGGACGGCAGCATCCCCGAGGCGGCGCTCGATCGGTCCGTCATCCGCATCCTCGGCCAGATGGAGCGTTTCGGCCTGCTCGACGGCAAGGCGACCGAGCGCCCGCAGCGCGACCCCGAGGCCGGCCGCAAGACGGCCCGCACCATCGCCGAGAACGGCGGCGTGCTGCTGCGCAACGAGCAACAGACGTTGCCCTTGGCCGGCGGGAAGGCCGCGGACATCGCCGTCATCGGCAACAGTGCCAAGCACCCCAAGGTCACCGGTAACGGCAGCGCGCACGTCATACCCGACCAGGCGACCGCCCCCGTCGACGCCATCGAACGGCGCGCCGGCGACAAGGCCACGGTCGTCTACGAGCCGGGCGAGGACCTCGTCGGCGTGCCCGTGCCCGACAGCTCCCTCGTTCCCGCCTTCAAGGGCGGGAAGCAGTTGCAGCCCGGCGGCCAGGGCGTCTTCTACAAGGGCCAGCTCACCGTTCCCGCCGACGGTGACTACAAGATCGCCTTCACCGCCGTCGGAGGGGTCGCCAACCTGCAGATCGCGGGACAGTCCGCTGTCCTCGGCACCGAGGCGTTCGGCACCGTCACCACCACGATGCATCTGACCCGCGGCACCCACGAGGTCACCATGAACGGATGGGCCTTCGAAAAGACCCCGCTGTCGGTGGAACTGAGCTGGGTCACTCCGGAGGCGGCCCGGACCGACTTCGACCGCGCCGTCGCGGCGGCGGCCAAGGCCCGCACCGCCATCGTCTTCGCCCAGGACGACAGCGCCGAAGGCGTCGACCGGACCTCCCTGTCCCTGCCCGGCCGGCAGGACGAGCTCATCGCGGCGGTCACCAAGGTCAACCCCCGCACGATCGTCGTCCTCAACACCGGTTCCTCGGTGCTCATGCCCTGGCTGCGCGACACCGCCGCCGTGCTGGAGATGTGGTATCCGGGACAAGAGGGCGCGGAGGCCACCGCCGCGCTGCTGTTCGGCGACGCCGACCCCAGCGGCCGGCTGACGCAGACCTTCCCCGCCACCGAGACCGGCCACCCCATGGCCGGCGACCCGCACCGCTACCCGGGCGTCGACGGCAAGGAGACCTACTCCGAGGGACTGGATGTCGGCTACCGCTGGTACGACCGGACCGGCGTAGCACCGCTCTTCCCGTTCGGGTACGGCCTGTCCTACACCACCTTCGCCTACAGCGACCTGTCCGTGGTGCGCACCCCCCGGGGACTCGACGCCACGGTCACGGTCCGTAACACCGGTGACCGCGCGGGCCGGGAGACCGTCCAGGTCTACCTCGGCGCCAGCCCGGACACCCAGGCTCCCCAGGCGCTGCGCAAGCTCGCCGGATTCGGCAAGGTCACCCTCGAACCGGGAGAGCAGCGGCGTGTCACCGTCCCCGTCGACGAGGAGCAACTGCGCTACTGGGACACCTCCGCCGGCAGGTGGCAGCTGGGCACCGGCCGGAGGGCCGTGTACGTGGGGCCCTCCGCCGCCAAGACGTCCCTGACCGCCTCCGTCACGGTGCTACCCCGGTGACCGCCCCGCCGCGTCAGGGCGGCGCCCCCCTCCCCGTCGGGAGCCCGGGCACCGCAGGAGTTCTCAGCTCGCACGCGACGGAGGCCGCCCCGTTGGAGGCCGCCCCTTCCTCCGAGGGACGTCCGACGCGTGTGCGCCATCGTGCCGCTGTGCGCCTCGGGGATGGAAGTGACCCGACGACAGGGAGGCAGGGCGCCGTCCTGTCCCCGTTCCCTGGCAACCGAACCGAGCACCGGACGCAGACGATTGGACACGAAGGATGACGTCTCAAGCCTCCACCCCGGCCGATCCGGTCGCCGCCTGCGCTCGCCCCGGCGCCGACCTCGCGGCAGCGGTCCAGACGGTGCGGCGCGCCCTGACCGCCGACGGCCACGTCGGCGCTGACGAGGCCCCGGCGGTCGCCCGCCGGCTCGTACAGCTGGCCGAGCACTACGGGAACCACCCGTTCACTCCCCTCGAGGACGTCCGCCGGTTGCTGGACGTCGACCGGGCTTCCTTCAGCCGTCTCCTCGGCTTCTTCGGTCTCGTCCCCCAGCTTCGGCACGCCGTGGAGACCGGGCCGGCGGGCAAGTACTGGCAGAACACCCTGCTGCCTCTGGAGCGGCGGGGAGTCTTCGACGCGGCACTGGCGCACAAGCCGGTCTTCCCTTACATCGTGGGCCTGTACCCGGGGCCGAGCTGCATGTTCCGCTGCCACTTCTGCGTCCGTGTGACCGGCGCTCGCTACGATCCGTCGGCGCTGGAGTCCGGTAACGCGATGTTCGAGTCCGTCATCGATGAGATACCGGCCGGCAATCCGTACGCCATGTACTTCTCCGGTGGCCTGGAGCCTCTGACCAACCCGGGGTTGGGCGCGCTCAGCAGTCGTGCGGCGGCCCGCGGCCTGCGCCCGACGGTGTACACGAACTCCTTCGCGCTCACAGAGCGGACGCTGGCCAGACAGCCCGGGGTGTGGGATCTGCACGCGGTGCGCACATCGTTGTACGGGCTCAATGACGAGGAGTACGAGGAGACCACGGGCAAGCGGGCCTCCTTCGGCAGGGTCCGCGCCAATCTGCAACGCTTCCAGCAGCTACGTGCCGAGCGGGAGAGCCCGATACGGGTCGGGCTCAGCTACATCGTGCTGCCCGGGCGCGTGCATCGCCTGCTCGACCTCGTCGGCTTCATCGCCGAGCTCAACGAGGCGGCGCCGGACCGGCCAGTGGACTTCCTGAACGTGCGCGAGGACTACAGCGGCCGGGGAGACGGCAGGTTGTCCGAGGCCGAGCGCACGGAACTCCAGGAAGGACTCCTCGCCTTCGAGGAGCAGGTGAGCCGCCGGACCCCCACGTTGAACATCGACTACGGCTACGCGTTGCACAGCCTGAGGACCGGCGCGGACGCCGAACTGCTGAGGATCAGGCCCGGGACAATGCGCCCGTCCGTGCATCCCCAGGTCTCCGTGCAGGTCGACCTCCTGGGTGATGTGTACCTGTACCGGGAGGCCGGGTTCCCGGATCTCGACGGAGCAGACCGCTACATCGCAGGCCGGGTGGGGCCGGGCACCTCCCTGGCGGAGGTGGTCGAGCGGTTCGTCAACGACGACCGCCGGATAGCGCCGCACGACGGTGACGAGTACTTCATGGACGGGTTCGACCAAGTGGTCACGGCACGGCTCAACCAGCTCGAGGCGGATGTCGCCGCGGGCTGGGGGGACACGCGCGGTTTCTTGCGGTGACGTGACCGCGACGGCCTGAGCCGGCCTGAATCGACCTGCCGAAGATTGCTATGAGCCGCACGGCAGTGGAACAATGGACAGTGCACGGAGAACCGACGAGAAACAGGCGCATTTCTGACAGCGTCACCCCGTCGGGGGTGAATTCCCGAGCCTGCCGCTCCGCATAGCCGTGCATTTACCGATACCGCCGAGATGAATCCTTGCCCCCCTCCCGGATAGCCGTTAGGGTCGGTTGAAGAATTTATTTCTCTGCTTGATTCTCCAGCTGGGGGACATTGTGACTGTGCCGACTCACGAGCTTTACGTGGACCTCATGAAACGTGTCGTGACGAACACTATTTATGGGGATCACCCGACTTTCCCGGTCGGGATGAACGTCCTGGACAAGGATCTGGCGGACAGCATGCGTCCGGACGCGCCCGGCTCGGCCGTCGACCACGGGACGTTCGACGCCGGCCACCGGGCCGAAGGTCTGGACGTGCCGACGGTCGCGCACACCATGATCGGCCTGCACCGCTTGGACAACATCCAGAAGTGTGTGGAGCAGGTGCTCCGGGACGGCGTTCCCGGCGATTTCATCGAGACCGGCGTGTGGCGCGGTGGCGCCTGCATCCTGATGCGCGCGCTCCTCAAGGCGCACGGCGTGGAAGACCGGAACGTATGGCTCGCCGACTCGTTCGCCGGTGTCCCCGTGACGTCCGAGGACAGTCACCCGCTCGACCAGGCCATGGAGTTCCACAACCTGAACTGGGTGCTGAGCTGCTCCGAGGAGCAGGTGCGGCAGAACTTCGCTCGCTACGGCCTGCTGGACGACCAGGTCAAGTTCCTGCCCGGCATGTTCGCCGACACGCTGCCGAATGCGCCGATCGATCAGCTCGCGGTCCTGCGGCTGGACGGCGACCTGTACGAGTCGACCATGGACGCGCTGGTCAACCTCTACCCCAAGGTCTCCGTGGGCGGCTTCGTGATCGTGGACGACTACCTGATCCCGGCGTGCAAGCAGGCCGTCCATGACTACCGGAGCGAACACGGCATCGACGAACCGATCGAGACGGTGGACGTGACAGGCGTCTACTGGCGCCGCGCGCACTGATCGAGTCCGTGCGCTTCTCTCGAACGTGCGCGACGGAGAGTGTCGTGCACTGCGGTCTCTGTCTCTTCGGCACGTCCGAATCCTTTGTGCCGGCCGCTGCCGGGTGCACCTTTTCGCACGCACCGGGAAGGTATGACCATTGAAACGCAATGTCGGTGACCTCGCTGTATTCGGCGGTCCTTCGGCATTCCTGCAACCGCTTCACGTGGGGCGGCCCAACGTCGGTGACCGAGCCCGGTTCTTCGATCGCGTGAACTGGGCGCTGGACCACCAGTGGCTCACCAACGGCGGACCGCTGGCGCGGGAGTTCGAGCAGCGGGTGGCGGAGCTGGCCGGCGTGCGCTATTGCGTGTCGACCTGCAACGCGACCGTCGCCCTCCAGCTGCTGGCCCGCGCCGCGGATCTGTCCGGGGAGGTCATCATGCCGTCACTGACCTTCCCGGCGACCGCCCAGGCATTCCGCTGGCTGGGTCTGACCCCGGTCTTCTGTGACATCGACCCGGCCACCAGTTGCCTGGACCCCGCACTGGTCGAGGCGGCGATAACCCCTCGCACCAGTGCGATCGTTCCCGTCCATCTGTGGGGTCGTCCGTGCGCGGTCGACCAGCTCGCGAAGGTCGCCGCCGATCACGGCGTCAAGCTGTTCTACGATGCCGCGCACGGGCTCGGCTGCACGGCGGAAGGGCAGCCGATCGGTGGCTTCGGGCAAGCCGAGGTGTTCAGTTTTCACGCCACCAAGGTGGTGAACGCCTTCGAGGGCGGCGCGGTGGTGACCGACGACGAGGAACTGGCCCAACGGGTCCGCGCGATGCACAACTTCGGGTTCGCCCAGGGACGCGTGTCCACGGAGGCGGGCACCAACGGGAAGATGACCGAAGCCGCCGCCGCGATGGGCCTGACCTCACTCGACGCCTTCGAGGAGACGGTTCGCCGGAACGAGGCCAACTACGACGACTACCGGTCGGAACTCGCTGGTGTCGCCGGGCTGAAGGTCATGGAATTCAACCGTGCCGAGCGCAACAACTACCACTATCTGATCGTGGAGGTGGACGCCGCGGTGACCGGTGTCCACCGTGACCTGCTGGACAGGGTGCTCAGAGCGGAGAACGTGGTGTGCCAGCGGTACTTCTCCCCCGGCTGCCATGAGATGGAGCCCTACCGCTCGGAGCGGCCGGTCACCCTGCCGCACACCGAACGGCTCGCGCAGAAGGTACTCGCCCTGCCCACCGGTCCCACCGTCTCCCGTGAGGACATCCGGCGGGTCTGCGACATCGTCCGGGTCACCCTGGAGCGGGGACACGAGGTGACCCGCAGAGCCGACGAGCGGGTGCCCTCCACGCTGGCCCCCTGATCAGGGGATCTCCCCTGTCCGGATGGCGAAGGCCGTCCCGGCGGCCCGGCCGGGCGGGGGCCGGCGTCCACCACGACCTGGTGGCGGGTGGGGTCGCGGGGGTTGTCGCCGGAGGCGGCGCGCCCAGCCCCTGCGGCACAGCCGCCGTCACCGGCACGCCCGCACCGAGGTCACCACGTGCCCCACCTGAGTTCACGGACGTCGTTCAGGAGGAACGAATGGCGCAGCCCGACAGGACCACCTTCTCCCTGGGTGGCGACCTTGCGGTTCACCGGATGGGATTCGGCGCCCTGCGGCTGACCGGCCCGGGGCACTGGGGTCCGCCGGAAGACCGTGAGGCGGCGATCAGCATGGCCCGGCTGGCCGTGGACCTCGGTGTGTCCTTCATCGACACGGCCGATTCCTACGGGCTGGGGAGCAGCGAGGAAGTGCTGGCCGCGGCACTGCGCCCGTACCCGGACGGCCTGGTGATCGCGACAAAGGCCGGACAGTGCCGGCCCCGTCCCGACCAGTGGGTGCCGTGCGGCCGACCGGAGTACCTCCTCCAGCAGGCCGAGCTGAGCCTGCGCCGGCTGGGACTCGACCGCATCGACCTCTTCCAGCTGCACCGGATCGATCCGAAGGTGCCGGCGGCCGAGCAGTTCGGCGCGCTCAAGGAACTGCAGGATGAAGGAAAGATCCGGCACATCGGGCTGTCGAAGGTCACCGTCGCGGAACTGGAGGAGGCCCATGAGCACATCACCGTGGCCAGCGTGCAGAACCTGTACAACCTGACCGACCGGCACAACGACGAGGTGATCGAGTATTGCGAGAAGCACTCGATCGCGTTCGTCGCATGGCTGCCGATCGCCCGCGGTGAACTCGCGGCCGAGGGAAGCCCTGTGACCGACATCGCCACCGAACTGGAGGCGACTGCCAGTCAGGTGGCGCTCGCGTGGCTCCTGCACCGCTCCCCGACGGTCATCCCTATTCCCGGCACCAGCTCGCCCGCGCATCTCAGGGAGAACGTCGCGGCGGCGGACCTCGTTCTCACCGATGACCAGTTGGCCCGGCTGAACGCGCTCGGGCGAACGCGACACGCCGATGAAGAGACCGGCTCCGGCGCCACGACGGCAGAGACGCAGCGCAGACCCCGGGAAGTCGGTGCCGGCAGGCGGGCGACGCCCGAGGAACCCTTTGCTTCTTCCAGTTCGAGAGAGAGCTCCGCAATGAGCCACCGATGACGGCCACCACGGCCCCGCGCAGGACCGATCTGCGGTGGCCGAAGGAATAAGTCCAGTCGGGTCCATACGGTCTCCGGGTCTTC
The DNA here is from genome assembly GCF_055600785.1 of Streptomyces sp. NPDC038200. Taxonomy (NCBI): domain Bacteria; kingdom Bacillati; phylum Actinomycetota; class Actinomycetes; order Kitasatosporales; family Streptomycetaceae; genus Streptomyces; species Streptomyces sp. NPDC038200. Next base: position 23,031 of record NZ_JBVJYH010000032.1, read on the forward strand.
CGGGATCAGCCGGGTACTCGCGATTTCTTTTGGGAGAACAGATGTCTGAGGAACATGCCGACTGGACCGTGTCCGACACCGTCGGCCTCAGCGCCGTGGTCAACTGCTCCGCACGCGCGGTGGAGTCGGATCGCCCCGACGGGCTGATCAACGACCCGCTGGCAGCCCGTTTCGTGCACGCTGTGCGGATACCGACGACGTTGCCCACACAGGTCGACGAGCTCGAACGCTCCGGTGCGGCGGGCGCCATGGTGGCCTCCCGGTTCGGCGGCATCCGGGCCCGGGTGATGGACGACTTCCTGCTGGCGGCGAACGCGGCGGGCGTCGACCAGGCGGTGATCTTCTCGCCGGGCTTCGACACGCGCGCCTACCGGCTGGACTGGCCGTCCGAAATGGACTTCTACGAAGTGGAGCAGCCCGGCCTGCTCGACCTGAAGGACAAGGTGTTGCGCGAGGCCCACGCGGAACCCCGCTGCGCGCGGCACGTGGTCGGCGTCGATCCCCGGCGGGACGAGTGGGAGTTCTCCCTGCGCGGCGCCGGGTTCGACGCCACGAGGCCGACGGCGTGGGTGGCGGAGGGCATCCTGCTCTACCTCTCCGCGCAGGGCGAGGCCGACCTGTTCACCGCCGTCCACAAGCTTTCCGCGCCCGGCAGCCGACTGGCCATGCAGTACATGCCGGCGGAACTGATCCACTGGTTCGCCGAGCACACGGCGCTGACCGACACGACCGCGACGCTGGGCGCGGACATCGGCAGCGTCAACTGGAACACCGAACCCCGGCAGGCCGCGCCGGCCCGGCTGAAGGCCGCAGGCTGGGAGGTCCGGCTGGACTCCGTCATGGACCGGGGGCTCGCCCTGGGCGTGTCGCTGTACGAGGAGTTCAGCGCCGTGGGCGATGACGCCGGTATCGAGTTCCCGGTGTCCGACGAACCGGACGGCTTCCTGTTCGGCACGCTGCCCCGGTGACCGACGCGGGCCCACCGCGCGCGAACCTCCGCGCACAACGGGTCCCGTCAACGTCGCAACCGTCACCATCCGATCGGCAGCCGGAGCGTCCCGATCGGCGTCGTCAAGGAGAGAACCGCGTTGGACCAGCAGGCGAAACTCGCCCCACAGATGAAGCACTACGAGGAGTTCGCCAGCGGTGAGATGCGCTGGCTGCCCTACCTGATGTTCTTCAGCCGGGCCGGCTACCAGTCCCCCGTGCTCACCACCGACTCCGGCGGCTTCCGGCCGACGGAGGTCGGAAACCAGCGCTACTCACTGCTCCAGGACCGCCCGTCCGGCGAGGTCAGCGTGATGCTGGGCGCCTCGCCCGCGTTCGGCTGGGGCGCGGTGGGCGACGCCAACACCATCCCCTCGCTGCTGGCGCGGGAGCCCGGCTCGCCGCCGTGGCTGAACCTGGCGGCGTCCGCCTTCAACTCCACCCAGGAGCTGCTGGTCTTCCTGCTGCACCGGCACCAACTGCCGCGGATCCGGGACATCGTCGTGCTGGCCGGGCTCAACAACCTGGTGGTGGCCGGGCTGCCCGAGGCCGGCAGCGATTACGGCCAGTTCTTCTTCTCCGGCGAGTTCTTCACCCAGCTCGGCAATCCGGATCTGAAGAAGTACTACCAACAGCCCAAGTGGGCGGTGGGCCGACTGGCCCGGCGGCTGACCGGGGCCGAACCGGGACCGGACCGGACGCTCAGTCCGCTCGCCCGGTCCGAACTCGCCGCCGAGATACAGGCGCGCGATCTCGACCGGCTGCTGGAACTGGCCGCGCCGACCGGCGCGAAGGTGCATTTCATGCTCCAGCCGACGGCGACGTGGACGAAGAAGACCTTGTCGCCCGAAGAGGAACTGTTGATCGACGAGGTGAACGTCGAGCGGTCCGCGCTCTGGACGATGTTCACTCCGATCCTGGGCGACGACGTCTACCGCGATTACCGCGACCGGCTCGCGGCGGTCTGTGCCCGGAGAGGCATCTCCTTCCTCGACGCCAGCGCACTGCTCGGCGGCGACGAGTGGCTGTTCATCGACCAGGCGCACATCACCGACGCGGGCAACAAACGGTTGGCGGCGGCCATCAGCGGAATGCTGACGCCCGGCGGAGCACGAGGAGAGTCCTGATGTGGCAGACGATCAAACGCTGGTTCCGGCGGCGTAAGAAAAGCCGCAGGAACGACAGCTCGATCTACCCGATGTTCTGAGCTGACTTTCGGCCTGGGGGAAAGCTGTGACGAACGTCGAATACCGGGCGCTGTACGCCCGGGCGTTGAATCCCGAAGCCTGCCCGTCACCGGACACGGACCTGCCGATGGTCCGCGCGGCCATCGACCCGGCCGCCGGTCGACGGGACGAGCCGGAGCGGGACCTGGCCGGTCTCGTGGACGAGGCGCGCCGATGGGCATCCGAACGGAGGCAGGGCTTCCGCTCCGTGCTGGACAGTCCGCACCGGGCGTCGGGCCTGCGCTGTGTGCTCGGCAACTGCGCTCCGCTGGCACTGTCGGCCGGGGCCTGGCTGCAGTGGCTGTCCAGCGCGGGCAACGCGGAGAGCGAGCTGACGCTCACCCTGCTGCGGCTCTACTCCTCCGACCTCGGGGTGGGATATCCGTTGGCGGACAGGGGAAGCGCGTACCGGGCGGTGTTACGAGCTCACCGCTTCAAGGACGAGATGCCCGGACCCCGGCTCGCCGCGAGCGACCAGGTCGAGAGCTTCAGCTTCCGACTGCCCGCCGTACTGCTGACGATGAGTCGGCTGCCCGACCGGTTCCGCCTCGAGCTCGTGGGGGCGGATCTGTGCCTGCGCGCGGTCGGCGTGCTCCCGCCGCTGGCCGCGCTCGCACCCGGGGACCTCCCGGTTCCGGTCGACACCTTCGACCTGGGCCGGGCCCGGACGCCGGACGAGCCGGTCCCGCTGGACCTGGCCCTCGCGGCGGCGCAGGCGCTTGCCGATCGCGGTGACGGGGACCGGGTGCGCCATGGATTCCGTTGGGCCGCCGAGGAACTGGCGCTGTGGTGTGACGCACTGGAGCGGGAGACGCGGCTGGCGACCCACCCGGACTACCCGGTGTGGCGGCTGATCTGGAACCGGGCCCGGCAGGCTTCCGTGTACCACGGGCAGTTCCCGCTGGAGGGCCGTCCGCTGGCGGAATGGTTCGCAGACGTCGACGCCGGGCCGAGCGGATTCCTGCGGGCGCTGGCCCGCAGCACGCTGGTGCGGCCGGGCGAGCCGGACCGCAGCCCGCTGGTGTGCGGACTGATCGGTGAGAAGGGACGCATGTTCCGCGTCTTCACCGAGCAGGAGATCGCGCTGCTCCGCGACTGGATCACGCACCTGCCGCAGGAGGGATCGGCCCTCGGCGCCGGCGAGGACGCCGACGAGCGGCACCGGCGTCTGCGCGTCGCGCAGTGCTCCTGGCACCGGTCGGACACGAAGATCGATGCCCGCCCCGCCCACGCGCCGGCCGCCGGCGACTTCGGCCGGCCCACTGCGCGATCGGCCTACCGGGCGCTGCTCAGCCGGACGGAGCCCCCCGGGCTGCGGCAGTTCGCCCACCGCTACGTCCGGCGCTGGCTGGCCCGCTCGCGTTTCCGCATGGACAAGGCGGAACGGGGGCTGCCCGCACGCTGGGACCCGGACAACGGGCTGCGCGGCTGGCTGGCCGCCGAACACGACCGGCACGGCGCGGCCTGGGTCGCCCGCGACACGCCGCTGCCCAGCCGGGAGGAGCTGGTCGAGTCGACGCTGCAGCTGGCACCGCTGATCCTGATCGACGGCGGCTGGCTGCAGGGCTACACCGACTACCGGCTGGCCTCCTCCCCCGCCGGGCACTTCCTGTTCCAGACCTACTGGGACGAGCTGGGCAACGGGATCTGGCGGCAGAACCACCCCAAGATCTACCGGGACCTGCTCCGGGAGATGGGCGTCGAGCTGCCGCCGACGGACTCCGAGGAGTTCGCCGCGTGGCCCGGGTTCGACGACCGTTCCTTCGCGCTGCCCGTGTTCTGGCTGTGCATAGCCAAGTTCCCGCAGACCTTCGCCCCGGAGATCCTCGGGCTCAACCTGGCCATGGAGCTGTCCGGGGTCGGCGGCAGCTATCGCGACGCCCAGGTGGCTTTGCGCCACCACGGGTTCAGCACCCAGTTCGTCGACCTGCACAACACCATCGACAACGTGTCCACGGGGCACTCGGCATGGGCGGTCGACGCGATCGACACGTTCCTCGCCGAACAGCCGGACCCGGCCGGGCGGCGGACGACCGACGCCGTGTGGCAGCGCATCCGGGGCGGGTACCGCTCCCTGAGCCCGCCGCAGGGGCTGGCGGCCAGGGTGTACGGCGCACTCACTGCAGAGATCGGTCGGCGATAAGGAGCTGGACCCGTGAGCACCACTGCCCTCGGCATCTCGTCCTACTACCACGACAGTGCGGCCGCCGTCGTCGAAGACGGGCACATCGTCGCCGCCGCCCAGCAGGAGCGGTTCAGCCGGCGCCGGCACGACGCGGGCTTCCCGGCCCTCGCGGTCGCGTCCTGTCTGGCCGAGGCCGGCCGGAAACTCGACGACGTCGACGTCATCGCCTACTACGAGGATCCGCGGCTGAAGTTCTCCCGGGTGCTGGCCACCTACCTGGCCACGGCCCCGCGGGCGTGGAGCTCGTTCCGCCAGAGCATGCCCGAGTGGCTCGGGTGGAAGCTGCGCACGCTCGGCGTGGTCCGCGACGAGCTGGCCCGGCTCGATCTCGGTGCCGTGCCGCCGATCCGGCGCTTCCGGCACCACGAATCGCATGCGGCCTCGGCGTTTCTGCCCAGCCCGTACGAGTCGGCGGCCGTGTTGTGCGTGGACGGCGTCGGCGAGTGGGCGACCACGACCCTGTGGCACGGTCGGGACCGGCGCGTCGAACCGCTGCGGGAGCTGCGTTTCCCCCATTCCCTGGGGCTGCTGTACTCGGCGTTCACCTACTTCTGCGGTTTCAAGGTGGATTCCGGCGAGTACAAGCTGATGGGCCTGGCACCGTACGGCCGGCCGGTGTACGCGCCGCTGATCCGGGAGAAGCTGGTCGACATCCGGCCGGACGGCTCCTTCCGGCTGGACACCGGCTACTTCGAGTTCCTCTACGGCCAGGTGATGACCGGGCGCGGGTTCGCCGAGCTGTTCGGCGGGCCGCGCCGCGAGCCGGAGGGGCCGCTGACAGAGCGGGAGTTCGACCTCGCCGCGTCCGTGCAGCTGGTCACCGAGGAGATCATGCTCAACCTCGCCGCCGCCGCACGGGAGCACACCGGGGAGCGCCGGCTGTGCCTGGCCGGCGGGGTGGCACTCAACTGCGTGGCCAACGGCAAGCTGGTGGAGAGCGGGCTGTTCGACGAGATCTGGGTACAGCCGGCGGCGGGCGACGCGGGCGGAGCGCTCGGGGCCGCGCTGCTGGCCGCGAACGGGCCGCGCGACCACCTCGGTTCCGGCGGGGACGGCATGCGGGGCGCCCGGCTGGGCCCCGGCTACGACGACGATCGGATCCAGGTCTATCTGGACGCCCAGGGGCTGCCGTACCGGCGCCTGGCGACCGACGAGCTGCGTTCCACCGTCGCCGGGCTGCTCGCCGAGGGCAAGGTCGTCGGCTGGTTCCAGGGCCGGATGGAGTTCGGGCCCCGGGCCCTGGGCGGCCGGTCCATCCTGGGCGACGCGCGCAACGCCGAGATGCAGTCCACGATGAACCTCAAGATCAAGTTCCGGGAGTCCTTCCGGCCCTTCGCGCCGATCGTGCTGGCCGAGCACGCCACCGAGTACTTCGACCTGCGCCAGGACAGCCCGTACATGCTGATCGTGGCGCAGGTGGCCGAGCAGCGCCGGCTGCAACAGGCCGGCACCGAGCACCTGCGCGGCCTGGACCTGCTCCGGGTGCGGCGCTCGCAGATCCCGGCCGTCACCCACGTCGACCACTCGGCCCGGGTACAGACCGTCGCGCAGGACACGGACCCGGACCTGCACGGGCTGCTCACCGAGTTCCACGCCCGGACCGGCTGCCCGGTGCTGGTGAACACGTCCTTCAACGTGCGCGGCGAGCCCATCGTGGCCACGCCCGAGGACGCCTACCGCTGTTTCATGCGCACCGACATCGACGCGCTGGCGATCGGCCGCTTCCTGCTGCTCAAGTCCGACCAGCCGCCGTGGCACGAGGACACGGACTGGCGCGGCCAGATCCCCCTCGACTGACCGACCGGCACAGAAAGGCCCCGCCCCATGACATTCGCCAGGCATGCCCTGCTGACCCTGCTGCTCCTGCTGGCCTATCTGCTGGTGCTGGTGCTGGGCCTACTGGGCCGGCTGTTCGGGGACCCGCTGCGCCGGCGTCCCGCACCGGCGTCGGCCGGCTACTGGCGACAGAGCCGCCGGTACTGAGCGGTGCCGGCGCCACGACTACGCGAGGAGTGCTCGACCATGACATCCGACCGCACGCGGCTGATCCGCGAGATGGTGCGCATCCGTGTGGTGGAGGAGGTTCTCGCCGACTACTACCGGGACGAGCAGGAGATGCGCACTGCCATCCACTTCTCGATCGGCCAGGAGGCCACGGCGGTGGGGGTGCTGTCGGCGACCACACCACGGGACTGGGTGTACGCGGCGCACCGCACGCACGCCCCGTATCTGGCCAAGGGCGGCGATCTCCGGGCGCTGGTGGCAGAGCTGTACGGCAGGCAGGACGGCTGCTCGCACGGCCGGGGCGGGTCGATCCACGTCATCGACCAGTCGGTGGGATTCGCGGGCTCCGGGGCCATTCTCGGCGAGATGATCTCCGTGGCGGTCGGCACCGGCTGGGCGTTCGCCCGCAGCGGCGAATCCCGGGTGGCGCTGACCTTCTTCGGTGACGGCGCCACCGAGGAGGGCGTCTTCGCGGAGTCGCTGAACATCGCGGCGGTGCAGCGGATTCCGGTCGTCTTCGTCTGCGAGAACAACCTGTACTCGATCTCGTCCCCGCTGACGGCGCGACAGCCGGCCGGCACCTCGATCCGCGGCCGGGCCGAGGCGGCCGGGGTGCGCGCCGCCGCCGTCGACGGCAACGACGTCTTCGCCGTGCGCGAGGCCGCCGCGGCCGCACTGCGCCACTGCCGGGCGGGCAACGGCCCGTACCTGCTGGAACTGGCGACCTACCGTTGGCGCGAGCATGTCGGCCCGGGCTGGGACCACCACCACGGATACCGGTCGAAGCAGGAGATCGACTCCTGGATCGAGCGCTGCCCCATCCAGCGGGCGGTGACCGAGGTGCGCGCCGAGGAACCCGGGATCGACGATCTCGTGCGGCAGTGGCAGGCCGAGTCGCAGGAGGAGATCCACGCCGCGGTGGCGTACGCCAAGGAGCTGCCGTTCCCCGACGTGGCGGGCCTGCTCGACGGCGCCTACCTGCCCGTGGGCCGATGACCGTGAACCGAGGCGTGGAAAGGGAGTTGGACATGCGGACGCTCACCTACTGGCAGGCGATCTCCGAAGCGACCGTGCAGTGCATGCAGGCCGACGAGCGTGTCCTCGTCGTCGGCGAGGGGGTGGATGACTTCCGCGGCACCTACGGCACGACCAAGGAGGCCTTCGCCCGGTTCGGTCCCGACCGGGTCGTGGACGTCCCCAACTCGGAGAACGCGACCGCCGGCCTCGCCGTCGGCGCCGCGGTGGCCGGCATGCGGCCGCTCGTCGTCCACACCAGGGCGGACTTCATGTTCCTGGCCATGGACGCGCTGGTGAACCTGGCCGCGAAGTGGCGGTACATGTACGGCGGCGACAAGGGCGGCGCACCCGTGGTCATGCGGGGAGTCGTGGGTCGCGGCTGGGGGCAGGGCGCCACCCACTCCCAGAGCCCGCACGCGACCTTCGGCCACTACGCGGGGCTGCACGTCGCGACGCCCGCGACGCCCGCGGACGCCAAGGGGCTGCTCATCACGGCGCTCACCAGCGACACCCCGACGATACTGATCGAGAACCGGACCCTCTATCCGCTGACCGGCGAGGTGCCGGAAGAGATGACCCCCGTCCCGTTCGGCGTCGGCCGGGTGGCCCGTGCGGGCACCGACGTCACGGTGGTGGCAGCCTCCCTGATGGTGTACGAGGCGGAGCGGGCCGCCGAGCAGCTGTCCACCCAGGGCATCAGCGTCGAGGTCGTCGACGTCCGCAGCATCCGGCCGCTGGACGACACGATCATCTGCGAGTCGGTGGCCAAGACCGGCCGGCTGGTCGTCGCCGACACGAGCTGGGCGCGCTACGGGTTCGCCGCCGAGGTGGCCGCCGTCGTGGCCGAGCGGATTCCGGAGGCGCTGCGGTCCCCGGTCCGCAGGGTCACGCCACCTGACTGCCCGGCACCCGTCTCATGGCCGCTGGAGGAGGCGTTCAACCCCAGCGCCACCGAGATCGTCAAGGCCTGCCTGGCGGTGTGCGACACGACCAGGTCCGGACTGCCCGCCCTGGAGACTGTCACCGCCGGCTTCCAGGGCCCCTACTGAGCGGAGGACAAGGATCATGCGGCCACTTGCCTTGATCACCGGGGCGTCCCGCGGCATCGGGGCGGCCATCGCCTCGGCCCTCGCCCCCAGCCACAACCTGCTGCTGGGCGGTCGCGACGACGTCCTACTGCGAGACCGAGCGGCCCGGCTTCCGCACGCGCGGCCCTTCGCCGCGGAACTGACCGACCATGCCGCCATGGCCGCGGCCGTGGCCGGCATCGAGCGCCTGGACCTGTTGGTGCACAGCGCCGGTGTCGCCACGCTCGGGCCGGTCGCCCGGACCCCGGCCCAGGTGTGGCGGGACACCCTGGAGGTCAACGTGATCGCGGTCGCCGAGCTGACCCGGCTGCTGCTGCCCGCCCTCCGGGCCGCGCGCGGACAGGTGGTGCTGATCAACTCCAGTGTCGGACTCGACGCCTACCCCAACTGCGGCTCCTATGCGGCCAGCAAGTTCGCCCAGCGGGCCTTCGCGGACGCGTTGCGCGCCGAGGAACCCAGCCTGCGCGTCACCACGGTCTACCCCGGCCGGGTGGCCACCGACATGCAGCGGTCCATCCGCGCCCAGGAGGGGGCCGAGTACGTGGCGGAGCACTACCTGCGGCCGGAATCCGTCGCGGCGGCCGTACTCACCGCGGTGACCGCCACGCGGGAGGCGCATGTGCAGGACATCAGCATCCGGGCCGTGCCCGCAGCCAGCCACTGACTCGAAAGGCACCGCCATGAGCACCCGTTCACTCCAGGTCCATCTGTGCGCCGTTCGCACGGCGCGCCGACCGTCGACAACTTCGCGTTCGTCGAGGTCGACGTGCCCGACCGAGTCGGTAACTCACGGGCATATGACTGGCCTGGGCTCGGGCCTGGTGACGGCGTCGCCAGGCGGACCAGCGGAGCCGGTGCGCGACCACGAGGTGAAGCGGCGGACCCGGTGTTTGTCCAGTCAGGCCAGGCTCTTTCCGGACTCGAAGGTCTCCACCCGCCATCTTGAGCCGACGACGCGACAGGGTGGCCCGGGGCACCAGGACGGGCGAGAAGCAGCGAGAGTAGGCGAGTTCGCCGGTGGTGGGCGTGCGGATGCTGCGCGGCTGGTGCGCATACTTTCGCCGGGAGTGTCCAGTTCCACGTTCCATTACCTCAGCTCGTATACCTGGGCCAGGGTGATCGGATGGCTACGACGAAAACACCCTCGGATGACCTGGAAGGAGCTCCGTCGACGGTTCTGCGGCGGAGGATGGTGGCCGGCTAGCGAAGAACGAGAGCTGCTCGATCCGGCGACGGTACGCACCAGGCGCTACCGATACCGGGGCACAGTGGTCCCCTCGCCATGGCCGATCACAGGATGAGAAGCACCCCGAGCGAGACTACGGGGCTTGTGGAGCGCCCGCTGCGTTGAAAGGCGCACGGCGGGTGCGGGAAGCGGTCCGGAGAAACGGCCCGCCCGAGAGGCGGGACCGCGCTCCGGACCGACTTCACTGCTCGCCCCGGCGGGACCTGCCGGATGAGCTAGGTCCGTTCCAGACCGCTCACAAACGGCTGATCAGGTGGGCCGTGGACGGTACCTGGGAACGGATCCTGGCTGCGCTCCTGGCAGCAGCCGACGACATCAGCTGGGCCGTGTCGGGGGCTCCACGCGTCTGCCGCGCCCACGAGCACGCCGCCAGTGCCAGGAAAAGGGGCGCAGGACCGGACCGAACCTGACGACCATGCGCTCGGTCGCTCCCGCGGCGGCCTGAGCACGAAAGTCCACCTCGCCAGCGACAGCCGTGCACGGCCGCTGTCCCTCCGCGTCACCGGAGGCCAGGCAGGAGGCGCGCCGGCCTTCGAGGCCGTCATGGCAGGCATCCTGTTCCGCGTGGTGGTCCCGGGAGACCGAGGACTCGACCGGAGGCCGTCCTGGCGGACCGCGCGTATTCGTCCCGCGCGATCCGGAAGCATCTCCGCCGCCGCGGGATCCGAGCTGTCATCCCCCAGCCCTCCGACCAGGTCGGTCACCGTCTGCGCCGAGGGCGCACCAGTGGCCGCCCGCCCGGATTCGACGCCGAGGCATACAAGCAGCGCAACACGGTCGAGCGATGCATCGACCGGCTCAAGCAGTGGCGGGGCCTGGCCATGCGAACCGACAAGCTCGCCATCGTCTGTCAGGCAGCACTCCACCGCACCGCCATCCTCGTATGGGCCCGGGAACGGGTCGCGTAATGGGAGAGGCACGCCCTCGGCCCAGCGTGACAGCATGCGGCAATGGCGTTCCGACACCCCGACGGCGACTACACGATCACCGTGATGTACTCCGTGCCCGATGACGCCTGATACTTGGAACTGGACCTTGTGGCCGGGCAACGGAATCTCGTGACCGCAATCGTCCCCGACGAGGATCCGGCCCGGGAGCCGAGGGTGTGCTTGAACCCGCATGAGCCACACGTCGAAGTTCCCTACGAGGTCATGCGCTGGTTCATGCACCGGGTCGGCGAAGAGATCCGCACCTCCCGTGCCTGGATGCGGCTGAGGCCCGAACTCGTTGAGATCATTTACCAACTGCGTCAGGAGCAACAGATCATCTCGTTCCGCTCTGCGGGTAACGTCAAGGTATGAGTCATCCACACCCCGACCTCAAAGCCGCCCCTACCCTGCCCGAAGGAGGGCTGAGGGTCATCGCCCTGGGCGGCCTGGGTGAGATCGGCCGCAACATGACCGTCTTCGAGCACGCCGGCAAACTGCTCATCGTCGACTGCGGCGTGCTGTTCCCCGAGGAGACCCAGCCCGGCGTGGACGTGATCCTGCCGGACTTCACCTCGATCCGGGACCGGCTGGACGACATCGTGGCCGTCGTCCTCACCCACGGCCACGAGGACCACATCGGCGGCGTGCCGTACCTGCTGCGCGAGCGGTCCGACATTCCCGTCGTCGGCTCCAAGCTGACGCTGGCGTTCCTGGAGGCCAAGCTCAAGGAACACGGCATCCGGCCGCGCACGGTGCGAGTGCGGGAGGGCGACCGCCGTGGCTTCGGGCCCTTCGACTGCGAGTTCGTGGCGGTCAACCACTCCATCCCGGACAGCCTCGCGGTCGCGATCCGCACCCAGGCCGGGATGGTGCTGCACACCGGCGACTTCAAGATGGACCAGTTCCCTCTCGACGACCGCATCACCGATCTGCGCGCCTTCGCCCGCCTCGGCGAGGAGGGCGTGGACCTGTTCCTCACCGACTCCACCAACGCCGAGGTACCCGGCTTCACCACCTCCGAGCGGGAGCTGAACCCGGCGATCGAGCAGGTGATGCGCACCGCGCCGCGCCGGGTCATCGTCTCCAGCTTCGCCAGCCATGTGCACCGCATCCAGCAGGTCCTGGACGCCGCCCACCAGCACGGCCGCAAGGTCGCCTTCGTCGGCCGGTCGATGGTCCGCAACATGGGCATCGCCCGTGACCTGGGCTATCTGAAGGTCCCCTCCGGTCTGGTCGTGAGCACGAAGGAGCTGGAGAAGCTCCCGGACCACAAGATCACTCTGGTGTGCACGGGCTCCCAGGGCGAGCCGATGGCCGCGCTGTCGCGGATGGCCAACCGCGACCATATGATCCGCATCGGCAAGGGCGACACCGTCCTGCTCGCCAGCTCTCTCATCCCCGGCAACGAGAACGCCATCTACCGGGTGATCAACGGCCTGACCCGCTGGGGCGCCAACGTCGTCCACAAGGGCAACGCCAAGGTGCACGTCTCCGGGCACGCCAGCGCCGGCGAACTCGTCTACTGCTACAACATCGTCAAGCCCCGCAACGTCATGCCCGTGCACGGCGAATGGCGCCACCTGCGGGCCAACGGCGACCTCGCCATCCGTACCGGTGTCGACCCCGAACGGGTCGTCATCGCCGAGGACGGCGTCGTCGTCGACCTGGTCGACGGGCGCGCGTCCATCACCGGCAAGGTCCCCGCCGGCAACGTCTACGTGGACGGCATGGAAGTCGGCGGCGCCACCGAAGCGTCCCTCAAGGACCGCCTCACCCTCGCGGAGGAGGGCGTCGTCACGGTGGTGGCGATCGTCGACGCCGACACCGGCGCCCTCGCCGAGGCCCCCGACTTCCTGGCCCGCGGCTTCGTCCACGACGACACCACCTTCGAGCCCGTCATCCCCGTCATCGAGAAGACCCTGGCCACCGCGGCCGAGGAAGGCGTCGGGGACGCCCACCAGCTCGAACAGCTCGTCGCCCGCGCCGTGGCGAACTGGGCCTTCCGCACCTACCGCCGCAAGCCCCTCATCATCCCCGTCATCATCGACGCCTGAGCCCCGGCGGCATGGTTTCCGGTTCCGTTCACGGTCTCGCCGGCATCGAGGCCGGGCACGGGAGTCAGCAGCCACCCACCTGTACGACGACGTGATCCGCACCCAGCGCCCGAGCGTGGAGGACAAGGGTTAGGGCGCGCTGGTGCGGGTCGTCGGCCCCGTGACCAACCGCGGGGACGCCATCGGGCTCCTCGAACTGTTCCTGCGCGGGGCGCCGGACGCGGAGGTGATGCGGGAGATCGGCGAGACCGCGCACGTCCTGGCGTACATCGTCATCGCGAACCGGTCCTACACCGACGTGTAGGGCCGCCGTACCGTCCCGCTGAGCCTGGCCGCGGAGATCCAGCACCGGCTGCTGCCGTCGTCGCTGGCGTGTGAGGCTGCGCGGTTCGCGGTGGCCAGGGCGCTGGAGCCGGCCGACCATGTCGGGGGTGACACCTTCGGCTACGTGATCGACCGGGACACGGTCCAGCTCTCCGTCACCGATGCCATGGGTCACGACGTCGACGCCGCGCTGCTGGCCACCCTCCTGGTGGGCGAGGCGCGCTGCGCCGGGCCCGGCGGGCCGGCGCCGGCCTGGCCAAACAGGGGCCGCCAGGCAGACCGGGCCATGCGCGAGCACGGCCGCCAGGGTTACGTCACCGGTCAGCTTCTGCGGATCAGCCTGATCGACGGCGAGGCGGAGTTCGTCAACGCCGGGCATCCCTGGCCGCTGCGGAGGCGGGACGGACAGGTGCGGGAGATCGCTCCGAAGATCGATATGCCGTTCGGCTTCCCTGCCCCTCGCAGCTACCGGGTGCAGTCGCTGGACCTGCGGCCGGGCGACCGGCTGATGATGTTGACCGACGGCATGCCGGAGCGCAACGCAGGCAGCCTCGATCTGCCCGACCTGATCGTGCGCACGCGCGCGCTCCACCCCCGCGAGGCCGCCCGCACCCTCATCGCGGCGATCGTCGACGCCCACCACGGTCACCTGCAGGACGACGCGACGGTCATGTGCCTGGACTGGCAGGGCGTCGCCCACTCCCGGCGGGACGCCGACACCGGTGCCGGCCTCACCGACGCCTCCGCCCCATCGCGGACGAGGCAGAGCATTCCCGGACCATGACTCGGGCCTTCTCCGGTCCCCGCTGCTGCGGGCCCCACGGACCGATGCCTCGGCCACCGCCTGGCCCGTTCGCGGTGCAGCACGCGGCAGCGCGTGTGAACAGCGGCGCAAGCCCGGACGCCGTCGCGGTCAGTAGGTGGCCAGGGAGATGGCGATGTAGTGCGCGGTGAAGGCTGCCACGGTCAGGGCGTGGAAGACCTCGTGGTAGCCGAACCAGCCGGGTGAAGGGTCGGGCCGCTGCAGGGCGTAGACGACCGCGCCCGCGCTGTAGAGGAGACCGCCGACAACGATCAGGACGACTACGGCTGCTCCGCCGGTGTGCAGGAAGTCGGGCAGGTAGCGCACCGGCGCCCACCCCAGGGCCAGGTAACACGGGGTGTACAGCCATCGCGGAGCTCCGACCCACAGGACCCGGAACACGATGCCGGCCAATGCCCCAGTCCATACGATCCACAGCAGCATGGAACGCTGTTCAGGCCGCAGGAGGAGCACGGCCAGGGGGGTGCAGGTGCCGGCGATGATCAGGAAGATGTTGGCGTGGTCGAGTCGTCGTAGAAGAGCCTCGCCCCGTGGTCCCCAGGTGCCACGGTGGTAGACGGCGCTCGTTGCGAACAGCAGCAAGGCGGTGACCGAGTACACGGCGCAGGCCAGGACTGCCTGCGGAGTACGGGCCAGGCAGACGAGTACGACGCCAGCGATCAGTGCGGCGGGGACCATTCCGGCATGGAGCCAGCCACGCAACTTAGGCTTGATCGGTTCGGCGAGGTCGGCCGCCCGTTCCGCCAGGGCGGAGACCGAGTGAGCCTTCTCCCCTGCGTGTCCGCCTTGCGATCCGTCGGGTAGCCCGTCTTCACGGCGCTCTCCACGCGCTGAGGCGACGTGACCGTATTCGACTTCAGCGGCATCACGGGACACAGCTTCTCGTTCTCCCTCGGGCGACTGGGCGTCACTGGCAGCAATGCGGTCATGCTAAAAGACCTCACTCCGGCAGCATCCATAAAAGGTCGGTCCAGGACCCCCGGGTCATCGCCGGGCCCGGGCCGGCTCGCCACCGCGTGAACTCCAGCCCCGTCGAACCTCCCGCCGATTGGGCCCGCCCAAGCCGAGTAGAACGGCCGGCCATGGGAAAGATCAGAGCTTCCGACCGGGCATCTCCGCTCGCCTACGCGCAAGGATCGCCGATGCTTCCTGAGATCCGCCCTCACGTATCCACCGCCCTCGCAGACCAGTTGGAACACCAACTGGACCTGGCTCCGCATCTCGAGGCCGGCCGGCTCGATGTGGAGGGCGTCGCCGGCATCGCAGTCGTCGCAGCGGCCCACTCCGACGGCTATGCGGCCACCGGTCATCTCCTCGGGCTGCTGGCCGCGCTGCCTGCCCCCACCGAGGCAGGCGAACGCTTTTGGTCGGACCTGTGGAGGTCGTCGGGCACCGCGTACCTGCTACCGGTCAACATGAAGGCTCAGGTGCTGCGTTCTCTGGAAGGAGAGGGAACCGCCCTGGCCAGGCAGATCCTCTCGGCCGTCGATGAGATGACTCCGCCCCAGCGCGTGGCGGCCGGGGAGGTGATCGGTCAAGCCCTCGCCGAGTCCGACCATTTGCCCGACCTCAAGACACAGGTCATCGGCGAGTTGTGGCTCCGAGATCTCGAGCTCACCGCCTGGCGCGTTCTGCATGCGGACCGCAGGCGGGACGATCCGGATGGACGGCAAGCCTTCCTCGCCGCCTGGACGAGCACCTGATCGTCTACTGCTCCAAACTGCGCGCACAGAGGCGCAGGGCATGCGGCGCCCGAACCGGACGACGCTCGAAGCAACTGAGGTCGGGAAGTTCGGCCGAGGTCACACCCGTCTCAACAGATCAGGGGCCGCGCAGCAATGGCTGCGCGGCCCCTGATCGTGCACGCCCTACACGAGAGCAGGCGCTTCGCCCGGTGGGCGGCAAAGCCCACACAGGCGGCGCTCACCGGACGCGGTGTACGCGATCCCTCGGGCGGGTCTGTGAGGTCAGGCCGGGGTGATGTTCTCGGCCTGCGGACCCTTCTGGCCCTGGGTGACGTCGAACGTCACGGCCTGGCCCTCCTGGAGCTCACGAAATCCCGTGGAGTTGATCGCGGAGTAGTGCGCGAAGACATCCGGGCCGCCGCCGTCCTGGGCGATGAAACCGAAACCCTTCTCCGCGTTGAACCACTTCACAGTTCCCGTTGCCATGTCTGATGCCTTCCAGTCGATGAACGCCTACCACTCCATGTGGAAGGCAGAGGTGATCGCCCTGGTCCCTGCGGCACAGCACAGCAAAACGCCCACACCGAAGGCGTGGGCAAGGGGGAGTTCCGAACCACGACAGCTGACGCAGACGCTACACGCCCACACGCCGCGTCACCACAGGAAACGATCACACCGCACGGCAGACCATGCGTGCGGTGCCCGCCGACGCGGACGGGCACGCTCGTCTCACGCTGCTGCGGTCGGGTCCGCCGATTCGGTGGCGCGGCGGTATTCGGCGTTGAGGCGCTGGGCTTCCTCGAGCTGGTCTTCGAGAATGATGATGCGGCAGGCGGCCTCGATGGGGGTGCCGTGGTCGACGAGTTCCCGGGCGCGGGCGGCGATGCGCAGCTGGTAGCGGGAGTAGCGGCGGTGTCCGCCCGCGGAGCGCAGCGGGGTGATGAGGCGGGCTTCGCCGATGGCGCGCAGGAAGCCCTGTGTGGTGCCGAGCATCTCGGCGGCCCGGCCCATGGTGTAGGCGGGGTAGTCGTCGTCATCGAGACGGCCGAACGTGTCGTCTGCTGTCATCGCACCTCTCTGGAACGCGTGGAGGGGCCCTGGCGCCGTACCGGCACCAGGGCCCCGAAGGAACTACTACACCATCTGCCGGCCCTGATACTGCACCGGCCCTGTGTTTCCGCAGACCCGACGGAGACGCTGTCGGGGGCGCGGGGATCGCGGTTGCTCGACCGGAGACCACCTCACTATCGATGTCCTGCGGTACCCGGGTCCAAGGCTTCCACCCGGGCGATCCTGATGGCGCTCGGCTCCTCCGTTCTTCCCTCTTGATCAACTACTCACTAACGGAAACAGCAACTGCTGATACCGCGAACCACTAGTGGCCTCGAACAGCGCCACGCTTCGACAGCCAGCCCCGTCGCCCGTCCTGCGTCTGCTCTGGCTTGGAACCCCACTGCCGAACTTCCCGGTGCGCGCGCCCGCAGCCGACGCCTTCACCGAGGTACTGCTCACTGACTTCACTGCTGGGTACTGCGAACCTTCACTTACCGGTACTGCCACTGCGGTACTGCTCATGGCGGCCCCTGATCACTGCGGGCCACCCGGTCCGGTCGTCAGTCCCGTCGCCGTCCTGCGACCACTCTGGCTTCGGAACTCCACCACCGCACCGTCATGCCAATGCGTACTGCTGCCCGGCAGTTCATCTCTGCCGGGCCTCTCCTGATCTCGACTACGACAGAAATCGTAACCACAGCGTCGGCCAATGTCTACTCCAGCGAGTATAGATTTCCGCGCGCTGGAGGATGAGGTACTCCGCCTCGACCAGTCCGCCTCGACCGGTCCCCATGGTTCGAGCAGCTGCGAGGCTCTGGCCGGCTCTCACAGTGACCCACCACCGCGTGGCATGGCGGGTTGGGCGTGACGTCGCCGCCTGCGCCGCGGCTGCCGTCGGCGGCACCGGCCGACACTGCGTCTCGTGAGAACACCACCGACCGGTACGGACGTGCCAGCCGTGGCGCCCCCAGGTCGGCCGTTGACGAGCGTGGCAAAAGGCCCTGCGCCGCCTTCGACGATCCCGGGATGATCGAGCAGCTGGTGGCGAACCAGCACGGCCCCTGACTCGAGCAGTCCGCGGGCTGCGGAGACACGGGCTCACGGCAGCGGGTGCCGTCACGCGTCGGCTGTGACGATTCAGAGATCAGGGTGACCCTGATGATCACGATGATTGCCGGGGCCGCAGCCGACCGTGGCTCCTGACGCGGCGGACACTGTGGTCCTGGTCGTCTCCGAGCTCGTCACCAATGCCCTGGCCGCGGCCACCGGTGGCGCTGTCATCACCGGTGGCCGGCTGCCGAAGTGGTGTGGAGGCAGAGGGTGTCGGCTGTGCTGGGGATTCCGCTCACTTGGGCGAGTTCGCCCGCCGTCTTCGACGCCCCCGTGAAGGAGGACGGGCCGCCCACGCGTCTGCACTTCGATGTCATCCGGATCCTGCAGGGCAACGGTGACGGGAACCCGCTGCACACGGTGTGGGCCCGACCGGCGTACCGGTCGGGCCCACACTGCTGCTCAGGTGTCGGCTCGTGTCTGTTTACCCGATCAGGTAGTGACGGGGGTGCCGAGCATCGCGGAGGCGTGCTGCATCGGGCTGAGAATGCCCAGGGGTGCTGCCTTGGGAACGGCGCGGCAGGTGAAGCCGAGCGCAGCCATGGCCCGCAGGACTTCGGTGGCGCTGAAGTCACGGCGGTCCTGGCGCGTGATGACCTGGCCGACCTGCTTGACGGGGTAGTGGCGGCGGCCGATGATCACCGATTCGCCGGTGACCGGTTCGGGCTTGATGCCCTTCATCGATTCCAGCACGCCGCCCTTGGTGAGCTCGAAGGGGAAGCGGGCGATGACGCAGCGCATGTGGCCTCACAGGGAGAAGGAAAGAACGGTCCGACCAGGGGGCGAGGTGTTTCAGCGGGAGAGGGCCAGGATGCCCGGGGCGCTGCCTTGCTCGTCGACCACCGGCAGGACACCGAGCCGACGGGTGCGCATCGCGTGCTCGGCTTCGGCCATCGTGATCACGGGTGAGGCGAACGAACCGTGGTCGCCGAGGATGTCGCGCAGGCGGACACGGTCCGTGTAGTCGGAGCGGTCACGGACGGCGGCGAGTTCGGCATGGGTGACAAGGCCGGTGCACTGGCCGTCCTGGTCGCAGACGACCAGTCGGACCGTGCGGGCGGCGGCCATGACGGCCAGCGTCACCTCGACGCTCATGTCGTCACAGACCTGCGGTCCGGCCGCGTCCATGACCCCCACCCTGTCCTGTGCGCGGGGTCGGCGTCCGCCGGGCAAGGACTGTGTCTGAATCAGCGTCAAAAGGTGCCTCCTGCAGAGATGGGCCGGCTTCCTGATCACGGCAGTTCTAGGCCACCGTGCCGAAGCCGGACTGGCGTCCGGGGGTGCGCCTGGTCGCCGAGGCGGGGCGACGGCGGCCTCGGGAGGTGGTGCTGCGCTTGGGGCGTTCGACCACCGGTGCCGTGATGACGACCGGGATGCCGGACGGGGCCTGGGCGCCGGTGATCCGGCTCAGGGCCTCGTCGCCCGAGCGGATCTGGGTGGTCTGCGGCCGGATTCCGGCGTCCGCCATCAGGCGGACCATGCCTCGGCGCTGGTTCGGCGTGACCAGGGTGACGACGCTGCCGGACTCGCCGGCGCGGGCGGTACGGCCGCCGCGGTGGAGGTAGTCCTTGTGGTCGGTCGGCGGATCGACGTTGACGACCAGGTCGAGGTTGTCGACGTGGATGCCGCGCGCCGCGAC
This sequence comes from Streptomyces sp. NPDC038200, assembly GCF_055600785.1. NCBI lineage: Bacteria > Bacillati > Actinomycetota > Actinomycetes > Kitasatosporales > Streptomycetaceae > Streptomyces > Streptomyces sp. NPDC038200. Next base: position 42,401 of record NZ_JBVJYH010000032.1, read on the forward strand.
GTTGGTCGCCACCAGCACGGTGACGTGCCCCGTCTTGAACTGCGCCAGCGTGCGGGTGCGCTGGGGCTGCGACTTGCCGCCGTGCAGCGCGGCGGCCCGCACCCCGCTGTTGAGCAGGTCCTGAGTCAGCCGGTCGACGGCGTGCTTGGTGTCCAGGAACATGATCACGCGGCCGTCGCGGGCGGCGATCTCGGTCGTGGCGGCGTGCTTGTCGGCGCCGTGGACGTGCAGGACGTGGTGCTCCATCGTCGTGACCGCACCGGCCGACGGATCGACCGAATGCACGACGGGGTCGGTCAGGTAGCGGCGCACCAACAGGTCGACGTTGCGGTCCAGGGTGGCGGAGAACAGCATCCGCTGCCCCTCCGGGCGCACCTGGTCGAGCAGCGCGGTGACCTGGGGCATGAAGCCCATGTCAGCCATCTGGTCGGCCTCGTCCAGCACGGTGATGCCCACGTGGTGCAGCCGACAGTCGCCGCGGTCGATGAGATCCTTGAGCCGGCCCGGGGTCGCGACCACGACCTCGGCTCCGCCGCGCAGCGCGCCGGCCTGCCTGCCGATCGACATGCCGCCCACCACCGTGGCCAGCCGCAGTCGCACGGAGCGGGCGTACGGGGTCAGCGCGTCGGTCACCTGCTGTGCCAGCTCACGCGTGGGTACGAGGATCAGCCCCAGCGGCTGACGGGGCTCAGCACGCTGCCCAGCGGTACGCGCGAGCAGGGCGAGGCCGAAGGCCAGGGTCTTGCCGGAACCGGTGCGGCCGCGGCCGAGGACGTCACGGCCCGCCAGGGAGTTCGGCAGCGTCGCTCCCTGGATCGGGAACGGTGCGGTCACACCCTGCCTGCCGAGTTCGGCCAGCAGCTGCTCGGGCATGTCGAGATCGGCGAAGCCCTCAACGGCGGGCAGCGCGGGGGTGATCGTCCTGGGCAGCGCGAACTCACCTTGCACTGCGGCGGGCCGACGGCCGTAACCGCCGGAGCGGACGGGCCCGCCGGTACGACGCGGTGCCCGCGAGCCATGGCCGCTGGCGCCCCTTCCGGCGGCGGCACGGGCGCGGGCGGAGCGGTCGTTCGTGTACGTGCGGTTCATGCGGAACCTTCCTCGATGTGGCACATATCAAGGAATTCCCGCCGCGATGAATGGCATGGAGAATTACAAGTATGGACCGGTGGCAAAAGAAAGCAGAGCCGGCCGACGGAAACATCCGTGGGCACAGGTGCTGAAATAGGTGAAGCGATGGGGACCTTGAGATCCGGGCGCCCGCTGCGATGCAGCGCTTCAGGATGCGCCTGCGCCCTGAGGGAGGAACCGCTTGTGGTGGTACTGCGGATTCCTCCGGGTCGTCCCGCGGGTGAAAGCCGCTGCGGGATACGCGTGCAGCTGGGGCCCGCACCCCGAGGGATGCGGGCCCCAGCTACGGATTGCGCGTGAGCGTCAGGCCGGAACGATGTTCTCGGCCGTCGGGCCCTTCTGGCCCTGCGCGATGTCGAAGTTCACCTTCTGGCCCTCGAGCAGCTCACGGAAGCCCTGCGCGGCGATGTTCGAGTAGTGGGCGAACACGTCGGCGCCGCCACCGTCCTGCTCGATGAAGCCGAAGCCCTTTTCCGCGTTGAACCACTTCACGGTACCAGCAGCCATGCCATATCTCCTTTGGGGCAGTGCATCGGCATCCGCGCTGCGCGGACGCCGTGTCGCCGCGATGATTACCCCGCCCGGAAATGACCGGAAATACAGAAGTCCTCCCGCCCGGCAGAAGCCTGGCGAGGGCACTTGAAGTTTTGGGAACCACAACTGCAACTGAGATAGACAGTAGCACGCCGAAGCCGCCCGTGTGCGTTGGATAATTCTACTCTGCTCTTCGCGGAAAAAACTCCGGCTGCGCGGCCCTCCAAAAACTGATCCCTCGGGAACAGATATTGATTCACTCGGCGTTCCCGATGTTCCAGCCCCCAAGGGCTCCTGCAGAAGTTATGGAGTGGACACCGAAGATCACCTTGCCGAGTCAAGTCCATCAGGACCGGCAGGACGGCCGGACGCTGAGCAGTTCGGTCCTCAGCACGGGCGTGCCGTCGACAGGCGCCGGGTCCTGCGCAGTTGGCTCGATTCCGCCGGCAGCGATCTTGTCGAGCGTCTTCAGGCCGGCGGCACCGACCGTGCCGAACACCGTGTAGTTCGGTCGCAGCGCGGAGTCGCCGTAGACGACGAAGAACTGCGAACCGTTCGTGTTCGGTCCGGCGTTGGCCATCGCCAGCAGACCGCGCCCGTAGAGGCGACGGGTGCCGGTCGGATCGCTCGGTGCCGGCGGCAGGTCCACGGGCAGCTCGTCCTTGTACGCGTACCCCGGCCCACCCTCGCCGGTGCCGGTCGGGTCGCCGCACTGCAGGACCTTCAGCGTCGGATACGCCGTCAGCCGATGGCACACCGTGCGGTCGAAGAACCGGTGCCGCGCCAGGTGCACGAAGCTCTGGACCGTGCACGGCGCCTTCGCCCGGTCCAGACGCAGCGGGAGCGGGCCCTGGCTGGTCCGGACAGCCGTACCGGCCGAGCCGTGGCTGGGGGTGTGCCGCGGGTCGGGCGGCAGGGGAACCCGCCGCGCCGCCGGCTCGTCCGGGGTCTGGGTGTACTGGCAAGGACCATGCGTGGATCGCGGCGGGGCATCGTGAGCGGAGGCGGTGGTGCTGCCCCCGGACACGACCAACGCTGCTGCCGCCAATGCGGTCATGAGAGCTCGGTTCATCCTGCACACCCTCCAGAAGATCGCCGGATTTCGGAGCGGTCGCAGCCTAAAGCGCGGCCCGGCAGGCGAGAACCCGCCCGCAAGCCACATCCGCCTCCCAGCCTTGGGCCCGCGGCCGAGGGCCACTGCGTCCGGGTGCGGCACAGCGTCGGCCGGCCGATCACGGCGTCCGCCCGGTGCACGACGGTGGCGTGTCGGCTTCGTGCGGCGTGGGCCGGTGCCCCGGGCTCCCTGGGCGCGACGGGGGAATACTGCGGGCGCCGGGACGTCAGCGCCAGATGTCGTTGAGCGTCACAGCGCCGGTGGACGTGGTGAAGACGGTGCGGTTGTCGCCGTTCTCCCAGGTGACCGTGCCGTCGGGGTTCTTCTTCAGGTACTTGTACTGCACGGCGGTATGGGGCGGCAGCTGGTGGGTGCGGGCCCACAGCGGGTAGGTGGCGGAGTCGGTGGTGAGGGGGAGCGCCTTGGCCGGATCCCAGGCACCGAGGTCGGCGACGTTGCCGGAGACGTAGAGGTTCTGGCCCCAGGTGGTGGCGGCGGTGGCGTGGAAGGTGGTCATCACGGGGGTGACGTCCCAACGGTCGTCGTTGCCCGGCCCGTTCTGGGAGACGGTCAGGGTGCGGTTGGGAATGCTTTCCCAGGTCAAGATGCCGGTGGGGGAACGCTTGATGTACTTGTACTGCACCGTGAGGCCGGCGGGCAGCTGGATGCTGGTTGACCAGTGCGGGTAGGCGCTCGCCGTGGTACCCAGGGGGACGGCCTCGGCCGGGTCCCAGGCACCCAGCTGCGGGGCGCTGCCGGACACCAGGAGGGTCTCGCCTTCGGTGGTGGCCTGCACGCCGAAAGTGACGGAGACGTCCTGTGCCGTGGCCGCTCGGGCGCGGGGAGCCGTGACGGCGAGCAGGCCGGCGAGGAGCACGCCGAGCATCAGCACCGACCGCCAGGCGGACGGAACCCGAGTACGTGTCGAGAACATGTCACTCCTTGCGTGGTGGGAAGCGGCCGCGGGGCGCCGCTGCGGACGGACGCGGACTCGTGCCCGCCATCCGCGCACATCCCAACACAAGTTGGAGTCGCGTGGTGACTGAAGGTGCCTCATGCGTTCAATGCAGCATGCGTTTTGGCCGCACAGCCCGAATTCATCCAGGCCCTTCATTTAAGGGTTGAACAGAACGACGGGCATCCAGGGGAGGAACCCCTCCGGCTGGCCGACCGGGCCCGCAGACCTCCGGGAGCCTCTTCGCGCCGACGTCCGCAAGCCGTCTCCCGGCTGCGGACCGGCCTCACCGACGCCATCCACCCCTTGCGCAAGATGACGCAAAAGTCGTCATGCAGAGAGCGATCTAATCGAACATGTTGGCGATTGTGCGGCGTGATCCCGTAGCTCTCGACCGGAAACCCGTGCACACCGCGAGGAAGTGACGGTAGTGCCCAGCCGAAACTTGCTGCAATTTCTTTCATCGAAGGGTTCGCGCTGAGCATCGGCGGACTGATCAAGCACGCCGGACGGTGCGAAAACTTCTGGACCGACCTCGCCCTCCGGCAGCAACGCGGGCCCCAGCGACAGGCGGACGATTCGCCCCGGACGAGACCGAGCGTCGGTCCGCAGCAACCACCGGTCGACTGATCAGGCCCCGTGCCGGCTGTGGCTCGACCCGGCCGGCTCACATCGGCGATTGCTCGGTCAGACCCCGGACCGGGTAACGCTGCTCGCAGCAGCTCGCGTGCTGGAGGGGGCTTGCGGGCGCGCCACAACCGGTGGGCGTGGGGTTCAGGGGGTGCGCAGGAGAGACGCTCGGTCGATCTTGCCGTGCGGCGTGAGCGGAATGCCGTCCACGAAGACGTAGTGCGGCGGCACCATTTCGGCGGGCAGGTACCGGCCGGCGAACTCCTTGAGCACCGGGGCCGAGAGAGGCTCCGCACCGTGCGGGTCCCCGGCCACATAGGCGGTGAGGGCGGCCCCGTCCCGGTCCCGGTCGACCACGACGTCCCGCACCCCGGGACACCGGCCCAGCACCGCCTCGATCTCCCCCGGCTCCACCCGCACGCCGCGTACCTTGATCTGCCGGTCGATCCGCCCGAGGAACTCCAGCTCGCCCTCGTCGTTCCGGCGCACGAGATCACCCGTGCGGTACCACCTCCGCTCGGAGCCGGCGAGGCGCACGAAACCCCGCTCGGTGGCCGCCCGGTTCCGCCAGTAGCCGAGGGCCAGGCAGGCGCCGCCGACGAGGAGTTCTCCGGCGGCACCGGTCACGGCCTCGCGCTCGCCGTCGAGCACCAGGGTCCGGGCCGGGCCGATCGCCCGGCCGATCGGGACGGGGCCGGTGCTCGTCGGCGCCACCTCGTGGCTGGTGGCGACCACCGTCGTCTCCGTGGGGCCGTAGTGGTTGACGAAGCGCCGCAGGGGGTGCCCGTCCCCCAGGCGCAGCCGGTCCCCGCCGGTCAGCAGGCAGCGCAGCTGTCCGAAGCGGGTGCCGTGCCGCAGATACGCCTCGGCCAGCGGTGTCGGCAGGAACGACAGGCCGATGGCCTGTTCCCGGTACCAGTCGCCGAGTTCCCAGGGCGCCAGCTTCAGTTCGTCCGGCGCGAAGTGGACCGACGCCCCGCGACAGAGGTACGGCCAGATCTCCCACATGAAAGCGTCGAACGACATGGCCGCGATCGACGAAGCCCGGTCCGCGGGCGTCACGTCGTAGGTGTCGCCGTGCCACCGCGCCAGCAGCGCGAAGGACTCGTGTCCCACGAGCACGCCCTTCGGGACCCCTGTCGACCCCGAGGTGTGGATGAGATACGCGCTGCCTCCGGGCGCACCGGGCGCCTCCGGTTCCAACGCGGCGCAGGCCGCCAGGTCGATCACCCGGGGCACGCCGGGCAGGTCGGTGTCCGCGACACCGGCGGAATCCGCGACGACGGCTTCCGGAGCGGCATCGGCCAGGATCGCCTCCAGCCGGCCGCGCGGCATGCCGGGAGGCAGCGTGAGGCAGATGCCTCCCATGAGCCAGATGCCGAGCTGGGCGGCCGGCACGGCGACGCCGCGCTCCAGATGGATCGCGACCACGGCACCCGGCCGGACCCCGCTCCGGGTCAGGGCGAAGGCGATGCCGGCGGCTCGTTCCACCAGCGCGCGGTACGTGGTCGACTTCCCGCCGCCCTCCAGGGCCGGCGCATCGGGCTGCCGGCGCGCCTGCTCCAGGACCATCTCCGCGACGGAGCCGATGCCGTCGCGCCCCGTCGAGGTGTTCACTCGCTCTCCACCGCGACACAGGCCGCCGCCACCGCCTCCGCGCGGGCGTCCGTCAGGAACTGCCGTGCCGGGACGGTCATTCCGTACTCGCTGCGCAGCAGCGAGATGACCTCCATGACCAGCAGGGAATGGCCGCCGATCTCGAAGAAGTCGGATTCCGCGCCGACCTCGGACGTGCCGACGACCTTCGCGTATGTCTCGATCACCGCATCGAGCGAGTTTTCCATGTCGTTTTCTCTTTCTTCACGTGTCTCTCGGAGAACTGAGCGAATGCGTCCGTGGAAGGTGGGCCGCCGGGCACCAGGGGTCAGGAGAGCCGGACGTGGGCGGATTCGAGTTTCCGGTAGCCGGTACCGACCGCCCACCGGACGGATTCCGGGGAGAGCCGGGCCGCGGGAAAGGCGGCCGTCCACTCGGAGATCGCCGTCCGCGCGGCTCTGCGGGCCGTCGGGGCGCCGAGGCAGTAGTGGAGGCCGGCGCCGAAGGCCACATGCCTCTGCTTCCGCGCGAAGTCGAGGACGTCGGCGTCGGCGGAGTTCCGCCAGTCCCGGTTGGCCGCGGCCAGCAGCACCAGCATGCGGTCGCCCGCCCGGATGGTGTGCCCCTCCACGGTCAGGTCGGACAGTGCGACCCGGGGGACCTGGGGGACGGGCGTGTCGAAGCGCAGCAGTTCCTCGACGACCGCCTCGGGTTCGGCCTGTCCCGCGGCCACGTCCTTGTAGAGACCGGGTTCGCGCAGCAGGTGCAGCAGCCCGGTCGCGATGAGTCCGGCCGTGGTCTCCTGTCCGGCGAAGGAGAGGAGGTGGGCGGTGTGCAGGTAGGCGTCCTCGGGCGCCGCCGGGTCGTCGCCGACCAGGGGGAACAGGGCGCTGTCCGGCGAGAGGTCCGGGGCGAGCGCACGGTAGAGGTCGTCGAGCCGGGCGACGGCGTCGGCCGCCTGTGCCGCGCATTCCCGCTTGTGCGGCAGGGCGAGGAAGCCCGCGATCGTCCCCATGTGCACGGCCGCCGCGGACACGACGTCGGCCGGCACGTCGAGAACCCGGGCGAGCACACCGCTGGCGACCGGGGTGGAGAAGTCGTTGGCGACGTCCACGCAGTCGAGCGGGCGGATCCGTGCCAGGTGTGCGGCGACGACGTCCTGGAATTCCTCGGCCAGGCCCTCCACGCGTGTGCGGGCGAAGAAGGACTGCAGGGTTCGGCGGAGCCGGGTGTGACCGGGTGGATCCATGAGCATGAACCAGCCGAGCAGCATCCGTTCCAGTCGGGGGAATGCGCGGGCGGCCGAATCCCCGGTGCTGAGCCGAAGCCAGTCCGAGGACACTTCCGGCGAACGCAGCACGGTGTGCACCGCGTTTCTTCCGGTGATCACCCAGACTTCCAGCATGTCGTCCCAGAACACGCTGGAAAGCTTCTGGAAATTCTTGTAGACAGGGTAAGGATCTTCCCAGAACGAAAGCCCCACGGCCGCTGCTCCCTAATAAGCTGTGTGACGTCGTGCGGTGGTCTCGTAGTCGGTGACCACCTCTGCGAGGAGCGTGTGGTAAGCCGTCCGCACGGCGTGGACGGTCCGCGCGGGAACGCGTTCCGGCTGATGGTCGAACGTGACCCGCACCGTGCCGTCGGGCCGCGGCCAGGCTTCCACGACGAGTTCGTGCATGGAGCGTGGATGTCCGGCCTCGAGGCCGGTGACGTGGCAGTCCGGGAGGTCGAGCGTCTCCTGGTCGACGTCCTGAAGGGCGAACATGGTCTGGAACAGCGGGTTGCGGTCCGAGCGGGCGGGCCGGACGGTTCCGACCACCTCGGTGAAGGGCACGTCCTGGGCGGCGAACGCCCTCGTCACCATGTCGTGGGTGCCGAGCAGCACCGACGGGAAGTCCTGGTCCAGGCCGTGGAACGGGACGCACAGCGTGTTGATCAGGCAGCCCACGAAGCCGTCGGCCGAGGGGATGTCGCGCTTGGCGACCGGTACGCCGATGCCGAACCCGTCCTGCCCCAGGGTCCGGTGGAGTGCCGTGGCGTAGGCGGCCAGGAGCAGGGTGAACAATGTCGTACCGGATTCGACCGCCGCTTTTTCGAGGGTTGCGGCGTCCGCCGCCGACAGCGAGAAGGACGCCTCGGCGCGTCCGAGGGCGGGGCCCGGTGACTGCGGTGAGCGGCCGAAGACCAGCGGCGGCAGCCCGGTGAGCGCCTGCGACCAGAACGCGAGCTGCCGTGTCACCCGGTCCGGGGGCAGTTGCAGCGCGCGTTCCCGGACGACGTCCGCGAGGAGGGCCGGGGCGCGGCCGAAGTCCGGCTCCTCCCCCGCTCGGCGAGCCGCGTAGGCGAGGGCCAGCTCCTCGCGGAGGATCCGCTGCGACCAGGCGTCGAAGGCGACGTGATGGACGCAGAGCGCGAAGAAGTGCGTGGCGGCGCCGGCGACGGCGGCGCACCTCCACACCTCTCCCCTCTCGATGCTCAGCGGCGCGAGCACGTACTCCCTCAGCCGGCGGACGGCTTCGGCCTCGCCGGCCGCCGCGGGCAGGACGTGCAGGGAGGCGGGCGCGTCCGCTGCGCCCACGACCGCACGAGGTCGGGGTACGGCCGGGTAGGCGGCTCCCAGGGCCTCATGGCGCCGTCCCACGTCGTGCACGGCCTCGGCCAGGGCATCGAGGTCCAGGGGTCCGTCGATCCTCCAGAAGGAGGGGCAGAGCGGTGCCAGGTCCTCGGGGTGGAATTCGTGCGCCATCGCGAAGCCCGCCTGCATGCCGAGGAGTTCCACCGCCCCGTGCGGCGAGGTGTCACCCGGACCCGCCGTCCCGGGCCGGGGCGCGTCCGGTCGCGAGCGGCGCAGTTCGTCCAGGAAGCCGCCGAGCGTCGGGTGGGCCATGATCAGCGAGATGGGGACGGGTGTCCCCAGACGCGCCCCCAGTTTGGTGCACAGCCGGCCGGCGTCCAGGGACGTGCCTCCGAGCGCGAAGAACGACGCGTCGGACGCCACGCTCTCGCGACGCAGCACCTCCGCGAACGCGGACCGGACGACGGCTTCCAGCCGATCGCGGGCTGTCGCGTCGTGTGCCGCGGCGGACGCGGGCGGAGGGGGCAGCGAGGAGGCCAGTCGCCGGTGGTCGATCTTGCCGTTCGCGGAGAGCGGGAAGGCGTCGACGTGGGCGAAGTGGTCGGGGACGAGGTGCCCCGGAACGCGAGCGGTCATGGCGCGGCGGAGTGCGTCGGGCCGCGGGTCCGCCGGGTGCTCCGTGGTGTAGAAGCAAGCGATGCCGACGCAGCTGCCGTTGCCGTCCGTGCGGGGGACGGCGACACACTCCGTCACGCCCGGCGACTGCCGGACCAGCGTCTCGATCTCGGCCAGTTCGACGCGGTGACCGCGGAGCTTCACCTGCCGGCCGACGCGCCCGTGGAAATGGAGCACTCCGGCCGCGTCGGTGGAGACCAGGTCGCCCGTACGGTACATGCGCTCCGCGGGTCCCGGACCGCCGGCCCGGACGAAGCGTTCCTCGGTGAGTGCGGGTTGCCCGAGATAGGAGAGCGCCAGGCCGTCCCCGGCGACGTACAGCTCGCCGGGCTGTCCTGTTCGGCACGGCTTCCCGTCCCGGAGCACCCGCAGCCGCCGGCCGGCGACGGCCCTGCCGATGGGGATGCCGCTCTCGCGTGAGCAGTCCTCGGCCGTGATCTCGTGCACCGTCGCGAAGACCGTGCTCTCCACGGGCCCGTAGCCGTTGACCACCGTGATGGTGGGATGGGCCGTCAGGAACCTGCGCACATGCCCCGGCGAGAGGCGTTCGCCGCCGATGAAGAGGTGCTCGAGACCGGTGAAGCAGCCCGGGTCCTCCTCGACGAACATGTTGAAGAGCGAGGCGGTGAGCCACAGGACGTTCACCCGGTGGTCGGCGACCAGCGTCCGGAGCGCGGGGGGCAGCAGGTAGGGGCCGTCGATCAGGACCGACGTCCCGCCGGACAGCAGCATGCCCCACAGTTCGAGACTGAAGGCGTCCCAGGGCAGGGCGGCGGCCAGCGGCATGGCGGCCCCCGGCGCGAAGCCGCGGAACACCGGGTCGGCGAGGAGGCTGACGGTGGCCCGGTGCGGTGAGACCACCGCCTTGGGCACGCCGGTGCTGCCGGAGGTGAAGAAGACGGTGGCCGGGGCTTCGGGGGAGACGGCGGGTACGGCTGGAGGTGTGGGCCGCCGCTCCGCCCGCTCGACGGGCGGGGGGACGAAGACGGGGAGGTCCCACCGGGCCGTCCCGGTCGTCACGACGACCGGCGCGGCCAGCAGCCGCACCAGCTCCTCCTGCCGGGCGCGAGGCCACTCCGGGGCGATCAGCGAGTACGCGGCGCCGGTCTTGAGGACGGCGAGTATCACCGCGACCAGCTCCGCCGAGCGCGGCATGACGACGGCGACCGTGTCACCCGCTGCCGCGACTCCGCGCCGCGTCAGCTCCCGGGCCCAGGCGTTCGAGACCTCGTCCAGGGTGCGGTAGGAGTAGTGCCTTCCCCCGTCGATCAGCGCGGTGCGGTCTCCCTGCTCCCGTGCCCGCGCGGCGAAGGACCCGCACAGGGTGCCGCCCCGGCCCATGGTCCCCACGGGTCCCGGCGGCGTCGTCTCGCTCGTCATCTGCCGGTCGTCCCGGACGAACCGTGCCTCGCCGTTCCCGCCATGCCGCTGACTCCTCGTGCAGTCGGACCGTCATCACGCCAGCTCAGAACGTAGGTGGCACAGCTTTCGTCTCGTTATCGCGCACGCTTCGCGCCCCGGTGTCCCGGTGCCCGGGAGCGAGCGCCCCGTCGGACGACTGATACGGCGTCGATAATGCGCGCCCCTAGGGTCCCTGCCGCAGCCCTTCCTCGATCCGGTCCTGAGTAGTGGATGGAAATGTCTGACGTTCTCCCCAAGACCTCCCGGTCCGTAGTTCTGCGTGCATTCGGCGAGCCCCTCGCCCTGGAAGAGCTGGACGTCACCGAGGTCGGCCCCGGGGAAGTCCAGGTCAAGGTGGAGTACGGCGGGGTCTGCGGCACCGACGCGCACCTGTGGAGCGGACGGCTGGACATCCCCACGCCCGTGGTCCTCGGCCACGAGGGACTCGGAACGGTGGAGCGGATCGGTTCCGGCGGGCTGCGTGACGCCAACGGCGACCTCCTGGGCGTCGGCGACACCGTCATGTGGGCGTCCTCGATCTCCTGCGGTACCTGCGTCCCCTGCCGTATGCACGAGGAACCCACCCTGTGCGAACGGCGCACCACGTACGGCGTCAACATCCCGGTGCCCAACGCCCCCGGCCCGTCCGGTTCGTGGTCGGAACGCATGGTCCTGCGCGCCGGCACCAGCCTGGTCAGGATCCCGGCGGGCGTGGACCCGTCGGCGGCGATGTCACTGGCCTGTGCCGGGCCCACCATGGTGCACGCCCTGTACGGCCGACGCCCCGTCAGGCTCGGTGAGACGGTCGTGGTCCAGGGCAGCGGACCGGTGGGACTCGCCGCCGCCGCCATGGCACACCTGGCCGGAGCGGCCCGGGTGATCGTGGTGGGCGGCCCCAGGGCACGCCTCGCGGTCGCCGAGGGCCTCGGTATCGGCGACGTCCACCTCGACATCGTCGACGACCGGGACGCCGCATCCGTCCTCGCCGAGGTCCGCGCGGTGACCGGCGGCTACGGCGCCGATCTCGTCATCGAGTGCGCGGGCGCTCCGGACGCCATCCCCCAGGGCATCGCCATGGCGCGGCGCGGCGGCTCCTACCTCGTCGTGGGGCAGTACACCGACCGCGGCGAGATCGACATCAACCCGCACCAGCTCGTCCACCGCCAGCTCTCCCTCTTCGGCTCCTGGGGCTTCACCGGTGCCCATCTGGTCGCCTACGTGAATCTGCTGCCGGCTCTCAGCGCACGGTTCGACATCAAGAGCCTGGTCACCGAGTACCCGATGACGGAGTGCGAGGAGGCCCTGCGGCACGTGGGCGCCGGCTCCGTGCTCAAGGCCGTGCTGCGCCCGTAGCCGAGAACCACGTCCGAGGGGGACACCCGTGCGGCTGAGCACCGTCATCCTGCCCACCCGGCGCTGGAGCGAGGGCGGCGACCGCAGCTGGCGGCGTGCCGAGGAACTCGGCTTCCACGCCGCCTACACCTACGACCATCTGTCGTGGCGCAGTCTGCGCGACCGGGCCTGGTTCGGTGCCGTGCCCACGCTGGCCGCGGCCGCGGCGGTCACCCGGTCCATCCGGCTGGGCACGCTCGTCGCCTCCCCCACCTTCCGTCATCCGGTGCCGTTCGCCAAGGAACTCCTGTCCCTCGACGACCTGTCGAGCGGGCGCGTCACGCTGGGGGTGGGCGCCGGAGCGAACGGCTTCGACGCCACGGTGCTGGGAGGTCCGGCGTGGTCGCCGCGAGAACGGGCCGACCGCTTCGAGGAGTTCCTCGGACTTCTCGACCGGCTCCTGAGGGACTCCCCCGTCTCGTACGACGGCCGGTTCTACCGCGCCCACGAGGCGTACAACCTGCCCGGGTGTCTCCAGCGCCCCCGGCTGCCGTTCGCGGTGGCCGCCACCGGGCCGCGGGGCATGAAGCTGGCAGCCCGCTACGGGCAGGCCTGGGTGACCCTGGGCGATCCGCGGCTGCCCGACGGCGACGAGCAGCAGTTCCACGCGACGATCGCCGAGCAGGTCGAGACCCTGGACAAGGCGCTTGCCGAGCAGGGGCGAGCGGCGCGGGACATCGAGCGGATCCTGCTGACGGGCTTCGGCGGCGGCAGTCCGCTCCGGTCCGTCGATGCCTTCGTGGACTTCGCGGGGCGCCACGCCGAACGGGGCTTCACCGAGATCGTCGTCCACTGGCCCGTCCCGGATTCCGTGTTCGAGGCCGACGAGGAGATCTTCGAACGCATCGTGTCGGCCGCGCGGACGCAACTCGCCGGCCGGGACAACGGGAGCGATCATGCCTGAGCTGCGCAGTGGGGACGCCGACCTCGTCTACACCCGCAAGGGGGCGGGCGAACCCGTCCTGCTGATCCCGGGAAGCGGTGGCCGGGCCCGGATGTGGGACGCCCACCAGGTGCCGGCTCTGGTGCGGGCCGGCTACCAGACGGTGACCTTCGACCAGCGGGGCGGCGGACCGGGGCCCGGCAGCCCCTTCGGCTTGGACGACATGGTCGCCGACGCCGCCCGTCTCATCGAGGCGCTCGGTCTGGCCCCCTGCCGGGTGGTGGGCGTGTCGCTGGGCGCCATCGTCGCCCAGGAACTCGCCCTGCGTCATCCCGGACTGCTGCGCCAGGCCGTCTTCATGGCCACCCGTGGCCGTACCGACGCCATGCGCCGGGCCATGGTGAGGTCCGAGATCGAGCAGAGCCTCGGCGGGCCCACGGTCTCGGCCGCTCATCGCGGGGTGCTGCGGGCGATGCAGAACCTGTCCCAGTCCACCCTGGAGGACGACTCCCGGGCCGAGAACTGGATGGCCCTGATGGAAGGACCGCTCGACGCGAGCGACGGCTACCGGTATCAGCTGGAGGCCACGCTCATCCCGAACCGTCTGAGGGACTACGGGGGCATCCGGGTGCCCTGCGCGGTGATCTCGTTCAGCGACGACATCGTCACCCCGCCGCACCTGGGCCGGGAGGTGGCCGAGGCCGTCGGGGGCTGCCACTACGTCGAGATTCCGCGTTGCGGGCACTTCGGTCATCTGGAGGATCCGCGGTCGGTGAACGACGCGCTGACCGCGTTCTTCGCATCGTCCCCCGCCGGTCGTGTCACCGGGTGACCGGATCTCCCTCCCGGTCGTGTCCTGGTACGGCGGCTTTCCACAGGCCCGCGTAATACCCGTCGCGGGCGAGGAGTTGATCGTGGCTGCCGTCCTCCACGACGGTGCCGCCGTCCATCACGAGGATGCGGTCCGCGCGGGCGGCGGTGGCCAGACGGTGCGCCACCAGCAGGGAGGTGCGGCCGGTGGTCAGCCGGGCCACGGCACCGGACACGGCCGCCTCGGTCGCCGGGTCGAGCGCCGAGGTGGCCTCGTCGAGCAGGAGGACGTCCGGGTCGACGAGGCGGGCCCGGGCGAGGGCGATGAGCTGACGCTGGCCCGCGGAGAGGTTCCGGCCGCCCTCCCCCACCGGGTGCCGGTAGCCGCCGGGGAGCCGGGACAGCAGGTCGTGGGCGCCGACGGCGCGGGCCGCGGCGATCACCTCGGCCTCCGTCGCGGCGGGGCGGCCGTAGGCGATGGCGTCGTGCACCGTGCCGCCCGAGAGGTGTGTCTCCTGGGGGACGATGCCGAGCCGGCGCCGGTAGTCCCCGAGTTCCAGGGTGCGCAGGTCCTGCCCGTCGGCCCGGACGGCTCCGGAGGTCACGTCGTAGAACCGCCCGACCAGTTTGACGAGCGTGGACTTGCCCGCGCCGGTCTTGCCGACCAGCGCGACCGTCTGTCCGGCCGGGATGCTCAGCGTGACGTCGTGGACCGCGTCCCGCGCGGCGCCCGGGTAGCGGTAGCGGACGTCCGCGAGGTCGATGGCGCCGGCCACCTTCCGCACCGGCACGGGGCGTTCCGCCCGCGGTGTGCCGCTCGGGGTGCGGAAGAGGTCCTGTATCCGGCGGAGCCCCACGGCCGCCTGCTGGTAGCCGTCGAAGACCTGCGAGAGCTGGAGCACCGAGGCGAAGAGGACGTCGACGTAGAGCAGGAACACCACGAGCAGCCCGATGGTCAGGGCGCCGGAGCGGACCCGGCCGGCCCCGAAGGCCAGCACGCACCCGGCGCTCGCGGCCGGCAGCAGCTCCACGAGCCCGAAGTAGCCGGCGGCGTAGCGCTGGGCGCGCAGTCGGGCGGTGCGGTAGGCGGCGCTCTTGCCGGCGAACCGGTCGGCGACGCGCTCCGTCTGCCGGAACGCCTGGGCGATGCGCAGGCCCGCGACGTGTTCCTGCAGCTCGGCGTTGAGGGCGCCCGAACTGTCGCGGGCGGCGTCGTACGCCTTGGCGGACGTCAGCCGGAAGACGACGGTGGCCACGGCGAGGACGGGCAGGGCCGCGCACACCACCAGGCCCAGCCGCCAGTCCAGGACGAGCAGCACGGCGAGGACCGTGACGGTGGAGACGAGGCTGACGAGGGCCGTGGCGAAACCGGTCTGGCTGAACGCGGCGACCGCGTCGACGTCGGCGGTCAGCCTGGTCATGATGCGCCCGGACAGCTCCCGCTCGTAGTAGGACAGGTCGAGACGCTGGAGGTGGGCGAAGCCCCGCAGCCGCAGCAGATAGCGGATCCGCTCGCCGAGCACGCCGTTCGCGCGGATCTGGGCCAGGCTGACCGCCCAGCCCGCCAGTACGACGGCGACGGCGGCGAGCGACGTTCCGAGCAGCACGGGGGACGCGGACCGCCGGATGCCGTCGTCGATGCCGGTGCGGATGAGCAGCGGCACGAACACGCTGCCCAGTGCGTCGAGGAGGACGAGGACGGCGCCCAGGACGAGGGCACCGCGGAAGGGGCGCAGCAGGCTGCGCAGGCCGAAGCCGGGCTCCGCGTCGGGCGCCGGCGAAGTGGCGGCCGGGGTCAGGTCGGCGAGTTCGCCGGGGGCGGCCGGGGCGGTGGGCTCCTCGGGGGTGGTCGGGGCGGTGAGGGCCTCGGCGGCGGCCACGGCCGCCGCCGGGTGGGACGCGTTCCGGTGCGCGGGCTTTCCGGTCGCCGCTCCTCCGGTCTCGCCGCCCGGTTCCGGTTCCGGGCCGGCGAGCAGGGCCTGGTACGCGGGGCAGCGGGCGAGGAGTTCGTCGTGGGTGCCGCTGTCGACGACCCGGCCGCCGTCCAGGAAGGCCACCCGGTCGGCGAGTCGGAGGGTGGCCCGGCGGCGCGCGATGAGCAGGGTGGCCCGGCCCTTCATGACCTGCCGGAGCGTGGCATGGATCTCCTGCTCGGTGCGGGGGTCGACGGCCGAGGTGGCGTCGTCGAGCAGCAGGACACGCGGGTCGGTGAGCAGCGCGCGGGCCAGTGCGATGCGCTGCCGCTGCCCGCCGGAGAGGGTGAAGCCCCGCTCGCCGACCCGGGTGTCGTAGCCGTCGGGCAGTTCGCGGACGAACGCGTCGGCTCCGGCCGCCGTGGCTGCCGCGGTCACCTCGGCCCCGGTGGCGTCCGGACGGCCGTAGGCGATGTTGTCGCGCACGGTGCCGGTGAAGAGGAAGCTGTGCTCCGGTACCAGGCCGATCGCGGAGCGCAGCGAGTCGGCGGTCAGGTCCCGCACGTCGTGGCCGCCCACGCGTACGGCGCCGCCCCACACGTCGTAGAACCGCGGGAGCAACTGCGCCAGGGTCGACTTGCCGGATCCGGGGGCGCCCACGAGCGCGAGTGTCTCGCCGGGTCGCACGGTCAGCGAGACCCCGTCGAGGACCGGGGGCGCCTCGCCGTCCGTGCCGTAGCCGAACGTCACGTCGTCCAGTTCGATACCGGCCGGTCCGGGCGGCAGGTGCGCCGCGCCGGGCCGGTCCGTCACCAGCGGCCCGGTGTCGATCATCTCGAAGACCCGTGCGACGCTGGCACGCGCCTGGTGGACCCCGGTGACGACCGTGGCCAGCCCGCGCAGCGGGGACACGATCTGCGCGACGTACGTGGAGAACGCGACGAACGTGCCGAGGCTGAGGGAGCCCCGCGCGGCCAGCCAGCCGCCGGTGGCGAGGATGCCCACCTGGCCGAGGAGCGGCAGCGCCTGCAGGGTCGAGCTGTACAGGGAGTTGAGGCGGACGACACGCCGCCGTGCGGTGAACAGGTCGTGCGCGGCGGCGCTCAGCCCCCGCAGTTCCCGTTCCTCCTGGGCGAAGCCCTTCACCACCCGGACCCCCGTGACCGCGCCGTCGACGGCGGAGGCGACGCCGGCCTCGCGCTCCCGTGCCTCCAGGGTGGCGGGGTACAGACGCCTGCTGCTGTGCCAGGCGGTCAGCAGCAGCGGGGGCAGCACGAGCAGCATCACCAGGGTGAGCAGTGGTGAGAGGGCCACCATGACCGCGAGGGACAGCACCAGCAGCAGGACGCTGGCGAGGACGTTGGGCAGCAGCGCGAGCAGGCCCTGTGCCATGGACAGGTCGTAGATCGACCGGCTGACCACCTGCCCGGTCGGCAGGGTGTCCTGTCCTGCCCCGTCGAGCCGGGACAGCGCGCGGAACGTGCGGATCCGCAGATCGTGCTGGACGTCGCAGGACAGACGTGCCGCCAGACAGCGTTGCGCGGCGCCCGCGCCGAAGCGGACGAGGCCGGCGCCGGCGAGCGCCAGCAGGCAGGGCAGCAGCGGCAGTTCGCCCGCGACGATGACCCGGTCCACGATGGCGCGGCTGATCAGCGGCATCGCGGCCGCCGCCGCGATGGCCGCCACGGCTGCCGTCACGGTGAGCGCGATGGTGCGGGGGTAGCGGCGGCAGCAGTGGAGGAGGCGCCGCATCGGTGAGCCGGACGGGCCGGGTCCGACGGTACGGCGCGGCCCGCGCGGCCTGACGGACGGCGTCATCGAACGTCTCCGTTCCCGGCGAGCTTCGCGGCGACCACCTCGGAGATCTCCTTGAGGGGAGCCCCGGTGGTCATGTCGGCGTGGGCGCAGTCGACCGGGTGGTCGGTGAGGTGTCCTTCCACGTAGGGGCCCCACAGGGAGTGGGCGCCCTGCCGGTCCGGCCGGCCCGCGGTGGCGGTGAAGAACTCCACGTCGCCGCGGAACACCGCGGGGCGGTGGCCGGCCGAGATGCGCATGCCGTTGGCGCAGACGGCCACGACCCGGGCGAGTGTCTTCTCGTCGAGTCCGGTCAGGGCTCCGCCCTGGTGCCGCAGCAGTTCCGCCGCCTTGACGAGCGGGGGGACGGCCGCGTCGCGCAGGTCGTCGTGGATGCCCATGTCGCGGAGCAGCCCGTGCAGGATGTCGACCTCGTCCGGAACGTCCGGGTCGGCCGTGCCGGTGCCGCTGGGCGGATAGCCGTCGAGGAGCGCCAGGAACGCGACGCTCTCCCCCTGCTCCTGGAGCGTCGTCGCGACGGCGTGCGCGGCGAGGGCTCCGAACGACCAGCCGAGCAGGTGGTACGGGCCGGTCGGCTGGACCGCGCGGATCTGCGCCGCGTAGTCGGCGGCCATCTCCTCCAGGGAGCCGGGCAGGGCCCGTTCCTCGGCGATGCCGCGCGCCTGTAGCCCGTACACCGGCTGATCGGGGTGGAGGTGTTGCAGCATGCCGACGTAGGCCCAGCTCAGGCCGCTGGCGGGGTGGACGCAGAAGAGCGGGGGCCGGTCTCCGTCCGGCCGCAGCGGCATGAGCTGGGCCAGGCCGTCGCCCGGGTCCTCGCCGTCGAACCGCTGGAGCAGACGGGCCACGGTGGGGGCCTCGAACAGCGCCCGCAGGGAGACCCGTACGCCGAAGACCGTCTTGATCCTGCTGATCAGGCGGGTCGCGAGCAGGGAGTGGCCGCCGAGGGCGAAGAAGCTGTCGTCGATACCGACCCCGGTGATGCCGAGCACTTCCGCGAACAGGCCGCACAGGGCCTCCTCCTGCGGGTTGCGCGGCGCGCGCCCGGCGCTGCGGGCGGTCACGTCGGGCCGGGGCAGGGCCCGCCGGTCGAGCTTGCCGTTGGGCGTCAGGGGGAAGGTCTCCAGCGCCACGAAGACGGTGGGCACCATGAAGTCGGGCAGCAGCCCGGCGAGGCGGCCGCGCAGCTCGTCGAGGTCGAGCGGGGCGCCGTCGGCGGGCAGCACGTAGGCGACGAGCCGCTGGTCGCCGGGCCGGTCCTCGCGGACCACGACGGCGGCCTGGGAGATCTGCCACTGGGCCGTCAGCACCGCCTCGATCTCGCCCAGTTCGACGCGGAAGCCGCGCAGCTTGACCTGCTCGTCGACCCGCCCCAGGAACTCCAGCTCACCGCCGCGGCGACGCCGCATGAGGTCACCGGTGCGGTACATGCGCGTGCCGGGAGGACCGTAGGGGTCGGCGACGAAGCGGTCGGCGGTCAGGTCCGGGCGGCCCGCGTAGCCGCGGGCCAGCTGGTCGCCGGCCAGGTACAGCTCGCCGGGGACGCCCGCGGGCACCGGCCGCAGCCCGTCGTCGAGGACGTACGCACGCACCCCGGGGACGGGACGGCCGACCGGCAGACAGGCGTCGGTTCCGGTGCGGTCCTGCCGGGCCTCGTGATGGGTGACCTGGACGGTGGACTCGGTGGGCCCGTACAGGTTGACGCACGGCACGCCCCAGGTGTCCTGGGCGAGTTCGGCCAGGGCGGCGGGCAGTGGTTCACCGCCGACGAACAGCCGCCGCAGGGACGCCTGCGTGGTGCCCGCCGCCACCGCGGCCGCGCACAGCTCGGACAGCAGTGACGGTACGACCTGGGCGACCGTGACGCCGTGCCCGGCGATCCGGTCGGCCAGCCGGTGCGGGTCGGCGGCCACCTCGGCGCTCACCAGGTGCATGGCGGCGCCGGTGAGCAGCGGCAGCCAGATCTCCCAGACGGCGGCGTCGAAGCTGAACGAGGTACGGGCGAGCACCTTGTCCGTGGCGCCGAGGGGGTAGGTGCGGGCCATCCACCGCAGGTGACCGGTGATCGCCTCGTGGGGGACGACGACGCCCTTCGGCCGGCCCGTGGAGCCCGAGGTGTAGATCAGGTAGGCGGGGTGGCCGGGCAGGAGCGGGCGGTGCCGCTCCGTGTCCGGTACGTCCGCGCCGGCCTCCCGGGCGACGGCCTCCGCCGCGTCCTCGACCACGACGACCGTGCCCCGCGGCACGGTGTCCCGCTGTGCCGCGCTCGTGAGCACCACGGTGGGCCGGGCGTCCTCCAGCATGTGGGTGATCCGCTCGGCCGGGTACCGGGGGTCCACCGGCACGTAGGCGGCGCCGGTCTTCAGGACCGCGAGCATCGCGACCACCGCGTCCGCGGAGCGCGGCAGCACCAGGGCCACCGTGGTCTCGGGTCCCGCGCCGTGTCCGATCAGATGCCGGGCGAGGCGGTTGGCGCGCTCGTTCAGCTCGGCGTAGGTGAGTTCCGTTCCGTCGAAGACGACGGCCGTCGCCTCCGGACTGCGCGCGGCCTGCTCCTCGAAGAGATCCGGCAGCGTGCGCGGGTCGGCGGCGTCCGGGCGGTGCACTCCGGCGACCAGTTCCGCGCGCTCGGGCGCGGACAGGATCTCCAGGCCGCTGACGGGTCGGTCGGCGTCGGCCACGGCGGCGGTGAGCAGTCGTCCGAAGCGCGCGGAGACCTCCTCGACCGTCACCCGGTCGAACAGATCGGCCGCGAACTCGAAGGTGCCGGCGAGCCCCGCGGGGGTGCCGTCCGGGCCGGACGTCTCGCGGACGCTCAGCGACAGGTCGAACTTCGCCGTGGTGGCGGGTGTCGCCTCCGCCGCGACCGCCAGGCCGTCGAGCCGTATCTCCGCCTGTTCCGTGTTCTGGAAGGTCAGCATGACCTGGAACAGGGGGTGCCGGGACGTGGAGCGGGCCGGGTTGAGGACCTCCACCAGGTGTTCGAAGGGCACGTCCTGGTGCGCGTACGCGGCCAGGTCCACTTCCCGGACCCGGTCCACCAGCTCCCGGAACGTGGGGTCACCGGAGAGGTCGGTGCGCAGCACCAGCGTGTTCACGAAGAACCCGACGAGGTCGTCCAGCGCCTCGTCCGTACGGCCCGCCACCGGGGAGCCGATCGGAATGTCCGTCCCCGCGCCCAGCCGGGACAGCAGTGCCGCGAACGCGGCCTGCACCACCATGAACATGCTCGCGCCGGACTCCCGGGCCAGCTCGGTCAGGCCCGCGTGGGTGTCCGCGTCCAGGGTGAAGGCCACATGGCCGCCCCGGTACGACGCCGTCGCGGAACGGGCCCGGTCGATGGGCAGCTGAAGCTGTTCGGGCAGCTCGGCGAGGTGGTTCCGCCAGTACGCGACCTGGCGGCCGAGCAGGCTGTCCGGGTCGCTCTCGTCGCCGAGCAGCTCTCGCTGCCACAGCGCGTAGTCGGCATACTGCACCGGCAGCGGCTGCCATGCGGGGGCGTGCCCCTCGGTGCGGGCCGCGTACGCCTGTGCCACGTCCCGCGCCAAGGGGGCCATCGACCAGCCGTCACCCGCGATGTGGTGCAGCACCACGACCAGCACGTGGGCGGTGCCGTCCACCGCGAACAGGCAGGCGCGCAGGGGGGGTTCGCAGGCCAGGTCGAAGCCGTGCCGCGTCTCGTCGGCCAGGGCCTGGGGCAGCTCCGCCTCGGTCACCGGCACGGCGAGAAGGGTCGGGCACGCGTCGTCCACGTCCAGGACGTGCTGGAAGGGGGTGCCGTCGGCGCTCTCGGGGAACACGGTGCGCAGCGACTCGTGCCGGGCGACGACGTCGCGGATGGCCGCGCGCAGCGCCGCCTGGTCCACGGCTCCGGTGATCCGCAGGGCGATGGGCAGGTTGTACGCCGCGGCCGTACCGCCTTCGAAGCGGTTGAGGAACCACAGGCGGCGCTGGGCGAAGGACAGCGGCACCTCGGCGGGACGGTCCATCGGGGCCAGTGCCGTCCTCGCGGCTCCGGCGTCCGCGACCCGCTCGGCGAGCTGTGCCACGGTGGGCCCTTCGAACAGGACGCGCAGGGGCAGCTCCACGCCGAGCAGTGCGCGCACCCGGCTGATCACGCGGGTGGCGAGCAGGGAGTGGCCGCCGAGGTCGAAGAAGCTGTCGTCGATGCCGACCCGCTCCAGGCCCAGGACCTCGGTGAAGACCGCGCACAGGACCTCTTCCCGCCCGTTGCGCGGGCCGCGCCCGGTAGCGGTGTACTCCGGTGCGGGCAGGGCCCGCCGGTCGAGTTTGCGGTTGGCGGTCAGCGGCAGTTCGGCGAGGGGCACGATCGCGGCCGGGACCATGAAGCCGGGCAGGCGGCCGCTCACGTGGCGGCGCAGCTCGGCGGCGTCGAAGGCGTCCGCCGCACGCGGTACGACGTAGGCGACGAGGCGTTTGTCGCCGGGCCGGTCCTCCCGGGGGACGACCGCCACCTGCGACACCAGCGGATGCCCCGCGATCACCGCCTCGATCTCGCCCGGCTCCACCCGGAACCCGCGGATCTTCACCTGGAAGTCCGCGCGTCCCAGGAACTCCATCGTCCCGTCCGCCCGCCAGCGGGCCAGGTCGCCCGTCCGGTACATCCGCTCACCGGACCGTTCCGCGAACGGGTCGGCCACGAACCGCTCACCCGTCAGCCCCGGCCGGTTCAGGTATCCCCGAGCCACCTGGTCACCCGCCAGGTACAGCTCGCCCGCCACCCCCGCCGGCACCGGACACAACCGCTCGTCCAGCACGTACACCCGGCTGTTGGCCACCGGCCGGCCGATCGACGGCGACACCGGCCAGTCGCGTGCGTCGCCGTCCAGCAGCAGGGATGTGACGCCGTGGGTCTCGGTCGGCCCGTAGTGGTTGTGGAGCCGGCGTCCCGGTACCCGGGTGAAGAAGTCACGTACGGAGTCGCGCACGGTCAGCGTCTCCCCGCCCTGGGCGATGTCCCGCAGCCGTGGGAGAGGGAGGCCGAGTTCGGTGGCGGCCTCGGCGATCGCCTCGATGACGAGGTTGGGTGCGTACAGCCGGTGCACGTCGTGCCGGTCGAGCCAGCGCACCAGTTCCGCGGGGTTCCTGCGGACGTCGTCACGGGGCACCGCGAGGGTTCCGCCGGACCACAGGGTGGAGAAGATCTCCTGTGCGGCGACGTCGAAGCTGATGGACGTGAAGTGGGCGGTGGTCGCACCGCTCGTGCGGTCGTCCGCGTGCCAGGTGAGGAGGTTGGCCATCGCCCCGGCCCGGAACACCACTGCCTTCGGGCGGCCCGTCGACCCCGATGTGTAGATCACGTACACCGGGTGGCCGGGCAGCAGTTCCCCGCCGCGCTCGTCGGCCGACAACTCGCCCGGCGCGTAGGCGTCGAGGGCCGGCACGGTGATGTCGACGGCGCGTTCCGTCCATTCCCCGGGCACCTGCCGAAGTGTCTCCGCCGATCCCAGTACGCACACCGGATCGGCGTCGCCGAGCATGTAGGCGATGCGCTCGGCCGGGTACTCCGGATCGATCGGCAGATACGCCGCCCCGGTCTTCACCACCGCGAGCAACGCCAGCGGCGACCACTGCGAACGCGGCAGCATCAACGCCACCACCCGCTCCGGCCCCGCCCCACGCTCCACCAACAACCGCGCCAACCGGTTCGCCCGAGCACTCAACTCCCCGTACGACAGCTCCACACCCTCGAACACCACCGCGACCGCGTCCGGATCGGCCGCCACCCTCGCCGCGAACGACTCCGGCAACGACACCCACGGCACTTCGGCACCCGTGGCGTTGCGGCGTACCACCAGCTCGTGACGCTCGTCCTCGGACAGCACCGCCAGGGCACCCACTCGTGCCTCCGGGTCGGTCACGACCGCCGCCAGCACGCGGATGAACCGCTCCACCAGGGTTTCGACCGTCGCTCGGTCGAACAGGTCGACGGCGTACTCCAGGACGCCGGTCATGCCGGGGGCGGGTTCGTCGTCGGGGGACGTGCGTTCGGCGAGGCTGAGGAAGAGGTCGAACTTGGCGGAGCCCGGGCTGTCCAGGGCCGCCGCGTCCAGTCCGGGCATGTGCAGCCGGGCCTGCGCGTTGTTCTGGAGGGCCAGCATCACCTGGAACAGGGGGTGGGCGGCCAGGGAGCGGGCGGGGTTGAGGACCTCCACCAGATGCTCGAACGGCACGTCCTGGTGCTCGTACGCGGCCAGGTCCACTTCCCGGACCCGGTCCACCAGCTCCCGGAACGTGGGGTCACCCGACACGTCCGTCCGCAGCACCAGGGTGTTCACGAAGAACCCGACCAGGTCGTCCAGCGCCTCGTCCGTACGGCCCGCCACCGGTGTACCGATCGGTATGTCGGTGCCCGCGCCCATCCGGGACAGCAGGGCCGCGAACGCCGCCTGCACCACCATGAAGAGGCTGGCACCGGACTCGCGGGCCAGCGCCGTGAGGCCGGCGTGTACGTCCGGTGGCACGTCGAACGCCACCCGGTCGCCCCGGAAGGAGGCCACCGCCGGGCGCGGCCGGTCCACGGGCAGCTCCAGCTGCTGCGGCAGGCCGGCGAGGTGGGCCGTCCAGTGGGCGACCTGCCGGGCGATGACGCTCGCCGGGTCGGACTCGTCGCCGAGCAGTTCGCGCTGCCACAGCGCGTAGTCGGCGTACTGCACCGGCAGCGGCTCCCACGCGGGGCCGTGGCCCTGGGTGCGGGCCGCGTACGCCGTGGCCGCGTCCCGGGCCAGCGGCGCCACCGACCAGCCGTCGCCCGCGATGTGGTGCACGACGACGGCCAGCACGTGGGTCCCGTCCGGCAGGGCGAACAGGGCGGCACGCAGGGGCGCTTCGGTCCGCAGGTCGAAACCGCGGCCGGTCGCCTCGGCCACCGCGTCCGGCAGCTCGTCCTGGCGGAGTTCGCGCACCGGGAGGGCGACGTCGGCGGTGGGCAGGATCCGCTGGTACGGGGTGCCGTCGGGGCCTTCGGGGAAGACGGTCCGCAGCGACTCGTGCCGCTCGGCCACGTCCCGCAGGGCAGCGGCCAGGGCGGCGCGGTCGAGGGGGCCGCTCAGGCGGAGGACGAGCGGCACGTTGTAGGTGGCGGACTCCGGGCCTTCGAGCCGGTTGAGGAACCACAGCCTGCGCTGGGCGAACGACAGCGGGACCACGTCGGGGCGCGCCGCCGGCAGCAGCGCCCGGCGCGCCGCGCCGGCACCCGCCACGTGCTCCGCCAGCCGTGCCACCGACGGTGCCTCGAACAGGTCCCGCAGCGGCACCTCGACGCCGAGCACGGTGCGGATCCTGCTGGTCACCCGGGTGGCGAGCAGGGAGTGGCCGCCCAGGTCGAAGAAGCTGTCGTCGATGCCGACGCGCTCCGCGCCCAGCACCTCGGCGAAGATCCCGGCGAGTGCCTTCTCGCGGGCGTCGCGCGGTTCCCGCCCGGAAGCCGTGTACACCGGTGCGGGCAGCGCGCGCCGGTCGAGCTTGCCGTTGGGGGTGAGCGGGAGGGCGTCGAGCAGCAGCACCACGCCGGGCACCATGTAGTCGGGCAGCAGGCCGGAGACGAACGTCCGCAGCTCCCCCGGGTCGACGGGGTCGCCGCCGTCGGCGGGCACGACGTATCCGACGAGGCGCCGGTCGCCGGGCCGGTCCTCGCGGACCACGACCGCCGCTCGGGCGGCTCGCGGGTGCCGGACGAGGGCCGCCTCGATCTCCCCCGGTTCGATACGGAAACCGCGGAGCTTGACCTGGCTGTCGGCGCGGCCCGCGTACTCCAGCCGGCCTTCGCCGTTCCAGCGGGCGAGGTCACCGGTGCGGTACATGCGTGACCCGCCGGGTCCGTGGGGATCGGCGACGAACCGCTCGGCGGTGAGGGCGGGACGGGCGAGGTAGCCGCGGGCCAGGCCGTGCCCCGCGATGTACAGCTCGCCGATGACGCCCGGCGGCACCGGACGGAGCCCCTCGTCCAGGACGTACACCCGGGTGTTCGCGATCGGGCGGCCGATGGGCGGGGTGTCCGTGCCGGGGGTGATCTCGGCGAGCGTGGACGTGACGGTCGCCTCGGTCGGCCCGTACTGGTTGACGACCTGGTCGGCGTGTGCGCACAGGGTCGCGGCCAGCGGCGCGGGCAGCGCTTCACCGCCCGTGCCGACCCGCAGTCCCCGCACCATCGTGGGGTCGTGGGTGACGAGTGTCTGCCACAGCGCCGGTGTGGCCTGCATGTAGGTGACCCCGGTGGCACGGATGAGGTCGCTCAGCGCCTCGGGCCGGGTCAGGGTCGCCTTGTCGGTGAGGACCAGGCCGGCGCCGGAGACCAGCGGAAGGAGGATTTCCACGGTCGCGGGATCGAACGCGATCGACGCCACCGAGAGGACTCGGTCACCGGCCCGCAGCGCGAGCCGCTCCCCCAACGAGGCCAGCAGGTTGACGAGCGCGCTGTGCGGTACGACGACGCCCTTCGGCCTGCCGGTCGAACCGGACGTGTAGATGACGTACGCGGCGTCCCCGAGTCCGAGACCCGCCCGGGCGGGCTGGGTGTCCGGAAGTCCGGTGAGGCCGCCCGCCATGTCGTCCGGGCCGAGCACGAGCAGGGGTGCGGAGTCCTCCAGCATGAACGCGACGCGCTCCGCGGGGTGGTCGGTGTCGACGGGCACGTACGCACCCCCCGCCTTCAGGACGGCCAGCACCGCCACGACCAGGTCCACGGACCGGGGCAAGGCCAGCGCGACCCGCTGCTCGGGGCCGACGCCGCGCCCGACGAGCCAGTGCGCGAGCCGGTTGGCCCGGGTGTTCAACTCCGCGTACGTCAGTGTCCTGTCGCCGCTGATCACCGCGACGGCGTCCGGTGTCGCGGCGGCCTGCCGAGCGAACAGTCCGGACACCGTCAGGTCCGGCACGGCCACCGCGGTGCCGTTCCCACCGCTCAGCAGCATCTCCCGCTCACCGGGGGCGAGGACGTCCACCGTGCCGACCTTGCGGCCGGGATCGCCGCCCACCTGCCGCAGCAGGCCGACGAACCGGGCGGTCATCGCCTCGGCGGTGGACCGGTCGAACAGGTCGGCGGCGTACTCCAGGACACCCGTGAGGCCATGGACACGGCCGTCGGGCCCGTGCTGCTCGGCGAACGACACGGACAGGTCGACCCGGGCCACGTTCGTCGGCGCCGCCGCGGCGGACACGGTGAGCCCGGGCAGGCTCAGCTCGGCCTCCTCCGTGTTCTGCATCACGAGCATCACCTGGATCAGAGGATGCCGGGACATGGACCGGGCCGGGTTCAGCACCTCGACGAGGTGCTCGAAGGGCACGTCCTGGTGTCCGTACGCGGCCAGGTCCGTCTCCCGGACCCGCCCCACCAGCTCCCGGAACGTGGGGTCACCCGACACGTCCGTCCGCAGCACCAGGGTGTTCACGAAGAAGCCGACGAGGTCGTCCAGCGCCTCGTCCGTACGGCCCGCCACCGGCGTACCGATCGGAATGTCCGTCCCCGCACCGAGCCGTGACAGCAGCGTCGCGAAGCCCGCCTGCAGGACCATGA
Source organism: Streptomyces sp. NPDC038200 (assembly GCF_055600785.1). Lineage (NCBI taxonomy): Bacteria > Bacillati > Actinomycetota > Actinomycetes > Kitasatosporales > Streptomycetaceae > Streptomyces > Streptomyces sp. NPDC038200. The sequence goes on from NZ_JBVJYH010000032.1 coordinate 69,360, forward strand.
AGAGGCTGGCACCGGTCTCCTGGGCGATACGAGCCAGCAGACGGTGCTGCTCCCCGTCCAGCTCGAAGATCACCCGGCCGCCCCGGTGACCGGCGACGGCGGGGCGGGGCCGGTCGGTGGGCAGCCGCAGCTCCTCCGGCAGGTCGTCCAGTTGCCCGACCCAGTATCCAAGCTGCCGGCTGATCAGACTGTCCGGATCGGAGTCGTCGCCCAGGACCGCACGCTGCCACAGCGCGTAGTCCGCGTACTGCACCGGCAGCGGCTCCCACCGCGGGGCACGGCCCGCCGCCCGCGCCTCGTAGGCCGCCGCGAGGTCGCGTGCCAGAGGCGTCATCGACCAGCCGTCGCCGGTGATGTGGTGGAGGACGACCACCAGGACGTGGGTGGTGTCGTCCAGTGCGAGCAGGCGTGCCCGCACCGGTATCTCTGTCGTCAGGTCGAAGCCCTGGGCGGCGAGTTCACCGAGACGCGCCGACAGGGTATCGCCCGCGACCGTCTCGACGGGAAGGTCCAGGCTGCCGGCGCACGCGTCGATGTCCAGCACCTGCTGGTGAGGGATCCCGTCGGGGCCCTCGGGGAACACCGTGCGCAGGGCCTCGTGGCGCGCGACGACGTCACGCAGGGCGGCGCGCAGCGCCTCGCGGTCCAGCCGGCCGCTGAGCCGCAGGGCCACGGGCATGTTGTACGTGGCGGCCGTCGCTCCCTCGAAGCGGTTCAGGAACCACATCCTGCGCTGCGCGTACGACAGCGGCACATGAACGGGCCGCTCGGCCGGGACCAACGCGGCCCGCGCGGTACCGGCTCGCTCGACACGGCGGTCCAGCTGTTCGACGGTGGGACCCTCGAACAGGGCCCGGAGGGGGAGTTCGACGTTCAGGACGGTGCGGATGCGGCTGATGACACGCGTGGCGAGGAGCGAGTGGCCGCCGAGGTCGAAGAAGCTGTCGTCGATGCCGACCCGCTCCAGCCCGAGCACCTCGGCGAAGATCGCGCACAGCGCCCGCTCACGCTCGCTGCGCGGTCCGCGTGAGGAGACGGCCGCGGTGTAGTCGGGGGCGGGCAGGGCACGCCGGTCGACCTTGCGGTGCGCGGTCAACGGCAGCTCGGCGAGGACCACCACGGCGGCCGGGACCATGAACTCCGGCAGCACGGAACCCACGTA
>NZ_JBVJYH010000033.1:0-69155 GCF_055600785.1 Streptomyces sp. NPDC038200
CAGGCCGCGGGCCTTGAGCAGCATGCCCAGGCTGGAGGCGGTCAGACCCTTGCCGAGCGAGGAGGCGACACCCCCGGTGACGAAGATGTGCTTGGGCGTCGTGGATTTCGGCGGCATGGCCAAGAGGGGGCTCCCGTGGTCGCGGTGAATCGGGGTTGAGACCTAACGGCGCGAGGTGTCCGGGCCGGGGCCGGACTTGTAGGTGCGGGTGACGATCGCGGTGTCCAGGTCGAGCACGTCCTCGGCCGGCCCGAGGGCGTCGACGAGGAAGCCGTAGACGTCCGTCTCGTGCGGGAGGCACACCTCCGCCAGGAGGTTGTACGGTCCCGTGACGGCGGTACAGGAGTGCACGTCCCGGTGCGCGGCCAGGGTCGCGCTCACCTTCTCCAGGCCCGCCGGGCGGATCTTCAGCCGCAGCAGCGCCCGGGCCGGCCGACCCAGCGGGGCGGGGTCGACCACGGTGCGCAGTCCGAGCACCCGGCGTTCCAGCAGCGACGCCACCCGGCGGCCGGCCGTGGCCGTGGAGAAACCCAGCTCCCTGGCCAGGTCGGTGAGGGAGACCCGGGCGTTGTCCCGCAGCAGTCCGGCGACCCGTTCGTCCGTCGGCGTCAGCTCGTACCGGTCCGCGAGCGTGGGCAGGGGCTGGACCAGGCTGGCCCGCAAGAGCTTCTCCTCCTCGTCGGTGAGAACCGGGGCGTACCACTCCGCTCCCGTCTTGAAGGGGCGCAGCGTGCGGCACACATCGAGCACCTCCGCGTCGGGGAGGTCCGGGACCCCCTCCGCCAGGGCATGCAGGAGCGGCCGGGTCGGCACCGCCAGCTCGCACCACAGCAGGCCCGTCGCACCGCTCACTGCGGCGACGTTAAGCGCTTCCCGGCGCCGAGCCAATGCGTCACCAACGGCTTCCAGACAACCGGGCCGGGCCTTCAGACGCAGCCAGGCCGTATGACCGAGCGGGCAGCGCAACCGGTCGTACTCCGCCGTGAAATGGACGATTTCCAAGGCCAGCAGGCGCTGGAGCCTACGGGCCACGGAGCGCTCATGCTCGCCCAGGATGCGCCCGACCTCTGCCACGCCGGCTCGCGGGTTGATCTGGAGGGCAGCGATGATTCGTTGGTCAATTACATCGAGGATGTCGGAATCATTCATCGGGACCTCATGATGGCAGGATCTTTATCAAGAACAACAGCGATGTTGTCGCACACGATCACATGAGACAGACTGTTGCATCGTCACCAAACGTGACGCGTGGTGAGCTTCTTGTTTCCGCACAGGCCGATCAGGCCGAGAGGACAGAGCTTGTTAGGCGAGAGCACCTCCGCAGCAGTCGACAACCCGGTCACCTCCCGTCAGTTCCGCTCCGTCATGGGGCATTTCTGTACCGGCGTCACCGTCGTCACCGGCATGGGGGCCGGGGCGCCGACGGGTTTCACCTGTCAGGCGTTCTCCTCCCTGTCGCTCGACCCGCCACGCGTCGTGCTGTGCGTCAGCCGCACCTCGGTCAGCTGGCCCGCCATCAGCGGCAACGCCTTCTTCTGCGTCAACGTGCTGGCGCAGCAGCAGCACGCACTGAGCGACCGGTTCGCGCGCTCCGGCGGAGACAAGTTCCACGGTGTGGACTGGGACATGTCACCCGACGGTGCGCCCCGGCTCGCCGGCGCGTCCGCATGGATCGACTGCCGGGTGCACACCGAGCACGACGGCGGTGACCATCTCCTGGTCATCGGCGAGGTGCGCCGGCTCGTCGCACCCGCCGAGAGCCGTCCGCCCCTGCTGTACCACCGGGGCCGGTACGCACGGCTCGACGAAACCCACTGACCGCGCCCCCGGGCACCGGCCGGCGGCGGAAGCCTCGGCGTGGCGCGTCCCGGCGACCGGGCGGGAGCGCGGGCCGGACGCTGTCCGGTCCACCGGCCGCCGGCACCGCCGTTCCCCTGATCCCGCACCCCCTGCCGGGCTGTCCGCACACGGCCCCGGATCACGACCAGCCCTGCGCGCAGGGCCTTTCCTTCCCCCGAAGAGGAGCACCGCACATGGCGGAGAACATCGTTGTCGACGTGCCCGCACCGGCGGACGGCGTCCTGAGCGGCCTCGACGTGTTCGTCGGCGGCCCCATCCAGCACGCCATCCTGAGCACCGGGTTCGTCGGCGGATTACAGGACGCCATCACCACGGCCATCGGCACCGTCGGCGAGCACGGTGCCACCGTCTTCTCGGCGCACCTGGTGGAGAAGTTCGGCGAGCAGACGGCGGCCTTCACCCCGGAGCAGGTGTCGGTGCGCGACTTCCGCTGGATGAAGAAGTGCGACGTCTTCGTTCCCGTCCTGCCGCTGCTGGACGACGGCACGCTGCGCCGCACGGACGGCACCCATGTCGAGCTGGGCTGGGCCACGGCACTGGGCCGGCCCATCGTGATGATCACCAGGCAGCCGTTCGCCGAGTCCGCGAGCCATCTGCTGAAGGGCCTGCACCGGGTGGGCGCCGTCCAGGTCATCGACTTCGACGACTTCACCCAGAAGCCCGCACTGCTGGTGGACGCCGTCCTCGCGGCCACCGAGCGGCAGCGTGAGGCGATCGGCGCCAGCCTCGTCGCCTGACCCGCCCCGCGCCCCGCAATCATCCGCCGGACGGAGTGAGAAGTGCCCGACATGGCCGTACTGGGCCTGCCGATCGCCAATCCCGTGATCGTGGGATCCGGATTGCTGACGGACCAGGAACGCAACATCCGCAGACTGATCGAAAGGGGAGCCGGTGCCGTAGTCACCAAGACCATCCACCCCAGCCCGCCGACCGGGCTCGACGAACGCATCCTGCGGCTGCCCGTCGGCATGCTGAACAGCACCACGTACTCCAAACGCCCCGTCAACCACTGGCTGGGGGTACTGCGTTCGTTCGCCGAGGACGGCCTGCCCGTCATCGCCTCCGTGCACGCCGACACCCCCGCCGACCTCGCGGCCCTCGCCAAGGACGTCGAGGCCACCGGGTGCCGGGCGCTGGAGCTGGGCATCTCCTGCCTCAACGAGGAGGACGGCCTGGACGACGACAACCCCGACCGGGTCTACGCCTACACGGCCGAGACCCGCGGCCGCACCCGCCTCCCGCTCGCGGTGAAGCTGGCCATCGGAGAGGGGTTGCACGACCGGGTCCGCGCGGCCATCGCCGGCGGGGCGGATGCCATCACCGTCAGCGACACCATCGCCGGAGCCGCCGTGGCCCCGGCCACCGGCGATCTCGAACTGGGCGGCATCTTCGGCTACTCGGGCCCCGGACTGAAACCGCTGGTCCTGGCCGCCGTCTGGCAGCTGCGCCGCCGCGGCTTCGACCTGCCGATCCTGGCCAGCGGCGGGGTCTCAGGCGGCCGGGACGTGGCCGACTACCTCGCGGTCGGCGCGAACGCCGCCCAGGTCTACACGGCGCTGCACACCGACATGTACGACACCCTCCAGCGCATCCTCGCGGAGACCCGGGATCTCGTGGGCCCCGGGAGCCGGACACCGGCGGACCACACACCGGAGGGAGCACGGACATGAGCGGCGAGCACACCGCGCCACGGCGGCTGACCGATCTGACGAGCACCCAGGTCACCGAGGCCGTACGGGGCAGGACGGTGGTGTGGCCCATCGGCGCCGTGGAACAGCACGGCCCGCACCTGCCGCTCTCCGTCGACCTGCTCCTCGCCGAGGCCGTCGCCGACGGGATCGCCCGCGAACTGGACGCCTTCACCCTGCCCGCGCAGGCCGTGGGCGCCCGGTCGCTCCCGCAGAGCGGCGGCGGCCTGCACTTTCCCGGCACCGTGCACCTCACCGGCGGCACGCTCATCGACCTCCTGCGGGAGACGATCACCTCGCTGGTCCGGCTGCCCCTGGCCCGCCTCGTCGTCGTCAACGGCCACTACGAGAACGAGCCGTTCCTCTTCGAGGCGCTGGACCAGGTCCGCCAGAGGGGCCTGCTGGACGGCACCGAGGTGTTCGCGTTCAGCTGGTGGAGCCTGGTGCGGGACACCTGGACCGACGCCGAGATCGCCGAGTTCCCCGGCTGGCACGCCGAACACGCCGGGGTGACCGAGACCAGCCTGATGCTGCACCTGCACCCGGACCTCGTCACCGACGAACGCCCCGACCACGACCGTCCGCCCCGGGCCGGTGTGTATCTGCACCCCGTCGACGTCGAACGGATCAGCAACCGCGGCATCCTCTCCTCGACCTCGGGGTCCAGTGCCGCGCTGGGCGAGAAGCTCCTGCGCCATGTCCTCGACGAGGCGGTCGGACTGGTGCGCGAGGGCGAGGGACTGCTCTTCGCCCAGACCCGCCCCGACCGCCGCGCCCGCCCCGGCGACCGCCGCGACCAGGCCGCCGAGCGCCGCACCGCACAGCCCGGAGGAAAACACCCGTGACCCGGAAGTTCCACCTCGCCTTCATCTTCAACTTCACCCCCGACGACTGGCAGGGCCCGTTCGGCACCGGCGGCTCCCCCTGGGACGGCCGGTTCCACACCGAGGTCGCCCAGGCCCTGGAACGGGCCTGCTTCGACTATGTGATCGTCGAGGACAAGCTGATGGTCCCGGAGAGCTACGGCGGCACGTCGGAGGCGGCCCTCAAGCAGGCCATGGTCGTCCCCAAGCACGACCCGGTGCCCCTCGCCGTGGCCATGGGGCTGGCCACCACCCGCCTCGGCATCGTGGCCACGCTGTCCACCCTGGCCTATCCGCCGTTCATGACCGCCCGGCTCTCCTCCACCATGGACAGCATGCTCGCCGGACGGTTCGGCTGGAACATCGTCACCAGCGCCGAGGACCTGGCCGCCCGGAATTTCGGCCTGGACAAGCTGCCGCCGCGGGACGTCCGCTACGAGATGGCCGACGAGTACGTCGACGTCGTCAAGCAGCTGTTCGCTTCCTGGGACGCCGACGCGGTCGTCCTGGACCGGGAGAACGGCGTCTACGCGGACCACACCAAGGTCCGCCCCATCCACTTCCAGGGCAAGTACTTCAGCGTGCGCGGCCCGCTCAACACGGTCCCCTCGCCCCAGCATCGCCCCGCGTTCGTCCAGGCCGGCGCCTCACCGCGAGGCCGGGCGTTCGCGGCCCGCAACGCGGACTCCATCATCGCCATCGCCGGCGGACCCCGGAGCATGAAGGAGTTCCGCGACGACGTACGGCGCCAAGCCGAGGAGAACGGCCGCGACCCGGACTCCCTCAAGGTGCTGTTCTGTGTCACACCGACGCTCGGCGAGACGGAGCAGGACGCCCGCGAGAAGCAGGCCCGCGCCGTGTCCTCCCCGCAGTTCATCCAGGACATCCTGGCCCAGGTGTCGGCCCTCACCGAGATCGACTTCGCCCAGTTCGACCTCGACAAGCCGCTGCCGTACCAGCTGACCACCAACGGTGAACGGGGCACGCTCGACAAGTTCCAGCAGTGGGGGAGCGGCAAGACCCTGCGGGAACTCGTCGTCGACGGAGCCGGCGGGCTCGTGTCCTCCGTGGACCTGGTCGGCACCCCGGACCAGGTCGCCGAGCGGATGGGCGAGGTGATGGAGGAGGTCGGCGGCGACGGCTTCATGATCACCACACCGCTGCTCCGGCTGAACCGGCGCTATATCGCCGAGGTCACCGACGGACTCGTCCCGGCGCTCCAGCGGCGCGGCCTGACCCGCACCGTCTACACACCGGGCAACACCCTCCGGCAGAATCTGGCGGAATTCTGACCGGCCTTCCCCGCGGGATGCGCGCGGCCGGTCGTGCCGCCCCGGCGCCCGCCGAGCGGACAGCGGACACCGGTGCCGTGATCCCGGCGGGCCGTCCGGCTCCCGCTCTCAGACCGGGGGCCGGGGGCCGGACGCCGCCGCGTCGCGTACCCGCTCGCGGTACCAGTGGCCCCACTTGTCCAGCTCCTCGGTGATGGCGTCCAGGCTGTGGCCGACATCGGTGAGCGCGTACTCCACCCGCGGCGGGACCTCCCGGTACACCGTCCGCGAGACCAGCCCGTCCTCCTCCAGCTCGCGCAGCTGACGGGTCAGCATGCGCTGGGTGACGCCGGGCAGGGCGCGCCGCAGCTCGCCGAACCGATGCGTGCCGGTCACCAGCTGTTTCAGAATGGCCAGCTTCCAGCGGCCCCCCAGAATCTCCATCGCGAACTCGACGGCGCACTGATCCGGTGAATCCTCGACCCTCGAACGCACCGCTGACCTCCATTGGTATACGGAGTGGCACTAGGCCACAGAAAAGACCGTACTTGCGACCCGAGTCGGTACCTCCAGAAACTGAGGATATGTCACACAAGGAAGCGCCGGCGGTGCCGCGCACGGTCGGCGAGACGGCGGAGCCGGACGAAGCGGCCCGTGTCCATCGAAGGCGCTGGCTGGTGCTCGCCGTGGTGTCGGGCAGCCTGCTGCTGTGCGGAACCGACCTCACGGTGCTGCACGTCGCCGTGCCCCGGATGAGCCGGGAGCTGGAACCGTCGCCCGCGCAGCTGCTGTGGATCGTCGACGTCTACTCCCTCACGCTCGCCGCGCTGCTGGTGACCTGCGGCACCCTCGGCGACCGCATCGGCCGGCGCCGCATGGTGCTCAGCGGCTTCTTCACCTTCGGCCTCGCCTCCACGGCATGCGCCTTCTCCACGACCACCGCCCAGCTCATCGCCGCCCGCGCCGCGCTCGGCGTCGGCGCGGCCATGATCATGGCGTCCACGGTGGCGATCATCCGGGTCGTCTTCACCGACGACCGGGAGCGGGCCGTCGCCATCGGCATCTGGACCGCCGCGCACAGTGTCGGCGCGACCATCGGCCCCCTCGTCGGCGGACTCGTCACCGAGAAGTGGGGCTGGGGCGCGGTCTTCCTGATCAACGTGCCCGTCATCGTCGTCATCCTGGCCGTCGGCGCCCGGGTCATCCCCGAGTCCCGCAACCCGCTCCCGCGCCGCTGGGACGTGACCAGTGTGGCGCTCTCCGTCACCGGTCTGGCCGGTGTGGTCTACGCCCTCAAGCAGGCCGGCGAACACGCGGGCGTCGACGCCGTCGTCCTCGTCACCGCCGTCGCCGGCGCCGTCCTGCTGTACGTCTTCGTCCGCCGCCAGCGCCGAATCCCCGAACCCCTGCTGGACTTCACCCTCTTCCGGGAGCGCCGGTTCACCACCGCGACCCTGTGTGTCATCGGCTGCTTCGGCAGCTATGTCGCGTTGCTGTTCTTCCTCACCCAGTGGCTCCAGCAGGTCGGCGCGTACTCCCCGCTGCGCGCCGGTCTGGCGCTCATGCCGCTGGCCGGCGCCAACGCGGTCGGCGCGGTGACGGCACCCTGGGCCGCGGGCCGCTGGGGCAACCGGTGGTCGCTCACCGCAGCCCTCGCCCTGTTCGCCGCCGCCATGGCCGTCATCGCCCTCACCGGCGACACCGGCCACTACGGCGCCCTGCTCGCCCCGCTGGTCTGCGCCGGATACGGCGCCGGCATCGTGATGACCCTCGGCGCCGACTCCATCATGAGCGCGGCCCAGCCCGAGCGGTCCGGGGAGGCCGCCGCCATCCAGGAGACCTCCTTCGAACTCGGCGCGGGCCTCGGCGTCGCCGTCCTCGGCACCGTCCTGACCGCCGCCTACCGCACGGGACTGCCCGCCGTCCCCGGGCTCGGCACCGGCGAACGGGCCACGGCCGAGAAGTCCTTCGCGGCGATGGAAGGACTGGCCCCGCACCTGCCGGACCGCACCGCCGACGCCCTGCTGCGCGCCGGACAGCACGCCTACGACCGCGGCTTCACCGCCGTGACCGCCCTCGCCGCACTCGGGCTGGCCGGCACCGCACTGCTGGCGGCCCTCCTGCTGCGCCCCCGCCCGGGGGACGACTGAACCGCCGGCGCACGCTTGAGGACACTCCGCCGGGATACCCGGCCGGTATGGCGAAGCTTCATGTACCACGGAGGCACCACCGGCAGGCCGCCGACGACACCCCGGCGCCGCGCATCCCCGCGCCGGAGGAGGCCGGACCCGACCAGGAGGTGGAGCGGCTCGCGCCGGACACCCCCGCCAAGCTGCCCCGGCAGGCGTGGGCCGCGGCCCTCAAGGGCTCACTGCGCGAGTTCCGGACGGACGAGCTGACCGACCGGGCCGCGGCACTCACCTACTACGCGGTCCTCGCCCTGTTCCCGGCCCTGCTGGTGCTGGTCTCGCTGCTGGCCGTCGCCGGCCGGTCGGCCACCGACCGAGTGCTCGACAATCTGCAGGACCTCGCTCCGGGCCCGGCCCGGGACATCATCACCCAGGCCGTGCGGCAACTGCAGAACGGCGCGGGCACCGGCTCGGTCCTGGCGGTGGTCGGCCTCGTGCTGGCGGTGTGGTCGGCGTCCGGCTACGTCGCCGCCTTCATGCGCGCCGCCAACGCCGTCTACGACATGCCCGAGGGCCGCCCGGTGTGGAAGATCCTCCCGGTCCGCGTCGGCGTCACGGTCGTCCTGATGGTGCTCGCCGTGGCCAGCGCGCTCATCGTGGTCTTCACCGGCGGTATGGCCCGGCGTGCCGGGCAGATGCTCGGCATCGGCGACACGGCCCTGACGGTGTGGTCGATCGCGAAATGGCCGGTGCTGGTCCTGCTCGTCGTCGTGATGATCGCCATCCTGTACTGGGCGACACCGAACACCAAGGTCAAGGGCTTCACCTGGGTCACCCCCGGCAGCTTCCTGGCCCTGCTGATCTGGATGATCGCCTCCGCCGGCTTCGCCTTCTACGTCGCCAACTTCGCCTCCTACAACAAGACCTACGGCACCATGGCCGGCGTCATCGTCTTCCTCGTCTGGTTGTGGATCTCCAATCTGGCCATCCTGCTGGGCCTCGAGTTCGACGCGGAGACCCTGCGCCAGCGGGCCATCGCCGGCGGCCATCCGCCCACGGCCGAGCCCTACACCCGGCCGCGCGACACCAGGACGTGGGACGAGGAGGACGTGCGCCGCCTGGACGAGTCGTGACGCGCACGCCCTCCGGTCGTCACGCCGAGTAGCCGCCGTCCACCGAGAACTCCGCGCCCGTCACGTACGCCGCCTCCGGCCCGGCCAGGAACACCACCGTGGACGCCACCTCCTCGGCCGTGCCGAAGCGGCCCAGGGCGGTCATGGCCGCCTGGCCGGACGCGTACGGGCCGTCCGCGGGATTCATGTCGGTGTCGGTCGGGCCCGGATGCACGACGTTCGCCGTGACACCACGCCCGGCCAGCTCCCGGGCCAGGGCCTTCGTCAGCCCCACCACGGCCGCCTTGCTCATCGCGTACAGCGTGGCGCCCGGCCCCGGCACGCGCGCGGTGACGCAGCTGCCGAGGGTGATGATCCGCCCGCCGGGGCCCATGAGCGCGGCGGCGGACTGGGCGGCCAGGAACGCGCCGCGCACGTTCACCGCCAGGAGCCGGTCGACATCGGCCAGGGGCAGGCTCTCCAGCGGCTCCATCAGGCCGACGGCCGCGTTGTTCACCAGAACGTCCAGTCCGCCCAGTTCCTCCGCCGCGCGCCGCACCGCCCCCGCCGCCTCCGCCGCGTCCGCGGAGTCCGCACGCAGGGCCACGGCCCGCCGCCCCAGCGCCTCGATGTCCCGTACGACGTCCTGCGCCGCGTCCTTGCCGTGCACATAGGTCAGGGCGACGTCCGCGCCCTCCCGCGCCAGCCGCAGCGCCGTCGCCGCGCCGATACCCCGGCTGCCGCCGGTGACCAGTGCCGTCCTGCCGATCAGAGTCGCTCGTGAAGTCATGACCCCATCCCACCGGAGGGGCGCGCGGAGCACCGGCGGGGAACGGACGTCGACCTCGACGGGCCGGCGTCCGGTCAGCCCTGGCCCGCCCCGCGCGGGCTGATCAGGCCGCTCTCGTAGGCCAGGATCGTGGCCTGCACCCGGTCGCGCAGCCCGAGTTTGGACAGCACGGCGTTCACATGGCTCTTCACCGTGCCCGTGGTGACGCCGAGTGCGGCGCCGATCTCGGCGTTGGTCAGACCGGAGGCGATCTCCAGCAGGACCTCCCGCTCGCGCTGGGTGAGCCGGCCGAGGAGCCCGCCCGCCGAGGCCGGCGGCGGGGCGCTGCGCGCGAAGGTGTCGATGAGGCGCCGGGTCACCCCAGGGGCCAGGATGCCGTCACCGCCCGCCACGACCCGGATCGCGGACAGCAGTTCCTCGGGCCGGGCGTCCTTCAGCAGGAACCCGGAGGCCCCGGCGCGCAACGCTTCGTACACGTACTCGTCCAGATCGAACGTGGTGAGCACCAGTACCCGCGGCCCGCCGGCCGAGGCGGTGACCAGCCGGGTCGCGGTGAGTCCGTCCATGCCCGGCATCCGGATGTCCATCAGGACGACGTCGGCCTCCCCGGCCGCGGCGAGCGACACCGCCGTCGCTCCGTCACCGGCCTCGGCGACCACCGTCAGGTCGGGTTCGGCGTCCACGATGGCCGCGAATCCGGCCCGGACCACGGCCTGGTCGTCGACGACGATCACGCGTATGGCGACGGGGACACCTCCTGGACAGGGGCCGGAACGGCTCCGGCCGGCAACGACACCCGTAGCGTACCGGCCGGCTCGCACAGGATCCGGCCCTCACCCGCGGCGACCTGCACCCGCAGGCGTTCGGCGACCGGGCCCGCGACGGCGAGCCGCACCCCCGTCACCGTGATGCGCAGCGTGCCCCGGCGCCGCCGCAGGCTCACCCGCGCCGGACCCGGATCACCCGCGCCGAGGGCCGCCTCGACGATCCGGTACACCGAGACCTGCACGGACGCCGGCAGCTCCCGGGCGGCCTCCGCGAGCCCCCGCACCCGTACGTCGCGGCCACCGGAGCGCAGTGCCCGGCACAGCGCGTCGAGGTCCGCGGCGGTCGGCGAGGGAGCGAGCCGGCCGCCGGGCCCCGCGTCGTCGCCCCCGGCGTCGCCCAGGCCGTGCAGCATCTCCCGCATCGCGGTCAGCGCCGCCCTGGCCGTGCCGGCCACCTCCGCCAGCTCACCGCGCCGGGCAGCGCCGACGAGCGCGCCCGTCCGCGTCAGCACCGCGTCGCGCAACGTGGCCGCCAGCCGCCGCCGTTCGGCCTCCGCGGCCCGGTCCGCCTGCCACATCGAGCTGGCGAGCGCGAAGTCGTCGTAGGCCAGGGCACGCAGCCGACGGCGCCGGACGAGCAGCCCGCCGCCCCACACGGCCGCGAACAGCGGGGCGAGCAGGACGGACAGGACGAAGGCCAGCAGGACGGCCTCACCCGGGCCCGTCGGCTCACCGGCCATCGACCCGTCGGCGCCCGAGGCGGCCGTCACGGCACCGGCCGCCCCGAGGGTCGCCGCCACCGGCGCGGGCCAGGTGCGGCCGGGCCCCCGCCCGTAGGCTGCGACCGAATACACGGCCAGCGTCTCCACCAGCGTCCCGCCGACGAGGAACTGCGCCGCCTGCGAGGGAAGCCGGGCCGCGACGACGGCCACCGGCCCCAGCCAGGACGTCGCCAGGACGGCGGAGAAGACGGCCCAGGGGGCACGTCTGCGCCAGAGCAGGGGCAGCGCGTGCAGCACCAGCAGCCCGGACACGGTCAGCAGCGCCGGCAGCGCGGCGTGCCGCGCGGCGGCCGGCCAGTCCTCCGTGAGCGCCGGCACACAGGACACGGGAAGGATCATCCCGGCGAACATCAGGGCGGGATCGGCGAACCGCTGCTCGCGCAGCACGTCACGCCGCCACGCGTGCTCGTCCGGCCGCCGCGGCGCGGCGCCGTCGGGCAGCGTCGCGCGCACCCGCCAGCCGCCCTCCCGGGTGGGTCCGGCGGTCAGTTCGCCCCCGACCGAGGCCGCCCGCTCCCGCATCCCGGCCACGCCGCGCCCCGCTCCGAGACCCCCGGCACTCTGCGTCCCCGTGCGGGGCGCAGCGTTCTCCACGGTCAGTTCCAGCACACCGTCCGCCCGCCGGACGAGCACCTGGGCGGCGGCGCCGGGCGCGTACCGCAGCGCGTTGGTGAGGGCTTCACGGACGATGCCGTGGACCGCCTCGGCCGCCGGACCGGCGAGGTCCTCGGGGAGCCGCGCGGTGACCGGACGGCCCAACCGGCCGAACCCCGCGACCAGTTCCTCGATCCGTCCGCTCATCGGCCGGTGGTCCGGCCGGTCGGCGTCCCGCAACAGCCCCACGAGCCGTTGCAGCGCCGTGAGGGTCTCGGCGCCGGTGCGCTCCGCGAACGACAGCGCCTCGGCGGCCAGATCGGGTCTGCTGTCCTGGAGCCGGCGCGCGGCATCGACGGTCACCACGACCGAGGTCAGGTGATGGGCACTCACATCGTGCAATTCCCGGGCCAGTCGCCGGCGCTCGTGCTCACCCGCCAGCCGTCGGGTCTGCTCCGCCCCCGCCAGCCGCCTCGTCGCGGTCAGCCGGCCGGCCAGCCACCGGCGCCGCGCCTCGCCGAGCCCCGCGCACAGCACGTACACGCCGAGGGCCAGGGCCATGTCGGACAGCAGCGTGACCCGCGGGCCCTCCTGCACGGCGGCCAGCACCCACTCGACTCCCACGGCGGCGGCCACGGCCCGCACCGTCACCGGCACGGGACAGCGCACGGCGACGGAGTACAGGGCGATCAGCGGCCCCAGGCCGAGGTAGCCGTCCGGCCAGGCCAGTCCGCCGACGAAGACGGCACCCAGGGTCCAGGCCAGCGCCCGCACGGGCGCGGTCCGGCGCCGCCCCAGCGCGGCCGTCTCCACGGACAGCGCGCACATCACGCCGAGCAGGCCCGGCACGCCGGGCGTGCCGTCGGAGCCCACCCCGAGCGAGAGCAGGGCACCCTGCCCGGCCGCCAGCAGCAGCGGCATCAGCCAGTTGCGTATCGTTTCCATGTCGCCGACGAGCGTAGAGGCCGCCTCGCACGGCGGACACCGCCCCGAGGCGGATCCCCGTCTCCCACCACGGATAGAGACACCCACCAGGGAGGGGGACAGCGGATCCTGCCGCGGGCCGATGGCGCGCACGGACGTCTTTGGGCAGGCTGACCGGCATGACCCAGCCACAGCTCGCCGAGCAACTCCCGTACCACCGCCTCGCCCGCCTCTCCCCCCGCTACCGGTGGTGGCGCCCACTGCTCGGCACGCTCGTGGTGGCCGTGGCGTACATGATCACGTTGATCGTCCTCATGGTCCTCTCCGTGGCCCTGGCCGCGCGCCTGGGATACCCCGAGGACGCCGACGGCTGGCCGGAGTTCGGGCCGGTCGCGGGCACCGCCCTGGACCTGCTGACGATCGCGGCGGGGATACCCGTCCTGCTGCTGGTCGTGCGCTGGACGGGAGCGCGCCCGGCCGGCACGGTCTCCTCCGTCACCGGCCGGCTGAGATGGCGCTGGCTGGCGCTGTGTCTGCTGACCGCCGCGCCGATCCTCGCCCTGGCCATGGGGGGCATGTTCCTGCTGCCCGCGGACGCGGGCGAGCCGGAGAGCCAGTGGGTGGGCTGGGCGGCCTTCGGGCGTGCCCTCGCCATGCTGGTGGTGCTCGTGCCGTTGCAGGCGGCCGCCGAGGAGTACGTCTTCCGTGGCTGGCTCACCCAGACCGCCGGCGCGTTCCTGCGCTCGCCGTGGGCCGCGTTCCTGCCCCAGGCCGCCCTGTTCGCCGCCGCCCACGGCTGGGGCACACCCTGGGGCTTCGCCGACCTGGTGGTGTTCGGGGTTGCCGGGGGCTGGCTGACGTGGCGGACGGGCGGACTGGAGGCGTCCATCGCCCTGCACGCCGTCAACAACCTGTTCGCCTTCGGTATGTCGGCGGCCGTCGTCGACGGGCTCAGCAGCGACGAGACGGCGGCCGACGCGAACGGGCAGGTGGTGGCGCTCGACGTGCTGAGCATCGCCCTGTACACGGCGGCGGTGGCGTGGTGGCTGCGCCGCCGCCGACTGGAGCGTACGGCGGCGGCACCGCGGCCGCCGGTACAGCCGCCGGTTTTCGCGCCGGCGTACGCCTACGGCAACGGCGTCCCGGTGCCGCGGCAGTGGCCGCCTCACCCGGCGGTCTCTCCGCCCGCCGCCCCTGCCCCGGTCGCGGACCTTCCGCCCGCCGCTCCTGGTGCCGAGAGGGACGGCGCGGACGGGCGGTGAGCCGCGGCGGGCTCCCGCGCCGTACCGGTTTCCCGGCCCGGCTCCTCGGCCCGTTCCCTCGGCCCGGGTTGTCGGGTCAGGCGGTGTGCAGGGCTGCGTGCGGCGTGCGGACGGCCGGGGTGATGCCGGCCCTGCCGGCCCCGCCCGGTCAGCCGACGCGGGCGGCGATGGCCCGCGCGCACACCAGGGACTCGGTGCGGGTCGTGTCCACCTCCAGGTCGTACGAGACCCCCTCGTGCACCATGCCGGCCTGCGCCGCGGCCATGCCCTGGGCCCGGTCTCCCCGGGCGATCTCCCGTCCCGCCGCGACCTCGGGTGCGCACCGGACGCCGACCCAGAGCACCGCCAGTCCGTCCAGGGCCTTCCGCCATCGCTGCTGGGAAGCCGCTCCGCCGAGGAAGACATCGTCCACGACGACCCGGGCGCCCGCGCGGGCCGTCGCCGCGACGCCCTCCATCCAGGCCGCCTCCAGCGCACGGAAGTCCGCCCCGATCCGCACCCCGCCGTCGGCGGCGAACTCGATGCCGTCGCCCGCTCCCTGGAGCTTCACGGGCAGTGCGTCGACCAGCGAGTCGATTCCGAACGCCAGCCAGGGGTCGGGCAGTACGGCTTGCAGGCACCGCGCGATCCCGGACTTCCCCGCGCTGGAACCGCCATTGAGAATGATCACCTGAGTCGTCACCGTGCCACAGTACGGAGCCCTCCGGCACGACGGGTAACGAATTCCGGCGCCCCGGGTGCCGGGCGGGCCGCCGCCCTGGCCCAGGACACCGCCGGCCCACGCCGGGCCGCCTCGGTGGGGCCTCCTCCGGTTCGTGCGGGAGAGCGAGCCGGCCGGAGCCGAGACGCTCCCGGTACGGAGAGCGGGGCAGCACCTGTAGCCGGCGCCCCCACGGTGACCGCCGACGGCACCGCGTACGGGGGCGGCCCGGTGACCGCGGCGCGGGCGGTGAGCCGCTTGCCGAAGACGGTCCGCCGGCAACGCCGCACGATGGGCAGGTCCTCGGCAGGGGGACCAGGGGGCCGCGCGCAGCTCGGTGGCTCGACGCGCGGCACGCCCGGCTGGTGGAAGATCTCTTCGGTGGCGGGGTCCGTATCCTCACCCAGGAGACACAGATCGGCCGCCCCGCCGCCGAACTGGCCCGGCAGACGCCGAACCCGATGCCGAACGGCCACCAGACGTGGCCGGACGGTCCGGTCCGCGCCGCCGCCGGCCGGATCGGCGCCTGACCGCACCGGAACATCCGGGCGCACCCGTCGGCCGGCGGGCGCACCCGGACCGCCAAAGCCCCGTAATCCGAGGGAAGTTGACGTCATGACCGACAAGCTCACCGTGAGTGTCCTGGGCACCGGCATCATGGGCGCCGCGATGGCCCGCAACCTCGTCCGGGCCGGACACACCGTCCGTGCCTGGAACCGCACCCGCGCCAAGGCGGAACCGCTCGCCGCGGACGGCGCGTACGTCGCCGGCACGCCCGCCGAGGCCGTCGAGGGCGCCGACGTCGTCCTGACCATGCTCTACGACGGCCCGGCCGCCCTGGACGTCATGCGCGAGGCCGCTCCCGCGCTGCGCTCGGGCGCCGCCTGGGTGCAGTCCGGCACCGCGGGTGTCGAGGCGGTCGACGACCTGGCCGCCTTCGCCCGCGAGCACGGCCTCGTCTTCTTCGACGCCCCGGTGCTGGGCACCCGGCAGCCCGCCGAGTCCGGTCAGCTGCTCGTCCTGGCCGCGGGCCCGAGCGAGCACCGTGCCGCGGTGACTCCGGTGTTCGACGCGGTCGGCGCCCGTACCGTGTGGACCGGCGAGGACGGTGCGGCCGGCACGGCGACGCGCCTGAAGCTGGTCGCCAACAGCTGGGTCCTCGCGGCCACCGCCGCCGCCGGTGAGGTGCTCGCCCTGGCGCAGGCGCTCGACGTGGACCCGCAGAGCTTCTTCGACGCCATCGGAGGCGGCCCGCTGGACATGGGCTATCTGCGCGCCAAGACGGCGCTCATCCTCGACGACCGGCTGTCCCCGGCCCAGTTCGCGGTGGCCACGGCCGCCAAGGACGCCCGGCTGATCGTGCGGGCGGGGGAACGGCACGGCGTGCGCCTGGACGTGGCCGCCGCCAGCGCGGAGCGCATGGAGCGCGCCGCCGCGCAGGGCCACGCCGACGAGGACATGGCCGCCGCCTACTTCGCCAGCTTCGACCCCGCCGACCAGCCGTCCGCCTGAAGGAGCCCGGCATGTCCAAGCCGCCGCCCCTCGGGGCCGCCGACCGGCCGCGCCGGTCCTTACCGGCCGGTAGCCGCACCGCGCCCCCCGACGGCACACCGGTGCCCTGCCCCGCCCGGCCCGTGCGGACGGGCGGCCGTGTGCCGCTCGGCCCGGACGAGGGCCGTGTCCGCCCGTGGCACCCGCGCCGCCGTCCCCGGGCGACCCTCACCGGCCGGACCAGGACCGAGGACAGGGAGCAGGTCTCCGCATGAGCGCACATCAGACACGCGGCGCGCGCATGCGCGCCCTGGCCCTGGACCGACCCGGCGCGCCCGGCACCCTTCGCGTCGCCGCCCTGCCCGTGCCCGAGCCCGGCCCCGGGCAGGTGCGGCTGAAGGTGGCGGCCTGCGCCCTCAATCCGGTCGACTACCAGGTCGCCGCCGCGGGCCACCCCGACTGGTCCTGGCCGCACGTCCTCGGCCTGGACGTGGCCGGCACCGTCGACGCGGTGGGGGAGGGCGTGACCGGTGTCCGGCCCGGGCAGCGGGTCGCCTGCCACGGGGACCTGCGCCGCCCGGGCGGCTTCGCCGAGTACACCCTCGCCGACGCCGCCACCCTGGCCCCCGTGCCCGACGCCGTGGCCCCGGCCGTCGCGGCCGCGCTGCCCTGCGCCGGTCTGACGGCCAGTCAGGCGGTGGGGCGACGGCTGCACGTGTCCGCCGGTGACACCGTCCTGGTCACCGGGGGCGCGGGCGGCGTCGGCGGCTTCGCCGTCCAGCTGGCGGCACAGGCCGGGGCGCACGTCATCGCGACGGCGTCCGCCCGCAACGCCGAGTACGTCCGCAAGCTGGGCGCCGGCCATGTCGTCGACCACGGCACCGAGGACGTGTCCGCCCGGGTCCGTGAACTCACCGGCGGGCGGGGCGTGGACGCGGTGGTGGACACCGTGAGTCCGCGATCCGCCACCGCCCTCCTGCCCCTGCTGGTGCACGGCGGTGGTCTCGCCGCCGTCGCGGGGCGCCCCGACCTGACCGCGGTGGCCCCTTTCACCACCGCGCCGTCCGTCCACGAGATCGCTCTCGGCGCCGCCTACAGCCACGGCGACGAACGGGCCCGTGCCGACCTGGCGGAGATGCTCGGCGATCTGCTGAGCCGGGTCGCGGGCGGGCGGCTCGACCCCATGCTCTCCCGGACCCTCGCCCTGGACGAGGTCCCGTCGGCGCTCGGGGAGCTGGCCGGCCGTCATGTACGGGGCAAACTCGTCCACGTGGCCGGCTGACGGGACGGCACCGGATCCAGGCGCGCGCCCCGCGCCCTCGCGGCGCGGGGCGTGTTCAGTCGGCGGACCGCAGCAGCAGTTTGCCCGTCGAGGTGCGTCCGCCCAGCAGCCGGTGCGCCTCGGCCGCTGCGGAGAGCGGGAACTCGGCGGTGACCGGAAGCTTCACGGTGCCGTCGGTGACGGTGCGGAAGGCGCGCTCGGCGAGGGAGCGCAGCGCTCCGGGGGCCGACTGGGCCAGGTTCAGGACGGAGAACGCCGCCACGGAACGGCCCTGCGCGGACAGCTCGGCCTGTCCGACGTGCCAGGGCTCGGCCCCGCTCGCGTTGCCGTAGGACACCAGGCGGCCGTAGACGGCCAGGGCGTCGAGGCCGCGCCGCAGGGTGTCGCCGCCGATCGGGTCGAGCAGCAGGTCGACCCCCCGGCCGCCCGTGGCGCGGCGCACGTCGTCGGCGAAGGCGGCGCCGGTGAACACCTCGTCGTAGCCGTGCTGAAGGGCGTAGTCGGCCTTCTCCGGGGAGGACACCACGCCGTACACGGCGCCGGCACCCGCCGCGCGGGCCAGCTGCCCGGCCACCGTGCCGACGCCGCCGGCCGCGCCGTGCACCAGGACGGTCTCGCCCGCGCGCAGCCGTCCCACCTCGTGGAGCAGGGCGTGGGCCGTCGGCAGGACGGTGGGCAGTGTGGCGGCGGTGCGCAGGTCCAGGCCCGCAGGGAGGGGGAAGACGGTGGCGGTGTCGGCGGCCACCACCTCCGCGTAGGCGCCGCCGGGGACGAAGGCGACGACCTCCTGCCCCGGCCGCAGCCCCTCGACCCCCTCACCGAGGGCCCGGACCCGGCCGGAGACCTCCAGGCCGGGGCGGAACGGCAGCTCCGGCACCCGGTACCCCTCGGCGCGGGCCTTGAGGTCCGCGAAGTTCACGCCGGTGTAGGCGGCGTCGATGGTCACCTGTCCCGGCCCCGGCTCCGGGACCTCGGCCGTCACGACCTTCAGCACCTCGGGACCGCCGTACTCGTGGAACTCGACCGCACGCATGGGCAGCACGCGCCTCTCCGCAGAGTGTTCAATGGAAAGCGAACACCCGGACTGTATGATGTTCATCGAACACTCGGCAAGCGGCCGGACACCTCGAAGTGGCCCGGCCGGTACGGCAGGACGGGGAGAGGGCATGCCGAAGCAGGCGGAAGGCGGCGGTCACCGTGCGGCGCCGGTGCACACGGACCCCGCGGACGTCTCGCTCCAGACCGCGCTGTCCGCGGTCGCCGACCCCGTGCGGGTCCAGCTGATCCGGGAGCTGGCGGGGTCCGCCGACTGGTCGCGCAGCTGCGGCGGTTTCGACGTGCCGGTGGGCAAGGCCGCGCTCAGCCATCACTTCACGGTCCTGCGCGGTGCCGGCCTGGTCGAACAGCGCGACGAGGGACCCAGGCGGGTCAACCGGCTGCGCCGCGAGGAGTTCGACGCGCGCTTCCCCGGCCTGCTCGCCCTGCTTCTCCGCCCCGACGCCGACTGAACGGCCGCCGGGCGCACGGGAGCGGGCGCACCGTGAATTCACCCGGAAGGGTGTCGGCTGTCGACGCCTTCGCCGACCGCACGACATTCCCGGGCCCACCCGCCACCGGGGTGCCGTGCTCGCACGCGGTCCGGCCCACCACCGGCACCGCGAGCCTCGAACCGTTCCGCCGACCCTGCCCGGCCGGGGCGAGCTGTTCCCCGGACGGCCCGGCACACGTCTGTCGGCTTCGTCCTCGACACCCAGACCCGCACCCGCATCACGGAGAGCGCGCGCGGCCCCGACTGCCTGATCATCGAGGACGTTCCTCACCTCGTCCGGGTTCCGGAGGGACCGGGCCCCGGCCTCACCGACGCACGCGCGGGCGTGCGAGAGGCGGCGAGGGTCATGCGACGACGCCGGTGTCCTCCGTGGTGCCCTGTGCCGTGGCCTCCGTCGTTTCCGCCGGCACGGTGTAGAAGACGGACGAGCCCTGCTTGGTGCGCTGCGCGCCGTTCCTGGCCACGAGGTTCTCCAGAGTGGTCCGTACGACCTTGGTCTGGATCCCGCGGTCCGGGTGTGCCCCGGCCAGTGCCTCGGTGACCTCCGCGGCGGACCGCGGTTCGTTCTGCTCGGCCAGGTGCAGCCGGACGAGTTCGACCAGCGTGGGCTGAGCGGGTTCCGAAGTCGCCTTCGTGACCGTCGACTTCGGGGCCGTCGACTTCCCTGCGGTAGCCTTCCCGGTCGTCGCCTTCTTGGCTGCCGCCTTCTTGGCCGTCGTCTTCTTCGCCGTCGACTTCTTGGCCTCGGCGCGTGCCGCGCCCCCGCCCTTCGTCCGCGGCGAGGGGACGACGGGGTTCCCGGCCTGCGCGGCGATGCCGAGGGCCTGCTGCATGTTCAGCAGGATGGCGTGGTCGTGCTGCAGGGAGGCCAACTGCTCCTGAAGAGCCGCGATTTCGGCCGTGATGCGTTCCTGTTCCTTGAGGTTGTGTTCGAGGTCGTTGGTCACTTGGCTGACATACTGAGAAGCCAACTCGGTGACGGGTCCAGCGCTTTCCGGCATATTTTCCTCCGCTCCCGACGGTGCGACACCTGGATGATACGGGTGGGTCGACCTGTTTTCACCGTTGGTGAGACAGTGATACCCGGACCGACGGCCCGCTATTGCCCCTGGTACCCGGCCCGTCGCACCCAGTCAAGGGTGTCTTGTCCGATCGAACGTGCCGCGGGGCAGTCCGGCGAGTGTACGAGCGACAGGGCGGCGGTGTACCGCCGACACCGGGTGAGCGGACTGTCAGCGTCGAGCAGGTCCGTGTGGTCCCGGTCCTCGAAGTGCGGCGGCCGGGTCGGCTTGTACACGGTGTGGCTGTCGCGGCGCCGGCCGTCCTGGAACGGCCCGGCGAGCGGGTGCCGGGTCCCCGCCGTCCGTGTGTCTTCCGACCGGTGGCTACGATCGCTTCCCATGGCGGAGCGTGGACACAGAGGTCGTCCCGGGCGGGGACGGCTCCTCCGGGCGGCCGCCGCCCTGGCGGGCCTGCTGCTCGTCGCCGGCGGCGAGGACTCCCTGGGAAAGCCCCCGCCGCGTCCGGGCGCACCCTCCGCCGTCACCGCGTGCCTCGAGGGGGCCCGGGACCTGGTCGCCGACCTGAACAACGACGGCCACCCGGACCGCGTCACCGACCCGTCCCACCGGGGCGCCCGGCTGAGCGTCGCCTTCGGTGGCGGCTCGGCCCGCGAGACGAGGGTTTCCGCGCGGGGACTGGCCGACCGCACCGCGCGCCGGCAGGAGTATGTGCGAGCCGCCGTGGCCGACTTCGACCGTGACGGCTGGAGCGACCTGGTGGTCGTCGCGGGGGAGGAGCAGGCCGGCGACGACCCGATCCGGCCCCGCGTGGCCGAGCTGCGGCTGGGCCCCTTCTCCGACACCGGCCGCGCCCGGCGGATCGTCCGGCTCGACCTGGGAGCCACGAAGGACATCGCGGTGGCCGACTACAACCACGACCGGTACCCCGACCTGGCGGCGTACACCTACACCGGCGACGGCACCTACGCCACCCAGGCCCGCCTCGGCGACCCCCGCACCGGGCTGGCGTCCGACACCGGCACCTACACCACGGATGCCGCGGGCACCGGCTACGACCCCCCGGCCGACCTGCCCCGCTCCGGCCTCACGCCGTTCTACCCGGGCTGCGGGACACACCGGACGGCCGGATGACCGCCGGCTCCGGACCGGCCCCGGCCGGCGCGGGGCTCCCCGCGGCTCACCCGAGAACGAGCGGCAGTCTCCCGGCCAGGCCGCCCAGTTCGGCGCGCTCGGCGGCGGTCGGGGCCCGGCGTCCCGTGCCGACCCGCAGTGCGTCCTGGTCGGACCACGACGCGGGGAAGGCCGCCCCGGCGATCTCCTCCAGCATCGCGCGCGCTCCGGCGAGGCCCTCGGCGGGGGGCTGTGCCGCGCCCGGGAGATGCGCGACGAGGTCCAGGTGGTGCAGGGTCCACTCCAGGAGGTACGCACGGAGATAGTCGCCCGCGGTGAGGACCATGTCCTGGGTGACGACCCGCTGTTCGGGCTCGGCCAGCCCCGCCGCGCGCCCGGCGGCGGAACCCACGTCGTCGAGATGGAACTTCAGCAGCGCCGGCTCCTCGTACGCGGCGGCCAGCCGGACGGTCAGCGCGTCCAGCGGGTCGTCGCCGGCCGGCGGGGTGGTGGTGACGTGCCAGTAGGTCACCGCGGTGTGCGTCGGCTCCGCCGCGGTGGGCGTCACCAGGGTGATCAGGACGTCCTGGGCGTCGATCACCAGATGGCACACGAGGTCCCGGACGAGCCAGCCGGTACAGCCCGACGGCCGCGCGAAGTCCTCGTCGGCGAGTGCGGCGACCGCCGCACGCAACGCCGTCCACGAGTGCGAGAAGAGATCCACGGCCGCAAGCTAGCAGCGCGCGGCCGGTCGCTCGACCGATTTCCCCTCGGCCCACGGCGTCCCTCCGCACCCGACAGCTCCCCCGTGCCCCGCGCGGCCTGCCCGTCGAGCGGGTCCACCGCCTCTCCGTCCGGACCAGCCTCGCGATCGAACGCGTGGCGAGGCTTGAGCGCACCGCTGACGGCGACCGGCCCGGTGAGCATCACGGAGGTCCGCGGGGCGTGACACCGGATGTCACGTTCCGGCGCTCCCGCCCGTCGTAGGCATGAGGGCATCACCATCGGCACGAGCCACCGGCTGCCCCGCCGACCCGGGAAGGAACCACATGTCGACCACTCAGGAAACACGCAACAAGGCGGTCTTCGAGCGCCTGCACGAGGTCGTCAACACCGGAGACCCGGAGACGATCGCGAAGGCGATCGACGAGCTGGTCGCCCCGGACCTGCTCTTCCACGCACCGGTGCCCATGGGCGCGACGGGAGCGCAGGCGCTGAAGAACGTGTGGCAGGTGCTCCTCCGCGCCTTCCCCGACCTGCACGTCACGATCGAGGACGCGATCGCCGAAGGGGACAAGGTCGTCTTCCGGAACACGGTCACCGGCACCCACCGGGGCGAGTACCGGGGCCTCGCGCCCACCGGGAGGCCCGTCACCTACAGCGAGATCTTCGTTCTCCGCTTCGCGGACGGCCGGGTCGCCGAGATCTGGGGCGTCGTCGACGTCCTCGCCCAGCTGCGGCAGCTGGGTGCGGCCCCCGGAACGAGCTGAGCCGGCCTCGGCTCGTCGCCGGGCTCCGGCGCCCGGCTCGCGATATCAGTGTTCACACTTATGAACATGGCTCACGTGGGTGTACAGGGTCGAGGGTCGTGTGCAAGGCTCAGCCAACTTCTCCTGTCCACAGCGAAGTTGGAGGGCGAGCATGAGCGTTTCCCGGCGTGCGCTGCTGGCCACGGCGGCCGGCGCGGCGGCCGTGGGTGCCTCCGCGGTGCCGGCCGTGGGGGCACCGGACCGGCAGGACACCGAGGCGACCCTGCGCACACTGCGCGCGGCGGCGGACTACGCCGTCGAGAAGGTCCGGACCGTCGCGCCCGGTGTGACCGGCTTCCCGGTCGGGACCAAGTTCGAGAAGTGGACGTACTCGCGCAACGGTGACTGGGTGGGCGGGTTCTGGCCCGGAACGCTGTGGCTGGCCTGGCTCCACAGCAAGGACGACGCCTTCCGCGCGTGGGCACTGAAGTCGGCGGCGGACCTCGCGCCGCGTCAGACCGACACGAGCACGCACGACCTCGGCTTCCTCTTCTCTCCCTCCTGGGTCACCGCCTGGCGCCTGACCGGCGACGACGTGTGGCGGACGGGCGCGATACGGGCGGCGGACTCCCTCATACAGCGGTACAACCCGCGCGGGAGATTCATCCGGGCCTGGGGCGCGCTGACGGACCGCGCCAACGCGGGCCGGGTCATCATGGACACGATGATGAACCTCGATCTGCTGGCGTTCGCGAGCCGGCAGACCGGGGACCGCACGTACCTGGACATCGCCGTGGAGCACGCCAGGACCGCCCAGCGCGTCTTCCCCCGCCCGGACGGATCCACCCCGCACGTCTTCGACTTCGACCCGGACACCGGCGCGGCCCTCGGACCGAACACGGTGCAGGGCTACAGCCCCACCTCGTGCTGGTCGCGCGGACAGGCATGGGGGATCTACGGGTTCACCACCATGTACCGGCGGACCGGCGACCAGCAGTTCCGGGACACCGCGCGGAGACTCGCCGACTTCGCCATCGGAGCGCTGACGCCGGACCACGTCCCCGTGTGGGACTACCGCGCGCCGCAGCAGCCGCACGACATCAAGGACGCCTCGGCCGGAGCCGTCATGGCGTGCGGTCTGCTCGACCTGCACGCGGCGACGGGCCGGCGCACCTACCGCGAGGTGGCCCTGCGTCTGCTCACCGCGCTGTCGGACACCTGCCTGACGAGGAACTCGGCCCGCGCCGAGGCCGTCGTGGCCCGCTGCACCCGCAACCGCCCCGCCGAGGACGGCATCGAGGTCTCGCTGCCCTACGCCGACTACTACCTGCTCGAAGGCATCCTGCGGGTGCTGCGTCCGGCGGACGTCGACCGGGCGATCGACCTGTCCCAGCCGGCGTGAGAACGGCGCGCGTGCACCCGCCGCCGTCCGGGAACACATGCCGCCGTCCGGGAACACATGGAGACACCCGGCCCGTCTGAACTAAGCTGTCTTCCACTGCTCTTTCAGCTTGCCGAGCCTCTTCCTCGGAACGGAGACAGCCCCCTCATGAGCCGCTACGCCCAGGTGGCCTTCACCGAAAACGTCCGACGCGTCCAGCAGGAGCGGGGGAGTGCCTCGGCCATGGAGCGGCTGCTCGCCGGAGACCCCGGGCGTGCCGATCGGCTGGGTGCCGACGAGGCCGGTTTCATCGCGGCCAGGGACGGTTTCTATCTCGCCACCGTGACGGAGACCGGCTGGCCGTACATGCAGTTCCGCGGCGGACCGCCGGGATTCGTGCACGTCCTGGACGCGGAGACGCTGGCCTTCCTCGACGTGCGCGGTAATCGGCAGTACATCACGGCCGGCAACATCCGCGGAAACGACCGGGTCTCCCTCTTCTTCATGGATTACGCGCACCGGACCCGGCTGAAGGTGTTCGGCCGGGCCGAGATCCGGGACCCCGGTGCATTCGCGTCCCTGCCCGGCCGGTCGGGGGACGCGCGCACCGACGGGCATGAGGAATGGCTGCTGGTCGTGCGTGTCGAGGGACTCGCCTGGAACTGCGCCAAGCACATCACTCCGCGGTTCTCCGAGGCCGAACTCGCGGGCGCGCTGGAGCAGGTCTACGAGCGCATCGCGGACCTGGAGGAGGAGAACAAGGAGCTGAGGTCGCGGCTCGGGACGCCGGACTGAACCGCGTCCCGAGCCGCGACGGCGCGCCCGTCGGCCGGCCGGCCGCTCTCAGCCGGCCACGGCCAGCCGCTCCTCGGCCAGCGCGGCGAGGAGCCGGGCCCCGTCGCCGAGCACCTCGTTGCCGAAGACCGCGTCGGGGCTGTGGTTGAAGCTCGCCGTCCCCGGGTCGCGGTCGGGCGGGCAGGCGCCGAGGAAGAGCATGGCCCCCGGCACCTCGCCCAGGACGAAGGAGAAGTCCTCCGAAGGGCTCAGCGCGTTCGGCGCCCAGATGAGCCTGCCCGGCCCCAGCACCTTCTCGACCGTGCCGGCCGCGAAGTCCGCCTCGGCCGGGTCGACGACCGTGACCGGGTAGTCCATGGTGTGGTCCACCGTCACCGTGACCCCATGGGCCGCGGCCACGCCCTCCAGGACCCGAGTCACCCCGTCGATCACCGTGGCCTTGGCGTCCGGCCCGAAGGTCCGCACGCCGATCTTCAGCTCCGCCTCGTCCGGGATGATGTTGGCCGATGTGCCGGCGTGGATACTGCCGACCGAGAGCAGCACCGGATCGAAGGGGTCGAAGCCCCGGCTCGCGTACGTCTGGAGCGCCAGGGTCATCTCGCAGGCGGCCGGAACCGGGTCCTTGAGCAGATGCGGCTGGGAGTCGTGGCCGCCCCGGCCCCGGACCGTCACCCGCAGCACGTCCCCGCCCGCCAGCAGCGGGCCCTTGCGGGTCAGCAGCCAGCCGGGAGGCAGCATCGAGGAGGCCACGTGCACCGCGTACGCCGCGACCGGGCGCCGTCCGGCCGCGTCCAGCACCCCCTCCTCGATCATCAGCCGCGCACCGTGGTACCCCTCCTCGCCCGGCTGGAACATGAAGACCACGTCACCGCCGAGCGCGTCCGGGTCCTCGGCGAGCAGCCGGGCCGCGCCGACCAGCATGGCCGTGTGCAGGTCGTGCCCGCAGGCGTGCATCCGGCCCTCCGCCTTGGAGGCGTACGGCACACCACTGGTCTCCGTCAGCGGCAGCGCGTCCATGTCGGCGCGCAGGAGCACGACGGGACGCTCGCCGCCCCCTCCGTCCGGGTGTCCGCCACGCAGCACCGCGGTGACGGAGGACAGACCCGTACCCGTCGTGATCTCCAGGGGCAGCCCGTCGAGCGCCGCGAGCACCTTGGCCTGCGTCCGCGGGAGATCCAGCCCGAGTTCCGGCTCCCGGTGGAGGTCCTCGCGCAGCCGCACGAGGTCCTCCACCAGGGCGGGTGCGAGCTGCCGGCCGGTCACTTGACCGCCGTGATGATGCCGTGCGGGGTGATGGCCTCGGTGCAGCGCGTGCGCCGCACCTGGTCGAACCCGACTTCCTTCAGCGACTTCTCGTAGCCCTCCCAGGAGTAGAGCATCCCGCCCTCGCCCGCCACCGCCGCGAAGAAGGGGCTGGCGAGCGCGGCCATGAGCGGGCCGTCGTAGTTGTCCTCCGACATGGAGTTCAGGATGAGGGCCCGGCCGCCCACCGGCAGCACGGCGTGCGCGTGCCCCAGCAGGACCCGGATGCGTTCCTGCGGCCAGATCTGCAGCTGGTGCACGAACATCACGGTGTCGTGGCCCTCGGGGTAGTCCCCCGCGAAGATGTCCCCCTCGACGACCTTCACCCGGTCGCTGAGTCCCGCCTCCTCCACCCGCTTGCGGGCGAGGTCGACCACCTTCGGGATCTCCAGGACCGTGACCTCGACGTCCGGATGGGCGCCGGCCACCGCGATGGCCATCGTCGCGTCCCCGCCGCCGACGTCGAGGATGCGCCGGGAGGAGGTGAAGTCGCCGTACTTGATGAGGTGCTTGCTGGCCACGGCCGACCAGGTGCCCATGAAGTGGTAGAAGACCTTGAGCAGTTCGGGGTCCTGGCTGAGCCGGTGGTAGACCGTGGCGCCGTCGCCCGGGTAGCGCCGCAGCCCGATGTTGCTGTTGGCCCGCAGCGACTCGGTGAAGTCCACGAGACCCGGGTAGGTCACGTACGCCTCGAACCCGATGACCGCCTTGACGAGTTCCCAGTGTCCGCCCGTGAACAGGTCCGAGATCGACTGGGCGTTGAAGTACCCCTCCTCGGTGCGCTCCACCAGCCGCAGCGAGGTCACACCGAGCAGCAGGATGTCCAGGGAGCGCTCCGCGAGCCCCAGTTCGGCGCCGATCCGCTCGCGGGGCGTACCGGGGCTGCGCTCCAGCAGGTCGAAGAGGCCGAGTTCGACCCCGGCGCGGGTGAACTGGAAGGCGTTGTGCCCGAGCAGCACGGTGGTCAGGGCGTCCGGGACGACGCTCTCGGGCTGGGTCTGTACCTCGGTCATGGTTCTACTCCCGGGAGTGAGAGGGTGTCGATCAGGTCGTCGAAGGTGAGCGACTGCATGCCGGAGGCGGCTGTGGGACCGGGGCCGGCCCGCGCGCCGGGGACGCTGACGGCGACCGCGCCGAGCACGTCGGACGGCACGTCGGGCAGGTCGTACAGGAGTCGCGGGCCGAGCCGGTGGGGCCGGGCCCGGTCGGCGGGGCGCAGCGGCAGGTGCGAGAGGTCCAGGCCCGCCATGGCGGGCAGGCCCTCCGCGGTCAGCTTGACCAGTGCCTCCTTCCGTACCCAGATGCGCAGGAACGCCGAGTGGGGAGCGGGAGAGCCGCGGATGCGGTCGATCTCGCCGCGGGTCAGGACGTGCCCGTACCCGCTCGGGTCGGGGCCGGGGGCACCGTCGCGGGCGGCCGGGCCGGGCAGCCGCTCGATGTCGATGCCGACGGGGTGCTCGGCGGCCGAGGCCGCCACCACCCCGTCCGCGTACGAGAAGCTGACCCCGCACCGAACGCCCCGGACGCGCGGTCGGCCGTGCGGGCCCGCACAGACCGGGCAGCGCTGCTCCAGCACGACGTCCCGGGCCGTACCCCCGGTCCGCCGCGCCACACACAGCCGGGCCAGGAAGCGCGCGGCGACGAAGTCCGCCCGTGCCCGCTCGGTGCGCACGGCGGCGAGGCGACGCCGCTCGGCGGCGGTCAGGACCCCCGCGCCCGCACCCGGCAGGGTCAGGAGCCTGTCCGACTCCGCGACCGCGACGGTCACGGCCGCCGTCACGGGTGCCTCACTTCTTGCGCTGGCTGTAGACGACGCCGGCGAGCGACAGCGCACCGCCGACCACCGCCAGCCACGGCGGCGTCTCGTCCAGGATCAGCCAGGCCAGGGTCACCGCGATCGGCGGGGAGAGGTAGGTGAGCGCGCCCATCTTCCCCGCGGTGGAGCGGGCCAGAGCGTATCCCCAGGTGGTGAAGGCCACCGAGGTGGGGAAGACACCGAGGTACAGCGTCCAGCCGATCGACTTGCCGCTCGCGTGGTGCAGGTTGTCGATCAGCTGGGGCAGGAACGGCAGGCAGAGCACGGCACCGACGACACAGGCCAGCCAGGTGATCACCAGCGCCGAACTGTTGCCCAGCAGCGGCTTCTCGGTGACGACGCCACCGGCGTACGCGGCCGCGGCCAGCAGCGCGAGCGCACTGCCGGTCCCGGCCTCCAGGCCCTTGCTGGAGGTCGCGAGACCTATCAGCAGCACACCGAGGAGGGCGACGACACCTCCGACGACCAGCGGACGCGGGAAGCCCTCCTTGAGCAGGAAGCCCGCGAGCACGGCGATCAGCACCGGCCCCAGACTGATGATCATCGACGTGGTGCCCGCGTCGATGCGCTGCTCGGCGGCGTTCAGCGCGACGTTGTAGACACCGAACCACAGCAGACCGCACAGGAAGAGCCGCGGCAGATCGGTGCGCGGCGGCAACGGAACCTTGCGGATCAGTACGACCGCGCCCAGCAGCACCGCACCGATGAACAGCCGCGCCAGCGTCAGGGCGCCGGGATCGAGGTCCTTGCCGGCCGCGCGGATCCCGATGAACGCGGAAGCCCAGAGGAAGACGGTCAGCAGTCCGGCTGCGACCGCCAGGGGCGGCGTGCCCGAGGACGGGGTGGGAGTATCCGGTGAAGCGGTCCCCTGATTGGCTTGCGCAGAGGTCACGAATGTTCACTTCCTTGTCGGTCTACGGGGACGGTTCGCTCAGCTGTGTCCAGGGCTGCCACCAGCCGCTGCGCGACCAGGGCGACATGGGGCGGGCGCAGCAGGGTGAAATGGTTTCCGGGAAGCGTCGCTTCCTCCCGGACACCGCCCCGGGTCTGCCGTGCCCAGGAGGCGCGGGGTTCACGGAGCCGGTCGCGGGCCCACCAGAGCGTCAGCGGGGCGGCGACGACCGACGGCCGGTGGGCGAGCACCAGGCGCTCGTGCCGCTCGGCCAGTTCCGCCTGCCGCAGCAGGGCCTCGGACGGCGCTCCCCGCGAGCCGCGCTCCTCGGCCCAGCTGATCAGCAGTTTCAGCCGCTCCTCCAGCGGCAGTCCGCGCAGCCGGTCGCGGAGTGCCGCGGTGTCCTCGGCGGTGACGTCGAGCCGGGGCAGGGAGTCCGCCAGGGCGACGGCCGGTGCGAGCAGCGGATCGGGGTCGCCTGTCCCCGGGACGGCCGAGTCGAGCAGCGCGACCAGGTCGACCCGCTCACCCGACGCCTCCAGACGGGCGGCGACCTCGACCGCCAGGGCACCGCCCATGGACCAGCCCGCGAGGTGGTACGGCCCGCTCGGCCGGCGCTCCCGGACGAGGTCCGTGTACTGGTCGGCCATCGCGGCGAGGCTCTCGGCCTCGGCCTCGCCGGACAGGGCGCGGGAGCGGATGCCCAGCACCTCCCGCCCCGGAGGCAGCAGCGCGACCAGTTGCCGGTACGCCATCACGTCGCCGCCCGCGGGAGGCAGCAGGAAGAGCGGAGCGGGCGTGAGCGGCGCCCGCAGCGTGACGATCGGCGAGTGCTCGGATCCCGCCGAGATCAGCTCGGCGAACCGGGCCACCGTGGGCGCCTCGAACAGCGCGGTGAGCGGCAGCCGCACCCCGAAGCGGCGGGCCACCGCCGCCATGAGCCGCGCCGCCAGCAGGGAATGACCGCCCAGCTCGAAGAAGTCGTCGTCCGGCCCGATCGTGTCCGTGTCCCGCCCGAGCAGCTCCGCCCACAGCCCCACGACGGTGCGCTGGAGCGGCGTACTCGTCGAACGGGCCGGGGCGGGGGCGGCGGACTCCGGGGCGGGCGGCGGCAGCGCCGCGCGGTCGAGCTTGCCGTTGGCGGTGACGGGCAGAGCGGCCAGGGGGACGAAGACGGGCGGCACCATGTAGTCCGGCAGGGAGCGTTCCAGGAAGGCGCGCAGCTCCGGCGTACCGGGCGGCTCGGCGCCGGCGGCCGGGACGACGTACGCCACCAGGCGGTCCTGTGCCGGCCGCACCGCCGCCGCCTGCACCGAGGGATGGGCGGCCAGCCGGGCCTCGATCTCGCCGAGTTCGATCCGGTAGCCGCGCAGCTTGATCTGGCCGTCCGCCCGCCCGATGAACTCGAGCGCCCCGTCGGGCCGTTGCCGCACCAGATCGCCGGTCCGGTACAGCCGGCCGCCGGGCCGGCGCGGATCGGACACGAACCGCTCGGCGGTCAGTTCGTCGCGGCCCCGGTAACCGGCCGCGAGCTGCACGCCGCCGATGTGCAGCTCACCGGCGATGCCGAGGGGCAGCGGGGACAGCCGGTCGTCCAGGACGTCGAGCGTGGTGTTGGCCACCGGGCGGCCGATGGGCACGGAGCCCGTGGCGTCCTCGGGCCGGCACTGCCATGCCGACACGTCGACGGAGGCCTCGGTGGGGCCGTAGAGGTTGTGCAGCTCGACGGCGGGCGGCGGGAAGACCTCGAAGAACCGCCGCACCAGGTCCGGGGGGAGCGCCTCGCCGCTGGCGATCACCCGGCGGAGCGAGCCGCAGCGGGCGGCCGCCGGGTCGGTGAGGAAGATCCGCAGCATGGACGGGACGAAGTGCGCGGTGGTCACCGACTCGCGGCGGATCACCTCGGTCAGGTAGCCCGGGTCCCGGTGGCCGCCGGGGCGTGCCACGACGAGGCGGGCCCCGGTCATCAGCGGCCAGAAGAACTCCCACACGGACACGTCGAACGTGAAGGGGGTCTTCTGCAGCACCGCGTCGTCCGCGGTGAGACCGTAGGCCTCCTGCATCCACAGGAGGCGGTTGCAGATACCGCGGTGGGTGAGCATGACGCACTTGGGTGTGCCCGTGGAGCCCGAGGTGTAGATGAGGTAGGCCAGTTGGCCGGGGGCCACCGGCACCTCGGGGACCGTGTCCTCCGCCTCCGCCACCTCGTGCGCGTCGACCCGCAGGACCGGTACTCCGCCCGGGAGTCCGTCCGGCGGTCCGCTGGTGAGGACCAGTTCGGTGCCGGCGTCGGAGAGCATGAACGCCATCCGCTCCGCCGGGGTGGCCGGATCGAGCGGGAGGTAGGCGCCGCCCGCCTTGAGGACCGCGAGCAGGCTGACGACCAGCTCCGGCGAGCGTTCCATGTGCACCGCCACCGTCGCTCCGGGCTCGAAGCGGTCCTCCCCGACGGCCCGGCGGATACGCCCGGCCAGCCGTCCGGCCGCCGCGTCCAGCTCGGCGTAGCTGAGGGAGCGGTCCTCGAAGACCAGGGCGGTGGCGTCGGGGGTGCGACGGGCCTGCCGCTCGATGTGCGCGTGCAGCGGGATGCCGAGGTCGTAGGAGCGGGCGGTGTCGTTCCAGGAGTCGAGCTGCTTCAGCTCCTCGTCCGACAGGATCCGCGGGGCCGAGACCGGTGCGTCGGGGCGGGTCAGCAGGGCGTCGAGCAGGGCGAGGTAGTGCCCGGTGGTGCGTTCCCGCTGTGTCTCGTCGAAGCAGGCGGTGTTGAAGTCGAAGTCGAGCACGAAGCGCGGCGCGGCGGCGGGGTCGCGGCGCAGTTCCCGGACCTGGAGGGTGAGCCGGTCGGGGGAGTGCCCGGTGTCGACGAGGTCGAAGCCGACCGTGCCGCCGAAGCCTTCGAAGACCGCGTTCTGGTAGTTGAGGTAGACGTCGTACAGACGGGTGCCGCCGCGATGCCGGGGCACGTGGTCCTGGTACCGGGCCGCTTCGAGGAAGGAGCGCTGAGTCTCGCGGGCGAGGAGCCGCAGCGGGGTGTCACCGGCGACGCGCACCTGGAGCGGAAGCACGTTCATGAACAGGCCCGCCGTGCCCCGGAACTCGCCCGACCGGTTCGCGAACGGTGTACCGAGGCGCAGGAGTTCGCCGCCGCCGACGCGATGCAGGTAGGCGAAGAGAGCGGCGCCGAACGCGACGGCGGGGGAGGTGTGGCCCTCCTCGCGGGCGAACGCGGTGATCCGGGCGCTGCGTTCGGCGCTGAGTTCGACGGTGAGCCGGGCGGTCCGGGTCGTGCCGGCCACGTCCTCCTCCCTGCCGTAGAAGGCAGGCCGCTCGACGGGTTCGGCCAGCTTCTCGCGCCAGTGGCGTTCGGCCCGGCTCCGGCGCCGCGCACCGTCCGGCGAGCGCTCGTGGTCGACGTACGCCTGGAACGGCGGCAGGGGCGTGGCCCGGTCGAGGCTTCCCTGCCGGTCCAGGTCGTAGTACTCGGACAGGGTGCGCAGGAACAGGGACATCGACCAGGCGTCGCAGACCAGGTGGTCCACGTTGAGGTACCAGACGCTCTCCGTGGCGCCCAGCCTGAGCAGGGCGGAGTCGAACACGGCCCGGGCCGGGTCGAGCCCCGGCCCGCTGCGCCGCCGTGCCCAGCGCCGCGCGGCCTCGTGGGGATCGGGCTCGTCGCTGAGATCGACCAGGTCCAGCGGCGCCGGCACGGTCTCGGCCACCCGGCGCAGCGGGATGCCGTCCACCTCGTGGAAGGTGCTGCGCAGGGCGTCGCTGTGGTCCACCAGCTTCTGGAAGGCACGCCGGAAGCGCTCGTGGTCGAGCGGGGCGGGGATGCTGAAGAGAGCGGTGACGTTCTCGTAGTACAGCCGGACGTCCCCGGCCGTCTTCTTGCCGAACCAGAGCGCGAGCTGACTGTCCGTCAGGTTGGTCTCGGGGGCCCGGCCGGCGGTGACGGCGATCGCCTGCGGAGCGCGCGCGGCCCGGCGGACGACCTCCTGGAACTGCTCGGCCCACCGGGAGACCGTGCCGGCGTCGAAGAGGTCGGTGCGGTACTCGAAGCAGCCGAGCAGCTCGCCGTCCTGCTCGCGCAGGTGCAGGCTGAGGTCGAGCGGGGACACGCCGAGGTCGAAGTCGTCCGGCGCGGCCGGTGTCACCTCCAGGCGTCCGGCGCGCACGCTCCCGGTGACGGCGGGCTGGAGCGAGAAGGCGGTCTGCCGCAGGACCGTCCGGCCGGGGAGCCGGGGCGGGTTGATCTCGCGCACGATGTCCCCGAACGGGATGTCGTGCGTCAGCGCGCCGCCGACCACCTCACCGGCGTGCCGGGCCGCCTCCGCGAACGTCTGGCCCGGCCGCAGCCGCAACCGCAGCGGCAGCGTGTTCACGAAGAAGCCGATCAGCCCCTCCGCGCCCGCGCCCCGGCGCTCGTCCACGGGGGCGCCCACGACGAAGTCCAGCCCGCCGGTGATCCTGTGCAGCGTGACGGCGTACGCGGCGAGCAGGAGGCCGTAGACGGTGGAGCGGTCCCGGCCCGCCGCCGCGCGCAGCTCCTGGTGGAGGCCGGCGGCGATCCGGAAGCCGTGCCGGGCGCCCTGGAACCGCTCCTGCGGGGGGCGCGGGCGGTCGGTGGGGAGTTCGAGGACGGGGAGGTCGCCGGAGAGGGTCTCGCGCCAGTGGGCGACGGACCGGCGCTGCCGGGCGTCGCCCGGCCGCCGCTCCTCCGCCGGGACGGCGGCCGGAGGCGGCAGCGGTGACGGACGGCCCTGCGAGAACGCCTCGTACAGCGCCGCGAGTTCCGTGGTGAAGACACCCATCGACCAGCCGTCGCAGACCAGATGGTGCGCGACGACCGTCAGCACGTGCCGCTCGCCGGACAGCCGGTAGAGCGTGAAGCGGGCCAGGGGGGCCAGGTCCAGCTCGAAAGGGCGCTTCCCGCTCTCCGCGTGCAGGGCGCGCGCCCGGCGCTCCTGCTCCGGCGGCGGCAGATCGCCGAGGTCCACCAGCGGGAGTTCCACGGGCCGGGGCGCGACGACGTGCCGTACCGGCCGCCCGTGCCGCTCACGGAAGGCCGTGCGCAGCGACTCGTGCCGTGCGCAGATCTCGCTCACCGCGGTCCGCAGCGCCTCGACGTCGAGCGGCCCCTCCAGGTGCAGGGCTGCCGAGAGGTGGTGGGCCGGGCTGCCGGGGGCGAGGCGCTGCAGCAGCCACAGCCGCTCCTGGGCGTCGGAGGCGGCGGCGGGATCGGCGGGCCGCGCGGCGGGCGTCGCCGAGCGCTGCCGCAGCCGGGCCATGAACTGCGCCCGCTCCGCCCCGGACAACTCCGCGAGGCGCCCCAGGAGTTCGCTCACGAAGCCGCCTCCGCCACCCGCTCGAAGACGTCGTCGATGCTGGTGTGCGTCTCCAGGAGGGCCGCGATCCACCGCTCCAGGCCGAAGGCGACGCATCCGGTGTAGGCCGGTCCGCCGTCGGCCAGCGAGATGTCGCAGCGCTCCCCGAAGAAGTTGCGGTGGAAGTTCAGGGATCCGATGGCCAGGTCGCCCGCGTGGACGAACTCCTCCTTGACCGGGAAGAGCTGCGCCAGCAGCGCCCGCCCGCCGTCCTTCTCGAAGAAGGGGTCGGAGGCCGGCTGGACCTTCAGGTCCAGCCCGAGCCGGGCCGCGAACTCGACCACCTTCGGGCGGAAGGCGGCCAGGTGGTCCAGGACGGCCTCGCGGGGTCCCAGGCACACGATCTCCCGCATGGTGAAGCCGTGCAGCCGGCGCAGCCCGTCGTAGTGGTCCTCGTTGCGGAAGCACTTGGCCACGGTGGTGATGTACCGGGGGCCGGTGAGGGCGGCGGACCGGTGGTGCAGGTAGACGTTGTAGCAGGCCGCGGAGACCAGCCCGTACGCGCTCTCGCCGAGGCGGTCGGACGGCAGTGCCGTGCCGCCCGTCACCCGCTCCGCCGGAAGCTTCAAAGGGGCGGTCATCAGCGCGAGTTGCGGGAAGTTGTCGAAGTAGTCGATGGACGCCAGGTCCGCGGTGCTGATCACCGCCGGGTAGAGCATCGCGGTGGCGCCGCACTCCCGGGCCCAGGTGCGGAAGCGTTCGTCCAGCAGCTCCATGAGGCGGACGAGTTCCGGGCCCAGGGCGACGAGTCCGCCGCGCACTGTGTAGAGGTCACTCATGGCTCACCGCATCGGCGCCGGTGGCGTCCGTCAGAACCGTGTCGCGGATGCCGCGCAGGGTCCGGAACCCGACGACGTTCTCCGCGGTCAGTTCCAGTTCGTGGCCCGCCAGGTCCTCCAGGAGCAGCAGCAGCTGGGGGAAGTCCAGGGAGTCGATGAGGCGGCTGTCGATGAGGTCCTCGTCCCAGCCGATCGCCGTGACCTCCGGATTGCGCGCCAGCAGCCACCCACGCACCTGCTCGATCACATCCCTCCCCATCAGGCCGCCGCCCCCTGGAACGGAGATTCGGCGATGATCTCCTGGCTGATCAGGAACCGGATGATGCGCTTGAAGAACGTCTCGTGGTAGGCGACCCGCGCCGGGTCCCGCAGCAGCTCCTCGCGGAAGGCGAAGGCCTCGGGGATCCCTGCGTCCCGGTACGCCGTGGGGTTGTAGAGCGACTGCACGCTGGCGGTGATGTACCGCCTCAGGTAGTGGTCGAGGCGCTCGCGCAGCTGCTGGTCGCCGCGGTCCCGGAGAGGTTCGTACAGGAGTCCCACGAGCTTGCGGCCCATGATGATGTGCCGCCACTCGTCGTCGTGGTGGACCTGGTTCACCTCCCGGATCAGCGGGTGCAGCGTGGTGTCGCGGCCCATCCTGATGTTGAAGTGGTCGACCAGTTCCTCGAAGATCAGGATGCGGGCGAAGACCAGGAAGTTGGCGACATCGGTGTCCTCCTCCGCCGTGGCGACCGGAAGCGACTTGTCCGGGTAGATCTTTCCGCCGTAGCGCCGGCAGAACTGGGCGAAGAACCACATGTGCCCGTTCTCCTCGCCCAGGAAGCGGTGGAAGAACTCGGAGGGCAGTTCGAAGCCCCGGGTGTGGATGCGCCGGGTCACCTCGATGAGCAGTTCGCGTATGCCGTGGATGTTGAGGCTGAAGAAGTTGACGCTCTCCCACTTGCTCAGCCGCATCAGCTGCTTCTCGTCCAGCTCGCGCGCGTGCCGTGTGCCCGCCACGGTGAGCAGGTCGGGCGTCATCCACCACTGTTCCTCGGCCAGCTCGTCGACCCAGTCGAACCGCGTGTAGGGGCTGTAGTGGTGGTCGGTTGCGTCGGCGACCAGATTGTCCAGCGTTTCCACCACGTCCGTGGTGTCCATGGGCCCCCCTGCCGGGATCGGCGTGCGTCGGGAACGGTGAGACCTTCGGTCGAAGGCGTGCGGTGCTTGCGCGGTTCAGCCGTTGTCGCTCCGTGCGATCAGGCCGGCGACCTGCTCGTCGTCGACCGTGAGTGGTCTGCTCTCCAGCAGTGCGGCCAGCTTCGCGACCGTCGACGCCTGGAAGAGGTCGCCCGCGGTGACGCGTACCGGCAGCTCCGCCTCGATGCGCACGGCGAGTTGGGAGAGGAGGAGGGACTGGGCGCCGGAGGCGAAGAAGTCGTCGTGGATCCCGACTTCGGGCAGTCCGAGCAGCTCCGCCCAGATGCCGGCGATCAGAGATTCCAGAGGGGTGCGCGGGGGAGTGGCGGGCCGCGCGCCGGGTGCGGGCGCGTCCTCGGGCCGCCAGCCGCCGATCCGCGCGAGGTCTCCGGACAGGTACGCCTCCCGCGTCGCACGCCGCTGGATCTTCCCGCTGGAGGTCTTCGGGATGGTGCGCGGCGGGATGAGCACCAGTTCGTGCAGGTCGGCGTCGCACTCCTCACGCACCGCGCGGCGGACGGCCGTGGCGACGGCTTCCGGTTCCGTGCCGTCCGCGACCTCGGACACCAGGACCAGTCGCTCCTCCGCGTCCACGGGCACGGTGAACGCCGCACCGCATCCGGGCCGCAGGGCGGGGTGGCTCCGTTCGGCGGCGCCCTCCACGTCGTGCGGATACACGTTGCGGCCACGCAGGATGAGCAGGTCCTTCAGCCGGCCCGTGACGGCCAGCGCGCCCTCCGCGTCCAGTGCGCCCAGGTCGCCGGTGCGCAGGTAGGGGCCGCGGCCGTCCGGCAGCGTGGCCTCGAACAGCGCGGTGCTCTCGGCGGGCCGGCCCCAGTAGCCCGCGGAGACGCTGGGACCGGACACCCAGATCTCCCCGACCTGCCCGGCCTCGGCCGGTGCGAGGGTGGCGGAGTCCACCACCACGACGGACTGTTCACCGCGGGCGGTCCCGCAGGCGATCCGGGTGGCGCCCTCGACCGGGAAGCGGCGCACGCTCCGGCCGACCGGGTCGGCGGTCACCAGCAGGGTGGCCTCCGCCAGACCGTAACTGGGACGGAAGGTGCCGGCGTCGAAGCCGGCGGGGGCGAACCGCTGAGTGAACCGCTCGATCGTCTCCACGCGGACCGGTTCGGCACCGTTCACGGCCGCGCGCCAGGAAGCCAGGTCGAGAGAGGCCCGCTGCTCGTCATCGATCTTTCGCAGGCACAGTTCGTATCCGAAATTCGGGGACGGACTGATCGTGCCCCGGTGCACAGAGATTGCTTTCAGCCATCGGTACGGCTTCTGAAGGAAATGCAGCGGCGACATCAGAATGCCGGGAAAACCGCCGTACAGAGGCTCCAGTATGGCGCCGATAAGCCCCATGTCGTGATAAGGGGGAAGCCAGCTGACCATGACGTCGTGAGCTGTCCCGGCAAAGGCCCGATAGATGGCTTCCAGATTGTGCATGAGGTTGGCGTGCGTCAGCATGACACCGCGCGGAAGCCGGGTCGAGCCGGAGGTGTACTGGAGGAAGGCGAGGTCCTCCTGGGTCGCGGCGACGGGACGGCCGCCGGCCGCGATCGGCGCGCCGGGGCGCACGGGGCCGGGCTCCAGGGCGTCGGTCGCGATCCACGCCAGCGGGGCGTCCAGCGACGACTGGGCGATCGGCAGCAGATCCTTCGTGGTCAGGGCGATGCTCGCACCCGCGTCGGCGATGACGGCGTCCAGCCGGCCGAGGCTACGCGCGTCCTGCGGCGGGTAGGCCGGCACGGCCACGATGCCCGCGAGCAGGCAGCCGAAGAAGGCGGTGATGTAGTCGAGGCCCGGTGGGAAGAGGAGCAGTGCCCGCTCGCCCCGCTCGTGCCGCTCGCCCAGCGCGTCCGCCACCTCGGCGGCCGCCGCGTACAGGTCCCGGTAGCCGATCTCCCGCTCGTCCCCCTCGCCGTCGGCGAGAAAAACGTATGCCGTGGCATCGGGCTTTTCTAATGCTCTGTCCCGAAGTATATGAACAAGAGTAGGGGGTGCAGGCGACGAGATTGCGGGCATACTGACCGCCCCTCCGGACGTGAATAAGACCGTTTCGTTCAGCTACCTGCTGGCCGCACGAGGGGAAAGACTAAAACCCGGTCCAGGCCACGTCAATCCAGTGGTGGGCGGGGTGAACGGCGGTCGCCGATATTCTGCCACCAGGGCCGGCGAATAGATCATGGTTGAATATTGCCCAGACGTTTCGTGGCACGCCGCGGGGAGCCGTGCGGGGCCCCACGGCGGCCGGCCCCCGCGGGGCGCCCGAAGGGCCGTTCCCGCAGGCCGGGGCGACGCGCCGCACCCGGGCACCGGTGTCCCCGCGGCCTCCCCCGCCTCCGCTGTGCCGCCCCGCCGGACGCGCGCGGGAGACGCTCCGTGTCTCGCGCAGGTGTGCGGATCATGTCTGAAACATGACAGGAAGCCCATGCCTTTCGGCCGCGTGGTCTCCGGCTGCCCCGACGACGCGACGCCGGGGACGAAGGCGGCGGGACGGGGCCGGCGCCGTGCCCGCGGCAGGCGGCGGCGCCGTGCGCACGGCGAACCTCCTCGGACGGGAACCGGGCGCACCGATCGCCGCCGGGCTGCGTCTCTCTCCACGAGCACGTGTCAGAACGTGTCGGAGCGGAATGCACCCAGGGGGAAGCATGACAGCGCGTATCCCGCGTTTCTCGCTCGGCGGCGTGTCGGGCGCCGAGACATCGCACCATCCGTTCCTCACCGAGGACGGCCTGAGCCTGAGCCTCACCCGTTCCCTGCGTGCCGAAGGCGCCGATCCGGTGCTGCTCGTGCACGGCCTGACCTCCGGAAGCGACCTCTTCGCCATGCCGGAGCATCGCAACCTGACGGGGTACCTGCTCGACCACGGGTTCACCGACGTCTGGGCGCTGGACTCCCGGATGAGCAACCGCTTCCCGTACAACACGGAGCCGGGCCGCCACAGCCTGGACGACCTCGCCCGGTTCGACTTCCCGGCGGCGCTCGCCGAGCTGCGCCGTCATGCCGGGCCGCGTCCCGTGCACGTCATCGCGCACTGCCTGGGGTCGGTGGCCTTCTCGATGAGCCTGTCCGCGGGCACGGTCGACGGCGTCCGGAGCTTCGTGGCGAACAGCGTGGCACTGACCCCGCGGCTGTCGGCATGGCCGCGACGGAAACTGGAGTACGGCCCCGAGCTGCTCGAACACGTCCTGGGACTCTCGGTCCTGGACCCGCGCGCACGCACGGGCCGCCGCTTCACCGCCGGCTGGGCCCTGTCCCGGCTCGTCTCGCTGGCTCACCAGGAGTGCGACAACCCCGCCTGCCACATGATCAGCTTCATGTGGGGCTGCGGCTGGCCCGCGCTCTACAGCCACGAGAACCTCCACCCCGTCACCCACGACCGCATCGCCGATCTGCTGGGCCCCAGCGGGCTGGGCTATCTGCGGCATGTGCGGACGATGGTCCGGGCGGGGCACGCGGTGAAGTACGACCCCCGCGACCCGCGCCACGCCTCGCTGCCCGACGACTACCTGACGGACGCCACCAAGATCGACACGCCGGTCCTCTTCCTGGCCGGCGACCGGAACCACGTCTTCGGCGACTCGAACGTGATCTGCCACCGCGAGCTGTCCCGGCACGCCCCCGACCGCCACGAACTGGCCGTCCTGCCCGGCTACGGACACCTCGACCCGATCATCGGCAAGGACGCGGACCGTGACGTCTTCCCACGGATCCTGGACTTCCTCCGGCGCCGGGCGGAGGCGGCATGACGGATCGTACGGCCCCGGACGCGCCCGCACCCCGGGCGGACAGGAACGTCGAGCACGTGGACGCCGTCGTGGTCGGTTCCGGCTTCGGCGGTGCCGTCGCGGCCTACCGGCTGGCCGAAGCCGGGCTGTCGGTCGTCGTGCTGGAGCGCGGCCGTGCCTACCCGCCCGGCAGCTTCGCCCGGACGCCCGCCGAGTTCGCCCGGGCCTTCTGGGACCCGGGCGCCGGCCTGTACGGGCTGTTCGACGTCTGGTCCTTCCGCGGCTGCGACGCCGTGGTGGCCAGCGGACTCGGCGGCGGCTCGCTGATCTTCGCCAATGTGCTGCTGCGCAAGGACGAGCACTGGTTCGCGGAACAGCAGCCGCTGCCCGGCGGGGGACACGAGTCCTGGCCGGTCGGCCGGGCCGACCTGGAACCGCACTACGACGCCGTGGAACGGATGATGGGCGCCACGCCCTATCCGCTCGACCGGCCCGGCTACGCGGACACCCCCAAGACCCTGGCGATGCGCGAGGCCGCAGCCGCCCTGGGGCTGGAGTTCCGGCTGCCACCGCTCGCCGTCGCCTTCGCCCCGGAACCCGGCGCCGCACCCCGGCCCGGCCTGCCCATCGCCGATCCCGGACACGGCAATCTGCACGGCGCCGCCCGCCGTACCTGCCGGCTGTGCGGCGAGTGCAACATCGGCTGCAACGACGGAGCGAAGAACAGCCTCGACTTCACCTATCTGTCGGCCGCCCGGACACTCGGCGCCGACCTGCGCACCGGGCACGACGCGCAGACCGTCCGCCCCGGCCCGCGCGGCGGCTACCAGGTGGACTACGTCCGCCACCCCGCGCCGGAGCCCCCGGAACCGGGGCACCGCCCGACGGCCGCCGCCATCACCTGCGACCGGCTCGTCCTGGCCGCCGGAACACTGGGCACCACCCGGCTGCTGCTGCGATCGCGCAACCGGCTGCCCGGCCTCGGCCCGGCGCTCGGCACCCGCTTCTCCGGCAACGGCGACACGCTGTCCTTCCTGCTCCGGGCCAAGGACGGCCGGACCGGCCGGAGCCGGCCGCTGAACCCCAGCCGGGGACCCGTGATCACGAGCGCCGTCCGGCTCCCCGACGCACTCGACGGCGTCCCGGGAGCCGGGCGCGGCGGCTACATCGAGGACGGCGGATACCCTCAGTTCGTCCAGTGGCTGGCCGAGGGCGCCCGGGGACCGCAGCAACTCTCCCGCGCCGGACGCTTCCTGGCCCGCCGCCTCGCCGACCGCGTCGGCCTCGGCCCGCAGCGCCACCTCTCCGCGGACCTGTCGGACCTGCTCGGCGACGGCCTGCTCACCAGCACCTCCCTCCCCCTGCTCGGCATGGGCCGCGACACACCGGACGGCGAGCTGCGCCTGCGCGGCGGCCGGCTCGACCTCAGCTGGACGGCGGCGAACAGCGCGGACGGACTGCGGCGGATCCGGTCGACGATGCGGCGGATCGCGGACGTCCTCGGCGCCGGCTACGCCGACAACCCCCTGTGGCACCTCGGCCGGACCGTCACCGTCCACCCGCTGGGCGGCGCCCCGATGGGACACCGGCCCGAGACGGGGGTGTGCGACCCGTTCGGAGAGGTGTACGGGCACCCGGGCCTGTACATCGCGGACGGTTCGGCGATGCCCGGCCCGGTCGGCGTCAATCCCTCCCTCACCATCGCGGCCCTGGCCGACCGGATGTCCACCCGGATGCTCGAAGCGCGCGCCGGCGGGGGAGCGGCCCCCGCGCCCCGGCCGGCCTACACCCGCCGCACCTCACTGACCTTCACCGAGACGATGCGCGGCTACTACGTCCCCGGGGCGGCCGATCCGGCCGCCGCCGAGCGGGGCGGGCGGCGGGAACCGTTCGCCTTCCGGCTCACCGTCACGGCCGACGACCTGCACGCCTTCCTGGACGACCCCGGCCACCAGGCCCGGGCCGACGGTTGGCTGGAGTCCCCCGCCTGCGGCGGCCGACGCCCCGTCGTGCGGGGCCGGTTCCACCTGTTCGCGCCCGCCGAGCACGACAGCGGGCACACGACGCCGGGCCCGACGCCGGACGAGAGCGGACGACGCGTGCTGCGCTACCGGCTCCACTTCACCGACGCCCGGGAACGGCCCCGCACCTTCGCCGGAGCCAAGCAGCTCACCCACGGCGCCCCGCTGCGCCTGTGGTCGGAGACCACCGAACTGCCCTTCCGGGTGCTGGCCGGACACACCACCGACCCGTCGTACGGTGAGTCCGCCGTCCTCGGCGCCGGCCGGCTCCGTCTGGGACTCGGCGACCTCGCCCGTCAGCTCGGCACCTTCCGCACCACCGGGCCGGGTGGTGCCGCCGCGCTGGCCCGCTTCGGCGAGTTCTTCCTGGGCCGGCTCTGGGAGAGCTACGCCCCGCACGCCGGACTCCCGGCGGACGGCGCGCCCTGACCCTCACGCCCCCTCCACCACGCCACACCGAGACCGCCCCCCAGGGGACCCCTTAGCCGCCGCAGGGGTCCCCTGGGGGCCGTAGGGGTGTCTTGCGTCATCGCCGCCTGCCTAGCCTCCGACAGCGGAGGGGAAGCGGACCGGAAACCGCCCGGAGGCGATCCGCACGACCGAGGCCCTCACTTCGATCTCGATCGGATGGCGCGCTGGTGACTAACGAAGAGCAACTGCTCGACTATCTCAAGCGGACGACCGCGGAACTGCGGGAGGCGCGGCGACGGCTGCGCGAGAACGAGCAACGCGCACACGGCCCGGTCGCGGTCGTCGGCATCGGCTGCCGCTACCCGGGCGGCGTCACCACCCCCGAGGAGCTGTGGGACCTGGTCGCCACGGGAACGGACGCGGTGTCCGACTTCCCCGCCGACCGCGGCTGGGACGTGGACGCGCTGTACGACCCCGACCCGGCGCGGCCCGGCAAGACATACGCCCGCACCGGCGGATTCCTGCACGACGCCGCCGACTTCGACTACGACTTCTTCGGCATCAGCCCCCGCGAGGCCCTCGCCATGGACCCCCAGCAGCGGCTGCTGCTGGAGACCTCCCACGAGGCGTTCGAACGCGCCGGCATCGTCCCGGCCTCCCTGCGCGGCAGCCGCACCGGCGTGTTCGCCGGCGTGATGTACAACGACTACGCCACCCGCCTCACCGCCGTCCCCGACGACCTGGACGGCTACCTCGCCAACGGCAGCGCCGCCAGCATCGCCTCCGGACGCGTCGCCTACACCTTCGGCCTGGAGGGCCCGGTGGTCACCGTCGACACCGCCTGCTCCTCCTCGCTGGTCGCCCTGCACTGGGCCGTGCGGGCACTGCAGGCGGACGAGTGCTCGCTCGCCCTGGCCGGCGGCGTCACCGTGATGTCCACACCGGAGACGTTCGTCGA
This sequence comes from Streptomyces sp. NPDC038200, assembly GCF_055600785.1. Lineage (NCBI taxonomy): Bacteria > Bacillati > Actinomycetota > Actinomycetes > Kitasatosporales > Streptomycetaceae > Streptomyces > Streptomyces sp. NPDC038200. Next base: position 43,321 of record NZ_JBVJYH010000033.1, read on the forward strand.
CTTCAGCCGGCAGCGCGGACTCGCCCCGGACGGCCGCTGCAAGGCGTTCGCCGCGGCGGCCGACGGCACCGGCTGGGGCGAGGGCGCCGGCGTGCTGCTGCTGGAACGGCTCGCCGACGCCCGGCGCAACGGCCACCCGGTCCTCGCCGTCGTCCGCGGCAGCGCGGTCAACTCCGACGGCGCCAGCAGCCGGCTGACCGCGCCCAACGGACCGTCCCAGCAGCGGGTCATCCGGCAGGCGCTGGCCGGTGCCGGGCTCACCGCCGCCGACGTCGACGTGGTCGAGGCGCACGGCACCGGCACCTCCCTCGGCGACCCCATCGAGGCACAGGCGCTGCTCGCGACGTACGGCCGCGAACGCCCCGCCGGCCGGCCGCTGCTGCTCGGCTCGGTCAAGTCCAACCTCGGGCACACGCAGGCCGCCGCGGGCGTCGCCGGCGTCATCAAGATGGTGCTGGCCATGCAGCACGGCGTGGTTCCGCCCACCCTCCACGTCGACACCCCCACCGACCAGGTGGACTGGAGCGCGGGCGCCGTCGAACTGGCCCTGGAGTCCCGCCCGTGGCCCGACGCCGGACGGCCCCGCCGCGCCGCCGTGTCCTCCTTCGGCATCAGCGGCACCAACGCGCACGTCGTACTGGAACAGGCGCCCGCCACGGAGCCGGACGACCCGCCCGTACGACAGGACGGGCACGTCCCCTGGATCGTCAGCGGCCGGACCCGGCAGGCGCTCACCGGACAGATCGCGCGCCTGCGCGACCACCTCGACGCGCACCCCGCCGCCCGCCCCGCCGACCTCGGGCTGTCGCTGGCCACCGCCCGCGGCCGCTTCGAGCACCGCGCCGTCGCGGTCGGCCGCGACACCGGCGAACTGCTCGCCGGCCTCGCCGCCGCGACCCCGCTCACCCCGGTCGGCGGCAAGACCGCCTTCCTGTTCACGGGACAGGGCGCCCAGCGGCCCGGCATGGGCCGCGCCCTGCACCGGGCCTTCCCGGTCTACGCCGAGGCCTTCGACGCGGTGTGCGCGCTCGCCGACCAGAGCCTGGAACGGCCGCTCGCCGACGTGATCGACACCGACGCCGACCTGCTCACCCGTACCGACTACGCGCAGATCGCCCTCTTCGCCACCGAGGTCGCCCTCTACCGCCTCCTGGAGTCCTGGGGCGTGACGCCCGACCATCTGGCCGGGCACTCCGTCGGCGAACTGGCCGCCGCCCACGTCGCCGGCGTGCTGTCCCTGCCGGACGCCGTCCGGCTCGTGCTGGCCCGCGGCACCCTGATGGCGGCGCTGCCCCCGGGCGGCGCCATGGCCGCGCTGCGCGCCACCGAGGACGAGGTCGCCCCCCACCTGGACGACCGGGTCGGCCTCGCCGCCGTCAACGGACCCCGCTCCGTGGTGATCTCGGGTGCCGAGGACGCCGTCGGCGCGCTCGCGGCCCGCTTCGGGAAGAGCAAGCGGCTGAAGGTCTCGCACGCCTTCCACTCGCCGCTGATGGAGCCGATGCTCGCCGAGTTCGCCCAGGCCGCCGCCCAGTGTTCCTTCGCGGAGCCACGGATCCCGCTCGTCTCCACGCTCACCGGCGCCCCGGCCGGTCCGGGCGAGCTGTCCACGCCCGCGTACTGGGTGCGGCACGCCCGCGAGGCCGTACGCTTCGCCGACGCCGTCGGCGCCCTGCACGAGCTGGGCGTCCGCGCGTTCCTCGAGGTCGGCCCCGACGCGGCTCTCACCGCCCTGGCCGCGGACTGCGTGCCCGCGGACAGCGTGACCGTCGCGGGTCTGCGCCGCGACGGCGACGAGGAACGCGACCTGGTCACGGCCGTGGCCCGGCTGCACGCCGCGGGCGCCGCCGTGGACTGGACGGCGTTCTTCGCACCGTACGGCGCCCGGCCCGCCGGCCTGCCCACCTACGCCTTCCAGCGCGAACGACTCTGGCTGGAGGCCGGCGCGGGCGGCAGCGGTGACGCCGACGGCCTCGGACAGCACGCCACCGGCCATCCGCTGCTGACCGCCGCGACCGACCTGCCCGACACCGGCGGAGCGGTCCTCACCGGCCGGCTCTCCCTCGCCTCCCACCCGTGGCTGGCCGACCACGCCGTCCACGGAACCGTGCTGCTGCCCGGCACCGCCTTCGTCGAGCTGGCCCTGCGGGCCGCAGAGCACACCGGCTGCGGCACCCTGGAGGAACTCACCCTGCACGCCCCGCTGATCCTGCCCGAGCAGGGCGCGCTCGCCGTCCAGGTCGCCGTCGGCGGGGAACGGGACGGACGCCGGGAGCTGACCGTCTGGTCCCGCCGCGCCGACACCCCCGACGCCCCCTGGACCCGCAACGCCGCCGGCCTCGTCACCGGCACGGACCAGGCGAGCCCGGCCGGCCTCACCGCATGGCCGCCCGCGGACGCCGAACCGGTCGACCTGGACGGTCTCTACCCCGCACTGGCCCGCACCGGCTACGGCTACGGCGAGGTCTTCCAGGGCCTGCGCGCCATGTGGCGCCGCGGCGACGAACTGTTCGCCGAGGCGGCCCTGCCCGAGAGCGCCCGCGCCACCGCCGCCGCGTTCGGCGTGCACCCGGCGCTGCTGGACGCCGCCTTGCACGTCAACCTGCTCGACCTCCCCGGCGGGCAGGCGGTGCTGCCGTTCGCCTGGGGCGGCGTCACCCTCCACGCGGCCGGCACCGACACCCTGCGCCTCCACCTCGCCCCGTCCGGCCCCGACGCCGTCACCCTCACCCTCGCGGACGCCACCGGGGCGCCCGTCGCGACCGTGCGCAGCCTCGTGGCCCGCCCCGTCTCCGCCGAACAGCTCGCCGGGGACGGCGACGACCCGCTCTACCGGGTCGACCTCGTCCCGGCGCCCGTCCCCGCCGCCACCGGGCTCCCCGCGCGGGCCGTGTGCGGCGGCACGGACAGCGGCCTCGACGCGCCGTGGCATGCCGACCTCACCGCGCTCACCGCCGCGGGCCCGGTGCCCGACCTGGTGGTCCTGTCCGTACCGGCCGCCCCCGACGCCGAGGCCGACCTGCCGGCCTCGGTACGCGACCGGGTGAACACCACCCTGGACACCCTGCGCACCTGGGCGGCCGACGAGCGCTGCGCCGGCCGGCGGCTCGCCGTGCTCCTGCGCACCGGCGACCTCACCCACGCCCCCCTGCACGGACTCGTCCGCGCCGCCCACGCCGAGAACCCGGGCCGGTTCCTGCTGATCGACAGCGACGGCAGCGCCGCCCCCGGACCCGCTCTCGCCACCGCGCTCGCCGCCGGCGAACCGGAGATCGCGATCCGGGACGGCGAGGTGCGCGTGCCGCGGCTGGCCCGGGCGAAGCCCGGCGGCCCGGTCGCCTGGGACCCGGACGGCACCGTTCTGATCACCGGCGGCACCGGCGGGCTCGGCGCCCTGATCGCCCGCCACCTGGTCACCGAGCACGGCGTACGGAACCTGCTGCTCGCCGGCCGGCGCGGCGCCGACGCCCCCGGAGCCCCCGCGCTGCGCGAGGAACTCGCCGCCTCGGGTGCCCGGGTGACCCTCGCCCGGTGCGACGCCGCCGACCGCGCCGACCTGGCCGCGCTGCTCGCCGAGCACGACGTGCGGGCCGTGGTGCACGCCGCCGGCGTCGTCGACAACGGCGTGCTGGCCACCCTCGACACGGACAAGGTCGACCGGGTGCTGCGGCCCAAGGCGGACGCCGCCTGGAACCTGCACGAACTGACCCGCGACAAGGACCTCACGGCCTTCGTCCTGCTGTCCTCCGCCGCGGGTCTGCTGGTGGGCGGCGGCCAGGCCAACTACGCCGCCGCCAACACCTTCCTCGACGGCCTCGCCGCCCACCGCCGCTCCCTCGGCCTGCCCGCCGTGTCACTGGCCTACGGTCTGTGGTCCGGCTCCGGCGGCATGAGCGCCGGCATCGACACGGCCGACCTGGAGCGGCTGCGCCGGCTCGGCCTGCCACCGCTCACCCCGGCCCAGGGGCTGCGCACCTTCGACGCCGGACTCGGCGGCGAGGACGCGGTCGTGGTCCCCGTACGCCTGGACGCGACCGCGGTACGCGCCCGGCCGGACGGCGTACCCGCGCTGCTCCGCGGCCTGGTGCGGCCCGCCCGGCGGCGCGGCACCGAACCCGCCGCGGGCGCACCCGACCGCTCCTGGCGCGAGCGGCTGGCTCCGCTGGCCGACGCCGAACGCGACCGCGCCCTGCTGGAGCTGGTCCGCACCCACGTCGCCGCCGTGCTCGGACACCCCTCACCGGAGTCCGTCGACCCGCACCGCGCCTTCCAGGAGATGGGCTTCGACTCGCTCGCCGCCGTCGAACTGCGCAACCTCCTCACGGGAGCCACCGGACTGACCCTGCCCGCGACGCTCGTCTTCGACCAGCCCACCCCCCTCACCCTCGCCGCCCACCTCAGGACCGCGCTCGTGCCCGGCCCGGCCGACCGGGCCCGGTCGGCGCTGGCCGAGCTGGACCGCCTCGAAACAGCGCTGCACGCCCTGCCCGACCAGGACGGCAGCCACGCCCGCGTCACCGCACGCCTCGAAGCGCTGCTGCGCAGCTGGCAGGACACCCACGGACGGCACACCGAGCCCGACGCGCCGGGGGACTTCCGGGAAGCCAGCGACGAAGAACTCTTCGCCAGGATCGACAACGAACTGGGAGCCCTGTGATGGAAGACTCGGCCACGGCCGGCAAGCTCCGCGACTACCTCAAGCGGGCCACGACCGAGCTGGAGCGCAGCCGCCGCCGCGTACGGGAACTGGAGGAGCAGGACCGCGAGCCCGTCGCCATCATCGGCATGGGCTGCCGCTACCCCGGCGGCGTACGCACCCCGGAGGACCTGTGGCGCATCGTCGACGAGGGCATCGACGTCGTCACCGAGTTCCCCACCGACCGCGGCTGGGACGTCGAGGCGATCTACGACCCCGAGCCCGGCGCCCCCGGCAAGTCCTACGTCCGGCACGGCGGCTTCCTGCACGACGCCGCCGAGTGCGACCCCGCGTTCTTCGGCATCAGCCCCAAGGACGCCCCCGGCACCGACCCGCAGCAGCGGCTGCTGCTGGAGGTCACCTGGGAGGCCTTCGAGCGGGCCGGCATCGACCCCACCACCGTCAAGGGCACCCCGACCGGAGTCTTCGTCGGCCTGATGCACCACGACTACATCGGCGGCACCATCTCCGGCAGCATCGTCTCCGGCCGCATCGCCTACACCCTGGGCCTGGAGGGCCCCGCGGTCACCATGGACACCGCCTGCTCCTCCTCCCTGGTCGCCCTGCACTCGGCGATCCAGTCGCTGCGCAAGGGCGAGTGCTCCCTCGCGCTCGCGGGCGGCGCCGCCGTCATGGCCAGCCCCGAGATGTTCATCGAGTTCAGCGAGCGCCGCGCACTGTCCCCCGACGGCCGCTGCCACTCCTTCTCCGACGACGCCGCGGGGGCCGCCTGGGCCGAGGGCGCCGGCATGCTGCTCGTCGAGCGGCTGTCCGACGCGCTGCGCAACGGCCACGAGGTGCTCGCCGTCGTCCGCGGCTCGGCCGTCAACCAGGACGGCGCCTCCAACGGCCTGACCGCGCCCAGCGGTCCGGCCCAGATCCGCGTCATCCGGCAGGCTCTCGCCGACGCGCAGCTCGCCCCCCACCACATCGACGCCGTCGAGGCGCACGGCACCGGCACCACCCTCGGCGACCCCATCGAGGCCCAGGCCGTCATCGCCGCCTACGGCCAGGACCGGCCGGAGAACCGGCCGGTCTGGCTCGGCTCCATCAAGTCGAACATGGGCCACCCGCAGGCCGCGGCCGGCGTCGGCGCCGTCATCAAGATGGTCATGGCCATGCGCCACGGCACCCTGCCCCGCACCCTGCACGCCGAGACGCCCAGCACCGCCGTCGACTGGAGCGCCGGCGACGTCCGGCTGCTCACCGAGCCCCGCCCCTGGGACACCCCCGACGGACGCCCGCGCCGCGCCGGAGTGTCCTCCTTCGGCATCTCCGGCACCAACGCCCACACCATCCTGGAGCAGGCACCGGCCGTCGAGACCGGGCGGCCCGCCCCGGAACGCGCCGCGCTGCCCGTCATCCCCTGGGTGCTGTCCGGCAAGGGCTCCGACGCCGTCCAGCGGCAGGCGGAGCGGCTCCTCGCCGCCGCCGGTGACCTCGACCCGTACGACGTCGGCCACTCGCTGGCCACCACGCGCACCCTGTTCACCCACCGGGCCGCCGTCACCGGCCGCGACCGCGACGAACTCCTGGCCGGTCTGCGGGCCGTCGCCGACGGCAGCCGGCCGGCCGTGGCGGCCCCCGAACCCGGCCGGCTCGCCGTGCTGTTCTCCGGCCAGGGCTCCCAGCGGCCCGGCATGGGCCGCACCCTGCACGCCGCGTTCCCCGTGTTCGCCGCCGCCTTCGACGAGATCTGCGCCGCCTTCGACGCACACCTCGGCCGGCCGCTGCGCGAGGTGATGTTCGACGAGGACACCGACCCCGCCCCCCTGAACCAGACAGTCCACACCCAGGCCGCCCTGTTCACCTTCGAGACCGCCCTGTACCGGCTGCTGGAGCACTGGGGCATCCGCCCGGACCTGCTCGCCGGGCACTCCATCGGCGAGGTCGTCGCCGCACATGTCGCCGGAGTACTGGACCTGAAGGACGCGGTCACGCTGGTCGCCGCCCGCGGCCGGCTGATGCAGGAGCTGCCGTCCGGCGGCGCGATGGTGTCCCTGCTGGCCACCGAGGCCGAGGTGGTGCCGCTGCTCACCGACGGGGTCGACATCGCGGCCGTCAACGGCCCGCGCGCGGTGGTGATCTCCGGAGACGAGGACGCGGTCCTCGCCGTCGCCGGGAAGGTGGAGAAGAGCACCCGGCTGAAGGTGTCGCACGCCTTCCACTCCCACCGTATGGATCCCATGCTGGAGGCGTTCCGCGAGGTGCTGGCGGGCCTCACCTTCCACGAGCCCTCGCTGCCGGTCGTCTCGAACGTCACCGGCCGCACGGCCGACGAACTCACCTCGCCCGACTACTGGGTGCGGCACGTCCGCGAGGCCGTCCGCTTCCACGACGGCGTGACCGCGCTGGCCGCCGAGGGCGCCACCCGCTTCCTGGAGGTCGGCCCCGACTCGGTGCTCACCACCATGGCGCAGGACGTGGTGCCCGACGTCATCGGCACCCAGCGCCGCGACCGCGCCGAGGACGCCGCCCTCGTCGACGCCGTCTGCCGCCTGCACCTGACCGGCACCGGACCCGACTGGACGGCCGTGTTCGCCGGCGGACGCACGGTCGGCCTGCCCACCTATCCGTTCCGCCGCGACCGGCACTGGGAGGACGCGCCCATCCTCCAGGCCGAGCGCTCCGCGGCGGCCCGCGCGGGCGGTGACGCGGCCGACCCGTTCTGGGAGCTGGTCCGGGACCAGGACGTCACCGCCGTCGCCGCCACGCTCGGCATCGCCGACGAGACCTCCGTCGCCACCGTCGTCCCCGCCCTGGCCGCCTGGCACGAGCAGCGGCAGACCAACGCCGCCGCCGACGGCTGGCGGTACCGCGTCACCTGGGAGCCGCTGGCCCCCGCCGCCACCCCGGCGCTCGGCGGCCACTGGCTGGCCGTCGTACCCGCCGCCGACGACCCCTGGACGACCGCTGTCCTGACCGGGCTCACCGACCGGGGGCTGCGGGTGGACACCCTCACCGCACCGGAGGCGGCCGGCCGGGCCGAGCTGGCCGCGCTGCTCGCCGGCCGGGACGGTGCCGACGGTGTGCTGTCCCTGCTGGCGCCGGCCACCGAACCGGCCGCCACCGCCGCCCTCGTGCAGGCCCTCGGGGACACCGGGATCACCGCCCCGCTGTGGTGCGTCACCCGCGACGCCGTCGCCCACGGGACGGCCGCCGCCGTCACCGGCTTCGCCCAGGCACGGGTGTGGGGCCTCGGCCGGGTCGCCGCGCTGGAACACCCCGACCGCTGGGGCGGACTCGTCGACCTGCCCGCCGACCTCGGGCCGCAGACCGTCGCCCGGCTGGCCGCGCTGCTCGGCGACGCCGGCGGCGAGGACCAGGTCGCCGTCCGCGAGTCCGGCGCCTACGGCCGGCGCCTGGAGCACGCCCCGGCCCGCGCCGGCGCCCCCTGGAAGCCGTCCGGCACGGTCCTGGTCACCGGCGCGACGGGCGCCGTCGGCACGGCCGTGGCCCGCTGGCTCGCCGCCGAGGGCGCGGACCACCTGCTGCTGGTCTCCCGCCGCGGCACGGACGCGCCCGGCGCCGCCGACCTCGTCCGCGAACTCACCGGCACCGGCGCCGAGGTGACCCTCGCCGCCTGCGACGTCACCGACCGCCGGGCGCTGGCCGCCCTGCTGGACTCCGTACCGGACGAGCACCCCCTCACCGCGGTGATGCACCTCGCCGGCGTCCTGGACGACGGCGTCCTGGACGCGCTCACCCCCGACCGGTTCGCCGGCGTCCTCGCCCCCAAGGCCGACGCCGCCCGCCATCTGCACGAACTGACCGCGGACCGGGACCTGTCGGCGTTCGTGCTGTTCTCCTCCCTGACCGCCACCGTCGGCGGCGCCGGACAGGCCAACTACGCCGCCGCCAACGCCTACGTCGACGCCCTCGCCGAACACCGGCGCGCCGCCGGACTGCCCGCCACCTCGGTGGCCTGGGGACCGTGGGGCGGCGACGGCATGGCCGCGCACGGCACCGTCCGCTCGGCCGCCCGCGCGATGGGCATGTCCCTCCTCGACCCCGACCGCGCCCTCACCGCGCTGCGGCGCGCCCTGGACGGCGGTGACACCACCGTCACCGTCGCCGACGTCGACTGGTCCCTGTTCGCGCCCGCGTTCACGTCGAGCCGGCCCAGCCCCCTGCTGTCCACGCTGCCCGAGACACGGCGCGGCACGGGCGCACCGGAGGCGAACGGCCTCGACGGCTTCGCCGCGAAACTCGCCGGCCTCACCGGCGGCGAACGCGACCGCGCCCTGCAGGAACTGGTGTGCGGCCAGGCCGCCGCGGTCCTCGGCTACGGCGGCGCCGACGCGGTCGAGCCGACCACCGCCTTCCGTGACCTCGGCTTCGACTCGCTCACCTCGGTCGACCTGCGCAACCGGATCAGCGGCGCCGCCGGGGTGCCGCTGCCGGCCACGCTCATCTTCGACTACGCCACCCCCGCCGCCCTCGCCAAACACCTGGGCAGCGAACTCGCCGGCGCCGACACCTCGGTGGACTCGGTCGTCGCCGAACTCGACCGCGTCGCGGCCCGGCTCGGCGACCTCACCGCCGAGGACATCGAGCAGGGACGGATCACCACCCGCCTGCAGACCCTGCTCGGGGAGCTGAACAAGACGCTCGGCCAGGACGCCGCCGCCGTCGCCGGACGGCTGGAGGAGGCCTCCGCCGACGACGTCTTCGCCTTCATCGACAACGAACTCGGCACGGCGTGACCCGGCCCTCCCACGACACCCCGGCCGCACCGCAGTCCACCTCTTCGCACAGGAGTGGCGACACCCGATGACCAACGACGAAAAGCTGCTCTCCTACCTCAAGCGGGTCTCCGCCGACCTGGCCCAGACCCGTCAGCGGCTGCGCGAGGTGGAGACCCAGGACCGGGAACCCATCGCCATCGTCGGGATGAGCTGCCGCTTCCCCGGCGGCGTCACCACTCCGGAGGAGTTCTGGCGGCTCGTCCACGACGGCACCGACGCCATCGGTGACTTCCCCGACGACCGGGGCTGGGACATCGGCACGCTCCACGACCCCGACCCGGACGCCACCGGCAAGACGTACGTCACGCGCGGCGGGTTCCTGGACGACGCGGCGGGCTTCGAGCCGGACTTCTTCGGCATCAGCCCCCGCGAGGCGGTCGCGATGGACCCCCAGCAGCGGCTGCTGCTGGAGGTGTCGTGGGAGGCTCTGGAACGGGCCCGGATCGCCCCCGACTCGGCGCACGGCGCCCGCATCGGGGTGTTCGCCGGCACCAACGGCCAGGACTACAAGGACCTCCTGGCGAAGATGCCGGAGGACAGCGAGGCCGCTCTCGGCACCGGCGTCCTGGCCGCCGTGATCTCCGGCCGCATCTCCTACACCCTGGGCCTGGAGGGTCCGGCCGTCACCATCGACACCGCCTGCTCCTCGGCGCTCGTCGCCGTCCACCTGGCCGTACAGGCGCTGCGGAACAAGGAGTGCACCCTCGCCCTCGCGGGCGGCGCGACCGTGATGGCCACGCCCGGCAACTTCATCGCCTTCTCCCGGCAGCGCGGCCTCGCCCCGGACGGCCGCTGCAAGTCCTTCGCGGACACGGCGGACGGCACCGGCTGGAGCGAGGGCGCCGGCATGCTGGTGCTGGAACGGCTCTCCGACGCCCGCCGCAACGGCCACGAGGTGCTGGCCGTCGTCCGGGGCTCCGCCGTCAACCAGGACGGCGCCTCCAACGGCCTGACCGCCCCCAACGGGCCGTCCCAGCGCCGCGTCATCCGCGCCGCGCTGGCCGCGGCGCGGCTCGGCCCCGCCGACGTGGACCTGCTGGAGGCGCACGGCACCGGTACCACGCTGGGCGACCCCATCGAGGCGCAGGCCCTGCTCGCCACCTACGGACAGGAGCGGCCCGAGGACGCCCCGCTGTGGCTGGGGTCGGTGAAGTCCAACATCGGGCACACCCAGGCCGCGGCCGGCGTCGCCGGCATCATCAAGGCGGTCATGGCGATGCGGCACCGCGTCCTGCCGAAGTCGCTGCACGCCGACGAGCCGTCCGGCAAGGTCGACTGGGAGCAGGGCCACGTCCGGCTGCTCACGGAGAACCGGCCCTGGACCGACCCCGGCCGCCCGCGCCGGGCCGCCGTGTCCTCCTTCGGCGCCAGCGGCACCAACGCGCACACCATCCTGGAGGAGGCCCCGGCCGAGGAACCGGACGAGCCCGGCCCCCGTACGGCGCCGCCGCTGGTGCCGTGGGTGATCTCCGGCCGGACCGAGCGCGCCCTGCGGGAACAGGCCGCCCGCCTGGTCACCGCCGCCGGCGACCTGGACCCGGTGGACGTCGCCCACTCCCTGGCCGCCACCCGCACCGCCCACCAGTACCGGGCCGTGGTCCTCGGCGACGGCCGGGACGCGCTGTGCGCGGCCATGAACCGGGTCGCCGAGGGCGGTCGGGGCACCGCCTCCGGCCGCGTCCGCAAGGGGCAGACGGCCTTCCTGTTCACCGGGCAGGGCGCGCAGCGCGCCGGCATGGGCCGCGAGCTGTACGCGCACTTCCCGGTCTTCGCCCGCGCCTTCGACGAGATCTGCGCGCTGTTCGACGGTGGCCTGCGCGACCTCGTCCTCGGCGACGACCCCGAGCCCCTGCACCGCACCGCCCGCACCCAGACCGCGCTGTTCGCCTTCGAGGTCGCGCTGTACCGGCTGGTGGAGTCCTGGGGGATCGCGCCCGACTACCTGGCCGGGCACTCCATCGGCGAGATCGCCGCCGCCCACGTCGCGGGCGTCCTGGACCTCACGGACGCGACCACGCTGGTGGCCGCGCGCGGCCGGCTCATGCAGGCGCTGCCCGAGGGCGGCGCCATGATCGCCGTACGCGCCACCGAGGACGAGATACGCCCGCTGCTCACCGAGCGGATCGGCATCGCCGCGATCAACGGCCCCGACTCCGTGGTGATCTCCGGCGACGCCGCGGAGGCCGAGGCGGTGGCCGCCCGCTTCGACAAGAGCCGCCGGCTGAAGGTCTCGCACGCCTTCCACTCGCCGCTCATGGAACCCATGCTGGCCGACTTCCGGGCGGTCGCCGAGTCCCTGACCTACCACCGGGCCACCGTCCCGGTGGTCTCCAACGTCACGGGTGCCCTCGCCACCCAGGACATCGCCACGCCCGACTACTGGGTGCGGCACGTGCGCGAGGCGGTCCGCTTCCACGACGGGATACGCTCCCTCGCCGCCGAGGGCGTCACCCGCTTCCTCGAACTCGGCCCGGACGCCGTGCTGACGGCCATGGCCCGCGAGTGCCTGACCGCCGACGGCACGGACACCGACGCCGTGCTGGCCGCCGCCACCCGCCGCGAGCACGACGAGACCGAGACCCTGCTCACCGCCGTGGCCCGGCTGTACACCGGTGGGGCGAGCGTGGACTGGACCGCGCTGTTCACCGGCGCCCGCACGGTCGACCTGCCCACCACCGCCTTCCAGCGCGACCGGTTCTGGCCCGAGACGGCCGAGGCCGTCGGCGACGTCGGCTCCGCCGGCCTGGACTCCGCCGACCACCCCCTGCTCGGCGCGGCGACGATGCTGGCCGACTCCGACGGTGCCGTGCTCACCGGCCGGCTGTCGGTACGCACCCACCCCTGGCTCGCCGACCACGTCGTCGGCGGCTCGGTCGTCGTCCCCGGCACCGCCATGGTCGAGCTGGCCGTCCGCGCCGGCGACCAGGTCGGCTGCGGACGGCTGGAGGAACTCGCCCTGGAGGTACCGCTGGTACTGCCCCAGGACGACGGTGTACGCGTCCAGGTCGCCGTCGGCGCACCCGACCCGTCCGGCGCCCGCACGGTGCACGTGTACGCCCGCGCCGAGAGCCTGCCCGCCGACGAGCCGTGGACCCTGCACGCCTCCGGCGCCCTCGCCGCGGACACCGGCACCCCCGGCACCCGCCTGGACACCTGGCCCCCCGAGGACGCCGAGCCCCTCGACACGGGCGGCCTGTACGCACGGCACGCCGCCGCCGGACTGGAGTACGGGCCCGCCTTCCAGGCCCTGACGGCCGCCTGGCGGCGCGGCGAGGAACTCTTCGCCGAGGTGCGGCTGCCGGAGCGGCCCGCCGCCGACGCGCCCCGCTTCGGCCTGCACCCCGCCGCGTTCGACGCCGCCCTGCACTCCCTGGCCCTGCTCGGCGACGGATCCGCCGACGACACCGCCCGGCTGCCCTTCATGTTCGCGGGCGTCACCCTGCACGCCGTCGGCGCCCGCGTGCTGCGCGCCCGGCTCGTGCCCACCGGCCCCCACGCCTTCGCCGTCGACCTGGCCGACGCCACCGGCGCCCCCGTCGCCACGGTCACCTCGCTCGCCTCCCGCCCGCTCACCCGTCTGCGCAGCGCCCGCGACCCGGGCGCCGACGCCCTGTTCGCCCTCGACTGGCAGCCCCTGCCCCTGGAGACCGACGCCCCCGACACCGACCACCGGGTGCTGCACAGCACCCCCGGTACGGACGCCGCCGCCGTACGCGAGGCCCTGCACCTCGCGCTCGCCGCCCTCCAGGACGACGACCCACGCCCGCTGGCCGTCGTCACCCACGGCGCGGTGAGCGTCGCGGGGGAGGACGTACCCGACCTGGCGGGGGCCGCCGTGTGGGGGCTGGTGCGGTCCGCGCAGTCGGAGCACCCGGACCGGTTCGTGCTGCTCGACCTCGACCCGGGCACGGACGCCGACGCCGTACTGCCCGCCGTCCTCGCCTCCGGCGAACCGCAGCTCGCGGTGCGCTCCGGCACGGCCCACGCCGCCCGGCTGGTGCGCGCCGACGCCCCCGCCGACTCCGCGCAGCCGACCCTCGATCCGGCGGGCACGGTCCTGCTGACCGGTGCCACCGGCGGCCTGGCGCCGGTGCTCGCCCGCCACCTGGTCACCGCCCACGGCGTACGTCACCTCCTGCTGCTCAGCCGGTCCGGCACCTCCGACGGCCTGATCGCCGAACTCGCCGGCCTCGGCGCCACGGCGACCGCACACGCCTGCGACGTCGCCGACCGCGACGCCCTCGCCGCCGTCCTGGCCGGCATCCCGGCCGAGCACCCGCTCACCGCGGTCGTCCACGCCGCGGGCGTCCTCGACGACGGCGTGGTCTCCTCGCTCACCCCCGAACGGATCGACACGGTCCTCGCGCCGAAGGCCCTCGGCGCCCTCCACCTGCACGAACTGACCACCGGCCTTGCGGCGTTCGTGCTGTTCTCGTCCGTCGCCGGCACCGTCGGCGCCCCGGGCCAGGGCAACTACGCCGCCGCCAACGCCGTCCTGGACGCCCTCGCCGCCCACCGCCACGCCCAGGGCGCCCCCGCGCTGTCGCTGGCCTGGGGGCCCTGGGCCCCCTCCGGCGGCATGACCAGCTCCCTCGACGAGGCCGACCGCGCCCGCATGGCGCGCGGCGGCATGACCGCCCTGTCGGCCGAGGAGGGCACCGCCCTGTACGACCGGGCGATGCGCGCCGGCCGGCCCGCCCTGGCGCCGGTGCGGCTCAGCCTCCCCGCGCTGCGGGCCCAGGGCACCGGCCTCGCGCCCGTCCTCCGCGCACTGGCGGGACGGCCGGTACGCCGGGAGGCCGTCGCCGAGGGCGCCGACACCGGCTTCGCCGAGCGGATGGCGGCCCTCGGGGCCGAGGAACGCGCCGAGGCCCTGCTGCACACGATCCGCACCCACGTCGCCGCCGTGCTGGGGCACGCGAACCCCGACAGCGTGGAGACCGACCGGGCCTTCAAGGACCTCGGCTTCGACTCGCTCGCCGCCATCGAGCTGCGCAACTCCCTCTCCGCCGAGCTGGACCGGCGTCTGAGCGCCACCCTCGTCTTCGACCATCCCTCGCCCGAGGCGCTCGCCGCCCACCTCGGCACCCTGGTCGGCGGCGCCGAGGGCGCGGCGCGCCGCGGCCGTCGCACCGGAAAGGCACGCGCGGACGAGCCGCTCGCCGTCGTCGGCCTGGCCTGCCGCTACCCGGGCGGCGTCCGCACCCCGGAGGACCTGTGGCGGCTGGTCGCCGACGGCACCGACGCCATCACCCCGTTCCCCGCCACGCGGGGCTGGGACGTGGACCGCATCGTCGACGCCACCCGGCAGCGCCCCGACACCTCCTACGTCGGCGAGGGCGGATTCCTGCACGAGGCGGGCGAGTTCGACGCCGGATTCTTCGGCATCAGCCCGAAGGAAGCCCTCGTCATGGACCCGCAGCAGCGGCTGCTGCTGGAGACGTCCTGGGAGGCGCTGGAGAGCGCGGGCATCGACCCGCACACCCTCAAGGGCAGCCGCACCGGCGTGTTCGCCGGCGTCCAGTACCACGACTACTTCGGCAGCTTCGGCTCCGGCAGCATCATCTCCGGCCGCATCGCCTACACCCTCGGCCTGGAGGGCCCGTCCCTGTCCGTCGACACCGCCTGCTCCTCCTCCCTGGTCGCGCTGCACCTGGCCGCCCAGTCGCTCAGGCAGGGCGAGTCCAGCCTCGCGCTGGTCGGCGGTGTCGCCGTGATGGCCACCCCGGAGACCTTCATCGAGTTCAGCCGGCAGGGCGCGCTGGCCCCCGACGCCCGCACCCGCGCCTTCGCGGACGCGGCGGGCGGCACCGTGTGGGGCGAGGGCGTCGGCGTCCTGGTGGTGGAACGGCTCTCCGACGCCCGCCGCAACGGCCACAAGGTGCTGGCCGTCGTCCGGGGCACCGCCGTCAACCAGGACGGCGCCTCCAACGGTCTCACCGCCCCCAACGGACCCTCCCAGGAACGCGTCATCCTCGAAGCCCTGGAGAACGCCCGCCTCACCACCGCCGACGTCGATGTCGTGGAGGCGCACGGCACGGGGACGACGCTGGGGGATCCGATCGAGGCGCAGGCGCTGCTGGCGACTTATGGTCAGGAGCGGGACGAGCCGTTGTGGCTGGGTTCGGTGAAGTCCAACATCGGGCACACGCAGGCCGCCGCGGGTGTGGCGGGCGTCATCAAGATGGTGATGGCGATGCGCAACGGGGTGCTGCCGAAGACGCTGCACGTGGACCGGCCGTCCACGAAGGTCGACTGGGACGCCGGGAACGTGCGGCTGCTGACCGAGCGGCGGGAGTGGCCGCGGCAGGGCCGTCCGCGCCGCGCCGGGGTGTCCTCCTTCGGCATCAGCGGCACCAACGCCCATGTCATCCTCGAACAGGCACCGCCCGCTCCCGCCGAGCCGCGGCACACCGGACCCGACGGCCTCGCCGCCCCGTGGCTGCTGACCGCCAGGACGCCCGCCGCGCTCGCCGGCCAGGCCGCCGCCCTCCTCGGTCACCTCGACACGCATCCCGAGCTGGACCCCTCCGACATCGGCTGGTCCCTGGCCACCACCCGCGCCCGCTTCGCGCACCGCGCCTCGATCACCGGAGCCGACGCGGCCGAGCTGCGCGGCGCGCTGGCCGCGCTGGCCGACGGCAGTACCGCCCGCAACCTCGCCGAAGGCACCGCGCCCGGCCGCGCCCGGCCCGTGTTCGTCTTCCCCGGCCAGGGCTCCCAGTGGCCCGGCATGGCCACTCGGCTCCGCACGGAGTCCCCGGTGTTCGCCGCCCGCATGGCCGAGTGCGCCGCCGCCCTCGCGCCGTACATCGACTGGGACTTCTCCACCGAGCTGAGCGGCGACCTCGACCGCGTGGACGTCGTCCAGCCGCTGCTGTGGGCCGTCATGGTGTCCCTGGCACACACCTGGAGCGCCTACGGCGTCACCCCGGCCGCCGTCATCGGCCACTCCCAGGGCGAGATCGCCGCCGCCTGCGCGGTGGGCGCCCTGTCGCTGGAGGACGGCGCCCGCGTCGTCGCCCTGCGCTCCCAGGCCATCGCCGAGCTGCTGTCCGGATCGGGCGGCATGATGTCCGTCGGTGAGGCCGCCGACGCGGTCCGCGCCCGGCTCGCCGCCTGGGACGGCCGGCTGTCGGTGGCCGCCGTCAACGGCGCCGCCTCCACGGTGGTGTCCGGCGACCCCGACGCCCTCGACGAACTCCTCGCACAGCTGCGGCAGGAGAAGGTCCGCGCCAAGCGCCTGCCCGTCGACTACGCCTCGCACAGCGCCCACGTCGAGACCCTGCGCGAGCGCCTCGCGGACGTCCTCGGCGGCATCGAACCGCGCGCCGCCCAGGTGCCGTTCTACTCGACGGTCACCGGCGGCCCGGTCGACACCACGGAACTCGGCGCCGACTACTGGTACACCAACCTGCGCGGAACCGTGCTCTTCGAGCAGGCGGTACGCGCCGCCGTCGCCGACGGGCACCAGCTGTTCATCGAGTCCAGCCCGCACCCGGTGCTGACCGTCGGCATCCAGGAGACCGACGACGCCGTGGCCGCCGTCGGCTCCCTGCGCCGCGACGAAGGCGGCCGGGACCGCCTGCTCACCGCCCTGGGCGAGGCGTTCACCCACGGCGCCACCGTCGACTGGACCGCCGTGGCCGAGGGCCGCCGCCCGCGCCGCGTCCCGCTGCCCGGCTACGCCTTCCAGCACGAGTGGTACTGGCTCGACAGCACCGCGAGCGGCGCCGACGTCACCTCCGCCGGACTCGCCCCCACCGACCACGCCCTGCTCGGCGCCGCGATGGTGCGCGCCGACAGCGAGGGCGCCGTCCTCACCGGCCGCCTCTCCCCGAGCACCCAGCCCTGGCTGGAGGACCACCGGGTCGGCGGCCGGCTGCTCTTCCCCGGCACCGGGCACCTGGAGCTGGCCCTGCGCGCCGGTGACCAGGTCGGCTGCGGCGACATCGCCGAACTCACCCTGCACGCACCGCTGGTCCTGCCCGACCACGGCGCCGTCCAGCTCCAGGTCACCGTCGGCGCACCCGAGGGCGGCACCCGCCCGGTGACCGTCTGGTCCCGCCCGGAGAGCCCCGACGAGGACCTGCCGTGGACCCGCCACGCCGACGGCCTGCTCGCCCCCACCGGCACCCTCCCGGCCGCCGCCGACCCGCTCACCGCATGGCCCCCGCCGGACGCCGAACCCGTCCCGCTCGACGGCCTGTACGACGAACTCGCCGCCCTCGGCCTCGGGTACGGGCCCCTGTTCCAGGGCTTGCGCGCCGCCTGGCGCACCGGCGACGGCCTCTACGCGGAGGTCGCCACCGACGCCGTGCCCGACGGCTTCGCACTGCACCCGGCCCTGTCGGACGCCGCCCTGCACACCGTCGGCCTCACCGATGCCGCGGGTGACCAGGCCCTGCTGCCGTTCGCCTGGTCCGGAGTACGGCTGCACACCACCGGCGCGACCGCGTTGCGCGTCCGGGTCCGGGCCACCGGCGAGGGCACCGTCTCCCTCACGCTCGCCGATCCCACGGGCGCGCCCGTCGCCACCGTCGACTCGCTCACCCTGCGGCCCCTGCGGACGGAGGCGCTGGCCGCCGCGGCCCGTTCGGCCCGCGCGGGCGCGCTGTACCGGGTCGACTGGGTACCGGCCCCCTCGGCTCCCTCGGCCGGGGCGACCGCTTCCACGACGGAGGTGGTGCGGGTCCCGGCCGGTGTGAGCGCCGCCGAGACCCGGGCGGCCGTCGGCACGGTCCTGGACGAGCTGCGCACGCGGCTCGCCCACGACGACCTCACCTTCGTGGTCGTCACCGGCACCGACCCGGCGGGCGCCGCCGCCGGCGGCCTGGTCCGCTCGGCCCAGTCGGAGCATCCGGGCCGCGTGGTGCTGGTCGAGGCAGAACAGCAGCCGGACGCCGAGCGGTTGGCCGAGGCGGTGGCCACCGGTGAGCCGCACCTGGCGTTCCGGGACGGCACCTGGCTGGTGCCCCGGCTGGCCCGCGTCACCACCGAAGGGCCGGACACGGCCCCGGCCGAACCGAGCCCGAACGCGCAGGAGCCGGCCGCTCACGCACCGGCCCCCGCCACTGAGCCGGGCGACAGCCTCGACCTGGGCGGCGGCACCGTCCTGCTCACCGGCGCGACCGGTGCCCTCGGCCGCATCGTCGCCCGCCACCTGGTCGGCGAGCGGAACGTCCGGCACCTGCTGCTGGTCAGCCGCAGCGGCGCCACCGACGACCTCGTCGCCGAACTCCGCGAGCCGGGCGCCGAGGTGACGAGCGTCGCCTGCGACGTCGCCGACCGGGCCGCGCTCGCCGCCGTGCTGGACGCCGTACCGGCCGACCGGCCGCTGACCGCCGTGATCCACGCGGCCGGAGTCCTCGCCGACGGTGTGCTCACCTCCCTCACCCCGGAGCGGATCGACACGGTGTTCCGGCCGAAGGCCGACGCCGCGTGGAACCTGCACGAACTCACCGCGGACCTGGAGCTGTCGGCGTTCGTGCTGTTCTCCTCCTCCGCCGCCACGCTCGGCTCGCCGGGCCAGGCGAACTACGCCGCCGCCAACGCCTACCTGGACGCCCTCGCCGCGCACCGCCGGTCCCTCGGGCTGCCCGCGCACTCCCTGGCCTGGGGGCTGTGGGCACAGGCCGGCGGCATGACCGGCACGCTCGACGACACGGACCTCACACGCATCGCCCGCGGCGGAGTCGCCCCCCTGGAGACCGGGGAGGGGGTCGCCCTGTTCGACGCCGCTCTGCGCGGCGACGCCCCCGCCGTCCTGCCGGTGAAGCTGGACATGGCCGCGCTGCGCGCCCAGGGCGAGGACGTGGCCCCGCTGTTCCGCGGCCTCGTGCCCGTGCGCCGGGCCGGTGCGGCCACCGGGCGGACCGCGGCCGGCGGGGCCGACGCCCTGCGGGAGAGGCTCGCCGGGCTGCTGGAGGCGGAGCGCGAACCGTTCCTCACCGAACTCGTGCAGAGCCACGTCGCGACCATCCTCGGCTACCGCTCCGCCCAGGACGTCGGCCGCTCCCTGGCCTTCCGGGAACTCGGCTTCGACTCGCTGGCCGCCGTCGAACTGCGCAACCGGCTCGCCGCGGCGACCGGTCTCCGCCTGCCCGCGACCCTCGTGTTCGACCGCCCTACCCCGGCCGAGCTGGCGAGGTACCTGCTCGGCGAGCTCACCGGCAGCCTCGCCGAGGCCACCGCACGCACCGCGCCCCGCGGCGCCGTCACCGACGAACCGATCGCCGTCGTCGGCATGGCCTGCCGCTTCCCCGGCGGCATCGGCTCACCGGAGGACCTGTGGCGGCTGGTGGCCGAAGGCCGCGACGCCATCGGCGAGTTCCCCGCCGACCGGGGCTGGGACGTCGAGA
The DNA here is from genome assembly GCF_055600785.1 of Streptomyces sp. NPDC038200. NCBI lineage: Bacteria > Bacillati > Actinomycetota > Actinomycetes > Kitasatosporales > Streptomycetaceae > Streptomyces > Streptomyces sp. NPDC038200. The sequence continues at coordinate 63,126 of NZ_JBVJYH010000033.1, forward strand.
ACCTCTACGACCCGACCCTGGACCGGCCCGGCACCAGCTACACCCGGCACGGCGCGTTCCTCTACGACGCGGCCGACTTCGACCCGGCGTTCTTCGCCATGGACGACGAGGAGGCCCTGGTCACCGACCCCCAGCAGCGGCTGCTGCTGGAGACCTCCTGGGAGGCGCTGGAACGCGCCTCCATCGACCCCGCGGGCCTGCGCGGTTCCGACACCGGCGTGTTCGCGGGCGTGATGTACCACGACTACTTCGGCAGCTTCGGCTCCGGCAGCGTGGTCTCCGGACGGGTCGCCTACACCCTGGGCCTGGAGGGCCCCACCCTCTCCGTCGACACGGCCTGCTCCTCGTCCCTGGTGGCCCTGCACCTGGCCGCTCAGGCGCTGCGGCAGGGCGACTGCTCGCTGGCGCTGGCGGGCGGAGTGACCGTCATGGCCACCCCGGGCACCTTCGTGGAGTTCAGCCGGCACCGGGGCCTGTCCCGGGACGGCCGCTGCAAGCCCTTCGCGGACGCCGCCGACGGCACCGGCTTCGGCGAGGGCGCCGGCGTCCTGCTGCTGGAGCGGCTCTCCGACGCCCGCCGCAACGGCCGGAAGATCCTCGCCGTGCTGCGCGGCACCGCCGTCAACCAGGACGGCGCCTCCAACGGCATCAGCGCCCCCAACGGCCCCGCCCAGCAGCGGGTCATCCGCCGCGCCCTGCAGTCGGCCGGCGTCACGGCGGCCGAGGTCGACGTCGTCGAGGCGCACGGCACCGGCACCACCCTCGGCGACCCCATCGAGGCCCAGGCGCTGATCGCCACCTACGGCGCGGAGCACACCGAGGAGGGCCCGCTGTGGCTCGGCTCGGTCAAGTCCAACCTGGGCCACACCCAGGCCGCCGCGGGTGTCGCCGGCGTCATCAAGATGGTCGAGGCCATCCGCCACGAGACCCTGCCGGCCAGCCTCGGCATCGACCGGCCCTCCCGGCACGTCGAGTGGGAGGGCGGCAACGTCCGGCTGCTCACCGAGTCCCGTCCCTGGCCGGACCCGGGGCGTCCGCGCCGCGCGGGCATCTCCTCCTTCGGTATCTCGGGCACCAACGCCCATGTGATCATCGAGGCCGCCCCCGTCGAAGAGCCGGCCGCGCAGCCCGCCGCTCCGCCCACCGGCACCGTGCCGTGGCTGCTGTCGGGCCACACCCCGGACGCCCTGCGCGCCCAGGCCGCCCGACTCCTGGAGCACCTCGCCGCCGCCCCGGACGGCGACGCGCACCGTATCGCCGGCGCGCTCGCCCACGCCCGCACCCGGCTCGGCCACCGCGCCGCCGTCCTCGGCCGTACCCGGGACGAACTGGTCGCGGGCGTCCGGGCCGTGGCGGAGGGCCGCACCCCCAGGACCGGCGTCCTCGGTACCGCCACCGACGGCCGGCTCGCCCTCCTCTTCTCCGGGCAGGGCTCGCAGCTGCCGGGGATGGGCACCCGCCTCGCGGCGGCGTTCCCCGCCTTCGCCGCCGCCTTCGACGAGGTCCGGGGCCGTCTCGATGCGCTGCTGGACCGGCCGCTCGCCGAGGTCCTGGACTCCGCCGAGCTGCTGGAGCGCACCGAGTACACCCAGCCCGCGCTGTTCGCCGTGGAAGTGGCCCTGTACCGGCTGCTGGAGTCGTTCGGCGTCCGGCCCGACCTGCTCGCCGGTCACTCCGTCGGCGAGTTCGCCGCCGCCCACGTCGCGGGCGTGCTCGACCTGCAGGACGCCTGCACGCTCGTCGCCGCCCGGGGACGCCTGATGCAGGCCCTGCCCGAGGGCGGCGCGATGATCGCGGTCCGCGCCACCGAGGACGAGGTCGCGCCGCTGCTGGGCGACGGGGTCGGGATCGCCGCCGTCAACGGTCCCGCGTCCGTGGTCGTCTCCGGCCCCGCCGAAGCGGCCCGCGCGCTGGCCGCCCGCTTCGAGCGCACCAAGGAGCTGGCCGTCAGCCACGCCTTCCACTCGGCCCTGATGGACCCGATGCTGGAGGAGTTCCGCGAGATCGCGGCCTCGCTGTCGTACGGAACACTGCGCATCCCGCTGGTGTCCACCCTCACCGGTGCCCCCGCCGCCCCCGACGAGCTGTCCACCCCCGAGTACTGGGTGCGGCACGCCCGCGAGGCCGTGCGCTTCGCCGACGCCGTGAGCGCGCTGCACGAGGCGGGCGCACGACACTTCGCCGAGGTCGGCCCGGGCACGGCCCTGACCGCCGCGGCCGACGAGTGCCTGCCCGACGGGACGGCCGTCGTACCCCTGCTGCGCAAGGACCGCGAGGAGACCGAGGCCCTGCAGAGCGGGCTCGCCGCCCTGCACGTCCACGGTGCCACCGTCGACTGGACGGCCCTGCTGCCGCACCGCGACGGCTCCGCACTGCCCACCTACGCCTTCCAGCGCCGCCGCTACTGGATGACCGGCGACCCGGGCCTGCCGCGCCCGGCCGGCGACCACCCGCTGCTCGGCACCGCCGTCGAACTCGCCGGCGCCGACGGCACCCTGTACACCGGGCACCTCTCGCTCGCCGACCACCCCTGGCTGGCGGACCACGGCATCGGCGGAGTGCCGCTGCTGCCGGGCACCGCCTTCGTGGAGATGGCCCTCGCCGCCGGGGCCCGCGTGGACTGCGGCACAGTGGAGGACCTGACCGTCACCGAACCGCTGGTGCTGCCCGAGGACGGCGCCGTCCGCCTCCAGTGCACGGTCGGCGAGCTCGACGCGACCGGCGCCCGCGCCTTCCGCGTCTACGCGGCCACGGCCGACGGCGAACCGTGGACCACCCACGCCACCGGCCTGCTGCGGCCCGCCGAGGAGCGGCCCGGACACGACCTCGCCGCCTGGCCGCCGCCCGGCGCCGAACCGGTCGACCTGGACGGTGTCTACGAGCGGCTGGCGGAGCTGGGCGCCGAGTACGGGCCCCGCTTCCAGGGCCTGCGCGCGGCCTGGCGGCGCGGTGACGAGGCGTACGCGGAGGTCGCCGTCCCGGCCGACGGCGCCGGTTTCGGCCTGCACCCGGCGCTGTTCGACGCCGCCCTGCACACCATCGGGCTGCGCGCGGGAGCCGAGGAGCGCATGACGCTGCCCTTCGCGTGGAACGGCGTGGAGCTGTACACGCGGGGCGCGACCGCCCTGCGGGTGCGGATCGCCCCGGCCGGCACCGACGCGGTACGCGTCGAGGCCGCCGACGAGACCGGCCGGCCCGTCGCGCGGGTGGCGTCCCTGTCGCTGCGCGCGGTGGACCCGGAGCGGATCGCCGCAGCCGCAGCGGGCGGACACGACGACCTGTTCGCCCTGGACTGGGTGCCCGTGTCCGTGCCCGCGGCCCCGCAGGCCGGGCGGTGGACCGTACTCGGCCCCGGCCGCGAGGAGCTGTCCGCCGCCCTCGCGGGCGAGGTCGCCGAGGTGGCCGTCGCCGGCGACCTCGCCGAGGCCGCCGGACAGGCCCCCGACACCCTCGTCGTCCTGCACCCGGGAGGTGACGGGGCGGACGCGGTCCGGGCCGGTGTGCGGCAGTTGCTCCACCTGGTGCAGGACTGGCTGGCCGACACCCGGTTCGCCCGCACGGCACTGGTGGTGGCGACGAGCGGAGCGACCGGTCCCGGGGACGTCACCGATCCCGGCGCCGCCGCTGCCTGGGGCCTGATCCGCTCCGCGCAGTCCGAGCACCCCGACCGTCTGGTCCTCGTCGACCTGGACGACGCGGACGCCTCCCGCCGGCTGCTGCCCTCGGCCGTGGCCTGCGGTGAACCCCAGCTGGCGCTGCGCGCCGGCGCGCCGAGCGTCCCCCGGCTGACCCGCGCCCCGCGGCCGGCCGAGGCCGCCCCGGCCGACTGGTCCGGCGGCGTCCTCGTCACCGGCGGCACCGGCGCCCTGGGCCGGCTCGTCGCCCGGCACCTGGTCACCGCGCACGGCGCCGAGCGGCTGGTGCTGCTCAGCCGGGGCGGACCCGAGGCACCCGGCGCGGCCGAACTGTGCGAGGACCTCGCGAGGCTCGGCGCGCAGGTGACCGTCGTGGCCTGCGACGCCGCCGACCGCGCCGCCCTCGCCCGGGTCCTGGACGAGCACCCGGTCCGCGCGGTCGTGCACACCGCGGGTGTCCTCGCCGACGCGGTGCTGACCTCGCTCACCCCCGAGCGGCTGGACAGCGTACTGCGGCCGAAGCTGGACGCCGCCTGGCACCTGCACGAACTGACCCGCGAGCGGCCCCTGACCGCGTTCGTGCTGTTCTCCTCCGCGGCCGGCCTGCTCGGCAGCCCCGGCCAGTCCGGCTACGCCGCCGGCAACACGTTCCTCGACGCCCTCGCCGCCCACCGCCGGTCGCTCGGCCTGCCCGCGGTCTCGCTCGCCTGGGGCGCCTGGGCGGGCAGCGGCGGCATGGCCGACCGGCTCGGCGGCACCGACGCCCGCCGCATGGCCTCCGGCGGTGTGCTCGCCCTCGACGCCGGGACGGGGCTCGCCCTGTTCGACGCCGGCGCGGGCCGCGACGAACCGGTCCTGCTGCCGGCCCGCCTCGACCTCGCCCCGCGCGAGGCCGCCCGCGTCGCCCCGCTGCTGCGCTCCCTGGTGCGGGCACCGCGCCGGACCGGGCCCGGGGCGTCGGCCGCCGCGACGGCGCTGCGCCGTGAACTCGCGGGACTCGCGGCAGCCGAGCGGACCGAGCGGCTGCTCCGGCTGGTACGGGAGGAGGCGCTCGCGGTCCTCGGCATCGAGGAGTTCGAGGAGGATCTGCCCTTCAAGGACCTCGGTTTCGACTCGCTGACCGCCGTCGAGTTCCGCAACCGGCTCAACGAGGCGACCGGCCTCCGGCTGACCGCCACGCTCGTCTTCGACCACCCCACCCCGGCCGCGCTCGCCGACCACCTCGACGCCGAGCTGGCCCCGCGCACCGGCGACGGCGCGCGCGACGAGGAGGACACCGTCCGGGCCGCGCTCGCCGCCATCCCCGTGGGGCGGCTCCGCGAGGCCGGTCTGCTGGACAGTCTGCTCGAACTCGCAGGAGTACGGCCCGCGCCGGAGCCGGCGGAGGACGGCGAGGCCGGCCCGTCGATCGACGCGATGGACGCCGAGAGCCTGATCACCATGGCGCTCGACGATCTCGTCGGGGACGACGACGCCCTGTGACGACGCCCGCGACAAGGAAGAGGACCATGGCCGAGTCCGAGAAGCCGGACACCAGGATGGTCGAGGCGCTGCGCGCCTCGCTCAAGGAGATCGAGCGGCTGCGGGAACGCAACCGCACGCTGACCGCGGCGGCCCGGGAACCGGTCGCGATCGTCGGCATGGCCTGCCGCTACCCGGGTGGTGTCCGCTCCCCGGAGGACCTGTGGCGGCTGGTCGCGGACGGCGGGGAGGGCATCACGCCCTTCCCCGACGACCGGGGGTGGGATCCCGGCCTGTACGACCCGACACCGGGCGTCCCGGGCCGCTCGTACACCCGCGAGGGCGGGTTCCTGCACGACGCCGGCGACTTCGACGCCGGGTTCTTCGGCATCAGCCCCCACGACGCCCTCGTCATGGACCCGCAGCAGCGCCTGCTGCTCGAAGGCTCCTGGGAGGCGCTGGAGAACGCCGGTATCGACCCCGTGTCGCTGCGCGGCAGCCGCACCGGCGTGTTCGCCGGCGTCATGTACCACGACTACTTCGGCAGCTTCGGCTCCGGCAGCATCGTCTCCGGCCGCGTCGCCTACACCCTCGGACTGGAGGGACCGACACTCAGCGTCGACACCGCCTGCTCCTCGTCCCTCGTCACGCTGCACCTGGCCGCGCAGGCACTGCGGCAGGGCGAGTGCACCCTGGCCCTGGCCGGGGGAGTGACGGTGATGGCCTCGCCGGGCACCTACGTGGAGTTCAGCCGGCAGGGCGCCCTCTCCCCGGACGGGCGCTGCCGCTCCTTCGCCGACGACGCGGCCGGGACCGGATTCTCCGAGGGGCTCGGCGTCCTCGTGCTGGAGCGGTTGTCGGACGCGCGGCGCAACGGGCATCCGGTGCTGGCGGTGGTGCGGGGTTCGGCGGTGAACCAGGACGGTGCGTCGAA